>NZ_JACUZI010000009.1:0-206340 GCF_015355705.1 Nocardia sp. XZ_19_231 | reverse complement strand
TCAACGGCAACGGCCAGAAGATCCGCGAAACCCTCGACGCGCTCTCGGGTGCGTTGAAGGTCGGCGTCGACAACAAAGACGCCATCTCCAACATCATCATCAAGCTCAACGAGCTCACGACGATGCTCGCCGACAACGATCAGTCGGTCCGCGACTTCAGCGACCGGGTGACCGCCATGTCGGGACTGCTCGCCGACCAGGCGCCCGGCCTGCAGGCCACCCTCGACCAGCTCAATCAGTTCCTGAACAACACCTCGACGACCTTCGCCGGGCATCAGGAAGAACTGGCCGCCTCGCTGACGGGCTTGACCACGGTCACCAACCAGTTGCGTGCCAACTCGGGCGCGATGGTCGAAATCGTCGACGTGGTGCCGCTGCTCATGCAGAACATCGACGGCGCCATCAACAAGGAAAAGGGCTTCGTCCGCCTGCAGGCGCTGATCGGAACCGCGCTCTCGGGCGAGCTCATCAGCGTGTTCTGTGAGCGGATCCAGATGCGGGCCGATGGTTGCCGCACCGGAAACGTCCAGGACTTCGGCCCCGACTACGGGCTCACCGCCGCACTGCTCGGACTGACGAAATGAACCGACGAATGACGATGAAGGCCCGCCGCGCGCTGCTCTCCGCAGCCGCATTGGCCACGGTCGCGATCACGACCGGCTGTGGCTTCACCGTGGAGGATCTGCCGTTGCCCAAGCCGGGCACCGGCGGCGAGACCTACACCCTGCACGCGAAGTTCGAGAACGCCCTGAACCTGCCCGATCAGGCCAAGGTGAAGGTCGGTGGTTCCGATGTCGGCGTCGTGTCGTCGATCACGACCAAGAACTTCGAGGCCATGGTCGACATGGAGATCAACACCGATTACAAGCTGCCCAAGGGCAGCACCGCGGAGTTGCGCCAGGCCACTCCCCTCGGTGACGTCTTCATCGCGCTGAGCAGCCCGAAGAACGCCGCGGGCGGGCCCGACATGGCCGCGGGTGACACGTTCACCCTGGAAGCCACCTCGGCGGGCGCCACGGTGGAAGAGCTGCTGGTCTCGGTGTCGATGCTGTTCAACGGCGGCGGCGTCGCCAGCCTGAGCAGGCTCGGTACCGAACTCGGTTCGATCCTCAACGGGCACGGCGGTGAACTCGGCCATCTGATCTACGAGATGACCGGTGTCATCGGCGAGCTGAACAACAACAGCACCAAGGTCGACTCGGTGCTGACGGAGTTCAACACCCTCGCCAACACCATCGAGGCCAACAAGGGTCAGCTCGGCCAGGTGGCCGACACGCTGCCCCAGGCCATCGGTGCGATCGCCGAGAACAACAAGGCGATCGGTGACCTGCTCACCAAGCTGGCCACGGCCACCGCCGCCATCGGCGACTACTCCAACACCACCGGTGATCAGCTCTCCGACCTGCTCACCAATCTCGACAACCTGATGAACGCGCTGGCCGCGACCGGTAACGACTTCGGTTATGTGATGGATCAGTTGCACGCGATCCGCCCCGGCGCGAACCAGACGTTCCAAGGTAAGGGTCTGGCGCCGTACGCGACGCTGACCAACCTCGATGTGGGCGCGCTGACCGACCCGGCGAACAGCAAGCTCTGGGACATGAAAGATGTGAACGATTTCGTCGGCAGCTTCATCCAGGTGCTGCAGATCGTTCAGGGCCGAGTGGGAGGCCACCGATGAGCAGGCTGAAGAAGTTCGCCGGCAGCAAGATCCTGCTGGCCAACAGCGCGCTCGTACTCGTGCTGTTGCTCGGCGGGACATACCTGCTGGTCAACGTGATGCGGGTCAATCCGCTGCGATCCGAGTACGACGTCACTGTGAACCTGGACCGCTCCGGTGGTCTGCAGCCGGGCAACGACGTGACCATGCGTGGTTTCCGGATCGGCAAGGTCACCTCGATCGAACTGATCAACGACGGCGAGGCGATCGCCGCCAAGACCGAGATCGACAAGGAATTCAAGATCCCGGTCGACACCATGATCCAGGTGGCGGCGCTGTCGGCGGCGGGCGAGCAGTACATCGACTTCCGTCCGAAGAGCGATGTCGGCCCGTTCCTCGGTGACGGTGCGGTGATCAAGTACAGCCCGGAGCAGATCCAGACGCCGGTTCCGGTGTGGGCCGTGCTCGATGACACGAGCGCGCTGATCGCTCAGGTAGATCCGAAGCAGTTCGACGTGATCCTCGACGAGCTCGACATCGCGCTCGGTGCCGGTCCCGACCAGCTGCGCAGCATGATCAACGGCGTCAGCCTGGTGGTCGCGGGCCTGGACAACCTGCTTCCGCAGACGGTGAACCTCATCGCCAACCTGCGGGTGATCGCCGAGACCACCTCGAACGCCCAGCCGGATCTGCAGACGCTCACCCGTAATTCGGGCGCGCTGCTCACCCAGTTCAACAACGCCAACGCCGAGCTGCAGGGCGTGCTCGACGACGCGCCCGCGCAGTTCGAATCCCTCGGCGCGGTGCTGGACGCGACGGCCGATCCGATCAGCTCGCTGGCGGCCAACTTCGTGGCCATCACCAAGGCGGCGCAGTTGCGCCAGCCCGCCCTGCGACTGCTGTTCCCGTCGCTGGCACTGGGCCTCGGTTCGATCGGCGCCCCGGCGCACGAAGGCGAATTCCACACCATCATCGATATCTGGCCACGTCCGACGTGTAACTACGAGACCGAGTACCGGCGCAACGAAGAGGTTCAGGACGGCAGCATTCCGAAGTGGAATTACTGCACCAACCCGACTTCTGACCTGCAGATCCGTGGTTCGGCCAATGCCCCGCGCCCCAACGTGCCCAATAACGGCGCGCAGATGCCGCCCGGGGTCGACCCGAAGGAGCGGACACCTATTCCCGCCAAGTGAGATGGTGCCCGGCCAGGCTGTTCACAGCTTGACCGGGCATACTCGCGGGGAAGACGTGTGGCCCGGATCACGGACCACAATCGGAAATCGGTGCGATATGTGCGCCGGGAAAGAGCAGGATTGATTCGATGACCAGCGACGATGCCCAGAGCAAGTCCGATGCTGCCGCGGCAGACAAGCCCGATCTGGCGAAGACCGACGACACCGTGAAGGGTGCGCCGGCGACTCCCGAGGTCGATCAGCCGACTGTCGAGGCGAAGACCGTGACCGAGGCGCCGGCTCCGGCTGCCCCGAGCGCGACATCGAGCTCGACGGGCTGGATCGCCGCAGGTGTGGCCGGTGTGGTCGCAGTCGGCGCGATCACCGCAGGTGTGGTGTTCTTCCTGCAGAACAACAACAAGGCCGAAAAGCTCGACGCTATCGCCGAGTCCACCAAGGCAGCCTGCGATTACGGCGCCATTTTGGCCAACTACGACTACTCCAAGGATCTCGACGGCTATATCGCGTCGATGAAGGCGGGCGCCACCGGCGACTACCTCAAGGAGTTCAGTGATGCCAGCGAGGCGCTCAAGGGCGCCATGGTGCAGGCCCAGGTCAAGTCGACCGGCGAAGACGTCCAGTGCGCGTACATGTCGGGCAGCACCGACGACGTCAAGGCCATGGTCACCATGACCCAGTACCGCACCAACTTCACCCAGACCCAGCCCGATCGGATGATGTTCGCGATCGAGATGAGCCTCGAGCGCTCCGGCGACAAGTGGCTGGTCAGCAAGCTGGACTCGCCGCTGCTCAAAAACGGCGGCGGCGCTGCGGCCGGCGGCGGCGGCACGGCTCCCGGTCAGGCGGTTCCGGCACCGGCTCCGGCACCGGCGCCCGCCCCGACACCCGGGAACTGAGCACGTCAGGGAACTGAGCCAACAGAAACGCCGCGGGCAGATTCATTGCCCGCGGCGTTTCCGTGTCCGGTCCCACTCCGGTCGCACCGCACCTAGAACAGGGTGAGAGTCCCTGCCACCGGCGCTTCAGCTGCGACCGACTTCCCTGTGGAGACCGTGTTCGTGGGGGCGGGCGCCGCGGGTTCTCGGCGCCGAAGCCTCGGTTGTTCCTGCTCGACGGGCGCGGCCTCGCGGCCGAGAGCCGGGTTGTCGCGGACTGCCCGCGCGGCCTCGCCTGCCAGCTTGTCGGCCTCTTCGTTGAAGTAGTTGCCCACGTGCCCGCGTACCCAGCGGAAACGCACCGGCCCTTCGCGGCCGGTGATGGCCCGGTCGATCTGCTTGATGATCTCTACGTTCTTCACCGCGCCGCCGGTGGAGGTGCGCCAGCCGTTGCGTCGCCAGCTGGTGATCCATTCCGAGGCGCACTTGATGGCGTACTGGGAGTCGCTCTCGATGAGCATCGGTTCGGCGCCGGGGTGGGCGAGGATGGCTTCCAGCACGCCGCGGAGCTCGGCGATCTGGTTGGTGCCGCTGGCGGCACCGCCGCTGTCGGCGGGCCCGGAATGATTCACCCATGCCCAGCCGATGGCACCACCGGGATTGCGCAGGCAGGACCCGTCGGTGCTCACGATGATCATGACCGCCACCCTAGGCGATGCGGCCGACAAGATCGGTACCGTGGAATGCCTCTATCTCCCTTCGCAACCGCGATTCCGTTCGGCGCAGTGCCGATTTCGCGGCCGCGTCGACGAGGCCGTGGCACAGGCGGCCGAACATGCCGCGTGGTGGTGGATAGTCGGCTTCGGAGGTCAGTACCGACCGTTCGTAGCCGAGTGGATCGAAGCGTAGGGTAACGGTTCCGTATACCCGCCCACGCAGGGTATACCCGATAACGGCATTGCGCCGATATTCGGTGATCTCCACCGATGATCGCAGTGGAATCACCCCGAACAACCGGACTTTCACCGCGAAAGCGGCGCCGAGTCCCTGATCCGGTTCGCCGAGCGGCGTCACCTCGGTGACGCCGAACATCCACTGCTGCCCGTGGCGGAAATCCTCGGTATAGGCGAAGGCGGTGTCTACCGTCGCGCCGACGTCACTCGCAAACCTGATGTGGCCCATCGGCCCTCCCTGATCCGGATGGGTTTCCTCGCCCACGCGTACAGGAGCCAAAAGTACTACAAATATCCGGTTTATTTAGCGGAATAGAGTTGTTCGACCAGGTATTCCGCGATCGGCATCGCCGACGTGGCGGCCGGGGAGGGCGCGTTGAGTACGTGGATCGAGCGGGGCGTGCGTTCGATGAGGAAGTCGTGCACCAGGGTGCCGTCGCGGAGCACCGCCTGGGCCCGGATGCCCGCGCGGTGAGCGAGCAGGTCGTCGGTGGTGAGTTCGGGGCAGTACTTGCGGCATTCGGCGAGGTAGCCGCGCTTGAACACCGAATTGCGGAGCTCGCGCACCCCCGTGGCGAGATGGTCGCGGGCCACCCGGCGCACACCGGCGAAGCTCAGCACGTCGATGGCGTCGCGTCGGTTCACGCTGCCCTTGCGGTAGCCCTCCCTGGACAGTCCCAGTACCGCGTTCGGCCCGACGGTGAGTTCGCCGTCGATGGTGGGACTCAGGTGTACGCCGAGGAACGGCAGCGCGGGGTCGGGCACCGGATAGATCAGCGTGCGCACCAGATCCGAGCGCTCGGCGGGGAGCCGGTAGTACTCCCCGCGGAACGGCACGATACGAAAATCGGTGTCTATCCCTGCCTTTCGTGCCATCCGGTCGGCTTGCAAGCCCGCGCAGACGATCAGCGTGCCCGCGGTGATCGAGCCCTTCGGACCCGAAACCGTGACAGCTGAGACGCTCTCGGTGATCGCGTCGACAGCGGTACCGAGCAGGATCTCCCCGCCCATCGCGTCGACCTCGGCGGCGAGCGAGGCGGTGATCTTCTTGTAGTCGATGATGCCGGTGGCGGGCACGAACAGCGCGCCGACGCCGCTGATCCGTGGTTCGCGTCGCCTCAGCTCGGCCGCATCGATCGCCTCGACCTCCACTCCGTTGGCGATCGAGCGCTCGTAGAGCGCGAGCATCCGCTCGTGTTCGGCGGAATCGGTGGCTACCAGCAACTTTCCGCATTCACGGAACGGAATGTCGTGGGCCGCGGCGAATTCCTTCGTCCACCGCGCACCAGCCCGGCACAGTCGTGCCTTCAAACTGTCCGGGGGGTAATAGATCCCGGAGTGGATGACGCCGCTGTTGTGCCCGGTCTGATGCGCGCCGAGCGAGGCTTCCTTCTCGATGAGGACCAGGCTCGCATCGGGATACTGGGTCAGCAGTCGGTGCGCGGTGGCCACGCCGACGATGCCGCCGCCGACCACGCAGAAGTCGTACGCACCGCTCGAGGTGCCGCGAGAAGTCACACGCCGACGGTAGTCGGGGTGTCCTCGGTCGAGGACCGGGGTGCCTCGGCGTCGCCGTGGTCGTCGGCCGATTCCGTGGCAGTGCTCGGGGTCTCGGCCGGTTCGGTGCCCGTTCCCTCGACCCGCAGCGTGTGGCTGCCGAGGCCGGGGTCCGACAGCACGAACACCAATTCCCCACGGCGCGCGTCGAATTCGGTGTGCAATGCGGTGACGGCGGCCGGATCCACGGTCAGACCGAGGTATTTCGCCGCCACCGTCACGAGGTTCGTGTCCACGGTGAACGACACGCTGTCGCTGCGCGGCGGTGCCACCTGAGCGCCGACATAGGTGCCGCCGATCCCCACCCGTCCGGCCAGCGGCGAATTGTCCGGTCGCGCACCGACTCCGGACTGCTGGGCAGTGATCGGAGTGCGCGTGGCGGCGGGTTCCGAGCGCTCGGTGGACAGCGTCGGCGCCCCGAAGGACATGGCCAACTCGACGCCGGCGCGTGGTGCGGAGTCCTCGACGGAGAAGGGTCGATGATGGCCGGGATTAGGCGTCACGGCCGGTTCCGCCTGATCGTGCGCGGGCGGCGGGCCGAGTTCCGGCATGTGATTGACGATGTAGGCGCCCGCGGCGAAGGTGAGGCAGAGGCTGGCGGCCCCGGAGACGACGATCGCGGACAGGCGCACGATCTGAGCAGGCCGATGTGCGGTCACGATGCGGTTCCCTCCTGTGGCTGTGGGTATACCCGAGTTGGACGGGCCCGCATCGTTGAAAGCCACGTGCTGATTCCACGTTACGTGTTGGGCCGCACAGTAACCGCTCCATCACTGTGAGATCAGAGCCACATCCGAAACGAGAACGCATCACTCCTAGTCGGGGCCGGTTTTCGCATGGGCAAGTGTTTCTCACACCGCGTAACGGGTATCTGATGGAAGCAGGCGAGCGTCATTCACGACTGCCACGGTGGTCACCCCCGGCCAATGAAGTCCGGGGCAGTCGGCACGAATGGCGCTCTGAGACTGGCGCTCGCCTGTGTTTATTGGCGCGCTGGCGCGCGCGTGTCCGCGGCCCTGAGGGGTCGCCGGTCAGGCACCGGTGCTTGCTCCTTCGTCGCCTACGCACCGGCGCCTGACCGGCGACCCGGCCGCGGACCGGCCACTTCGTGGCCGCCGCTCCCTAGGGGTCGCGGGTACGGGGCTGGGAGTGCGGTCATGGCGGATTCGGGGATTGCCTGGTGGAGGGGTTCGGTGGTTAGGCGAACTGGCCTGCTTCGCGGCCTGGGCCGGGAGGGCCTGCGAAGGCTTGGGCTATGCCGAGCCAGTGGTCGGCGTCTGGGCCTTCGGTGGTCAGGGCGGTGTCTTCGCGGTGGCGGCGTTGGGTGGCCACGAGGCAGAAGTCGAGGGCGGGGCCGGTGACGCGTTGGGGGGCGTCTTCGGGGCCCCAGGTCCAGGGGGTGCCGTCGGGGGCGGTGAGTTCAACTCGGAATTCTTCGGTGGGGCCGGATTCGCCGTTGACCAGGTAGGCGTAGTTCCTGGCGCGCACGCTGATGTGGGCGACGGTGCGCAGGCGGGCCGTGGGGACGCGGGTCAGGTCGAGGGCGTCGGCTACGTCCTGGCCGTGGGCCCAGGTTTCCATGATGCGGGCCGAGATCATCGACGCGGCGCTCATCGGCGGGCCGAACCACGGCAGTTTGGTGCCGGGGGGCACGGCGGCCAGTGCGGCGATGAGCTGCTCGCGGCCTGCGCGCCAGCGGACCAACAGCTCGGCGGGTGGTGTCTGCGCGATTTCCTCGGCACCTTCGTCGACGAGGGTGAACGCGCGCGACGCGGCCTCGGTGAGGAACGCGGTGAAGGCATCGGCGTCGGTCGCGGCCAGTACCGACACCTCGTCGGTCCAGTTCAGATGGGCGATCTGGGTGGCGATGTCCCAGCGTGGCGCGGGCGTCGGCGTCTTCCACTGCTCGGGGGTCAGTGGTGCGACCAGGTTTTCCAGATCCGCGCATTCGGCGGCGAAATCGTCGAGCAGCGCTGCGAGGTCAGCCATGGGTTCCCTTGCCGATCATGGCGCGACCCGGTAGCGGTGCGCCGTCGTCACCAAGAGTCGCAGCGACCGTCTAAAAATGCAAGCACGCGTGCTTGTTATTTGGAAGCTACCAACCGAAGGTCAGCAGGTGGAGTGCGCCGACACCGATACCCAGCGCCCCACCGTGCAGATACAGCAACCACGCGTCCTGTTCGACCGACGCGTAGAACATCTCCATGAACTCGCCGGGCGTCAATGTCCGCAGCTTGCGCGCCGCGAAGTCGTCGATCTTCTTCGCCTGTTCCAGCACGAACTGTTCGTCCTCGATCATCGTGCGCGCCGACAGCACCCCGGCACCGGCGCCGGAGACCGCCAGATTCTCGAACTGCTTCTTGCCGAGCGCGGCACGCACCACGAACGCGGTCGCCCCGAGCTGCTTGTGGATCTCCTCCGACACCACCCGTTCGATGAGCTGGCGGGTCTTGTCCCCGTTCGGCCCTTCCAGGAGCTCGACCGACAGGTTCTCCACGGTCAGCACCTGGTAGGCCAGGATGTGCGCGAGGTCGGTGGCGGCCTGGGGCTGGCGCTTGGCCAGCAGCGCCTGGCGCCACAGGTACTTGTAGCGCGGCTGCGGATCGCCGGGTTCGAACACCATCTTGATCGCGATCACGTTCACCGTCACGCCGATCATGGCCGAGGCGAACAGCACGATCGCCCAGGCCGGGATCGCTCCGAAGTAGGGGATCTTCGAGTGCACGTGCAGGTACAGCGCCAGGATCAGGCCGAACGGCGCACCGAGCAGGCCGATCCGCGCCATGAACTTGAGCTCGGGCGCGGCGATGGTGGTGGTCAGGTCCTTGAGGATGGCCGGGTTCTTCTCCAGGTACCGGATCACGAAGTTCTTCACGTCGAGCAGCTGGTCGATATTGTCGCCGAGAGTCTCGAACGCGCGCCGGCACAGCGCGGGCAACTGCCGGTCGATCCGCTGGTAGATGGCCTGTTTCACCGGTCGTGGCAGCGAGCGCCACAGGTCGGGGTTCTCCCGGGACATGATCTCGTCGACGATCGGCTGCACCTGATCGCGCGCCCGTTCGGCGAGATAGTCGCCGATCCCGTCGAGGTCGAGTTCGTGGATGAAGTCGCGCGGGCTGCCGATTCGCAACAGCGCCGAGTCCACGCAGATGCTCGCCATCTTCTCCGCGCGTGCCGGGATGAAGCCCTGGAAGCCGAGCTGGCGCCCGTCACCGGAGAACGTGGGCAACACCTGCACGCGCCGAGGTAGGTAGGGATACAGCACGTGCAGTAGCGGGACCCGGAAGCCCTTGAAGTACAGCGGCCAGAACAGCATCAGCACGCCGGTCCAGTTGGTGAGCCAGCCCGCGAGCGCGCTGAAGATCGGAAAACTGATCAGCTCCACGACGAACTTCGACTGCCCCGTCAGCTGTTCCCAATCGATGAACAGTCCGGAGGCCAGTGTGGTCATCGAAGAGCCCCCTAGTGCTGACGCGCGAAATACGTGAAGAACGTGAGGATAAGGCAACCACATTCTGACCGGTGGTGACGGGGTGTCACGCAAGCGGGTGCGTCCCACAGCCTGGTGATCCGCCGTCGGCGCTAGGCTGGCAAGGCTGTCGTATGCGTCACCGAGTTCATCCCCGTCGCCTGTGCAAAGGGAGTCGCTGTGAGCATTGTTCCGAAGAATCATTTCGAGCGTCCGGTCGCTGTGATCGGCGGTGGCACGCTGGGCAGACGGATCGCCCTGATGTTCGCCACCAGGGGCGGCGAGGTCCGCATCATCGATCCCGACGGCGAGGTCGGCAACGCGGCCGTGGCCTTCGTGGAGAAACAGCTGCCCGAGGTGGCCGCCACGGTGCCCAACGGCAAGCCGGGCACCGCCGAGTACGTGCCGGATCAGGCCATCGGCGTGAAGAACGCGTGGCTGGTGGTCGAGGCGGTCCCGGAGAACCTCGATCTGAAGAAGAAGGTCTTCGCCCAGCTCGATGCCGATGCCGATGCCGATGCGATCGTCGCCTCGAACTCGTCGTCGTACGCGAGCCGGCTGTTCACCGAGGGCTTGAAGACCAACGACCGCATGCTCAACACCCACTTCTACATGCCGCCGCAGTCGACGGTGCTCGACGTGATGTCGGACGGCAAGACGTCCGAGGAAATTCTCGACTTCGTCCTGAAGACCTTCCCGGAATACGGCGTGCACCCGTTCCTGGTGCGTAAGGAGTCGACCGGCTTCATCTTCAACCGCATCTGGGCCGCCATCAAGCGTGAATCGCTCGAGGTGGTCTACGAGGGTGTATCGACACCGCACGACGTCGACGAGATGTTCTCGCGCAACTTCGGCACGAAGGCGGGTCCGTTCCGGATGATGGACCAGGTGGGTCTGGATGTGGTGCTCGATATCGAAAAGCACTACGAGCAGGAGAACCCGAATCTGCCGAAGGGCCCGGTCGAGCTGCTGAAGAAATATGTCGACGCGGGCAAACTCGGCGTGAAAACCGGTGCGGGTTTCTATGACGACTACCCGAAATCGAAGTAGGGCCGAGCCATGACCGAAATTGTGGCATTGGATCTCGAAGCCGGTGCTATGCACGCTATTTCGCTGGACGGCAAACAGGTGCGCACGGTAGTCGACGGCCTCGATCGGTTTCCCGACGGTGTTGTCGTCGACAAACTGCGTGGCCATATCTATTGGACCAATATGGGCACACCCGACGCGCGACCCGAGCGCGGCGTCGAGCCGGAGTTCTTCTCCCGCAACGGTTCCATCGAGCGGGTCGACCTCGACGGCGGCAATCGCACCACGATCGTCCCGATCGGCGCCTTCACCACCGGCAAGCAGCTCGCCGCCGATTTCGAAGCGGGAAGGCTGTATTGGTGTGATCGCGAAGGCATGCAGGTACTCACCTGTGACCTCAACGGTGACGACCTGCACGCCCTCGTGATCACCGGCACCGGCGAGGTCGACGCCGATATCGCCCGCAACTGGTGCGTCGGTATCTGTCTCGACCTCGATCGCCGCCTGCTCTACTGGACCCAGAAGGGCGCGCGCAAAGCCGGCGACGGCCGGATCTTCCGCGCTCCCATGGACCTGCCACCCGGCGCGGATCCCGCCGCCCGCACCGATATCGAACTGCTCTGGGAGAACCTGCCGGAGCCGATCGATGTCGAACTCCACGGTGTCGGCGATCTCGTCTGGACCGACCGCGGCGCCGCGCCCCACGGCAACGCGCTCTACCGAGCCGAGGTCCAGCCGGAGGTGGGGACCCCGACGATCATCTCCACCGGCTATCACGAGGCGATCGGCGTGACCGGTTTCGATTCCCGCTTCTATGTGAGCGATCTCGCCGGCACGATCCGCCTGGTCCACGTCGGCACCGGCGTCGATACCGACCTGGTCCGGATCGGTAGCCCGCTCACGGGCATCGCGCTGGCAGACCTGTAGTGCAGGACGGCTTGCACGGCCAGGCCGACACACCGGCCGACCGGCATCCGGCCACCCACCACGATCAGGTTCATGACATCGCCCCCTCGGCGTAGATGGCGGCGCGGTCGCGATGGGTGAGCACCGGGCAGATCTCGACCCGGTCGGGTCCGGGCAGAAGGGCCGGGTCCTCCCCCGGCAACAGTTCGGTGGCCAGGATCGCCTCGCGCACCGCGTGCAGCGCCTCCTCGGTCTCGGCGATGCCGATCACCACGCCGGAACCGTCGGCGCGGCGCAGTTCGTAGAAGTCGAGCAGGCCCGGCACGGTGGCGACGGCGGGCTCGATGCGGTTGGCACCGGCGAAGTCGACGGCGGCCAGTTCGGCGGCAGTGCGTGGCTGGTCGAACCAAATGAGGTGTGCGTACATGATTTCAGCTCCTGACCTGGTGAATTGGACAGATCAAGCTTCGCGCCGATCGGTGGCGCGCGGATCAGTGCCGGTACGTATTCGCAGTACTGAACTCGCGTCCGCGCGCGATACTTAGGCGTGCAGACTCCGGCCGTCGGACGGCATGAGGAGATCGCCCGCCTGCGCGCCGCGGTGGTGGCCGCGGCCTCGGGTGCGGGCCGGTTCGTGCTGGTCAGCGGTCCGGCGGGGATCGGCAAATCCTGGTTGGCCGAGTGTGTCGCCACGCTGGCGGTCGAGGCTGGATTGCGGGTCGCCCGCGGCAACGCCCTCGACGACGCGGGGATGCCACCGCTGTGGCCGTGGCGCCGCGCGGCCCGCGAGCTCCCCGAACTGGCCGCCGCCCTCGACACCGTCACCGAACCGGGCGGCGGGCCCGCCGCTCAGCGTTTCCGCATGTTCACCGAGGTCGCCGACGTCCTCACCGCGGCCGCCGCGCCGTCGGGGCTGCTGCTGGTCCTCGAGGATCTGCACTGGTCCGACCCCACCTCGCTCGCCCTGCTCACCCATGTGGCCACCGAAACGCCGCGCACCAAGGTGCTCATCGTTGGCACCGCTCGCGAACCAATGGGCGAGACCCTGCTCGCCGACCAACCCGACTGGCTACGCCTGCCGCACTTCCAATCCCTGCCGGTACCAGGACTTTCCGAACACGAGGTCCGCTACTGGCTCGAACAACGCGGCCGCACCCCCGATCTCGCACAGCGTGTACACGAGCGCACCGACGGCACTCCCCTGCTCGTTCGCCTCGTCATCGAATCCGGCACGGATATCGGAGACGACCCCTTGCTCTCGGTCCCCGGAATTCGCCGCCTGATCCTCGCGCGGCTCGACCGCATCGACCCTGCTGAGGTCGAGATCCTCGGTGCGGCCAGTGTTCTCGGCGAGCGAATCGATACCGATCTGCTGGCGCAGGTGTACACCTCGGTGCTGGAGCACGCCCCGAGCAGTGCTGATCAGGTGTCGAAGGCGCTCGATACGGCGACGACGGCAGGCATTGTTCGTCGCTTCGCCGACGAGACAACGGGTTTCACGCATGCCTTGGTGCGCGATGCCGTGTACGCCGATCTCGTCCCCTCGCGGCGAGCCGCCTACCACCGCGCGGCGGCCGAGGCATTGGCCGCGCGAGGTGGACCGGATTCGGCAGTGGCGGGCGCGATCGCGACCCACTGGCGCCACGCGTGCGCCCGCACCGACTCGCCGCAGGCCCGCCACTGGTCACGTCGCGCCGCGCGGTCGGCTCGCGCCAGCGCCGCCTACGCCGAGGCAATTCGCTTCGGCCAGTGGGCAATAGATGCCGCGGGTACCGCCACGCCGGACGCGGAACGCGCACAGTTGCTGATCGAACTGGCCCGCGACGAGTTCGCCGCGGGCTGGGTCGCCACCAGCCTCGACCACTGTGTCGAGGCGGGCGCCCTCGCCGAACAGGCCGATCGCCCTGACCTGCTCGCCGAAGCGGGGCTCGTCGTCCAGGGCGTCACCACCCCGGCGGTGATGACGCAATTGGACCTGCTCTGCGGCAAGGCATTACGCCTGCTCGATCCCGACGAGTATCCCGACTCGATCGCCCGGATTCTCGCTCAGCGCGCCCTGTCCGCCGCCGACCGGGGCGCGGGCATCCAGGCACGAGGACTCTCCGACCGGGCCATGCGTGCCGCCGAACGGTCCACCGACCCCGATGTCGTCCTCGACGCGATCCACGCCCGCCACCTCTCCCTTGCCGCCATCGAGTTCCTCGACGAGCGCAGGGAGCTCGCGGCCAGGGCGATCGAGATCGCGGTCGACGCTGAACAGCCGCTCGCGCAACTCTGGGGATACGTGTGGACAACTGACGCGTCCCTGCAACGCGGCGACCTGTCCGCCTTCGACGACGCCCTCGACCACATCGAGCTGCTCGCCGATCGCCGCCGCCTGCCGATCGCCCGCTGGCACCTGATGCGCCTTCGTGCCACTCGCGCGGCGCTGATCGGCGACTTCCCCGCCGCCCTCGACTTCGACAGCGCCGCCTACGAGCTGGCCGTCGGCATCGGTGACTACTCCCTCGCGGGACTGCACCATGCCTTCCGCGGCATGCACGCCGTGATCGTCGGACACATCGACCGCGACGAGCTCACCGCGGCGCTGGCTTCGCTGGCCTTCGCCCCGAAGATCACGATCGCCCAGGTGTTCGCTCCGATGATGCACGCCTTGGCGGGCGATCTCGAGGAGGCAAGAGCGCTGTTCGCGCCGTTCCGCCTGCTGCCCGATTCCCTCGAGATCGGCCCGCGCTGGTCCGGCACCGTGTACTCGGTGGGCGTCGTGGCCGAACTCCTCGACGACGCCGAGACGGCCGACCGCGTCTACCGTGCCTTGGGCGGCCGCGAACACCACTACGCCGCCGACGGCACCGGTGCTCTCTTCTGCGTCGGCTCGATCGCCCGCATCCGCGCCGACAACGCCCGTGTGGCAGGCCATCTCGAGGCCGCGGTCGACCTCTACCGCCATGGCCTGGCCATGGACACCGAGATCGGCGCCCGCCCGTTCGTCGCCCTCGGCCACCTCGGCCTGGCCCGCACCCTCCTCGCCCGCGGCGATCTCTGCGCCGCCCGCACCGCCGCCGAACAAGCCGCCACCGCCTTCCGACGCCTCGAGATGCCCTACCGCCTGCGATCCGCCGACGCCCTGCTCGCCGAAATCACCACGGCCACCCGCACCGCCGACCCACTCACCCGCCGCGAACGCGAAGTGCACGACCTCGTCGCCACCGGCCTGACCAATCGAGAAATAGCGACCCACCTGGTCCTTTCCGAACGCACGGTGGAAACCCACGTCCGCAATATCCTCGCCAAACTCGCCATCACCAACCGCACCGAGATCACCCGAGGCCCCCGCTGACCCGAACCCTGTCGCTGTCTTGCCACCAATCCTGATCAGCAGTCGCCAGTGTTCTCGGCGCGCCTCCGCCGATGGACTGACCGAAGGGTGCGACGAAGGAGTGCCCGTAGGGAGGGAAGAGGTGGAGTCAAGCGCCGAGAACACTGGGGCCAGCCGCAAACAGACACAGAGAACCGCGGGGCCAGCCGTCGCAGATCCAGTTACAGTGACCGAGCAGAAGGTCAGCGTTGTGGGAGGGAACCCCGGTGGAGCAGGTATTTCAGGTCGACTTGCGGGGCATCGTCGACCTGCTCAGTCATCACCTGTACGGCAGTCCACGGGTCTACGTTCGCGAGTTGCTGCAGAACGCGGTCGACGCCATCACCGCCCGCCGCGCCATCGACCCGCAGGCCCGCGCACAGGTCAGGATCGAGACGCCCGCGAGCACCGGTGACGGCACCATCCGCGTCCACGACAGTGGCGTCGGCCTGACCGAGGCCGAGGTGCACACCTTCCTCGCCACGATCGGCCGCAGCGGCAAGCGCGACGACCTCGGCTTCGCCCGCCACGAGTTCCTCGGCCAGTTCGGCATCGGTCTGCTGTCGTGTTTCCTCGTCGCCGACGAGGCCCAGGTTCTCACCCGGTCGGCCCGCGGCGGCCCGACCGTGCGCTGGACCGGTTTCGCCGACGGTCGCTACCGCGTCGAGCCCGCCGCGCAAGAACGCGACGAACCAGGCACCACCGTGATCCTCGCGCCCCGCCGCGGCGCCGAGCAGTGGCTCACCCCGACGACCGTGGTCGAGCTGGCACGGCTGTTCGGTAGCCTGCTGCCCGTCGAGGTCACCGTCGACGGGCAGTCGATCACCGAGCCCGAAGTGCCGTGGCGCGCCACCCATCCCACTCCCGCCGACCGTTCGAACGCGCTCGCCGCCTACGCCGAGGACACCTTCGGGTTCACCCCCTTCGCCACCTTCGATCTCGCCAGTGCCGAATCCGGCGTCACCGGTGTGGCTTTCGTGCTCCCGCAACCGGTGAACCCGGCGGCCAAGGCCGGCCACCGCGTGTATCTGAAGCGAATGCTGCTGGCGGAGAGCGTCACCGGGCTGCTGCCGGACTGGGCCTTCTTCGTCCGCTGCGTCGTCGACACCACCGAACTGCGCCCGACCGCGAGTCGCGAAGCCCTCTACGAGGACGACCTGCTGGAGAGCACAAGGGAAGCGCTCGGCGCCCGGATCAGGGACTGGCTGGTGGAACTGTCCACCTCCGATCCGGCCGCGCTGCATCGCTTCCTGCGCATTCACGACCTCGGTGTGAAGGCACTGGCCCTGCACGACGACGACATGTTGCGCCTGGTAGAC
The DNA here is from genome assembly GCF_015355705.1 of Nocardia sp. XZ_19_231. Classification (NCBI taxonomy): domain Bacteria; kingdom Bacillati; phylum Actinomycetota; class Actinomycetes; order Mycobacteriales; family Nocardiaceae; genus Nocardia; species Nocardia sp. XZ_19_231. The sequence goes on along the minus strand of NZ_JACUZI010000009.1, from coordinate 190,018 downwards.
CGCTGGTTGCCGGTGGAGACCAACGCGGGCCAGATCCCGCTGGCCGAATTCCGCCGCCGCTTCGGCGTCGTCCGCTACACCCCGTCGGTGGAGGAGTTCCGTCAGCTCGCCGCGGTGGCGAGTGCCGCGGGCATCGGCCTGGTGAACGGCGGCTACTCCTATATCACCGATATTCTCGAGCGCCTGCCCGCGATCGATCCCGAAATTCGGGTGCTCCGGTTGGATCCCGCCGAGCTGGCCACGCATTTCGACCTCGTCGATCCGGCCACCGAACTCGCGCTTCGGCCCTTCCTCACCACCGCCCAGCGCGTGCTCGACCGCCTCGAATGCGAAGTCGTGTTGCGCACTTTCGACCCACCGTCGCTGGCCGCGCTGTATCTGCTCGACCGCGATGCCCAGCACCGCGCCGAACTGCGCGCCACCCGCGAGGTCGCCGACGAACTGTGGGCCGATGTTCTCGGCGCCTTCGATACCGACCAGGCAGGCGACCGTCCGCAGTTGGTCCTCAACTACCGCAACCCGTTGGTACGCCGTATCACCGGGCTCGCCGATGCTCGCTTGGTGACGACGGCGGTCGAGGCGCTCTACAGCCAGGCGCTGCTGCTCGGCCAGCATCCGATGCGCCCGGTGGACACCGCGCTGCTGAACAAATCATTCGTCGGGTTGCTCGACTGGGCGGTTCACGATCCCCGGGGAGAGCTCTGATGTCGGAAGCTGCCAACACCCCCGACGACCTGCAACGGCTGCTGTTCCAGGCCTACGACCTGCCCTACGGCGACGCCAAAGACGCACTGCTGGAACAGGTCCTGCGCCACGCGGAGGCAGGCGCGCACACCGAGCTCGCGTTCCACGTTCGGATGGCGATGATCGACGCGTACGGCCACGGGATGAGCCCGGCCAAGTTGTTCGTCCCGTTCGCCCGTTGCCTGGCCGAATACGATCGCGACCCCGGCGCCCACGAATCGTGGGTGGCGCCGTCGCTGCGGTGGAAGTTCAAGACCGCGGTGGGCGCGATGACGAAATTCCCCGAGGTGCCCAAGGATCGGGCGCTGGCGGCCCTCGATCAGATGGAACGGCGCTACCGGGTCGAGGGCCAGAGCTTGAACGCGGTCTACGGCCGCAGGCACCGGGTGGCCGAACACATCGGCGACCTCACCGCGGCTGCCGAATGGTACGAAAGATGGTGCACCACACCGCGCGACGAGAATTCGGACTGTGAGGGCTGCGATCCGACCAACCGCGTGGCCTGGCTCGCGAGCCAGGGCCGCGACGTCGAAGCCGTGGAGCTGGCCGCCCCGGTCCTCGGTGGTGAACTCGGCTGTTCCGAGCAACCGCAGCTGATCCTCACCGAACTGCTGCTGCCCTACCTGCGCACCGGGCAGCTCGACGAGGCGCGCAGCGCGCATCGTCGTTCCTACCGCCTGCTGCGCACCAAACCCCAGGACCTCGCCGCGATCGGCGACCACCTCGAGTTCTGCGCCCTGTCCGGCAATCAGGTGCGCGGCCTCGAACTGCTCGACCGTCACTTCTCCTGGCTCGATCGCGCGCCGAGTCCGAAAGACGCGCTCACCTTCCTCTCCTCCGCGGCCTTGCTCCTGCGCACCCTCGTCGACAAGGGTCACGGTGACACCGAGCTGCGCCGCCCCGCCAACGCCGACCGGCCCGCCGTCGAATCGACCGCGCGCGCAATGCAAGTGGAGCTGACCGACGAGGCACTCGCCATCGCCGCCCGCTTCGACCGGCGCAACGGCACCGACCACCAGACCGCGTTGGTCCACGCGAAGCTGGCGAGCACGCCGATCGTCGACTACCTGCCGTTGTCCGCGGCCACCGCGCACCGGGTGCCGGTCGAGCCGGGTGCGACAACAGCGGCCGTCGAGATCCCCCAGCTCACCACCATCGAACTGATCGAACGCGCCGAGCAGGCGAACAAGCAACACGCCCTCGCCGAATTGCGGGCGTTGGCACAGCGGCTGGCGGACGAGCCCGAGCCGACCGAGCCGACCCTGGCAGGCCGACGCCTCTCCGCGATGGCGGGCGGTTGCTTGCAGACGCCCGATCGGGTCGGCGCCGAATCGCTATTGCGCCGGGCGGCCGAGTATTTCGCCGCAGCAGGTGAGCAAGACCGTCGCCAGACCGATCTGGGCCGCCTCGGCCTGTTGCTCAGTAGGCACGGCGACGCGACGGAAGCCGTTGGGCTGCTGCGTGATTCCCTGGCTCACCTGGCGAGTTCGTCCGAACCGCACACCAGAGCCGCCGCGACGCTACGGCTTTCCGGCGGCCTGCTCGCGCTGTTCGATCGAGGTGAGTTGTCGAGTGATGACGCCGCCGAGCTGCCGAGCTTGCTCGACCGGGCCGCGGTCGACGCTGCCGAGGCAGCCGACGACAGCTTGCTCGGCGATGTGGCCAGGCACCGAATGTATCTGCACCAGAACAACGCTGAACTCGCCGAGGCCGCGACGGCCGGACAGGCGGCGGTCGCGGCGTATCGCCGGGCCGGTCGTGCGTGGCGGGTGGCCGATGCGGCCCAGTACCTTTCCGGAATTCTCAGCGACGCGGGCGATGCGGCCGCGGCGCTGGCGATGATCGATGAGGCGGTGGGTCTGGCAGACGCCGACCTTCCCGACAGCTTGCGGCTTGTCGTACACGCGCGGCGCGGCGCCCTGCTCATCCACCTGGGCAGGCACGAGGAGGCGGTCAGCGAGTTGCTGACCGCTATCGCGATCGGCACCGCGGCAGGTAGTGCGCAAGTGCCGTACGTGCAGTGGGATCTGGCTGTCGCCTACCGCGCCATCGGCCAATTCCTCGACGCCGCCGACCAGGCCGAAGACGCCATCGCGGGGCTGGAGCGCGCAGGGGCCGACGAGCAAGCCAGGAACTGCCGCTTCCTGCTGGTCGGTCTGCACCGCGAGCTGGACGAGGACGAAGCAGCACTCGTCGTCCTCGACGAGATCATCGAATTCGACCGCGCCACCGGAAATCTCGTCGGCGAGTCCTATTCTCTCGTCGAGACCGCCGATCTGCTCGACACGCTCGATCGCGACGCCGAGGCCGCCGAGCGCTATGCGCTGGCCGCCGAGACCGCCGAGAGGCACGGCGACCCGATCCGCGTCGCCTACTCCCGCTACAGCGCCGCGCTGTCACTGCACTGGACCGGCGACTCCGCCGCAGCGGTCGCGGCCGTCGCGGCCTCCGATGCGGCGATCGCGCAGCTCGCCACCGCCCACCCTGACACCGAACTGCTCGCCTGGCACACGGCCCGGCACAACCACAATGCCGCCCGAATCCTGCGCCGTGCCGAACGTTCCGCCGACGCCCTCCCGCGCGCCGAGGCCGCTGCCACCGGCTTCCGTGCCATCGATGCCACCGACCAAGCCACCCGCGCCGACTACGAGCGCGCCGTCCTCCTGCTCGACCTGAACCGCCCCACCGAAGCCGAGAAGATTCTCACCGAGGCCGTCGCCGGACTGGCCGACGATCACGCGGCCAGACCGATGCTGTCGGAGCTACTGGCCGAAACCCGAACCCAGCTAGCCTGATTCGAAGGATCCACCCGCGATGCAACCGCTCGACCCGAACGATCCTCGGCGGATCGGCGACTACCGACTGCTGGGCGTGCTCGGTGCCGGGGGCATGGGCAAGGTGTATCTGGGCCGGAATCCGGGTGGGCGCACCGTCGCGGTGAAGGTGATCCGACCGGATCTGATCGATCCCGAGTTTCGCGCGAGGTTCCGTCGGGAGGTCGCCGCCGCCCAGCGCGTCGGCGGCGCCTTCACCGCCCCGGTTCTCGACGCCGATGTCGACGCCGATGCGCCGTGGCTGGCCACCGGCTACGTCGCCGGGATCTCGTTGACAGACGCGGTCACCCAGTTCGGGCCGTTCGCCGAGCCCACGCTGCTGGCGCTGGCGCACGGGCTCGCCGAAGCGCTCGTCGCGGTGCACGCGGCGGGCATCGTGCACCGCGACCTGAAACCGTCGAACGTGATGCTCGCGATCGACGGACCCAAGGTGATCGATTTCGGCATCGCCAGGGTGATCGCCGATTCGGCCCTCACCACGACCGGAAAGTTCCTCGGCTCACCAGGTTTCATGTGCCCCGAGCAGGTGAGCGGCGAAACCCTCAGTCCCGCATGCGATGTCTTCGCGCTCGGCGGCGTCCTCACCTTCGCCGCCGCGGGCCACGGCCCCTTCGGCACGGCCGAGGTGATGCAGATGCTCTGGCGCATCGTCTACGAGGAACCCCGCATCGAGGCCCTACCGCCTGCCCTGCGACCGCTCGTCTCGTCCTGCTTGACCAAGGATCCCGCCGCCAGACCGACACCGGAACAGGTCCTTTCGGAACTGGCCCGCCTCGGCGCCCCCGAACGCGCCGGTTGGCTGCCGCCACAAGTAGTCGCGCACATCAGTACCGCCGCCGTCCGTCTGCTCGACCTGGATCACGGCCCCGCCGACCCATCCGGCGCATCGCATCCCGAAGCCGCCGCGGCCTCCGCGCCGGGCTGGTCGACGGCCACCTCGGCGCCGAACCTACCCACCGCGAACCCGACGCATACCTCGCCGACCGGCTACTCGAGACCGTACGGGCCGACCGCCACCAGTGGATCAGCGCCGACTCCCTATGGACAGTCCGGCGGATTCACCTCCGGTTCCTCGGAGGCGCCCCGGCAACCGGGCACTCCCCCAGGACCGCATTTCGCGGCGATGAGCAGCCAATTCACTCCGCCGCCCTTTGTGGCCGCACACAACTCCGCCGACACGTTCGCCGGCCGACCGCCGCCCGCTACCGCGTCGCGACGAACCCGGACTCTGCTGATCGCCGCGTCCGCGATGGTCGCGGTGGCGGTCGCGGGCGGTGCCTATCTGATCGGCACCCAACTGAACGCTCAACCCACCGGAGGCACCGGAACCAGCACCGCCCTCGCTGAGACCTCCGTCGCCGCCGGCTCGACCACTGCTCCGCCCAGTTCGACCGCCACCGGATCGGGCACGACCACCGTCCCGACCGAGTTCGTCGGCGCCTGGAAGGGCCGCGCCGCCGACGGCCCTGTCCAGTTCGACATCGAACTCACCATCGCCGCGGGCGCCGTCGGTCAGGAACTGGCCACCTCCGCCAACACCGGCACGCTCTCCCAAGACCGCTGCGCCCGCGCGGAAACCCTCACCGAGGCCACCGCAGACCGGCTCACCTTCCGTGCCAGGCTCACCGAGGGGAGCGGATGCATGGACCAAGGCGCCACCTCGACCGTCGCCCTGCAACCCGACGGCACCCTGTCCTACCGAACGCCCGGTGTCCTCGGCGGCACCATCGCCGGCACTCTGCGAAAAGGCTGACGAATGCACCCCCACCGAACTGGAACAGGTTGCCGCTGGATTGCCCACGGCTGCCACTGCGCGAGCGCAGCCGGTCATTTGTCCAGGAGCGATCGCCCGCGCCGGCCCCTGTGTGGAGCGCGCAGCGATGGCTGCCGCCATCGCATTCCTCCAGGTGACACCCGTCTCAGAAATTCTCGCATTGCGATCTGGGTCACTAATATGTCAAACTCTCGCCCACACTGTGAAGCCGTTCGGTCTCACATTGTCCGGAAAGGGAGTCGATTGAGCAGGCGGCAGGTGAGCATCGTTGCCACCATCCCGAAGGCTGCCCTGATGTCAGTCGAAAGTGACCAGCGCCAGGGCCGCGCCGGTGAGCAGATCGACCAGCTCGTCGACGGGCGGGCGCGACTCGCGCAGCAGCCACTCGTGCGCCACGCCGGTGACCGCGCCCGTGATCAACGCGGTGGTCAGCTCGGCATCGCCACGCAGCCGCACGCCGACCCGGTCCAGCGCCCCCTCGATCAGTGCCGACCAGGCGTGCCTACGGGTCCGGCGATGGGTCTCCATCCGATCGCTCACCCCGACCACCTCGATCACCGCCACCTGCGCGCGATACGGGTCGGAGCCGAGCGATTCCAGGTACGCGCAGAAACCGGCCCGCAGCGCGAGCTTCGGATCGGTGGAACCGAGCGCGATCAGCGCGGTGCCCACCGCGGCCGCCGCGTCGTCCTGGATCCGGTCGTAGGCCGCCACCAGCACGTCTTCGCGGGTCTCGAACTCCTCGTAGAACTGCCGCTTGGACAGCCCGGCCGCCGCGCACACCTCGGCGAGCGAGCACGTGGCGTACCCGCGTTCCGCGAAAATTCGCGTCGCTGCTTCCAGGAATCGCAGTCGTCGTTCGGCTTTACGCGCGACGACCGTACGACCCCCATACCGCCTGTCCGCTGTAGTCACCTCTCCAAAGTATCTGAAACCCGGAATAACACTGACCTTTCCGGGTCGCTTCATCTATCCACCGAACAAAGGACGGCCGACCAGTGCTGAGCACCCGAGCATCGCGGACCGCATTGTCCGCCCTCGTACTAGCGGCGGGTGCGGCACTCGTGGCACCCACGCCGACGATGGCTGCCCCGCAGTCCGCCGCGACACAGCCCAGCGTCCCTGCCATCGCGGAGAATGTCCCCTCCGGGACTCTCGCCGCGCTGGCACCGACGATCGTAGGCGCGATTTCCGCCCCCGGCCCCATCGCAGACGGCGGGCAGGCCGCGATTCTGGCCCAGGCCCGCGTGCTGTTGGCCACGCCCGGTATCCCCGCGCAGGTCAAGGCCACCCTCGAGAAGGTCATCACCTTCCTCGACGGCAGCGGCGGCGGCGGTCCCGAACTGCCGCCTTCGGAGGGTCCGCGCATCGCGCAGTTCCTCTACCCGACCATCGGCAAGGGCTGCATCGGCCCGACGTCGGATTCCATCGGCACCGCGCTGGCCGTCCCCGGCCCCGCCGAGCTGCCGCCGCCCGGACCGGCTGCGGGCCAGACCGGCTTCGTTTTCACCGCGCTCGGCACGAAAACCGCTACGGTCGTGCAGAATCCGCCGATGACGGTGCAGTGGGTCAACCTCGACAACCGTCGCACCGGCACCCAGCCGCTCACCACCGAGGCCGGCATCAACGCCGACGGCCCTGCCACCCTCACCGCTATCGCCGACACCGGTCCCGGCCGGGTCGCGGCAGTGATCACCGGATCGCTCACCACGGCCACCGCCGACGGTGACCGCACCTGCTCGTTCGCCCCGACCCTCGGGTTCTTCACCGTCGCCTGAGTCGACACCACGCAATTGGAGTTCGATCTATGAAGTTTGCCGTCCCCGGCCTGGTCAGCGGGCTGGCCGGCGCGATCCTCGGGGTGATTGCCGTACTCGGCATCACCGCGGGCGCGCAACAGAATTCGATCCCGGCGCCCGAGGAGTCCGGTGATCCGGGCTCGTCGCTGCTCGGCAACGTGCAGTACGGCTCGCGATGAGCAACGTACGCAGGCTCATTGCCTGCATCCTCGTCGGTCTCGGCGCGCTGCTGCTCGCGGCCGCCGTCATGATCCCCACCTACACGGTCGACAAGGTCGCCAAGACCCCGCTCGACCTGCGTATCACCACGGTCGCCAAGAGTGTGCCCGGCGAGGAGAGCCTTGTGCTGGACTCGAAGTCGCTCACCGCCACCGAGGGCGCGGCCACGGTGAACACCAATGTGCCGCTCGTTTCGCAGCGCTTCCTGACGGTCGAGGAGCCCTCGGGCGCCGACGAGATGACCGTCCAGGCCGGCCAGACCCTGCGTCGTGACGACCGGGACCCCAAGGAAGGCCTGCTCACCGCCTCGGTCGACCGCGTCACCCTCGACCGCGTCACCGGCGCGCCGATCGACGCCTCGCCCAACGGTTCGATCGCCGTCGCCGCCGACCCCAAGTCGGGCGCCGATATCCCCGTCGAGCAGCAGCGCCGCGGCCTGCAGTACCGCTTCCCGATCGGCACCGAGAAGAAGTCGTACCCGTACTTCGACCTCAACGCCCGCGCCACCTACGACATCGATTTCATCGAGGAGTCGGAGATCAACGGCGTGCCGGTCTACCACTTCCGCCAGGACATCCCGGTGACGAACATGTGGGATGTCGTCAAGCACCCCTCCCACCAGCTCGCCTTGCCCGCCGCCAAGTGGGGCCTCGAGGGCACCGATCCGGTCACCATGACCCGCTTCTACACCAACACCCGCGACGTGTGGGTGGAGCCGAGGACCGGCGCGGTCCTCAAGGGTGGCGAGAAGATCCACATGTACTACGGCCGTAGCGCCGGCCAGGTCGACGTCTCCGTGCTGAAGTCGCACCTCGTCTTCGACGAAGAGACGATCAAGGCCCAGATGGCCGTCACCCAGGAGAGCCTCGACAAGCTCGACCTCTTCGGCAAGACCCTGCCGATCATCCTGGGCATCGTGGGCGCCATCGCCCTGATCGCGGGAGCCGTCCTCGGCTTCCTCAGCAGCGGAGGCTCCAACTCCCGCCGCACGATCGATCCGCCGACCGAGCGGATTCGTCCCTCGAACCTCTAGACCGCCTGTCCCAACGCCCTCGGCCTCCCCGGCCCTCAACCCGGGGAGGCCGAGGTCGTTTCATGACCAGCCGACTCAGGACAGCAGCTGCCGTACCCGGGCCGCCTCGCGGGTGAGGTGGTCGCGCTCGGGCACGGTGGTGGCGGCGTGTGCGGCCTCGGCGTACAGGGTGGCGGCCTGCTCGAGGTCGCCCGCCCGTTCGAGCAGGTAGGCGCGGGATGCGTTGTGGCGCGGCAGTTCTGGGTCCAGGTCGGCCAGCGCGGCGAGGCCGGCGTGGGGTCCGTCGGCCTCGCCGAGCGCGACCGCGCGGTTCAGGCGCACCACCGGACTGTCGGTGAGGAGCAACAGTTCGTCGTACCACTCCACGATCTGTACCCAGTCCGTTTCAGCGGTGCTCGGGGCGTCGGCGTGCAGGGCGGCGATCGCGGCTTGGGCCTGGTATTCACCCAGCCGGTCGCGGGCCAGCGCCGCCTGCAGAATGCTCACCCCTTCGGCGATAAGTCCTGTGTCCCACCGCGTTCGGTCCTGCTCCGCGAGCGGCACCAGGCGGGGGCCTTCGGTGCGTGACGCACGGCGAGCGTGGTGCAGCAGCATCAGCGCGAGCAGTCCGGAGACCTCGGGTTCGTCGGTCGAGGCGGCGAGCTGGCGGGTGAGTCGGATGGCTTCGGCCGCCAGGTCGACGTCGCCGCTGTAGCCCTCGTTGAAGACGAGGTAGAGCACGCGCAGCACGGTTGTCGGATCGCTGGGACGGTCGAGCGGTAAGCCGGTGATCCGCTTCTTCGCCCGGCTGATCCGTTGCGCCATAGTAGATTCCGGCACGAGATAGGCCGTTGCGATCTGACGAGTCGTCAGACCGCCGACCGCGCGCAAGGTCAACGCGACGGCCGAGCCGGGCGACAGCGAAGGGTGCGCGCACAGGAAATACAGCCACAGTGTGTCGTCCGTGGCGGGCACCGGTCCGGCTTCCGGCTCGGCATCGACCGCGAATTCCCTACCCCGCCGCGATGTTTCGGCTCGTGTCGCATCGATGAACTTTCGCCAGGCGACGGCGACGAGCCAGCCTTTCGCATCGCGCGGTGGATCGTCGGGCCAGGTTTCCAGCGCCCGGATCAGCGCCTCCTGCGCCGCGTCCTCGGCCGCGGCGAACTCGGCCCCGCGGCGGACGAGGACCCCGATCACCGCGGGGACGAGTTCGCGCACCAGCGCTTCGTTCATTCGGTCACCGTGGGCAATTCGGTGTAGAACGGCCGCAGTTCGAGCCACTCCTGGACCGGCCTTCCGCCCGCGCCCGGCGCCGCCGACAGCTCACCGGCCAGTTCGAGGGCCCGGTCATAGGTGTCGACGTCGATGATCATCCAGCCCGCGATCAGGTCCTTGGTCTCCGCGAACGGCCCGTCGGTGACCGGCGGGCGCCCCTCGCCGTCGGAGCGGACGAAGGTGCCCTGCGTGGTCAGCGCCTGACTGTCGACGTATTCGCCGGTCGCTTGCAGCCGTGCGGCGAAATCCTCCATGTACCGCACGTGCGCGGTCACCTCCTCCGGCGTCCACCGATCCATCGGCACGTCGTTCACCGAGGCGGGAGCGCCGCGGTAGTGCTTGAGCAGCAGGTACTTGGCCATGATGTTCTCCTCGGGTTCGTTTCGGCCCATTCTGGCCGGGGCAGGTCGGTTTCAGGCGTTCTGACGTTCGGCCCGCTGCTCGATGAGCTCCTCGACAGCGGACGGCAGAGTGGTCTCGAAGTCGATGAGCTTGACCCAGGTCGGCGTGATGACGATCCGGACCATGCCCTCGTAGAGCGAACGGACCTCGGCCTCCCACTCGACGCGCTGCTCGGCGGTCATCTCGTAGCTGCCGTTCATCTCCAGGTATTCCGCCGGGATGCCATCGACTACGTCCAGCTCCGCCCGCCCACGGATCAGCAGCATCTTCGGCGGGTGCACCTCGGTGTCGATCGTCAGAGCGACCACGGGGTTGTGTCGCAGCGAAGACAGCTTCGGTGCGTTCGTCGACGTGCAGACGACGATCTCCGCGCCGTTCCAGGCGAAACCGACCGGGACATTGCGCGGCGTGCCGTCCTTGGCGACGTAGGCCATGCGGAGCAGGTCGCGGGCCAGCAGTTCCTGGCTGTACGGGCGGTTCAGGATCTCGGTGATCTCGTGCTGTTCCATGGCGGTCGCTCCTTCGATGTCGTCGAGGCCCGTTCGGCTGCTCGTACCCCTGGGACGGAGCCGCCCGCGCGTTCTCGACATCCCCGGCGAAAGAATTCCGGAGAACTTTTTCGCCGTGAGTGAACGGCGCCACCTGCAGGAACAAACCACCGGGGGTCCATGTTGAGTCAGCAAAGCTCAACTCTGGAAGGGTCGACATGACTTCAGCTCAGAACCTGCCGGTGCTGTTCCTGACCGATCCGATCGTGCTGCCGGGCATGGTCGTGCCCATCGAACTGGACGAATCCGCGCAGGCCGCCATCGACGCGGCGCAGGCCGCCAAAACCGGCTCGGTGCTGGTCGCGCCGCGCCTCGACGAGGGATACGCGTCCTACGGCGTCGTCGCCACCATCGAACAGGTCGGCCGGATGCGCGGCGGCGCGCCCGCGGCCGTGTTGAAGGCCGAGCGTAGGGCGCGGATCGGGCACGGGGTCACCGGGCCGGGTGCCGCGCTGTGGGTGGAGGCCGAACTCGTCGAGGCGGTCGAACCCGACGAACACACCACCGCGCTCGCCGCCGAGTACAAGAAGCTGGTCGTCGCCGTGCTCCAACGGCGTGAGGCCTGGCAGATCATCGACGTCGTCAACCAGCTCGACGACGCCGACGCCATCGCCGACACCGCGGGCTACGCGCCGTACCTGTCCGATGACCAGAAGCGCGAGCTGCTCGAGACCCCCGATGTCGCCGTGCGGCTGACCAAGCAGATCGACTGGATCAAAGACCACATCGCCGAGGTCGAGGTCACCGACAAGATCTCCGAAGACGTCCGCGACGGTATGGAGAAGAGTCAGCGCGAGTTCCTGCTGCGCCAGCAGCTCAACGCCATCCGCAAGGAACTCGGCGAGGACGAACCCGATGGCGCCGACGACTACCGCACCCGCGTCGAGAACGCCGAACTGCCCGAGAACGTGCGCGCCGAGGCGCTGCGCGAGGTCGGCCGGTTGGAGCGCGCCAGCGACCAGAGCCCGGAATCGGGCTGGATCCGCACCTGGCTCGACACCGTGCTCGAACTGCCGTGGACGGTGAAAACCGAAGACAGCACCGATGTTTCGGCCGCCCGTGCGGTGCTCGACGCCGATCATCACGGCCTCGAAGAGGTCAAGGACCGCATGGTCGAGTACCTGGCGGTGCGTTCGCGGCGGGCCGCGCGTGGTCTCGAGGTCGTCGGTGGACGTGGTTCCGGCGCGGTGCTCGTGCTGGTCGGTCCGCCCGGCGTCGGTAAGACCTCGCTGGGTGAGTCGGTCGCAAAGGCGCTTGGCCGCAAGTTCGTTCGCGTCGCCCTCGGCGGTGTGCGCGACGAGGCCGAGATCCGTGGTCACCGCCGCACCTACGTCGGCGCGCTGCCCGGCCGGATCGTGCGCGCGGTGAAGGAGGCGAGGTCGATGAATCCCGTTGTCCTGCTGGACGAGATCGACAAGGTCGGCTCCGACTTCCGTGGTGATCCGGCGGCGGCCCTGCTCGAGGTCCTCGACCCCGCGCAGAACCACACCTTCCGCGACCACTACCTGGACCTGGACCTCGACCTGTCGAACGTCCTGTTCATCGCGACCGCCAATGTCATGGACACCATCCCCGGTCCCCTGCTCGACCGCATGGAGCTCATCACCGTCGACGGTTACACCGAGGCCGACAAGGTGGCCATCGCCCGCGACTTCCTGGTCCCCCGCCAGCTGGAACGCAATGCGCTGACCGCGCAGGAGGTTTCGATCACCGACGCGGCGTTGCGCGAGATCGCGGCGAACTACACCCGCGAGGCAGGGGTGCGTCAAATGGAGCGTTTGGTGGCAAAAGCCCTGCGCAAGGCGGCAACTCGCCTCGTCACCGGTGACGAGGACGCCGCGCTCGGTTACGACCCAACGCTCGGTTACGACAATGTCATCGACCTCGAATCCGGTGCTCAGCCGGCCGGAGCGGTGACGTCCCTGGTCGTCGACATCGACAACCTGACCGACTACCTCGGCCGCCCCCGCTTCACCCCGGACTCGATGGAACGTACTTCGGTCCCCGGTGTGGCGACGGGCCTCGCGGTGACCGGTGCCGGCGGCGATGTGCTCTACATCGAGGCCAACGGCGCCGAGGGCGAACGCTCCCTCACTCTCACCGGCCAACTCGGCGATGTCATGAAGGAGTCCGCCCAGATCGCCCTCACCTACGTGCGCTCGCACCTGGAGGAAATCGGCATCGAACCCAAGGTCCTCGACCGCAATATCCACATCCACTTCCCCGCGGGCGCTGTCCCGAAGGACGGCCCGTCGGCGGGCGTCACCATGGTCACCGCCCTGGTGTCGCTGGCCCTCGGCCGCCCGGTCCGTGGCGACGTGGGCATGACCGGCGAGGTCACCCTCAACGGCAGCGTCCTGCCCATCGGCGGCGTGAAACAGAAGCTTCTCGCCGCCCAGCGAGCCGGCTTGAAGACCGTCTTCATCCCCGCCCGCAACGAACCGGACCTCGACGAGGTCCCGGCCGAGGTCTTGGCCGCACTGAACGTCCGCCCCGTCGCCGACGTGGCAGACATCCTGGCCTACGCCATCGAACCCATCGCCGAACCCGCCGCCGACGGCAAGACCTTCGCCGTCAGCGCCTGATCCGAACCGTCGACGGGCCGTGTGCAGTCATCTGCGCACGGCCCGTTCGTCGTATCCCCGCTAGCGGCTGACGGTCGGCGGCAGTACCGGGCCGTCGACGGTGACTACTGCCAGCTGGTCGGTGTCGTAGTTGTCCTGGTCGTCGTCGAACTCGACATCGTCGTCGAATTCGTCGTCCTCCTCGGCGGAGGGGGCGAGGTCCTTTTCGACACGGCGGGTGGTGCCCTGGGCGACCGCGCAGAGGATGGGTTCCTCGCCCTCGGTTTCGGCGTACACGTCGCAGTGGGTGACGGCCTGGCGGCGGGTGGCGCCGAGGACGGTGGCGTGCACCCGCAGGCGTTCGCCCTGGGCGGGGCGCAGGTAGGTGATGGTGAAGCCGCCGGTGAGGACGTTGGGGCCCAGGACGGTGCCCGCGGCGAAGGTGAGGGCGTTGTCGGCGGCGTAGGCGAGCACCCCGCCGTGCACGAAGCCGAACTGCTGACCGTGTTCGGGCTGAATGTCGATGACGAGAGTGGCTGCTCCGTCGCCGAATTCGGTGAGCTCGGTGCCGACCAGACGGGCGAAAGGCTGCGCGGCGAGCACCTGGCGCGCCAGGTCGAGGTCGAGGGTGGTGGCTTCGGTCGGCATCGGGTGTTCCGTTCTTCGAGCTCAGTCGTGATCGGTTGGCGCGCTACGGATATTGCCACGCCCGGTTACGCCGGATTGTCGGTGCCATGGGGTATGACAGAACCGTGCCCCGGTGGCTCCTGCATGTCGATCTCGACCAATTCCAGGCGGCGGTGGAATTCCGGCGTCGCCCTGAGTTGCGCGGTCAGCCCGTCATCGTGGGCGGTGAGGGTGATCCGGCACAGCCCCGCAAGGTCGTGACCTGCGCTTCCTATCCCGCGAGGGCCTTCGGTGTGCGTGCTGGGATGGCGCTGAGGATGGCGCAGCGCAAGTGCCCCGAGGGCGTATTCCTGCCGGTCGACATGGCCGCCTACGAGGTGGCCTCCGAGGAGATCATGGCGACACTCGGCCAGGTGGCGGGTGCGGTCGAGGTCTGGGGCATGGACGAAGCGTTCGTCGCCACCGATGTCGATCCATGGCAGCTCGCCGCCGAAATCCGCACCGCCATCATCGAACTCGGACTCACCTGCGCGGTCGGCATCGGCGACAACAAGCTCACCGCGAAACTCGCCACCGGCTTCGCCAAATCCACCGGCAAGACCTCCGCCGAACCCGAACACGACGAGGGCGCCGCCGCGGGCATCTTCGAACTGACCGCAGCCAACTGGACCGAACTCATGGGCCACCGCCCCACCGACGCACTCTGGGGCGTCGGCGCCCGCATCGCCAAACGCATGGCCGACCTCGACATCACCACGGTCGCCGACCTCATGTCCGCCGACCGCGCCCGCCTGGCCGCCGAATTCGGCCCGAGCACCGGCCCCTACCTCTGGGTCCTGGGCCACGGCAAGGGCGACACCGAACTCTCGACGACCCCACGAATCCCGGTAGGCCGCAGCAAGTCCGAAACCTTCCCCCACGACCTCACCGAACCGGAGGAAATCCACCGCGAGGTATCCCGCCTGGCCACCGAAGTCGCCGAGGAAATGCGCGAACACCACCGAACGAGCACCCGAGTCTCGGTCACCGTCCGCACCAAAACCTTCTACACCCGCAGCAAACAACAAAAACTCCCCACCCCCACCGACGACATCCCCACCATCGTCGACACCGCCCTCGCGATAATCGCCCGCTTCGACCTCGACCGCCCCGTCCGCCTCCTCGGCGTCCGCCTGGAACTACTCCCACCCTGACCTTCGTCCCGGGTCCCTCCATATCGGAGCTCCGAACTCGTATGCTCGGGCGATGGAGTTCTCAGCGATGGTTGCCCGTGAATCCGACGGTGGGATCGTGCTCGCCCGCGAAACGGTGGGGGACGATTTCCTCGGCGTCGGCGACGTGACGATCAAGGTCCATTACTCGAGTGCGAATTACAAGGATCTGCTGGCGATCACGCCGCGCGGCGGGGTGGTTCGCAACTATCCGATCGTGCCGGGCATCGACCTCACCGGCGAGGTGGTCTCCTCGGACACCGATGACTTCGCCCCCGGCGATCAGGTCATCGCGCATGGCTACGACCTGGGTGTTTCCCGCAACGGCGGCTTCGCCGAATACACCAGGGTGCCTGCCGGGTGGGTGGTGAAGCTCGAGGGCCTCGACACCCGTGACGCCGCCACCATCGGCACCGCGGGCTTCACCGCCGCCATGAGCGTGCAGGCCCTGCTCGACCACGGACTCACCCCCGACGACGGAGCCGTCCTGGTCACCGGCGCGACCGGCGGTGTCGGCACCGTCGCCATCGACATCCTCTCCGGCCTCGGCTTCGAGGTCATCGCCTCCACCGGCAAGACCGACGCGAGCGACCTGCTCGCCGAACTCGGCGCCAACGAGGTGATCGGCCGACTCCCCCTCGACCCCGATGCCAAGCCGCGCCCGCTCAACAAGGCCAACTGGGCGTCGGCGGTCGACAGCGTCGGCGGCGCCTCGCTCGCCCACGTTCTCAGCGCCATCGGCTACGGCGGCGCGGTCGCGGCGAGCGGTCTCACCGGCGGCGCCGAACTTCCCACCACCGTGCTCCCGTTCATCCTGCGCGGTGTCAGCCTGCTCGGCATCGACTCGGTCCAGCTGCCGATCGAGAAGCGCCGCGCCCTGTGGACCGCGCTGGGCAAACAGCTTCGCCCACAGCACCTTTCGACAATCGAGTCCTTCACCCCGATCACCGAAGTGGGTACCGTCCTGCAGTCGATCAAGGACGGTACCCACTCCGGCCGCACCGTGATCGGCGTAGCCAACGAATTCTGAATCCATTGCGCCGACGCCGGGAACGGCCTACTTCGCAGGGAAGGACGGCGGAAACAGTTCACCGGCGGGGCGGCGTTTGTAGTCGCGTTCGGTGTAGGCCTCGCGCATCCGGTCGAACAGTGACTGGGCGCGCCGAGTCATGGCAAGCAGATCGATGCCGGGAATCACCCCGTCGCGCAAGGTGATTCGGCCGGCAACCATCGAGAACTCCGCGGCGCGCCCGGTGCTGTTCATGCACAGGGTGCGGATCGGATCGTCGAGGACTCCGTCGCGGGGGTCGTCGAGGCGGAAGGCGACCAGGTCGGCGGTCGCCCCTGCCGCCAGCTTGCCCAGATCCGGTCGGTGCAGCGCCTCGGCCCCGCCGAGCGTGGCCGCTGACACGTAGTCGCCGTAGGTCGCCGCGTCGAGGCGAGATGCCAGCACCTTGGCCAAGGTGACACCGATATCTATGCCGCGCAACAGATCCGGCGGAAACGAGTCGGTGCCGAGGGCGATCCGCACGCCTGCCGCACGGTACCGATCGAAACTGTCGAGCGCCGATCCGTGCCTGGCCGAAGTGAGCGGACAGTGCACGATGGATGCTCCCGACGCCGCGAGCGTCCCGAGATCGTCATCGGTATCGGCGTCTACGTGGGGATTCGAATCAATGTAGATCCCGTGCGGGATCAGTAGATTCGGTCCTAGTAGACCGGTTTGTTCCAGTACCGCCAGCGGTGAAACCCCGAACCGCTCGATCACCAACGCCCGCTCGTGCAGCCCTTGCAGGGCGTGCAGGCGGACCAGCACGCCGGTCTCCGCGGCCAGCGCCGCGGTTCGGTGCAGCAGATCTTCGGACAATGTCTCGATCCGGCAGGGCAGCAAGGTCGGGTGGATGAGATCGGTGTCCTGCGCCGCGGCCCACTCCAGGAACCGCGCCGCGCCCTCGAACCCGTCGAGCCCGAGTTCGTCGTTCCAGTAGATGGACCGTGAGCCGTCGGCGTCGACCACGTTGACCCCGGACCGGTACGCGGGCCCGAGATAAACCCGCAGGCCCAGCCGCCGCGCGGACTCGGCCATCGCCACGGCGTCGGCGAAGGTCTCCGCCCAATCGCTGTGCACCTCCGACGCGATCGGCATCGCCGTCGTCACTCCGTGCAACAGCAATTGGACGTACCCGTACTCCCGGATGAACGCCCGCTCCTCGGCATCGAACACCGCTCGCCGTCGATGTGTCGCGTAGTCACGCGACCATTGCAGGCCGAGCCCCAACTCGCGTGACTGCCACGAATCCAAGATCGTGTGGTCGATATCGGTAAGCGCGTCGAGGTCGATGAGGCCGGGCATCAGCACCGCGTCCCCGAGTTCGATCACCTCGTCGACGGGCTCCGAGCCGCGTAACCCGACGGCGACGATGCGCGAGTCCTCCACCACCACTTCGGCATCGGTGAGCAAGACCTGCGAATCCGATACTGATGAATACGCGAGCACGTGGCGTGCACGGATACCGCGACGCATCCTCAGCTCCTCTCCCCGCCCCAGCGACCGGGAATCTCGAAACCATCCAGTGTGGTGTCGACGGAAATCACGTGGCCCCTGTGGATTACGGTGCGTTCGGCCGGTCGATCCATCACGGCCGCCGCAGGGCTCACCGCGTCGACCAGGAAGAATTCGGCCGGGTCGCCGACAGTGAAACCCGGATGCGCGTTGCTGCCGTCTAGGGGGCGCAGGGTCCGGTCGATCACGCTCGCCCCGCCCCAGGTCGCGACGCCGAGCGCGTGTTCGACGTGCTCGTCGGACCCGTACCCGTTGACGAACGCCAGCTGCCACGCGCGGTCGAGCATGTCGCCGTTGCCATAGGGCGACCAGTAATCCCGCTGCCCATCCATTCCCACCCCGACGCGCACCCCGGCCGCGGCCAGGTCGAGCAACGGCAGCGCCCAGCCCTGCGCGCCTGCCGCGTGGGTGAGGGCGATGTCGAACTCCGACAGCTGCTCTATCGCCGCGGGCACACCGGGCAGACCGCTGGCCAAACAGCGGGCATGTGAAATGGTCGCCAGGCCCGACATCCCGAGCGCCCGTACGCGTTCGACGATCAGCGACAAGGTGAACAGTCCCAGCTCACCCGCTTCGTGCAGGTGGATGTCGACGCCGACCTGATGTTTCGCGGCCAGCCCGAACACGGCGTCGAGATGCCGCACCGGATCGCGGTCGAGTTCGCACGGGTCCATCCCGCCGACCAGGTCGGCGCCGGCCGATAGTGCCGCGTCCATGAGATCGATGACACCGGGCTCCAGCAGGAGTCCGACCTGCGGGAACGCCACGATCTCCACATCGCATACTTCGTCGTAGCGTTCCCGCGCCGCGAGTTCGCCTTCGAGCTTGGTCAGTCCGGTGTCGGCGTCGACCTGCGCGTGACTGCGAACCCTGGTGGCGCCGTTGGCTACCGCGACCGCGAGGGTGAACGAGGCCCGCTCGGCTACGGAACGCTCCGCCGATCGCCAGTGCTCGCGATCGTTCATGATCCGGCCCCACCGACCCGGCATCCCGGTCTGGGCACGGAAGGGCAGTCCGAGCCTGCTCGAGTCGAGGTGCAGGTGTACATCCGACAGCGCGGGCAGGATCAACCGGCCCGCACCGTCGACGTGCTCACCGGCAGGCGCCGCCGAGTCGGCGGCCGCGGAGATCGCGGCCACCGTCCCGTTTTCGATCAGTAGGTCCACCGGCGGGCCACCCCAGGGGCGGACATCGGTGACGAGCAGCGAATCACCCACGCGCTCAGTCCTTGCCGAAGGTCGCGGCGTCGACGGTGATCATCCCGTCCGCCCGTGGCTTCCAGTTCAACGCAGGGTCCACCGCGTAGCTGGCGTCGGGTGTGTAGAGGCCGAGCAGCAGCGCCTTCGAATCGTTGAGGGTGAACAGGTCGCGGTAGACATCGATCCTGGCCTGTCCGGCGACGGTCCGGGTCTTGGCGACCAGCGCCTGGGTTTCCGGCAGCATCGCGTAGTCGTTCCACTGCCCGCCGAACATCGAGGCGATCGGCGCGTCACCGTCCATCGTCGACGGCGCGTAGGTATTGAGGTAGATGCCGGTGGCGGCCTTCTTGGTGTAGATCATCTGGGACAGACTGCTCTGATCGGTGCCCTGCAGACTGATGGTGATTCCGACTTCTGCCAGGTTGGCCTGGATCGACTGGGCGATCTCCGAACTCAGCGGAATGCGCCCGTTCGTCGCGTACTGGAACGGAATCGGCGTGCCGGTGTAGCCCGCCGCGGCCAGCAGTTGCTTGGCCTTGGCTGTATCACGGACCGGGGCAGGGTACTTGGGGTCGTAGCCCCCGACATTTTGCGCGACCAACTGGTTGTCGACCGTCGCACGGCCCGCCAGCAAGCTCTTGACGATGCCGTCCCGGTCGATCGACAGCGCGATCGCCTCGCGCACCCGTTGGTCGACCAGCGGACCCGCCGTGGCGTTCATCCCGAGGAAGGTGACGCCATTGGAGACCCGCGACTCGATGTGCACATTTTTGGAACCATCGACGGCCGCAACCTGATTCGGCGCCACGAGCGCTACATCGAGGCTGCCGGACTGGACGCCGTTGAGCCGGGCGTCGGCGTCGGCCACCGTCTTGAAAGTCACGGTCTCGAGCGTGGCCTTGTCACCCCAGTAGTCCGGATTGCGCTTGACGACGTATTCGACGCCGCGCGTGTAGTGGTCGAAGACGAACGGTCCGGAGCCAACGGGAGCGGCCGCGAATCCGGCGGAACCCAGGGCGGTGTAAACGGTTTCGGGCACGATCGAGACACCGGTGGTGATCGTCGGCCACGCGGAGAAGGGGGCATTGAGGCTGAACACCACCGTGTTGCCCGGTCCGACGGCCGCCGAGGCGAACATCTCCATGTAGGTGGCCGGATCGCCGGTGGGAGTCGCCTTGATCTTGTTATAGGTGAAAGCCACATCGGAGGCCTTCACCGGTTCGCCGTTGTGGAATTTCACGTCGTCGCGAATGGTGAAGGTCCACTGGGTGAAGTCGGCGTTGTGCTCCCACTCGGTCGCCAGTTTCGGTCCGATCACACCTTCACTGTCGAACCTGGCGAGCTGGTCGAACGTCGCGAAGTAGTAGTTGTAGCCTGCCAGCGACCCGTCGGTGATGGGGTCCGGCACGTCCGTCGGTTCGGTGACCGCACCGACTACCAGCGTCTTCGTCGACGCGGTTTCGGTGCCCGCCGGTGCACAGGCGCTGAGGGTGAAGGTGGAGAACGCGAGGACAGCGAGTCCTGTTGCCACACTGCGGGTGATCGGTTTCATCAGTTTCCTTTCGAAGGGCGTGCGAGCGGGTGCAGACAGGCCGCGACATGGTCGGCGGGGCCTTGTGATTCGAGTTCCGGTATGTGCGTGGCACATTCGTCCGTCGCCAGTGGGCAGCGCGTGCGGAAGGTGCAGCCGCTCGGAGGGTTCGACGCATCGGGGAGTTCACCGCGTACCAGCGTGGAGGTGTCGCGACGCCGTTGGTGCGGATCGGGAACGGGGGCCGACGCGATCAGTGCCCGCGTGTACGGATGCCGGGGCCCGGTGAACACGTCTTCGGTCGCGCCTATCTCGACGAGCTTGCCCAGATGCATCACCGCGACCCGGTCCGACAGGTGCCGGACCACCGAAAGGTCGTGTGCGATGAACAGATACGACAGCCCGAGTTGTGCTTGCAGGTCTTGCAGCAGATTGATCACCTGCGCCTGTACCGAGGCGTCGAGCGCGGAGACCGGCTCGTCGAGCACCAGCACCTCCGGTCGCGGCGCGAGCGCCCTGGCGATGCCGAGCCGCTGCCGTTGCCCACCGGAGAACTCGGCCGGACGCCGGTCGAGCGCGTCATGGCCGAGGCCGACCTGGTCGAGCAGTTCCACTACGCGTGCGCGGGAATAGCCGCCCGCGATCTGTAGCGGTTCGGCGACGATGTCGTGCGCTGTCATTCGGGGGTCGAGCGAGGAATAAGGGTCTTGGAACACCAGCTGCACCCTGTTGCGCAGCGCCCGACTCGCGGCGGGCCGCAGAGTGGCCAGGTCTCGGCCGAGAATGCGCACCGAACCGGCGGTGGGAGTGTTGATCCCGAAGATCGTGCGTACCAAGGTCGACTTGCCGCCGCCGGATTCGCCTACTAGGCCGAAGGTTTCACCACGTCGGACGCCGAAACTGACGCCATCGAGAGCACGGAACCTGCGCTTGCCGGTGAGGCCGCGGCGGCTGGTGAAACTGACCTCGAGGCCGTCGACGCGGATCACTTCCTCGGTGGTATCGATCGCTGTCATGCCGAAAGGTCCTGTCGGAGAGAAGCGGTGATCACCGGTGGGCAGGCGAGATCGCGTCCGCCGCCGAAGTCGGCGAGAGCTGGCGTGGCCGTATCGCATTCGCTGTTCTTGCCCGCGAATTCGCAGCGGGGAGCGAACCCGCAGCCGGGAGGTCGCTTCGTGGGGGAGGGTGGGGAGCCGGGAATGGCGTAGGCGCGGCCCGCGCCCGCCTGCCCGAGCAGGCTGCGCTGCAACCCACGGGTGTACGGATGGGCGGCGGCGTCGAAGATCTGCCATACCGTCCCGGTCTCGACGACCCGGCCCGCGTACATGATCGCCACCCGATCGGCATGCTGGGCGACCAGTCCGAGATCGTGGGTGATCAGCACCATCGCCGCGCCACTGCGCGCCCTCGCCTGCGCGAGCACCTCCATGAGCTGGGCCTGGATGGTCACATCGAGAGCGGTGGTCGGCTCGTCGGCGATGAGCACCGCCGGATCGTTGGCCATGGCCATGGCGATCACCGCGCGCTGACGCATACCGCCCGACCACTGATGGGGATAGGCGCGCGCCCGTTGCGCGGGTTGTGGAATGCCGACGGAGGCGAGCAGTTCGATCACCCGCTGTGTGCGCGCCTTGGCATCGAGCCGTTGATGGACCGCCAGCGCACGGCCGATCTGGGCGCCGACCCGGCGCACGGGGTTGAGCGTGGTCATCGGGTCCTGGAAGACCATGCCGAGCTGCGCACCGCGCAGCCGCCGCAGGGTTTCGTCGTCGGCGCCGACGAGTTCGTCGCCTCGGAAGCGCACGCTGCCCGAGAAGATCGTCAGCGGCGGCGGGAGCAGGCCGAGGACAGCGAGCATCGTCACCGACTTGCCCGAACCGGATTCGCCGACGAGACAGAGCACTTCGCCCTCGTCGAGGCGCAGACTCACCGAGTCGACGAGCACGACCCGTTGACCGGCGGTCTCGTAACCCACTGTGAGATCCGTGATTTCCAAGAGCACACTCATGCCACAACCTCTTTCGCGAGGGCGCCGCGGCGGGCACGTGGCGCTCGCCGAACCCGGCGTAGCCCTTGGCCCTCATCGGTGAATCGCCTACTGGCCAGCAAAGTGCCGCCGATCACCAGCAGCAACGCGACAGCGGGCACGATCGTCAGATACGGGGCCTGGCGCAGGTACTTCTGCCCGTCGGTGATCATCAGGCCCCAGCTCGGGGTCGGTGGCTGGACGCCGAGCCCGAGATAGTCGAACGACGAGATCATGATCAGCACATTGCCGAGATCGGCGGTGGCCAGGATCAGCACCGGTACGGTGACGTGCCCGACGACGTGCTTGCGCATCACCCAGCCCGAGCGCGCGCCGAGCAGCTTCGGCGCGATCACGAAATCGCGGCCCGACAGACCGAGTGCGACCGAGCGGGCCACCCTGGCATAGCCGACCCAGAAGGTGACGCCGAGGATCGTCGCCATCAGCGCGATACTCGGGCCGCGAATGGCCGACACCGCCATGATCACCAAGGTCATCGGGACGGCGAGTTGCACATCGGCGACGCCCATCAAGACGTTGTCGATGATTCCGCGGAAGTAGCCGGACACCGTCCCGATCGTCATCCCGATCAATGCGTTGACCACGACGATCACCAGGACGAGTCCGAGCGTGATCCGTCCGGCCAGCGCCAGCCTGCTCGCCAGGTCACGACCGAGGGAATCGGTGCCGAGCGGATAGTGCCCGTCGGTGAAGGGCCGGACGAACGCCGACGCGAGTTGCTGCGCGTACGGGTCGTAGCCGGGCAGGAGGGGATAGAGCAGAGAGAACAGCACGACCGCGAGGATCATCGCGACGCCGAAGATCGTGGCGGAATTGTGGGGACGGCTCAACGGAGTCTCGCTCTCGGATCGATGACGCCGTAGAGGACGTCGATGCCGAAGTTGACGATCACGAAGATGGTCGCGATCACGATCAATCCGGACTGGACCACCGGAAAGTCCCTGTTGAACACCGCATCCAGCATCAGCTGTCCCAATCCCGGCCAGGCGAAGACGTTTTCGACGATCACCAGACCACCGAGCAAGGTGCCCAGCGTGATTCCCGAGATGGTGAGCACCGGCAGCAGCGCGTTGGGCAGCACATCGCGCAGCAGCACCGACGACCGCCGCTCGCCGCGCGAATACGCGGTGCGCACGTAGTCCTGGGAGCTTTCGGCCACCAGCGAGTTGTCCAAAAGGCGTGAGTAGACGACGAACTGTGCCGTCGCGATGGTCACGGCGGGCATGACGATCGCGAGTGGATCGGCGCCGGCCAGCGAGGGCAACCAGCCGAGCGTCACCGAGAACACCAGCACCAGGAGCAACCCGAACAGGAAGTCCGGCACCGCGAGTCGTGCCGCGCCGACCCCGAGCGCCACCCCGCGCAGCGACCAGCGGCCGCTGAGATGGATAGCAAGCACCACCGCCACGGCCAGTGCGAGACCGATCGCGAAACCGGCGACACCCAACTGCAATGAGGCGGGCAGACGCTGGAGAACCAGCGTCATCGATGAGGTGCCGGACTGCTGGTAGGAGTCCCCGAAATCGCCGGTCAGTATCCCGGTCAGGTAGTCGAGGTACTGGGTCAGCGGCGGTTTGTCGAAGCCGAGTTCGGCTTCCAGCGCCGCGATGTCGGACTCGCTCGCCGTTTCCGGCAGGAGGGAGGCCACGGGACTGCCGGTCAGTCTGCCGAGCAGGAACGCCAGCGAGATGACGGCGAACACGGTGATCACCGCCTGGGTGAGGCGGCGGATCAGATAGACGGCCAACACTGATCCTCTCTGTGGGCCGAGAATGTCATTCGGTATACAGAATTGATTTCCCGTGTATCCCCGTTGTGTTCTGAAAGTTTCGGGTCCGTGAATGATTCACGCTGACAACCGGCGGTAATGAGGATGTCAAGCCCAGTATTCGACCGTCTCGGCATGCTTGCGCGCAGGTTATTGCGGGAGTCAAAGATATATTTGGTCTACTGAATGGAATTCTGCGTGAGCGTCGCTACACTGCGCGGCGGCCGACTGCCGACACCTGTGCGCCTTCGTAGACTGACCGGGTGGCCCGAAACCTACGTCCGGCGGTAGAAGCCGTCGACGACACTTCCCAGACGCGTCGGATCTACGACGATCTGCGTCGCGCGATCATCACGGGGGAGTACCGAGAAGGTGAGAAGCTGCCGGAGGCGCGCCTGGCCGCCATGCTCGGCACCTCCCGACTTCCGGTGCGAGAGGCCCTGGCATTACTCGAATTCGACGGCATCGTCAGCGCGTTGCCGCGGCGCAGCGCGGTTGTACGTTCCTGGGATGCCACCGCGGTGGAAGAACTCTTCGATGTGCGCATCGGCTTGGAACCGCTTGCCGCTCGCTTGGCCGCCGCCCGTATCAGGCAGGGCCACGACAGCTTCCCGTTGCAGGCCGCGTTGCGAGAAGCACAGGTGGCCACCGAGTCTCGTGACCCGCTCCGCATCGCCGAGGCGAACGCGAAGCTGCACGGCGCCATCGTGGAACTGTCCGGCAACTCCTTACTCACCCAGCTGATGCGCACCATCCTCGCGCGCATGGCCTGGCTGTTCTTCCTCACCACCGAACGCAACACCGAGGAACAGCGCGATGAGCACCAACACCTCATCGACGCGATCACCTCGGGCGACGAACGCCTGGCCGAATACGCCATGCTCAGCCACACCGAGGCGGGCCGCACCCCCACCTTGGCCATCGTCACCGCCCTACGGCACGCCGACCTCGGAAACAGTCCGGACGCCGACGGTTAGCCCAGCTCCCGCGACAGGGTCGCCCGGACCTCTGCATCCGTCGACCGGCCGTGGGGAGCTGGGCTGAACAGGTCTTTCGCTCAGACGACGGCCGGGGCCACCGGGTCGTCGGCGAACTGGGTTCGGTAGAGCTCTGCGTAGCGGCCATCGGCGTTGAGAAGGGTGGCGTGGGTGCCTCGTTCGACGATGCGACCGTCTTCGAGGACCAGGATCTGGTCGGCGGCGCGGATCGTGGAGAGGCGGTGCGCGATGACCAGGGCGGTGCGGCCGATCAGGGCCTCGGTGAGAGCCTCCTGAACGGCTGCTTCGGAGGTGGAGTCGAGGGAGGCGGTTGCCTCGTCGAGGATCACCACCCGTGGTTGCTTGAGGAGCAGGCGGGCGATGGTGAGACGCTGGCGTTCGCCGCCGGAGAGGCGGTAGCCACGCTCGCCGACCACGGTGTCCAGACCGTCGGAGAGTGAGTCGACCAGGTCGTGCAGGCGGGCACGATCGAGGGCGTCCCACAGCTGTTCCTCGGTGGCTTCCGGCCGGGCGAGCAGGAGGTTCGCGCGGATGGTGTCGTGGAAGAGATGGCCGTCCTGGGTGACCAGGCCGACGGTGCGCTGAATGGATTCTGTGGTCAGGTCGCGCACGTCGGAGCCGTTGAGCCGGACCGCGCCGGAGTCGACATCGTAGAGACGTGAAACCAGCTGGGCGATAGTGGATTTGCCCGCACCGGAGGAGCCGACCAAGGCGATGAGCTGGCCGGGTTCGGCGCGCAGCGACACCTCGTGCAGCACTTCGACACCGCCACGGCTGTCCAAGGTCGCGACGTCTTCCAGCGAAGCGAGTGAGACCTTGTCGGCCGACGGGTAACCGAAGTTCACCGCGTCCAGTTCCACCGCGACCGGGCCGTCGGGCACCGGGGTGGCGTGCGGGGCGTCTTCGATCAGCGGCTTCAGGTCGAGCACCTCGAAGACGCGCTCGAAACTCACCAGTGCCGACATGATCTCCAAGCGGGCGCTGGCCAGCGCGGTGAGCGGGGTGTAGAGGCGGGTGAGCAGCAGCGAGAGCGCGACGACCGAGCCCGCGTCGAGACTGCCCTTCAGGGCGTACCAGCCGCCGAGGCCGTAGACCAGGGCGAGCGCGAGCGCGGAGACCAGCGTGAGCGAGGTGACGAAGGTGGTCTGCAGCATGGCGGTGCGCACACCGATGTCGCGCACCCGGGTGGCGCGCTCCGCGAACTCCGACGACTCCTGCTTCGGCCTGCCGAACAGCTTCACCAGGGTGGCGCCGGGTGCGGAGAAACGCTCGGTCATCTGGGTGCTCATGGCGGCGTTGAGCTGGGCGGCCTCACGCTGCATGTCGGCGAGCTTGTCACCGGCGCGCCGGGCCGGGATGACGAAGACGGGCAGCAGCACGAGCGCGAGCAGGGTGATCTGCCAGGAGATGCTGAGCATGACAGCGAGGGTGAGCACCAGGGTGACCAGGTTGGTGACAACGCCGGAGAGGGTGTCACTGAAGGCCCGCTGCGCGCCGATCACATCGCTGTTCAGTCGGCTCACCAGCGCGCCGGTACGGGTACGGGTGAAGAACGCGACGGGCATCTTCTGCACGTGATCGAACACCGCGGTACGCAGATCCAGGATCAGACCCTCGCCGATCCGGGCCGACAGCCAGCGGATAGCGATGCCGAGCCCCGCGTCGAGGATCGCCAGACCCGCGATAGCGAGCGCAAGCAGCACCACCGTTCGTGGCGCCGAACCGTCGACGATCCCGTTGACAACGTGCCCCGCCAGCACCGGGGTAGCCACACCGAGCACCGCGGCCACCACACTGAGCAGTAGGAACCCGCCGATCCGCCGCCGATGATGCTCGGCGAACCGCATGATCCGTCGCGCCGTCACCATGCTGAACGGGCGTTTTTCCTCCGGCGCGTTCACGCGTCGGTACATCTGGCTGTAGGCCACTGATTCGATACTCACTGCCACTCTCCTCGAGGCTCTGCACCCATTGAACTCCTGCCCTCTGACACTAAAACCTCAACAAAGGTTGACAGCAAATACTTTCCGTCGGCACCGGATTGCGCGGAGAGCGAAACCGGCCGCCGAATCGCGCCTCGGCCACCTGGAACCGGCCCGTCGCGCCCACGACGGCCGAGCACGGAACCGCGGCGCGGCGACCCGAATAGGCTGGTCGGGTGGACGACGACCGGAGCGCGGAAATGCTGGCCGATGCCCTGCGCACGCGGGTCGACTGCACGGTCGACGCGTCGGTGCGCAGGCGCGTCGAGTACTCGTCCGATGCCTCCAACTATCGCGTCCGCCCGGTCATGGTGGTGTTCGTGCGCGCCGAGGACGACGTCGCCGCCACGGTGGACTTCGCGCGCGAGAACGGTCTGTCGGTCACCGCTCGCGGCGCGGGCACCTCGGTCGCGGGCAATGCCATCGGACCCGGCATCGTGCTGGATTTCAGCAGGCACATGAACGCGGTGCGCACGGTCGACGTCGAGGCGCGAACGGCGAGAGTGCAGCCGGGGGTGGTGCTGTCGGATCTGCAACGGCGGCTGCGGCGGCACGGGTTGCGGTTCGGGCCTGATCCGTCGACCCAAGACCGCTGCACGCTGGGCGGAATGATCGGCAACAATGCCTGCGGACCGCACGCGCTGGCCTGGGGGCGCACCTCCGATACCGTGCGTGAACTGCGCATTCTCGATGGCACGGGGGCGCGACGAACGCTGGGCGCCGACTTGACGGCGGTGCCCGGCTTGGCGGAGTTCACCACCGCGAACCTGGCTGTGCTGCGCACCGAACTGGGACGGTTCGGTCGTCAGGCATCCGGCTACGGTCTGGAACATCTGCTGCCGGAACGTGGTTCGTCGTCGGCGAAGGCATTCGTCGGCTCCGAAGGAACCTGTGGACTACTCCTGGAAGCGGAGGTCGCGCTCACGCCGGTGCCCGCCGCGACCGTGCTCACCGTGCTCGGATATCCCGATATCGCCTCGGCAGCAGACGATATCGCCGCGGTGGCCGGATGCGCGCCGATCGCGGTGGAGGGTATCGATGCCGGACTCGTCGATGTGGTCCGCGCGCATCGAGGGACGGTGCCCGAGCTGCCGCGCGGTCGCGGATGGCTGTTCGTCGAAACCGCCGGAGCGAGCCCGGCGGAGGCATTGGCTACGGCCCGGCGACTGTGCACGGTGAGCAATGCCGATGACCACCGGATCGTCACCGATCCCGCTGCCACAGCGGCACTCTGGCGTATCCGGGCCGATGGGGCCGGTCTGGCCGGGAGAACTCCCGAGGGGATTCCGGCGTGGCCCGGTTGGGAAGATGCCGCGGTTCCGCCGGAGAATCTAGGGGCCTACCTGCGCGAATTCGCCACGCTCACCGACGGATACGACGTGAGCGGCCTGCTGTACGGACATATCGGCGACGGCTGCATCCACGTCCGCCTCGACTTCCCGATCGCCGATGCCCCCAGGCGATTCCGAACCTTCCTCTTCGACGCCGCCGAACTCGTGGTGCGACACGGCGGATCGCTGTCGGGCGAGCACGGCGACGGCCGCGCCAGATCCGAACTGCTGGAAGTCATGTACTCACCGGCCGCCCGTGCTGCCTTCGCGGGCTTCAAGTCCCTGTTCGACCCCGACGACATCCTCAACCCCGGTGTCCTCGTCGCCCCGAACCCCGTCGACGCCGACCTGCGAGTAGCCGCGCTCGCGCCGGTTCCAGCACGCGGTTTCGCCCTGTCCACAGACTCCGGCGATTTATCCACAGCTGTGCACAGATGTGTAGGAATCGGCAAATGCCGCGCGGACACTGGAGGTTCCGGCGGTTTCATGTGCCCCTCGTATCTGGCCACCGCCGACGAGAAGGACACCACGCGGGCGCGGGCCAGAGTGCTCCAGGAGGTGGTCCGCGGCGAACTCGACTGGCGCGCAACGGCAGTCGAAGAATCCCTCGACCTGTGCCTGTCCTGTAAGGCCTGCGCCTCCGACTGCCCCGCGGGCGTCGACATGGCCACCTACAAATCCGAGGCTCTGTACCGCCGCTACCGAGGACGCCTACGCCCCCAGGATCACTATGTCCTCGGCCGACTCCCCCGCTGGCTCGCCATCGCCCAGCACTTCCCACGACTCGCCAACGCCGTCGCCGCCCGCCCCCGCCTCCGCCGAGCGGGCATGCGACTGGCCGGCATCGATCCCAGGCGAGAAGCGCCACGACTCGCCCCGAAGTCGTTGCGTCGCCGCTGGTCCGACGACAACGAACCCACCGGTGCCGACGAGTCGGCGGCTACTGAAGTCATGCTGTGGATCGACACCTTCACCGACAGTTTCGACCCCGAGAACGCGATAGCCGCCCGACAACTGATCGAACAACTCGGCTACCGCGTCCGCATCCCGGAAGCGCGCGTCTGCTGCGGCCTCACCTGGATCAGCACCGGCCAACTCGACGGCGCCCGCACCCGATTGCGCGCCACCCTCGACGCCCTGGCCGACCACGCGGCGGCGGGCGGCCTGATCATCGGCCTCGAACCCTCCTGCACCGCGACCCTGCGCGCCGACCTCCCCGAACTACTCCCCGACGATCCCCGAGCGAAACAGGTCGCCGCCGCCGTCCGAACCCTTGCCGAATTCCTCCTCACGCACCCCGCCTGGCAACCACCCCGGCGACCGCAGGACACCGTCGTGGTCCAACCGCACTGCCATCAGCACGCCGTCGGCGGCTTCGACGCCGAACGCCGAATCCTCGCCGCGATGGGCGTCACCGTCCAGGAACTGGCCGGGTGCTGCGGTCTGGCGGGCAACTTCGGCATGCAACAGGGCCACTACGACGTCTCGGTGGCGGTCGCCGAGAACGCCCTGCTCCCGGCGCTGAGAAAGGCGCCACCGAACGCCGTCTTCCTGGCCGACGGCTTCTCGTGCCGAACCCAAGCCGACCAACTCGCGCACACCCCCGGCCTACATCTGGCCAGGTACCTGCTCGATTGCTCGACCGGACCGGCTATCGGTTGACCCCGATCACAGGCGCACAATGGGCGGATGCGTGATCAGACCCTGGACCAGGACCTGGCTTCGGCCGGGCTGTCCAGGACCGTCCGGTCGAGCAGGCCCTTCGACGTCGGCATCACCGTGTCACCGCTGCGCCGCGGCGGCGGCGACCCCTGCCACCACGTCGGCCCCGACGGCTCCCACTGGCACGCCTCACGACTGCCCACCGGCGTGGTCACCTACCGCCTGACCCAGGACGGCCGCGACGGCGCCACCGCCCGCGCCTGGGGCCCCGGCGCCGAGGAATTCCTGGCCGGCCTCGACCGCATGCTCTGCCTCGAGGAAAACCTCGACGACTTCACCCCGGAACATCCCAAGCTGGTCGAAGCCCATCGCACGGTTCCGGGCCTGCGCATGCTGAAGACCGGCCTGGTGATGGAGTCGCTGATCCCGGCTGTCCTCGAACAGAAGGTGCACACGAAGTCCTCGTTCGCGGCCTGGCGCACCCTGGTCCGCGAGTTCGGGACGAAGGCCCCCGGCCCGGCACCGACCGGCCTGATGGTGGCACCGGACGCCGACACCTGGCGGCTGATCCCGTCGTGGAAATACCACCGCGCCAATGTCGGCCCGCAGCGCGCACAGACCATCGTGCGCGCCGCCAGAGTCGCCGACTCGATCGAACGCACCGCCACACTCGACCCGGTCGAGGCCGCGCGCCGTTTGCGCAGCCTGCCCGGAATCGGGATATGGACGGTGGCCGAGACCGCGCAACGCGCCTTCGGCGACGCCGATGCCCTCTCGGTCGGCGACTACCACCTCGCCGCCGTCGTCGGCTGGAGCCTGCTCGGCCACCCGATCGACGACGACGCGATGATCGAATACCTGCGACCGCTACAGCCTCACCGCTACCGCGCGGTGCGACTGCTCGGGTTGAGCGGGCAGGCGCACAAACCGAAGTTCGGCCCACGCGACCCGCTCACCGACCATCGCCACCACTGAGTTGGGCCACTGCTGAGTTGGACCAACACTGAGCCGGGCCACCCCTGATGCGGGCCACCACTAGCGCGTCGCGCGCGCATCCAGTACGCAGCGGCCCGCTTCGACGAGGGTATTGCGCGCCCGCCTGCGCACACGACACTCTTCGACGGTGCAGTCGAGGTGCAATTGCATTGCGGCATGGGCTTGTTCGGGCTCCATCGGACCCGGATCGGTGGAGCAACTCAGCAGTGCTGTGGCGACGCGCATGTTCACTTCGCTCAATTGCATGGACCAAGCACAGCACGCAAATACCCGGCTATCGGTGAGTACACGCCCGATCGGCTAGATTTAGCACGAATTCCCAGCACAAGATCCAAGGGGGAGTGCAGGATTCCCCACAGTGGACGAATTCCACCGTCACCGCGGGGCTCGGAGCGGGTGGCGGCGTGCGACACAGAAGGAGCGGGGCTGTGGCATCGAACGGAACAGACGGGCAGGCGGGTGTCTCCTCGACCCTGCCGCGTCGCCAACTCGGTCGCTACCTGCGTGACTGGCGCACCCAGGCCGGGCTCACCATCGCCGAGGCCGCCCGGCTGATGGAGTGGGGCGCCAGCACTCTGCAGAGGCTGGAAAAGGGGCAGGCCGACCGCATCCGCACCATCGATGTCCACGAACTGTGCCGGATCTACGGCATTCCCGATCATCTCGCGGGCGGTCTCACCGGCCTCGCGCAGCAGGCTGCCGTCAAAAGCTGGTGGCACGCCTACGGGGATCTGATTCCCGAGAATTTCGATATCTATGTGGGTCTGGAGGCATCGGCGCACCGGTTGTGCGCCTATCAATCCGAGCTGGTTCCCGGTCTGCTACAGACGGCGGAATACGCACGGGCACTGAATCATCTGGGCTTTCCCAAGGATTCGGTCGACGAGCTCGATCGCCGGGTCGCACTGCGGATGCAACGTCAGGCGTTGATCACCCGCAAGCATTCACCCGCCGAGATCGATGTGGTTCTGCACGAATCGGTATTGCGTACCATCGTCGGTGATGCGAAGGTGATGGCTGCGCAGTTGCGACACCTCGCCGACGCGAGTTCTCGAAGTAATGTTGCATTGCGCATCCTGCCGTTTGCCGCCGGAGTTCCACTCGGAGTCTCTACCGGACCTTTCACGGTTCTCGAGTTCGGTACCGACAGCAAGGGGCAACCGGTCGAACCGCCGGTGGTGTACGCCGAAGGCTTTACCGGCGACCTCTACCTGGAACGACGCGCGGATGTTCGAAGGTACGACCGGGCTCACGAATGCCTCCAGCGCCATGCGCTGGACATCCCACCGAGTAGAGACCTGCTGAGGCAGGTCGCGAAGGAGTATGTGGCATGAGTTTCGATCTTGTTGACGCACACTGGTTCAAGAGCACTCGTAGTGGTGCGGGCAAGGATTGCGTCGAAGTAGCTTTCCTGTTCGGCGGGCACGTCGGAGTGCGCGACAGCAAGAATCCCGCAGGTCCCGCCCTGGTTTTCGACGGCGCGAGCTGGGACGACTTCACCCACGGCATCGACACCGGCGCGTTCGCGTGAACACCAAGCGCGACATCGACACCACCGGTGCGACCTGGTTGCGGGCCGGCACCGGCGACGGGAACGTGGAGGTCGCCATGCTGGCCGAGGGGCACGTGGCCCTGCGCGACAGCAAGAATCCCGAGGGTCCGGTGCTGATCTTCACACCGAGTGAATGGACCGCCTTCACCGCGGGCGTGCACGATGGTGAGTTCGACCGTCCTTGATCACGCTAGATCACAGAACGATAGATATTCGGCATAGGCCGAGGTTTGACGCGATGCCCGGACGGGTAACCCGGGTATATGGACCGAGGGTTGAAGAAAATGCCACCCCGGTACCGGAGGCTAGCGCCTGAGGACGGGGTGGAACGCCTGATCGTGATCCTGCTGTTCGCGGTATCGGCGATCGGAATCTACGTTCTCACCAGCTCTGTGCTGTCGGCGTTGTTCATCGGATTACTGGTCGGATTAGTCGCTGTAGGGACTGTCGCTGTCTTGTAGGCAGCCGTCGCTGCGGGGTTTCGCACCCCCGCAGCGACAACAGTACCTACCGTCTGAACAATTTATTGCCGAGCCAGACAATCGGGTCGAATTGTCGATCCACGACCCGTTCTTTCAGTGGAATCAACGCGTTGTCGGTGATTTGGATGTGCTCAGGGCACACGTCGGTGCAGCACTTGGTGATATTGCAATAGCCCAAACCCGCTTCCTCCTGGGCCATTTCGCGTCGATCGCGGCTATCGAGCGGGTGCATCTCCAACTCCGCGATGCGCATCAGGTAGCGCGGGCCCGCGAAGGCGGGCTTGTTCTCCTCGTGATCACGCACCACATGGCAGGTGTCCTGGCACAGGAAGCACTCGATGCACTTGCGGAACTCCTGGGAGCGCTCCACGTCGACCTGCTTCATCCGGTAGTCACCCGGCGCGAGACCGGGCGGCGGAGTGAACGAGGGGATCTCGCGTGCCTTCTCGTAGTTGAACGAGACGTCGGTGACCAGGTCCTTGATGATCGGGAAGGTCCGCATCGGCGTGACGGTGATGACCTCGTCCTGGGTGAACGTCGACATTCGCGTCATGCACAGCAGGCGCGGGCGCCCGTTCACCTCCGCCGAACACGAACCACACTTGCCCGCTTTGCAATTCCAGCGCACCGCGAGGTCGGGGGTCTGGGTGGCCTGGAGGCGATGGATGATGTCGAGGACGACTTCGCCCTCGTTCACCGCCACCGTGTAGTCCTCGAGGCTGCCGCCCTCGATGTCGCCGCGCCAGACCCGGAACCGGGCGTCGTATCCCATGGTTACGCCTTTCCCTCGGCTGTCGGGTGCTCAGCCAATTCTTGCTCGGTGTAGTACTTCTCGAGCTCGCTCAGTTCGAACAGGGCGAGTAGGTCTTCGCGCATCGGCGTCTGATCGGCCCGGGTGACGGTGACGTCGGGGATCTGGGCTTCGGACGACGGATCGACCGCGCAGACCAGCAACGTGTTGCGCCAGTCCGGGTTCATGCCGGGGTGATCGTCGCGGGTGTGGCCGCCACGACTCTCGGTACGCAACAGCGCCGCCTGCGCGACACATTCGCTGACGATCAGCATGTTGGCCAGGTCGAGGGCCAGATGCCAGCCGGGGTTGAACGGCCGCTTGCCCTGCACCGCCACGTTGGCGTAGCGGGCGCGCAACTCGGTGAGCTTGTCGATCGCCGCGCGCACCTCGTGTTCCTTGCGGATGATGCCGACCAGGTCGTTCATCGTCTGCTGGAGTTCGGAGTGCAGGGTGTACGGGTTCTCGCCGGAGCCGTCCGCGCGCGAATCGAAGGGCGCCAGCGCGGTGTTCGCGGCCGCTTCGATATCGGCTTCGGCGGGCGTCGGCTTGTCGGTGAGCTGCTGCACGTAGGCCGACGCGCCGAGCCCTGCCCTGCGACCGAATACCAGCAGGTCCGACAGCGAGTTGCCGCCGAGCCGGTTCGAGCCGTGCATGCCACCGGAACACTCACCGGCGGCGAACAATCCGGGGACGAGCGCCGCACCGGAATCGGGGTTCACCTCGATCCCGCCCATCACGTAGTGGCAGGTGGGGCCGACTTCCATCGGCTCGGCCGTGATGTCGACATCGGCCAGTTCCTTGAACTGATGATGCATCGACGGCAGCCTGCGCACGATCTCGTCGGCGGGCATGCGGGAGGCGATGTCGAGGTAGACGCCGCCGTGTTCGGTCCCGCGGCCCGCCTTCACCTCCTCATTGATCGCCCTGGCGACCTCGTCGCGGGGGAGTAGGTCGGGAGTGCGGCGCGCGGAATCGTTGTCGCGCAACCACTGATCGGCTTCTTCCTCGGTTTCGG
Organism: Nocardia sp. XZ_19_231; assembly: GCF_015355705.1. Taxonomy (NCBI): domain Bacteria; kingdom Bacillati; phylum Actinomycetota; class Actinomycetes; order Mycobacteriales; family Nocardiaceae; genus Nocardia; species Nocardia sp. XZ_19_231. The sequence goes on along the minus strand of NZ_JACUZI010000009.1, from coordinate 155,087 downwards.
CGTACTGACCCTTGAAGACCGGCGGGATGTAGTCGAACATGAACCGCTTGCCCTCGGAGTTCTTCAGCACGCCGCCGTCGCCGCGCACACCCTCGGTGACGAGGATGCCCTTCACGCTCGGCGGCCAGACCATGCCGGTGGGATGGAACTGGAGGAACTCCATATTGATCAGCGTCGCGCCCGAGCGCAGCGCCAGCGCGTGGCCGTCGCCGGTGTACTCCCACGAGTTCGATGTCACCGTGTAGGACTTGCCGATTCCGCCGGTGGCCAGCACGACCGCGGGCGCCGAGAACAGCACGAAGCCGCCCGATTCACGCCAGTAGCCGAACGCGCCTGCGATCGCCCCGGCGTCGGTGAGCAATTCGGTGATCGTGCATTCGGCGAAGACCTTGATCCTGGCCTCGTAGTCGCCGGTCGCCGCGTAGTCCTCCTGCTGCAGCGAGACGATCTTCTGCTGCATCGTGCGGATCAGTTCGAGGCCGGTCCGGTCGCCGACATGGGCGAGGCGGGGGTAGGTGTGGCCGCCGAAGTTGCGCTGGCTGATCCGCCCGTCGGCCGTGCGATCGAACAGCGCCCCATAGGTTTCCAGCTCCCACACCCGGTCGGGCGCCTCCTGCGCGTGCAGTTCGGCCATGCGCCAGTTGTTGAGGAACTTGCCGCCGCGCATGGTGTCTTTGAAGTGCGTCTGCCAGTTGTCCTTCTCGTTGGCATTGCCCATCGACGCCGCGCAACCACCCTCGGCCATCACGGTATGCGCCTTGCCGAACAAGGACTTACACACCACCGCCACCGAAAGACCTTGTTCGCGTGCCTCGATCACGGCTCGCAGACCCGCGCCGCCCGCCCCGATCACCACGACGTCGTAGTCGTGCCGTTCCACGTCTGGCATTGAAATACAAGCTCCTCGCGTTGTCGCGGCTCAGTTGACGAACCGCAGGTCCGAAATGGTCTGGCTCGCAACCAACATCACGTAGAAGTCGGCGAGCACGAGGGTGCCGAGGGTGGTCCAGGCCAGCGCCATGTGGCGGGTGTTGAGCTTGGAGATCTGGGTCCAGTACCAGTACCGCACCGGATGGGCGGAGAAGTTCTTGAGCCGCCCGCCCACGATGTGCCTGCACGAATGACACGACAGGGTGTAGGCCCACAGCAGGATCACGTTGACCAGCAGGACGATATTGCCGAGGCCGAAACCGAAACCACCACTGCTGCCGTGGAACGCGGTGATCGCGTCGTAGGTATTGATCAGCGAGACCACCAGCGCCACGTAGAAGAAGTAGCGGTGCGCGTTCTGGATGATCAACGGCAGCCGCGACTCACCGGAGTAGCGCGCGTGCGGCTCGGCCACCGCGCAGGCGGGCGGCGAGAACCACACCGAGCGGTAGTAGGCCTTGCGGTAGTAGTAGCAGGTCAGCCGGAAGCCGAGCAGGAACGGCAGCACCACGAAACCCAGCGGGATCCACATCGGCAGCTCGGGGAACGGGGTACCGAAATGCGCCGATCCCGGTGCGCACGAGTCGCTCAGACACGGCGAGTAGAACGGCGTCAGATAGTGGAACTCGGGCACCCAATAGGCTGTCCGCACAAAGGATCTGATCGTCGCGTAGGTGACGAACGCGGCGAGTCCGAGCGCGGTGAACAGCGGCGGTAGCCACCAGCGGTCGGTGCGGAGGGTGCGCGCGGAAATGCGGGCACGCGTTCTGCTGAAGACGCCGGTGCCCGCGGAGTGTGAAGCGGGGGAAGCGGTCGGTGCGGCACTCACGGTGGATGCCTCGCTGATCTTCGGGTCTGCGGCAGTGATCATTACCCACCGCGATGGATTGTGATGTGGAGCACCATACGCCTGTGTTCGTCCCGCTCGCGGTGGGTCTCACGCACTCGGTCACCACACATGGCGGTGATCTCGATCACAGGCGTGACGGTCGTGACGACCCGTCATGCCCGTGCAACAAACCTGTGGTGCCCTGTGACAGGTATTCCCCCGTGCCGGGGAGAGGAGCGTGACGCGCAATGAGAAGAGCCGCGATCGTGGCGCCCGTCCGCACGCCCAGTGGCGTGGGGGGCGGTGCGTTGTCGGGTATGCCCGCCGAGTGGCTGGCGACCACGGTGTTGTCCGCTGTGATCGAACGCTCGGGAATCGACCCGCTACGCATCGATGATGTGGCTATGGCCTGTATCGATGGTGGCCTCTCCGATGTACCCGCGGTCGGTTCGCTCGCCGCTCGCGGTGCCGGATTACCTTTCGCAGTACCCGGTTTCGTCACCGACAAACACGGCGGTAGCGGTCTGCAGGCGGTGATCACCGCGGCGATGATGGTCCAGACCGGCGCCGCGGATGTGGTGGTCGCGGGCGGGGTGGAATGCGCGACGACCCATCCGGGGCTACCCGGTGGGACCGCGGGACTGCACAACGCCGAGCGGTTGGCGCACTACTACGGGATCGACCGCAATGCCGCCGATGAGTTCGCGGTGGCCAGTCATCGCAAGGCGGCCCGTGCCTGGCGGCAGGGTGCGTTCGCGGCCGAGGTCGTCGGTGTGGCCGCCGGGTTCGGCGATCACCAGATCACCCGCGACGAAGGCGTGCGCGACGACCTGTCGACCCACACGCTGGCAGGTTTACGGCCACTGCTCGCCGATGGCGTGGTGACGGTCGGGAACATGAGCTCGCATCGGCTCGGGGCATCCGCGTGCCTGGTCGTGGCCGAGGATCGACTCGGTGAGCTGGGGCTGACGCCGATGGCGTTTCTCGCGGGCTGGGCTGCGGCAGGCTGTGACGACATGGGGCCCGGGCTGGGTGCTGCCCCCGCGGTGTCGAAGCTGCTCGGACGTACCGGGTGCACGCTGGGCGAGATCGATCTGCTCGAAATCAACGAGGGCTACGCGGTGGAGGTGCTCGCACTGGCCACCGAATGGGAACTCGACCCACTCGACCGGCTCAATGTGAACGGCTCCGACATCGCGCTCGGACACCCGGTCGGGGCCACGGGCCTGCGAATCATGACCACGATGCTGCACGAACTCGGTCGCACCGGCGGTCGCTACGGACTGGAGGCCATCGCGCTCGGCCACGACCACGGGATCGCGGCCCTGTTCGAATCGGCCGAGGTCGACGAACCGACCGAAGCCCCACGAGGCGCCCGCTTCCACGGCTCCCGAACACGCAAACTGGGCCGACACCGAGCCGGGTGATTCCGCTCCAGCGCTCCAGAAATACTGGTCGGCGCGACGACCCTGTTGGCAGGGCCGTCGCGCCGGTGATCAGGATTTACTTTGTTCGGGGGCGGGAGTGGAAGCCGAGGCCTTCGTCCTGGGCGCCCATCCATGCTGCTTCGTCGGACTTGCTGTCGGGGACGTAGATCGGCTCCGACCTGCGTGGGACGGCGAGTTCCGGCGGTGGTGCCTGCTCGAAATCCTCGGCGTCGATGACGAGCCGCTCGAGGTCGTTCTCCAGGCGACGGATGGTGGCCGCGTCGCCGTAGTTGGAGCGCAGTGCGCCGATCGATTGCCGGAGTTGGCCGACCGCGTAGCGCAGTTCTGCGAGATCGCTGCGTGTCATCGTTACCTCCTGTGTATATGGCGGGCATACCGACTCGCCGGATCACGGGTACGCCCGAAAAGTCTCGGGCCACACTGCACCGAGCCGTGTGACTCACCACACAACGTGATCTCCACCACAATAACGGATCTTTTCGGTTTACGCCCGATGTTGTGGGAGAACACAGGATTGCCGTCCAGTAACTGTTGCGCTCACCCAGCGACGGCGTAGCGAGTGTGCACGCCGATCCTCGCCCGGTCGACCAGCGTGGTGATCGAGTGGGCGACGTCCTCGGCGCGTTCGAGGATCACGCTGTGACCGGCGCCTTCGATCCGCACCAGCTCGGCGCCCGCCAGCTGCGAGGCCAGCACCACCGAGTGGGTGAACGGCATCATGAGATCGGCCGAGCCCGCCAGGACGAGAGCGGGCAGATCGCCGAAGCGGGCGAGGGTGTTCGCCTCGTCGAAGTCGAGCAGCGAGCTCAGGAAGCCGGACATGGTCAGCAGCGCGGTCTCGTTGAGTATCGCGGTGGCGATGGCCGTGACGCGCGGATTCACGCGCCGGGTGCCCGTGCTCGCCTCGCGAATCAGCGGTCCGAAGATCCAGCGGGAGAAGCGCTTCGACGCCTGCATCATCCTGGGTGCGGCCACGACCGCGCGCTGCAGCGACGCCACGGCGTGCCGGTTGAGGAGTCTGCCCATGCCGACCTCGGCGATGCCCCCCGCGGCGCCTGCGATCAAGCCGATCCCCGCGACCCGGTGACCGATGGCCGCCGGGTAGAGGCGGGCGTAGGCAAGCACCACCATCGCGCCCATCGAATGTCCGACGAGTACGACGGGCCCGGTCGGTACGACCGCGCGCAGCACCGCGTCGAGATCGGTGGCGAGCTGGTCGATCGTGTAGGTGGCGTGGTGGGCGTGCCCGGATTCGCCGTGGCCGCGGTGGTCGTAGAAGACCATGCGGGCGTCGGCGGCCCCATCCCGCAGCAGATGTTCGCGCAGGAACGACCAGGATTCGGTGTGCAGGCAGTGGCCGTGGACGAAAACGACGGTCAGGGCCGCGTCGTCGGCGCCGAAGCTGCGGACGGCGATGGGTACGCCGTCATCGGCGACGACAGTGCAGCGGCGACCGCCGGTGCCGGTAATAGGGAAGGTCTTCGACATCGCGGCCTCCTCCGTCTGCGGCGGGACGCGCGTAGAAATGCGTTCCTGCCTGGTGTTTCGGAGAAGGTTTCCAGCGCGTTAACCGGTCAACCCTCGCGTTACTCACTCGATGCGCAAACGACTCCGGGCGGGCTCGCATCGTTACTCAGGGCAATCTTCGCAAATCTAGCGCTTTCGCTAGAAATTTGTAGACGCCTGTCGAAGGATGGCTCCGCAGGGAATTCTTCGTATATCTAGATGATTTACTAGAAAAGCGAAGATGCTCATACGCTCCGGAGATAGCGGCCGAAGTGGGGGACGGTGAAGCCGATCGTCCCGCGTTCTGCCGAGTAGATGAGGCCCTTCTTGATCAGGCCGTCACGCGCGGGGGACACCGAGGCGGGCTTGCGGCCTAGTTCGGCGGCCACCGCCGACGTGGCGACCGGGGCGTCGTCGCCAGCCAGGTCGGCCATGGCGCGCATGTACTCGCGTTCGGCCGGAGTCGCGCGTTCGTAGCGGGAGCCGAAGAAGCCGACCGCCAGTTCCTCTTCGGCCGCGGGGGAGGCCACCGCGACGTCTTCGGCGGTGATCGGGCTCTCGGGTGCCTGGTCCCAGGCGGCCTTGCCGTAGGCCTGGACGAAATACGGGTAGCCATCGGCTCTTTGGTAGAGCGAATCGAGCGCGGTTTCGGTGAACTTCACCTCCTCGCGTTCGGCAGGCGCGATGAGGGCGAGGTCGGCCGACTGGCGGTCGAGGCGGTCGATGCGGTGGTAGCTGAACAGTCGCTCCGAATAGCTTTTCGAGGCCGAGAGCACCGCGGGGAGATGGGGAAGGCCCGCGCCGACGACGATCAACGGAGCGCCGTCCTGGCTCAGCTCGTGGCAGGCGCCGCAGATCGCGGACACGTCGGCGGGGCCGAGGTCTTGCATCTCGTCGATGAAAATGCCGATGCCGACCCCGATATCGGCGGCGAGGGCGGCCGCCTCCTTGAACAGTTCGATCAGATCGATCTCGATATCGCCCGAGTCGGCGCGGCCGGTCACGGCGGGCACGTCGATACCGGGCTGCCACCGTTCGCGCATGCCCTTGTCCGCGGTGGCGCGCAACGCGAAGGCCTTGAGGATGCCGAGGAAATCGTCGACGTGCTCGGGATTGCGGTGCGACATCGCGATCGCGCGCACCGCCATGTGCAAGGCCGACGACAGTGGCCTGCGCAGATCCTGGTCGGGCCGTGCCTCGATCTTGCCGGTGCCCCAGCCGCGCGAGATGGCGGCGGAGCGAAGTTGATTGAGCAGCACGGTCTTCCCGACGCCGCGCAGTCCGGTGAGCATCACGCTGCGTTCCGGTCGGCCGCGGGCGATGCGCTCGAGCACGATGTCGAACGCCGCGAGTTGTTTGTCGCGCCCGGCCAATTCGGGTGGACGCTGGCCGGCGCCGGGTGCATACGGATTGCGCACGGGGTCCATGCCGGATAACCGTAGCGCGTGCGCACAGGAGAATCTCGGTAACTCTCGGCTGTGTCCTAGATACTGCTAGCGAAACCGAGAATTGCTGTCGAGACCGGAATGGAGCCCGATGTTCGAGCAACCTCAGACCACCGCGGAGATCGTCGCCAGCTGGCCGCTGCCGCAGGGCGCGCACCTGGCCGACACGATCAGGCGCGACCTGCTGGCAACGCTCGACGGGGGCTTCGACGACCTGGACCCGCAGCTGGTCGCCGCCCTGGCGATCGGGCCGTTGCTGATCATGCTGGGCAGGCTCGAGATCGACCTGGCCGACGCCAGAACGCGCATCGACGAACTCGAGCGCGCGCTACGCGATCGGTAACGCGCCGCGCGGCGGTGACGATGAAATCGTTACTCGCGCCGACACGCCGGTGCCGTAGCCCTTGTTCTGGGCTTTTCCGGTCGGAAGAAAACAACTTGCGTGCTTCGCTGGACAGCGCTCATCACAGGCCGTAATCTTCTCGTGACTTAGTGGAGTCTGTCGGTTCGTCAGAGGAGCGGCGCCACTGGGTCACCGCCGAATAGTCATGATCGCCAAGCGATTCGTGACGAAGCGGCGGGAGAGTAGCAAGATCGGAGACTCGTCTCGGTGGGTAAACACAGCTTGCAGCGGGATTCTCGACTGCCGAATTCCGTCAAGGGCGCCCTCGTCATGGGCGCGGTGGCCGCTACAACCGGTGCGATGCCCGCGATTTCGCAGGCTGCCACGATCAATATCCCCGGTCTGGGTAACTTCGATCTGCCGCCAGAGCTCGAGCAGCCGGCGCAGCAGGTCGAGAAGCAGCTGCAGGCCATGGTCGCCCCTCAGGGCCAGGCCGCACCGCAGCTTCCGAGCGTGAACTTCGAGAACCCGTTCGCCCAGCAGCAGCAGCAGACCGCGGGCAACGTCGCCCTCGACGCCGCTCGCGGCAAGCTGGGCGCCCAGTACAACTGGGGTGCCGCGGGCCCGCAGAGCTTCGACTGCTCCGGCCTCGTGCAGTGGGCATACCGCCAGGCCGGTGTCGAACTGCCGCGCACCAGCTTCGAGCAGTCGCACGTCGGCGCTCCCGTCTCGTTCGACAACCTGCAGGCCGGTGACATCGTCATCACCAACGGTGGCGGCCACGTCGGTATCTACGCGGGCAACGGTCAGCTCCTCAACGCCGTGCAGTCGGGCACCCCGGTGTCCTACACCCACCTCAGCGCCGACGACGTCGTCACGGCTCGCCGTATCGTCTAAGGGGTGACCCCCCAGCACTCCGATACCCAGGCCCGCGTCGACGCGTGGACCTGGGCAGTGCGCCTGTTCAAAACACGCTCGGCCGCGGCAGAAGCTTGCCGCGCCGGGCATGTGCGCGTTAATGGGGTAACGGCGAAACCGGCGCTGACCGTCCGCCTTGGTGACGAGATCAGGGTCCGTCATGCCGGCCTCGAGCGCGTCGTCGTCGTCGAGCGGATCATCCACAAGCGCGTCGGTCCGCCCGTCGCCGCCCAGTGCCTGATCGATCGCAGCCCGCCGCCGCCTCCGAAGGAAGTCCTCGCCACCCTGCCGCAGCGCGAGCGTGGTGCGGGTCGGCCCACGAAACGTGAACGGCGCGAAACAGATCGGTTGATGGGCCGCATCGACTAGACGCCGAATGTTATCGGGCGTTGGCCGCTGACACAGTGGCTCGACCTGGCCCGGTGGTCGGGGTGTGGGCGATCGCCTACGGTGGCACATATGGGTGAGCGCACGACGATGTTATCGACTGTTCTCGCTTGCTGTGTCGCGGTCGTCGCCACGGGTCCACGGCTGCTCTGGCCACGCGGCGCCGATACCGCATTTCTCGACGGGCTGGAGTGCGTTCCCCTCCCTCCCGCGCACAACACCGTAAGTCTGACCGCGCTCGTGCAGGCGGAACTGTCCGCGCCGACGACGATCGTGGCCGAGGGCGTGCGGACCCTGCGATCCACGCAGCTGACCATGTCGACGTTCCTGATCCGCCACCCGGAAGCCACCTTTCTGGTCGACCCGGCGATCTGCGCGGGCGTGCATCAGCGAGTGCTGCCCGAGCTGCCCTTCCCGGTGCCGCTGCTGGTCGGCCCCGACAGTCCGGTGCACGGGCTGAGCGAGGTACTGGCTGCCCACGACCTCACCGGCAACGACATCGACTTCGTGCTGCCGACACATCTGCACTGGGACCACGTCGCCGGGCTGTACGAACTGCCCGGCCTGGTCCCGATCCGCGTGCCCGATATCGAGTACCGGTGGGCCATGGCCGGTTCGCAGGTGCCGCTCGGCGTCGCCCGAGGGCCGCTGCGCGGTCGCGCCTTCGACCTCTACGAACTCGACGGCCCGCCGGTTCTCACCTTCGCCCGCAGTCACGACCTGTTCGGTGACGGCTCCGTCCTGATCGTCGACCTGGCAGGCCACACCCCCGGTAGTGTCGGCATCTTGCTCGCCGTGGACGACGGCTCCCGCGTCCTGCTCGCGGGCGACGCGGTCTGGAGCACGCTGCAGATCGACCTCATCCGGGAAAAGGCTCCGCTCCTCGGCGAACTACTCGACGCGCACCGCGACCGGGCCTTCGAAACCATTCACCGACTGCACGCCCTCCCGGCCGACATCGAGGTGATCCCCGGTCACGACCGCGCCGCTGTCATGGCAAGAGCGCCGCACTGACCTGCGGATCGCATCCGGAAGTCGGCGGCGGATCGACCCGTTAGGCGGCGAGACCGGCGGAAACGCTGGAATACCGAGGACTCCAACCCAACTCGTCGTTGGCCAGCCGACTCGAGATCCGCATCGAGGTATCCGACATGAGCGCGCCGATATAGGGCACGGCCAGTCGGATCATCCACGCGGGCAAGCGGATCGGGCGTGGTGTCCGGTGGCTGCGGGCGACCTCCGCGAAGAACTCCTGCCAGGTGATCGGGTGGTCGTCGGCGATGTTGTAGGCGCGGCCGGGTGCACCGCATTCGAGTGCGGCGACGGTCGCGGCGGCCGCGTCATCGACATGGACCCAGGTGTTGACTCCGCCGGAGCCCATCGGCCCGACTGGCGCGTGCTTGCGCATCATGTCCGCGAACAGATCACTGAACGCTCCCGGACCGTAGAAGAGCCCGTACCGCAACGCGATTGCGTCGACACCGGGCGCGTCGAAGACCTGGCTCTCGCCGGAAACGCACGCGCGGACCACCTCGTCGGCCACCCCACCGTCGTACACCCCGAACCGGTCGCGCTCGGTGATGAGCCGGTCGCCGTGATCGCGGTACCCGTAGCCGAGGATCAGCGACTGGGTGACGAACCGCCCGGCACCCACCACCGACGCGGCCTCGAGCAGATTAGCCGTGCCGACCGTCCGCAGCAGCCCGGTCGGATCATCGGCCGGAATCCGGCGCTGCACCTTCGCATCGCGCAAGGCAGTGGCCTGATGGATCACTGCGTCGGCGCGCAGACCGTCGACAGCGCGCAGGAGTGCCTCGCGGTCGAGCACATCGGCGGTGACCGGGGTGGCGCCGAGTTCGCGCACGAGCGGGTTCGCGTTCGGATTGCGGACGAGCGCGGAGACCGTGTGCCCGTTCGCGGTCAACGCGCGGATCAGGGGGCGGCCGATGGCGCCGGTGGCACCTGCGAGCAGAACCTGCATGATCGTTCCTTCCGGCTGAGTGGGTGTTTTCCTACTTCCTGGACGGGGTATCGCCAGTGTTTGTGACGGCCTGTGATCGGCTTCACGGCACGCGGGGACGACCGTGCTGGTTGGGTTGATGTCACGGCGGGTCCGCGGCGTGTCGGTGTGTATCGTGCGGCTCATGCGAGTCGACGGTCGGGAGATCCCGGTCACGGGGAAACTCCTGCAACCGCTGATCCGGCGTACCAGTGACATCGTCCGGGTGGTGCTGGCGGTGATGGGTGTAGCCGTGGTGATCGCGGGCTCGCTGATCACCCGGCCGGAGTGGCTGGCGCTGGAACGCTCGGTCGCCAAGATCGTGGACTTCCTCAGCCAGGACCAGGCGACCATGGTCTACCTGATCTACGGAATGCTCATCCTGGCACTGCCGTTCGCCATCTTCATCGAACTCGTGTTGCGCAGGCAGTGGAAGCTGCTGGCCGGGTACGGGGCGGCGGGCATGCTCGCGGTGCTCGCCCTGTCGATCACCGGTGCAGGCATCTCCACGCCGAAATGGCACATGCCGGTCCCGGACCGCTTCGACACCTTTCTTTCCCAGTTCCTCGACGATCCACGCTGGATCGCGATGCTCGCGGCCATGCTCACCGTGTCGAGCCCGTGGCTGCCGGTGCGGCCGCGGCGCTGGATGTGGTTTCTGCTGTTGATGTTCGCGCCGATCCACCTGGTGGTGAGCTCGGTGGTGCCCGCGCGGGCGATGCTCGGCTTGGCGGTCGGCTGGCTGGTCGGCGCGGTGATCGTCTGGCTGGTCGGCACGCCCGCGCTCGAGGTGCCCCTCGACGCCGCGGTCCGGGTGCTCGCCGGGCGGGGCCATACCGTGAAAGCCTTCCGGGTCGACCGGCCGGCCGGGCGCGGACCGTTGCTGCTCGCCACCGAGGTCGACGGGCCCGAGGACGAGATCGTCGTCGAGCTGTACGGCAAGAACCAGCGCAGCTTCGGCGCGATCCGGCAGGTGTGGCGCTGGATCACCTTCCGTTCCAGCGAGACCGCACCGCTACACGGATCGATGCACCGAGCGGTGGAACATCGGGCGCTGCTCGGCATCGCGATCGGTGACCTCGGGATGGCCGACAGTCATCAGGTCGTGGTGGCGGGTCTGAGTCGCGGCTGGATGCTGTACGCGCACACCATGCCTCGCGGGACGCCGATCGCGACCTTGTCGGCGCAGGTGCTGCCCGGGGTCTGGCGTTCGCTGCTTCGCCTGCACGACAACCAGATCAGCCTCGGCGATCTGCAACCCGACTTCGTGCGAGTCAGCAAGGGAGACACCCTGTTCGGCGGTTTCGCCGCCGCCGAATTCGGTTCGGCCGAGTCGCAACGTCAGACCGACATCGCCCAGTTGTTGGTGACCACCACCTCGCTCTACGGCAAGCACGAGGCGGTGTCGGCGGCGATCGAGGCACTCGGCGAGGACAAGGTCGCCTACGCGGCCCGGCGCCTGACGAAGTCGGCCATGTCGATCGGCATCCGGAAGTCGTTGCCGCAGTGGACCAAAGTGATGTCCACCGCCCGCGAGGAGGTGCGCAGGCAAACCGGTCACGACCGCATCAAGTCCGACCAGATCACCCGCTTCTCACGCAACCAGCTCATCCAGCTCGTCCTGCTGGTCGCGCTGGTTTATGTGGCGTATCCGTTCTTCAGCCAGGTGCCGACGTTCTTCAGTCAGCTGCGCACGCTCAACTGGTGGTGGGCGCTCGCGGGTCTCGCCGTGTCGGGGTTGACCTACGTCGGCGCCGCCGCCGCGCTCGGTGCCTGCGCGGACGGCCTGATCAAGATGCGCTATCTGCTCGTCGAGCAGCTGGCCAACACCTTCGTGGCGACGACCACCCCGGCCGGTGTCGGCGGGTTGGCGCTGAGCGTGCGGTTCCTGCAGAAGGCGGGCATGTCGACGCTGCGGGCGACGGCCGCGGTGGCGATGCAACAGTCGATGCAGGTGCTCACCCACCTGGTGCTGCTCGTGGTGTTCAGTGTGGTGGCCGGAACATCGAGCAACCTGGCCCACATCGTGCCCGACGCGACGGTGCTGTATCTGGCCGCAGGCGTGGGTGTGGGGCTGATCGGCGCGTTCATGTTCGTGCCGACGCTGCGTCGCTGGGTGAATCATTCGGTGCGCCCACAGGTCAAGGAAGTGTTCGGCGAACTCGTCGACCTCGCGAAGGACCCGAAGCGATTCGTGGTCATCGTCGGCGGCTGCGGCGCGATCACCCTCGGGCAGGCGCTGGCGCTGTGGACGAGCGTCGAAGCCTTCGGTGGTGGCACGGATTTCGTGGCCGTCACCATCGTCACCATGATCGGCGGCACGCTGGCCTCGGCCGCGCCGACACCCGGTGGCGTCGGCGCGGTCGAGGCCGCGCTGATCGGTGGTCTCGCGGCCTTCGGCGTCCCAGCCGAGATCGCGGTCCCCGCCGTGCTGCTCTACCGCGTCCTGACCTGCTGGATTCCGGTAGGTCTGGGCTGGCCGGTCATGCGCTGGCTCGATAAGAAGGACATGATCTAGTTCGCGCGCAACGCGATCACGAGGCCGTCCTTCGAACACACCTGCGGGACCTGGGTATCGGGCTGGGAATTGCACTGCCAGCCTTCGACGACGACCGAATCCGACGGGGCGATCGTGGTGACGTAGCTGGTGGCCACGTTGATCGCCTCGGTGCAACCGGGACGGCCGTCGGCGGTGCCGATCGCGATCACGGTGCGGGTGGCGCCGCCCGCGTCGGTGACCGGTCCGCAGTTCACGTCGTCGACAACGGGCGGCGGGACGGGCGGAACGCTACTGGTGGTCGTCACCGGGGGCATGGTCGGGTTGACAGTGCGGACCGGGCTCGGCGCGGGCGACGGCGGACTGGCCGGTGCCGCGTTGCCGCGCAGGCCGATGGTCAGGCCCTGGTTGACGCAGATGTGCGGCACCGAGGTGTCGGGCTGCGGTTCGCAAGTCCAGCCGTCGACGGCCGCGGCGTCGCCGGTGCGCGGTACATCGAGGTAGTCGGAGACGACATTGATCGCCTCGGTACAGCCGGCGCGACCCGCGTCGGAGGCGAACACGATGACCTCGGCGGTGGCACCGTTTCCGCCGGTGACCTGGCCGCAGTTCACGTCCTGGAGGGCGGGTTGCGGCGGATGCGTCGGACTCGGCGGTGGCAGCGGGGCGGCCGAACTACCGGTCAGTTTCGTCGCGGTGGTGGCCGCGGCGGACGTCGTCGGCGTCGCGGTGGTGCTCGACGCGTGCGCTGAGTGATCTTCGGTGTCCTTGCTGCAGCTGGACAGACCTGCGATCACGGCGAGAGCGGCAACCGCGCTCGCGGCGAGCCGAGTTGTTCTCACAATTCCTCCCAAGATGTTTAGCTGCCCTGTTGCCTGCGTATTCAATCACGGTGTCGCACAGTGCTGTCTGATCCAGCTGAGCGGCACGCCTCGAGGAAAGGCCGCTGATGGGAGCCGAGGCGAAAATCGGTAGCGGAGCAGTCGCCAGGAAGCTTGCCTTCGCGGCCCGAAGGGCCGCGACTCGAGCGCGCCAGCGCTCCAAGCATTCAGCGCCTAAACTGTCTGGGACGTAGCCGGATGATGACCGAAAGGTGTTTCGATGGGATCCCGGACGGTGGTCGCCGACGTTGCCGATGAGTTGGCGCGCCGGGTAGCCACCGGCGAGTACCGCCCCGGCCAGCTGATGCCGTCGGTGCGTCAGGTCGCCGACGAGTTCGGGATGAACCGCGCCACCGCCCAGCTCATCCTCGGCAGGCTCGAGTCCTACGGATTCGTCGAGGCCAGACGCGGCAAGGGATTCACCATCCGCGATGTGCGGGTGGAGGGCGGCATGGACGTCTACCGGCACCTGTTCCGGTTCTCGATCACCGCGCCCGCGGTCGCCGCCGAGATGTTCACCGACATCGTCGAGGTGGAGCGCGGGATCGTCGGCGAGGCGCTGCTCGCCTACACCGCGGGGGAGAAGGTGCTCGATCCGGCCGAGCTCGCCGCCGCCGTCGACGAGCTGGAGGCGATGGCGCGCCACACCGTGCCCGACCACGCGCGCATCATCGCCGCCGAGATCGCGTTGGTGCGCAAGCTGCTCGGCGTGCTCGAGATGAGCATGCAACGCGCGGTGCTGAATTCGATCGCCGATATGGTCGTGGAGGTGCCGGAGGCGATCGCCGCCTACTTCGCCGTCGCCCCCGATCTGCACGTGCTCGTCTGGCGGGCGCTGCTCGCGGTGTGGGACGCCGACTCCCCACCGAGCGAGGCGCAACTCGCGCTGTTCGGGGACCTGTTCGCGCTGTACCACGAGAAGGTGATCGCCCGCTTCGGCCAGCTCGTCGGCGAGACGCCGATCCACACGGTGCCACTGAGCTCGGCCGTCTGAACCGAACGGCTAGCTGTCTGAGTCGGGTTTCTTCGTAGTGCCCGCGATCGACACCACCGCCCCGCATCGCTGGTGAGATATGCCGAGTGCAGGGCAGGTGCGGTGCGTCGAAGGCTCTGGAGTGCGGAGATCGGGCGCGGCCGACAGCTATCGGCCGGGCACCGATCTTCGGAGGCGGCCTCGCTCAGCCGTTGAGTCGGGTGAGGCGGTCGTAGGCGGTGACGTACTCCTCCACGAGGCGGTTGATCACGTCGGCGCTGCGTTCGACCTTGTTCATCATGCCGACGACCTGCCCGACCGGATTGAAGTTCACGTCCTTGGCGGCCTCGGGGTAGCGGTGTCCGCGTTTGACGCCGTCGAGGGCGACCATCATCTGCAGCGGCATGGGCAGCGGGTCGGGGGTCTCGGTGGATTCCCAGGCGTCGGTCCAGTCGTTGCGCAGCATGCGGCACGGCTTGCCGGTCCAGGAACGCGAGCGGATGGTGTCGTGGCTGGTTGCCCCGAGGTAGGTGTCCATCTGGGCGGGCGGCACATTGGCCTCTTCGACGGTGAGCCACAGCGACCCGGTCCACGCGCCTGCCGCGCCCATCGCCAGCGCCGCCGCGACCTGCGCGCCGTTGCCGATGCCACCGGCGGCCAGCACCGGCACATCGCCGATCGCGTCGATCACCTGCGGCCACAGCACCAGCGAGGACACCTCGCCGCAGTGTCCGCCGCCCTCGGTGCCCTGGCACACGACGAAGTCGAGGCCGGCTGCCTTGTGGTTCATCGCGTGCTTGACCGAGCCGCACAGCGCGCCGATCACCCGGCCGGAGTCCTGGATGCGCTTGATGACATCGTCGGGCGGGGTGCCGAGCGCGTTGGCCACGAGCTTGGCCTTGGGGTGGTTCAGGATGACGTCGACCTGCGGACCCGCGGTGGTCGCGGTCCAGCCGAGCAACTCGTTGTGGTGCTCACCGTCGGGCAGCGCGGGCACGTTGTGGTCGGTGAGGATCTGCTGGGCGAAGTCGCGATGGCCCTGCGGAACCATCTGCGCCAGCTGCTTTTCCAGCTGCTCGGGGGTGAGCCCGTCGACGCCCTTGCCCTCGTATTTCGACGGGATCACCAGGTCGACGCCGTAGATGCCGGTGACGTGTTCGTCGAGCCAGGCCAGCTCCACCTCGAGCTGTTCAGCGGTGAAGCCGACCGCGCCGAGTACCCCCAACCCGCCCGCATTGCTCACCGCCGCTACGACGTCGCGGCAGTGGGTGAAGGCGAAGATGGGGAACTCGATGCCGAGCTGTTCGCAGAATTCGGTACGCATACCGAACTGTAACACGTTCTATTTTAGTCGAGAATGGTTAATTTCTACAGCGCGGCATCCTCCAGCGCGGCCAGCGAATCCTCGAGGTGATCGAGCAGTCGATGCAGGTCGGGCAGTGTGCGGCGGCAGCCGACGAGGCCGAAATCGAGGTTGTTGCCGCTGGAGGTGAGGGTGATGTTCACGGCCTGCCCGTCGAGCGGGATCGACAGCGGATACGTGGCGTCCAGCCGTGAGCCGTTCCAGTACAGCGACTCGTTCGAACCGGGCACATTCGAGATGACGATGTTGAACGGCGGCGTCGCCACCGAGGCGAACCCGGGCAACAGCATCGCGGCCAGCGGACTCAACATCACCCCGGCCATCGCCAGCGTCTGCATCGGCGTGAGCGAGCGGTACACCTCTTTGTTGCGACGCGTCGATTCGCTCACCACCCGAAGACGTTCCAGCGGATCCGCGATATCGGTACCCAGATTGCACAGCAGCGCCGCGACTTTCACGCCTTGGCTGTCGACATCGTCTTCCTCGCGCAACGACATCGGCACCAGCGCGATCATCGGCTTGTCCGGTAGGGCGTCGCGCTCCAGCAGGTAGGCCCGCAACGCACCCGCCGACATCGTCAGCACCACATCGTTGAGGGTGGCGCCGGTGGCCTTCTTCACCTGCTTGACCCGATCCATCGACCAGCTGCGCACCGCGCACTTGCGGGCACCGCCGATCGGCACGTTGAACAGCGTGCGCGGCGCCTCGAACGGCAGGGTGAGCTGCTGCTGCAGCAGGCCGGTGCGGGTCGCCTTCATCAAAGCGGTGGTCGACGAGCGCGCCGAGGTGACGGTGTCGATCAGCCCGCCGAGCCGCGACTTGCCGGGGCGTGCCGGGCCGACCTTGCGCGGCAGGTTCCACGGCCGCATGAGCTCGGGCGCGAACGGATCGGTGCTCAGCGTGCGGCGCATGAGGCGCTGGGCCGAAACACCGTCCACCAGTGCGTGATGCACCTTCCAATAGAGCGCGAAGCGTCCGTCGGCCAGGCCCTCGACGAAGTGCAGCTCCCACATCGGCCGGTGCCGGTCGAGCAGTCCGCTGTGCAAGGTCGACGCGTGGTCGAGCAGCTGGTCGATCTTGCCCGGTCCGGGCAGGGCGCTGCGCTGTACGTGATAGTCCAGGTCGACGTCGTCGTCCTGGGTCCACGCCATCTGCGGTGCGCCCAGCCAGGTGGCGGGGCGCTTACTGAAAGTGGGCCGAACGGTCTTGTCGGCCAACAAGCTGTCGCGGAACTCGCGCAGATATTCGGGACCGGCGTCTTCCGGCGGTTCGAACAACTGCAGTGATCCGACGTGCATCGGGTGCTCACGAGATTCCGCGAGCAGGAACAGCGCATCCAACGGCGCGATGAAATCCATGAGAGATCGCCCCCTGACGAGAGTGGTTCGGTGAAAAGTCTTCAGACGATCGACCACGCTGTCGGGTATGGCACCCCTGCGTGCCATATATCCACGCTACCCGGCCGTATGGTGTCGCGTCAGCTGAACGCTCAGACCATCACGAACTCTATGCTGTTCGCCGGATGTTCATTCGGCGGAACACTACTGGATGCTCGAGCTGTTCGAAAACGAGCTGCCCGAGCCGCACGGCGCGGAGAATCCGGCCGGGTCGGCTTACGTTCGTCGAGGTCAGACCTTGACGGTCTGTGCTTCGCGCGGGTCGACGGCCTCACGCGGATCGTCTTGCTGCGGCGCCTCATTCGCGCGCTGCGGTTCGACGGACTGCTGCGGCTCGACGGACTGCTGCGGCTCGACGGACTGCTCCGGCTCGGCCGATTGCTGCGGCTCGGCCGATTGCTCAGGCTCGGTGGGCCGTTCCTCGGTGGCTTCCTCGAAGGCGACATCTTCCGAGCTGGTTTCGGTGTCCACCGGTTGAGGCGCCGGAACAGGCTCTATTCCAGTGCCTTTCGAAGCGATCTCGATGCCGAGTTCGATGCGCGTCGTCTCGACCAGCGCCCGCTCCTGCTCGGCCGCGTGGCGCATCGCCTTCTGCCACAGTGAGGCCATCTCCTCGAGCTCCTCGACGGTCGCCTCCACGTCGATGTGCAGTTTCAGCCGCTGCATGGTGATGTGCTGGGCGGCGGTGAGGGTGCGTAGCAGGTCTTCGCACTTGTTGGGAATCCGGCGATGCGCCACCACCCGCAGGCGAGTCAGCATGCTGCCGGGGCGATCCCAGATCACCTTGTGAATCTGCGCGCCGACGCCGTCGATCTCGTCGACCGTGACCAGATCCCACTCGCCGCAGGTGGTCAGATCGGTGCGCACCGAGGCCGAGGTCTCCAGGATCGAGGCGACCGCGGCGAGCACCGCCTCGCGGCGCCACGCCTCGTGATCGCGCTGGTCGCCCACCATATTCGACAGCTCGACATTGCGCTGCGAGGCGTCGAGCGCCTGCCTGCCGCGCTCATCGGCGGCCGCGATTCCTTCGCGGTGGGTTCGGTTGTTGGCGATGACGCCGACCAGAACTGCGCCGGCGACCGGGAGCGAGCCGAGGAGTGGAAGCCACTGAGTCACCAAGCGATCATTGCACCGGTGCCCGCAACAGTCACCATGATCGGCGCGTTGGCATCGATGTCGCGTGTCAGTTCGGTGCCGGAACCCCGTGCAGAAAACCGATGAGGGGGGCCAGTTCCGGGATCTGCTCGGCGTCGGCGAGTGCGGTTTCGAGTGCTCGATCGTGGGTCGGTTTCGCCTTCTCGTAGGCGGCTCGGCCGGTTTCGGTGAGTTCGGTGTAGATGCCGCGGCGATCGTCGGCGCACAGCACGCGCATCAGGAAGCCGCGGTCTTCCAGTCGATTGACCAGTCGGGTCGTCGCACTCGCCGAGAGAGCGGCGGCGCGGGCGAGCTGCGAGATCCGCATGTGCCAGCCGTCCTGGCGGGCCAGTGCGTCGAGCACGGTGAACTCGACGATCGACAGCTCGTGCTCGCGCACCAGCTCGCGTTCGAGCGCGGTCTCGATGTGCCCGTGCAGCGCGGCCAGGGTGCGCCAGCCGGTCGCCCGCACCTCGATGGCGTCATCAGCAATGCCCATGTGACGAGTATAGCTGGCGGTTGCAATATAGCGCGTGTGCAATTATCGCTCGGCTAGCGTTAGTTGCACACGCGGGTAATCGGCTCTTGTTGGAAGGAAGCGTTCACATGCCACTCGGTCTCATCGCTCTCGCGCTCGGGGGCTTCGGCATCGGACTCACCGAATTCGTCATCGCGGGGCTGCTCTCCCCGGTGGCGGCCGACCTGGGCGTCTCGGTGCCCACCGCCGGCTATCTCATCTCCGGTTACGCGCTCGCCGTCGTCATCGGCGCGCTCGCGCTCACGCCGCTCGTCAACCGCTGGCAACCCAAGCGAGCATTGCAGCTGCTCATGGTGCTGTTCACCGTCGGCAACGCGGCCTCGGCGCTGGCTCCCGGCTACGCGGCACTACTCGGCGGACGGGTCATCGCGGCACTCGCGCACGGCGCGTTCTTCGGCATCGGGGCGGTGCTCGCGTCCTCGCTCGTCGCGCCGGAGAAGAAGGCGGGGGCCATCTCGATCATGTTCGGCGGGCTCACCGTCGCCAATGTTCTCGGCGTGCCGCTGGGGACGTTCATCGGACAGCAGTGGGGCTGGCGAGCCACGTTCGTGGTGATCACCGTCGTCGGGCTGGTCGCGCTGGCCGGTATCACGGCGCTCGTCCCCGACGCACCGGCCACCCGCGAACAGCCGGACCTGCGGGCCGAACTATCCGTATTCCGCAATACCCAGGTCTGGTACTCGCTGGTCATGACCGTGCTGGTGTTCGGTGGCATGTTCGGCGCGTTCATGTACATCGAGCCGCTGCTCACCCGAGTCACCGGGTTTTCCGAGGGAGTGGTGCCCTGGCTGCTCGTGTTGTTCGGTGTCGGGCTGTTCTTCGGCAATCTGCTCGGCGGCCGCTGGGCCGACCGCGCCCTTACCCGT
Organism: Nocardia sp. XZ_19_231; assembly: GCF_015355705.1. NCBI lineage: Bacteria > Bacillati > Actinomycetota > Actinomycetes > Mycobacteriales > Nocardiaceae > Nocardia > Nocardia sp. XZ_19_231. The sequence continues at coordinate 135,633 of NZ_JACUZI010000009.1, read as the reverse complement.
ACCCTGCTGGCGCTCACGCTGGCCCTCGGGCTCTCGCTGGCGGCGTTCGCGCTGCTCGCCGATCACAAGATCGCGGCGCTGCTGCTCCTGCCCGCCATGGGCTTCTTCGGCTTCGGCGCGACCCCTGGCCTGCAGATGCGGGTGCTCGACCACGCCGGTGCCGCACCGACTCTCGCCTCGTCGGCCAATATCGCGGCCTTCAACGTGGGCAACTTCCTCGGTGTGTGGCTGTCCGGCCTGGCGATCAGTGCCGGGTTCGGCTGGGTCTCGCCGCTGTGGGTCGGAATGGGGTTCGCGGTGACCGGGATGGTGGTGTTGATCGCGGCTACTCGCGGTGAGCGTGCCGTTCGGCCTTCGGCCGCCGAACCTGTGGCGGTCTAGGAAAACGAAAATCCCCGGTGCGCAGCGGTTATCGCTGCCCACCGGGGATTTCGTGGTAGGTGACTAGTTGGCTGACGGAGTGGTTGTCGGGGCCTCGGTGGTGGTCGGCTCGACAGTCGTGGTCGGAGCCACCGTCGTGGTCGGTGCCACGGTCGTGGTGGGATCCACGGTCGTGGTCGGGGCGGGTGCGGCGGCCTGGTTGGTCGCCGGTTCCGGCGTGGTGGTCGACGGCGTGGTGGTCGGGGCCACTGTCGTGGACGGTGCCGTGGTGCTGGTGTCCGTCTTCGACGTGGTGGTCGACTTGGGGCTGGTCGTCGTCGACTTCGAGGTGGTCGACTTCGACGTGCTGGTCGGTGCGGTGGTGGTCGTCGCCGGCTTCGTCGGAGCTGCCAGCGCGGCTGTCACCGAGGAGTCGTCCGGTGCGGCCTTGGTGTTCACCGTCTCGCCCGCCTGCGCCTGCTTGGCCAGGTGCGTGAGCCACGCCGCGGCGTACTCCGCCGAGGTCAGCGGCTTGCCGTTCGCGGAGTCGGAATCACGCCAGTAGTCGAAGTGGTGACCGGTGCCGTTCGGGCCGAGGGTGAGCTGGTACGGATCGTTCATCGCCACCGGGATCGTGTTCTGGTTCGTCACGATCAGCCCGACGATCTCGTTGAAGATCTTCTGCGGCAGGTACGCCAGCGGCGAGAGCTGCTCACCGGCGATCACGTCGGCCTTCGCCGGGGTGGTGGTCTGACCCGGCTTGTAATCGGGGTCGGAGACCTTCAGCAGCACGTCGAGGAAGGTTTCGTCGCTGGCCATCCAGTTCGGGTTCGAGCCGATATCGGAGAACGCGGCCATCGCGATCCGGCCCAGCGTGAAGGCCATGTCCTGGCCGACCGCCGGGCTGATGCCCGCGATGCCGTTACGCCCGATGTCGGCGCGCTCCAATTCGTCGATATTGATCTGGCGGCCCACATTCGCGGCCAGCTGCAGCAGCGAGATATTCTCCGGCGCCGCGCAGGTGAGGTCGCCCTCGGAGCAGAACGAGGCGATCTTGCCGTTGAGCGCGCCGAAATCGTTGCCTGTGGTGATACCCGATCCCGAGATCGGCTTGCCGCCGTTCTGGTAGTTCTGGTCGAAGTTGTCCGGGCGGTTGGGGTCCTGCGCGCCGAGGAAGGTGCCGTCACCGGCCTTGCGACCCGGGTCGGCGAACATCACCACACCGAGCACGTCGTCCGGATCCACGGTCGCGTACCCGTCGGCGGGGTTGTCGTTGCCGATACCCTCTGCCACGCGACGCACCACGTCGGCGCCCTCGCTGTAGCCGACGATGGAGAATTTGGTGTCCGGGCAGGCCGCCGAGATCTCGCGCATCACCTGCTGGGTGTTGGCGACACCCGCGTTGACCGCGTCCTCATAGGTCCCCATATCGGCCGGGTAGGCGATGTACACCGCCGCGTACTCGCCCTCGGCGAGATCATCGCGCGGTGCGTTCACGACCGGATCCACCCACACACTGCTGTGGTCACCCGACAGCGCCGCGGGCAGCGGATTCCCGTTGGCATCGAGCAACATCGCGGTCGTGCCTTCGACCGGGGTGTCGTTGCGCCCCGCGACCGAGATGGTGACCATCTCACGGCACTCGGTCACCGAGGTCGTCAAGGTGTAAGAGGGCGACTCGGGCTGTGACGTCACGGCGAAAGACGCGGCGACAATCGCCGCAACCCCCAACGCCGCAGGCGCGGCAACAGCCGAAGCGATGCGATGTTTCGCAAGAAACTCACGCAGATTCATATGTGATCCCGTTCGAATGACCTACAGGTGGGCAGGCCCCCCGACGGGCCGCATGTCACGAACATTGTCGTGACCACCAGCATGATCGTTACTGACGCGAACAGGAATTGATCGAGCTCACAGGTCGACCGCAGGAGCGGGCGCCTTCGCCGCGAGTCGCCCGGCCGCTATCGCCGCCACCGCGATGGTGCACAGCGTCGCCAACATGATCGCCGAGCCCTCGCCCGGTACGAGCACCCCCAACTGACTACCGACGGTCACCGCCGCGACGGGCACCCCGATCTGGGCGGCGGCCAGCGCGCCGTAGGCCACCGGCTGGCCGAGCAGTCGCGCCGCGCAGTGCACGGCGACCGCGCCGAAGCCGAGGGCGAGGCCGAGCAGGATGAACCGCGGATGCTCCCCGAACTCCCGGAGATCGAGCCGAGCGCCGAGCCAGACGAAGAACAGGGGAGCGAGCAGTCCGTCGCTGATCGCGAACACCTGCTTGGCCACCCGCCGTGGTTCGCCGACCCCGGCCACCGCCAGGCCCGCCGCGAACCCGCCCAGCATGATCGAGACGTGCATCGCGCTCGCCACCCCGCACAGCGCGAACACCAGGACCAGACTCACCCGCAGTTCGAGCGTGAATTTGCGGTCCTCGGACACCTCGTGCACCTGACGCTGCGCACCCGTCTGCTGTAGGTAGCGCAGGACGAAGAACATCACCACCGCGCAGAGCGCGACGGCCACCGCGCCGATCGCGGCTCTGAGGGCGTTCGCCGGATCGATCACCAGCGGCAGCGCGACGATGCACGCGGTGTCGGCGATGGCCACCTGCGCGGTGAGCGCGAGCACCGGCGGCCCGCTCAACCGCATCGAGTCGATGATCGGCAACGCCATCGCCGCCGACGACGACGCCATCAGCACCGCGTAGACGGCCGCGTGCCCGATGTCGAACGCCTGCGCCACCGCCCAGCCCGCGACCGCCGCGACTACGCCGACCAGCACCGCTCGCGCCACACCGGTGCCGAGCGCGGTGCGGACCTGCGGATCACGCACGGGCACGTGGGTCCCCGCGGCGAACATCACCAGCGCGAAACCCATATCGGCGAGGAAGACGAAGATCGGATCGGTGGGGTCGAGGATGCCGAGACCGGTGGTGCCGAAGATGATTCCCGCGACCATCTCGCCGAGCAGCACCGGCAGGTAAAGCTGCTTGGGCAAAGCCAGCAGCGGCCCGATCAACCCGAGCGCGACGACCAGCGCCAGGGTCGCGAAGGTCACGGCATCGTGGCGATCTTGGCCGGTACCTCGATGTTCTCGTCGGCCCAGTACAGCGCGCACACCCGGTGGTAGCCGTCCGCGATCAGCATCGGCACGTTCGAGCGGCAGTTACCGCGCACCAGCAGGATCGGCGAGAGCTTCTTGCCCTCGGTCACCTTGAGCAGGTCTCTGCGCACATGCGGGTTGTCCGGGGTGAGGGCATGGAGCTGGGAGGCCCGCAGAATGTCCTTCACCTTCTTGACGACCACCGGCGCAGCCCTGAGCTCGGCCACGATCGCGTCGACCAGGGCCTGGTCGCCGAGTAGCTCGAGATAGTCGGCGGCAGCCGGATAGTCGTGGTCTTCCGGGGCGGACTTCCACGTCACCTGCAGTATCGCTTCGCTCATCGCCTCATCATCCGCCCCCTCCAACCGGTTTGCTGAGAGGTCGCCACATGTTGTCGATCGGTTGCGCGATCGGTATCGGGCCGTGGTCGGCGTAGCGATGAACCGCTACCAGATGTCGACCCACTGCGGTCGCTGCGGCACATCGAACCCCGTGGCGCGGCCGCGCACCAGCATCGGTAGCTCGGCGTCCGGCGCAAACCGGTGCACGAGCCGTTTCGCGGCCGACCGCCGGAACTCCGCGAACGCGAACTCCTTCTTCATCCGGTGTTCGGTTCCGGTCTCGGGATGGGTGAACACTACGTCGATCTTCACCTTGTGCGTGACGAAGATCCGTCCGGCCCGTCGATGCACGCGGTGACCGGACTCGACCACCGTCGCCGCAACGGGGACCGCGGACTTCCTGAGATACGCCCGGCGCGCACGCCACCCCACTGCGAGCACGAACGGCCACGTCACCAGGCCGAAAACCAGGCCGATCGGCAGCATCAGCGTCATCGCGACGTCGCTGCCGGACCACTGCGCCAACCGCATCCCCACATGGAGAACGCCGAGGAAATACAGCACCGCGCCAACAGCCGATACCACCCAATACGCCGGCACCACCGGATTGACCGGCGTCGTACTCTTCCCCACCCTGATTTCCGATCTCATCGCGGCGTTGCCGCACACGTTGCGCTGTGCGGTCGTCCGCTGAACCGTAGCGTGGCCGCTCACGAACGATGGTGCCGAGCGATGCGCCGAACTCGTCGCCGAAGGTTCTGCTCGGCCAGTCGCAGCTGTCGGAGCGCCAGTGCCGGCTGCGACCGAGTCGGCGGCTTGCAGGGTGAAGGTGCTACTCAGGCTGGCGTGGTCGACGCCGGTACCGCCTTGTCGGCACCGAAAACGGCTACGCCCGCACCTACGGCCTCGAACCAGTAGCCACCATCACCACCTGAGTGTGGATCAGCCCCTGGCCATATCCACGAAACGGCTGAGGTGCAGCTGGTGGGCGACGGTGATCGTGGCGGTGGGGCCGTTACGGTGTTTGCCGACGATGAGGTCGGCCTCGCCGCCGCGGGGGTCGTCGCGTTCGATGGCGTCGGGGCGGTGCAACAGGATGACCATATCGGCGTCCTGCTCCAAACTGTTATGGGCTGAAATGCCTTGTGCCACAAAGTTATGCGTGCCTGGAACGGTGCCGTCGTAGACGGCTTGGTCGCCGAGGCTGGTGATTTCGACGATCTTGTCCCAGAACACGTCGTTGGTGGCGAGCATATCGATGTCGGCATTGTCGAGGACGGTGGCGACCCGGGCCAGGCGGGAGCGGCTGGGGGAGTGCTTCCACATGGTGCTGCCGCAGAAGCGAGAACCCATGGCGGCGGAGAACTCTCGGTGCGTCATCTGCTTGTCGGCCAGTAGCGTTCGGACACGGCTCCAGACTTCGGCGGGAACCGTGTCGACGTTCGTGTTGCGCGCCATCGGGGCCAGCTCGGCGAGGGCGACCTCGGCGGATTTGCCGCGGGCGCCGTGAACGCCGACGTCGTGCAGGAAGGTCGTCTGGTTCTCGCCGCCGTCGATTGTCAGGTGGTAGCAGTCGCGGTAGCCGCTCTTGGAGACGGTTTTGATACGACCGTGCACGCCGAGGCGCAACAGCAACTGGTTCACATCGTCGACAAGGCGGCGACTGGTCGAGGCGTAGTACACGCGTGCCTGTCGAGCTTTGGCATCCCAGCGCACGGATCCGTCGGTTGCCCACAGGTGACGCAGGAACAGCGCGATCTGATCGTTGGGCAATGCGAAAATCGGTCCGGGGACGAACTTTTCGTAGCTGCGTAGTCCGAACAGGCCAAGGGTGTCCAACCAGGCGGCGATCGGGTTGCGCTTGCCGTGAGTGAGATGGAACGGCGCGGGCAGGCGCAGGGTGGTGACGCGTGCTGCGGCGTACTCGTCTCGGACCGCACTGACACCGAAGTGTTCGGCGGCTACGGTGACGGCCGCGAGATTCTCCTCGTCGACGCTTGCGTAGCGGATCGGCTGGCGCTTCACGCACGAGCCGTCGCCGATCATGTGCGCGAGCATCACGATCTCGGCTTCGGGCAATCGTGTGGTGTGCACGGGTTCCGGAACGAGTCGCGGTGTGGCGAGGCGGTCGCCGATCGCGAGTTTGTCGAGGGCGATCCAGCCGTCAACCGTCAAGAACGGGTGGTTGCCGGTGGCTTCCACCTCGCGGCCGGAGGCGAGCTTCAGCCTGAATACTTCCTTGCGTCCGCTCGGGAACACCTTCACCATCGGGCGGGCAACCATCCGCATCCGCTCGTCGAGCGACCACACGAGCGGCTGTTCCCCGCTGGCCATCAGGTCACCCAGGGTGACCTCGGCGCCGTTGTCAGCACGCAGGATTCGCGTCGACGCGGGCATACAACCCGACTCGCGAAGGTCGGAGACCATCGGCCGCTTATCGGTTCGCTGTTCCGGACCACGGTTCAGCTGCGAGATCGCGATCACCGGAACTTCGAGTTCCTTGGCGAGCAGCTTGAGGTGTCGCGAGAATTCCGAGACTTCCTGTTGACGCGATTCGACCTTCTTACCCGAGCTCATCAGCTGCAGGTAGTCCACCACAACGAGTTTCAGGTCGTGGCGCTGCTTGAGGCGTCGTGCCTTGGCTCGAATCTCCATCATGGTCAAGTTCGGCGAATCATCGACGAACAGCGGCGCCTCACTGATCTCGCTCATACGGCGAGCAAGTTTGGTCCAGTCGTCATCGCTCATTCGGCCGGAGCGCATATCGCCGAGCTTGATCTTCGCCTCGGCCGAGAGCAGACGCATCACGATCTCGGTTCGGCTCATCTCGAGCGAGAAGATGACGCTGGCCATGCCGTGCTTGATGGAGCAGCTACGCATGAAGTCCATGCCGAGCGTGGAGTTGTGCGTGGGCACCATGGTGCGACCGGCCAGGTACATGTGGTCGGCATTGTCGACCTCGACGCAGCGGACGAGTACCGGGTCGACCTTGCGGACGTCGACGATCTGCCGTGCCGCCGAACGAGCGGATCTGGGCACCATGTGGGCGAAATTGTCTCGAGGCGTGCGCAGACTGTGTGCGATCTCGCCGGTGGTCCGGACAACCGGATGCGGTGCCAGGGTGGGGGCGAGCGTGGTCCAGAGGTGTTCTTCGTCAGCAGTGATCACGGTGCCGTCGGAGAATTCGACCTCATAGCAAGGTCGGTCGGCCATCTCCTCGGTGGCTGCGAGCACCCTGGTAGGCCTGCCATCGGCCCCCAGCAGCTCGTCACCGACACGAACCTCGCCCATGGTGGTCCAACCACGAGGCGTCGGGAGGGGAGTGTCGAGCGCCAGGGCCTTACCCACGCCGGGTCGGGCCGCGACGATGATCATCTGACCCGGATGCAACCCGTTGGTGAGTTCGTCGAGTTCGGTGAAGCCGGTGGGGACGCCGAGGGAGATGCCGCCTCGGGAGGCGATGGAGTCGATCTCGTCCATGGTGGGCTGGAGGAGTTCTTCCAGCGGGGTGAAGTCCTCGGTGGTGCGGCGTTCGGTGACTTCGTAGATTTCGGCCTGGGCGCGGTCTACCACCTCGGCGACGTCCTGGCCGTCGGCGCCGGCGTAGCCGAACTGGACGATGCGGGTGCCCGCTTCGACGAGGCGGCGCAGGATGGCCTTCTCGGCGACGATCTCGGCGTAGAAGCCGGCGTTGGCCGCGGTGGGGACGGTCTGGGTGAGGGTGACCAGGTAGGGCGGGCCGCCGATGCGCTTGAGTTCGCCGCGGCGGTCGAGGCCCGCGGAGACGGTGACGGGGTCGGCGGGTTCGCCGCGGCCGTAGAGGTCGAGGATGGTGTCGTAGACGGCCTGGTGCGCGGGGCGGTAGAAGTCTCCGGGGCGCAGCACCTCCACCACATCGGCGATGGCGTCCTTGCTCAGCAGCATGCCGCCGAGGACGGACTGCTCAGCGGCCATGTCGTGCGGAGGCTGACGGCCGAAGTCCTCGCCGGGCGGCTCAGGCGTGAACTCGGTTTGCGCGCGGTCACCGGTGGTTGTCACCAGGGGAGTCCTCTCTGCCCGCAGAACCGGGGGTTACACATCGATGTACTCGTTGTACTCCCGGACACCGACACGGATGTCAGCAATCGGTTGCCTGCGTGATTCCGAAGGCCGCGCGCAGGGCAATGCGACGAACCTAGGCGACGTTTTCGGGACTCGCCAACCCGACATGTGCACACAACTGTGGATAACTTGGGGGTAGTTCACCCGTTGTTGTGCAGCGCCTGTGGAAAACATGGGGAAAACCCAGGTCAATACGGAAAAACGCCCTGCTAGGCCCCGGTTTGTCCAACCTGGGCCCTGTGGATGAAAGAAGTTCCGGCGTGTCGGTAAAGGTGAACAGCCGGGCGTGTTGGGTAAACAGCGATGGTGCAGGCTATGACGAGAGTCACAAATCTGCCGGTCGGTTTCCACAGTCATCCACAGGGTGAATAACCGGAGGTCACGCGGTTACCGACCGTGAGCCGCGCAACACGACCCGCACCGACCACAACATCGGCTACTGATCAGTTATCGCAAAAACGGCCTGAAAAAGGCAAGCAGAAACCACCCCTATGCACGCACAGGGGTGGTTTCCAGCGAACTCAGTTCGCAGCAACCTCGAGGTCGAACTTCGCAGCCACATCGGGGTGCAGGTGCACCACGATGCCGTGCTTACCGGTCGCCTTGATGTGCGACTTCGGCAGCTCGATGCTGCGCTTGTCGACCACCGGGCCACCGGCCGCCTTGATGGCCGAAGCCACGTCGGTGGTGGTGACCGAACCGAACAGCTTGCCGCTGTCGGCGGTCTTCACGGCCAGCGAAACCGCGGCGAGGCCCTCGATGGCCTGCTTCAGCTCGTTGGCGTGATCCAGGTCGCGCACCTTGCGGGCGTCCTGGGCGCGACGGATTCCGTCGACCTGCTTCTGGGCGCCACGGGTGGCCTGGATGGCCAGACCGCGGGGCAGCAGGAAGTTACGGCCGTAGCCGTCCTTGACCTCGACAAGGTCGCCGGGGGCGCCGAGGTTGTCGACATCAGCGGTGAGGATGAGCTTCATCTGTGTGACTCCCTTTCTCAGCGAGCGGTCGACACGTAAGGAAGCAGAGCCACCTCACGCGAGTTCTTGACGGCGACAGCGATGTCACGCTGGTGCTGCACGCAGTTGCCGGTGACGCGGCGAGCGCGGATCTTGCCGCGATCGCTGACGTACTTACGCAGCAGCGTGGTGTCCTTGTAATCGATATTGACGATTCCGGACTTTGCTTCCTTGCAGAAAGCACAGGCCTTCTTCTTCAGTACCTTTTCGCGCGCGGGCGCTTTAGGCATGGTTTTTCTCTCCGTACTATGAGTGCCGTTCGATCAGAACGGCGGTTCGTCATCCATGCGGCCGCCGCTCCCGGAGGAGCCGACCGCGGGCGCGCTACCCCACGGATCGTCTTCGCCACCGGCATTGCTGCCGCCGGCCGGACGTCCGCCGCCATTGTTGGCGTTGTAGCCGCCTGCGCTAGATCCACCACCGGCATTGCCGGAACCACCACCACTGAAGCCGCCACCGCCGCCTCCGCCACCGCGACCGGCCTTGGAGACCTTCGCAGTCGCGTAACGCAGCGAGGGACCGACTTCGTCGACCTCGAGCTCGACCACAGTGCGCTTCTCACCCTCGCGGGTTTCGTAGGAGCGCTGCTTGAGCCGACCACTCACGATGACGCGAGCGCCTCGGGTCAGACTTTCGGCGACGTTCTCCGCTGCTTCACGCCAGATGTTGCAGCGCAGGAACAGAGCCTCGCCGTCTTTCCATTCGTTCGAATTGCGATCGAACACACGGGGAGTCGACGCGACGGTGAAATTTGCCACCGCTGCACCGGCGGGTGTGTGTCGAAGCTCCGGGTCTGCGGTCAAGTTTCCGATGACCGTGATGATCGTGTCGCCTGCCATGGTGTTTCCTCCAAAGGTTGTGGTCTGCGCATGAGTTGGTGTCAGACCGTGAGTGATTTGGGTGGTGGGCTGCTACGGGCTGCCGAAGCGGAACGAGGTGAACGTTCCGTCTTCGATGTCTGCGATGAACCCCAGTTCGGCGAGGCGTGCCTGCTCCTCGGGGGTGTACGCGTCTGGGTCGGATCCGACCACGAGGACGTCGTGGTAACAGGCCAAGGGTCCGTGGGTGTCGGTGCCATGCGTCGCCAGCAAAGCCAGCGCCTCGAGCAGATCGTTCCAATTTGGTGGGTGGGGGGAGGTCATGTGTTTGCGGATCTCCTTGGGGGAGTGCAGAGGTTGGGACCGGTGAGCCTTGGGATGTCGGCGCTACTTGGGGGCCGTCGCCATGGTGGCGGTCATGTAGTCGGCGGTTGCGATAAGCAGTGCCGTCATCAGATCGGGGCCTGCAGAGCTGGCGACGACATCTGCGCCGTCGCATGCGTGGTCGGCGTGGTAGTACATCGAGACCCGCCACTGGGTGATCTCGGAGCGGCTCGTGGCGAGGTCGCCATCGCCGGTGCTGATCAGCATCCAGAGCATGTTGGTGTCGACCTCGATCGCCACCCACTGGGGACTCTCGCTGACGACTCCGACACGCACGCCGAGCGTGCGCAGCTGTTCGATTTCAGGGGCGTGGACTTCCAGGTATACGTCCGCCTGGTCGGGGTCCAGGTCGGGGAAGTAGCGCAATTTCTCTCCTCGGGTTGGGTGGTTGGTGTCCGACAACCACTCAATAAATAGATTACCCGATAGCTTTGATTCTGTCGACTCGAATGACTGGAAGATCTGGTGAAATCCTCAGCTCACCAGCGGTTTTCGGCGCTCAACTGTTTCCGCGGTCGCCGAATAGATCGAGCTGCTCGGCGACCGTCAACGGCTGCCGAACGCTGCGACCAGGTGCAGTGGCGACCGGGCTCGTCGGTACCCGTCGTAGTGTCTGCTGTCCCAGCCGCGCCGCGATTTCAGCAGGGTCTACCCCTGCTTGCCACATGCGATCTCTCGCGGTCGCGCGCAACACATTCGGCGAGATGTCGAGACCTGCGCCGATACCCGCGGTGCGCACGATCTGGTCGACGCTGCGGGCCGACAGACGCCGGGCCTCGGGTTCGGTGCGCCGAAGCGAGCTCGGTCGCAGCGTGACGAAAAGTGCGGTCGCATCCTGATCGCGGGTGCCCAGGACGCGCGGGCGGATCGCAAGCCATGGCTGGATCAGCACAATCGTCTGGCGGTGCACCGGCACGAGGCGCCGCCGGCCTCGGGTGTCGGTGACAACGATCTGTGCACCTACGCAGTTGAGGTCGGTCTCGTCCAGCGCGAGCAACTCCAATTCTCGCGGTCCAGCGTCGAGTCCGAGAGCCAGCATCGCCAGCGCTCGCGTACCCACCTCCGCGTTCCTGTCCGCTTCGGCTGCAGCCGCGGCCAGCAGGGCGCGCTGCTCGGGAGCGCTGAGGCTACGGGCAGGCGCCGCGTCGTGGTCGACGCGCTGGTCGATGGGGCGTCCGATTCCGAGGTACTCGTAGAAGTGGGTCAAGGCGGCGACGCTGACATTGGTTGTCCCGCTGGCCAGATCGAGGCGATCTGCGCGATAGGCCGCGACAGCACGGTCGCGGCCGGGTTCGCTCAGCAGAGCCTCGGGGTGGTCAGCGGCAACCGTGCCCAGCCACGCGAGGTAGTGGCTGGCGAACTTGAGATAGGAGCTGCGGGTGTTGGGGGACAACCGGCGACCGTCGAGGGACTCGGCGAAGCCTTCGAGTGCGGGGCTGGCCATCGCGGAAGAGAGCGGCGTCGGCGGTGCCTGCTCGTTGGTGACGTTGTCGTCCATGCGCGCCTCCGGTGTCCTTGCGGTCTTTTGAGGATGCCAACTGGCACCGACACACCCAACGGCGAGTTACCCGCAACAAAGCCCTTGTTGCGGGTAACTCATTGTGGAGTGGGCGACAACGGCACAGTGAACCCTCCGTCCATACACTCGACGGGCGTGAGGAACACGAAGTCAGCGGTTGCACGATCCACGCGACAACATACCCGCCGGGCACTCGACCAGGCTGCGACGAAAGCGCGTGGACGCAGCGCTGCCCGACGCGATGATCTCGCCGAACTCGTCGACATCGTGCATGGTGCTCAAAAAGCCCACGCGGCGGTAGCGCGTGGGCTGGCAAGGCACGAGGGTCGGATCGAGAAGTGGTACGCAGCTGCGCTGGCACGTCTCGGCGCGCTCAGAGACCTCAAGCTCGAACGAGCACGCAACGCGGTAGCCGCTGATCTCGCTGTCGCGCAGCGGGAGCTGGATACCGCGTTGCTGGCACTCGCCGGCCGGGCCACGATCGTCGAGCTGCGTGAGCTGGCCGGGCTCACCAACAAGGCGGCACGATCAGCTCACGCGGCCGCTCGTCAGCGCTGAGTAGCGGTCAACTGCTGACGGATCAACGCGACCCGCTCCAGCACGACATCTTTCGATGCACCGTCCCAACGGATGCTGTGCGGTGCGACTGTCGGCACGGCCGCGAAGTGCGTACGCAGGTGGGCCGGATTGATGTGCCAGCTCAGTTGGCCACAAGGGCTGTCGATGTAGATCACCGGGACGTCGGGGGCTTTGGGGTCGTTGTAGGCGATCGCTGCGGGAAACAGCGAGGCCAGCACAGAGATCAGAGCGGCGCGCTCGTTGTACAGCTCGCGGGCCTTGCTCGTGTCAGCGGCTATTTTGTCGGCCAGTTCGGTCACGGGTGCTCCTCGGAAGGGGGGTTCGTCGAGTAGCCGGGTCGCGGGTGTCCGGTCCGCGTCACCGCCTACGGGAAGGCCGCGGGGATCATTTGGCGATCCCCGCGGCCTGGTGTGTGATGGGCGCCAGGTCTCGACTGCATCGGCCCGACGCGCACGATTACGTCAGTGCTGCTCGGTCTGCTCGATGTCGTGGGCGCGCGTGGTCAGTACGACCGACCGTCCGGGGTTGTCAGCGTTGTGCTGGCGCAGGATGTCGGCTTGCTCGGTGGTGATCGCGGCGACGACGGCGAGCTGGTCGCGGAGCGGGCCGTCATCGATCCAGGCGAGCTGGTCGCCATCGGGGTCGTGCAGGACCGAGACGAACTTTTCGTCGTTGCCGTCGTGGTCCATCAGCGCGTTGCTCACCTCCACGCGTAAACCGCAGGGCAGGATTCCCACGATCGCCAGACTCGTGCCGCCGAGACAGTCCAGCTGGGCACCGGCTGGGCAGTGCTGGTCCACCAACGCGATCTCGGTGCTGTAGCGGTCGGTGAAGGTCCTGATGGGATCGGCCATAGCTCCTCTTCTTGGTGGTGGTTGGGTGTCGTCACGGGTCCATACGACGCTTCGCGGGCCCACTTCGACCGAGCGTGTGTTGCAGTTCGCCACGTAGGCGAACACGGTGTGGCCGTCGTCGTCAGTGACGCTGACCTCGGCGGTGCCGGGCTCGCTCGCGACCGCTTCGGCGAGTGCCTGCGCGATGGTGGTGATGAGGGCGAGTTGTTCGCTGCTCCACCTGCCGGTCGAATGTCGAGCGTTGGCGGCGGCGACGATCGAGTTCGAGGGCTCGGTAAGGGCTTTGAGCTCGACGGTCATGCTCATGGGGCTCCTTCGTGGTGGTGGCGCGGTCGGTCAGATCAGATCCAGAAGAGGGTGGTCTGAGCAGCGGTTTCGCGGGACCAGGACAAGACGTTGGGCAGGTTGGCATCAGGGGCGTAGGTGAGGTAGGTGCCGTCGACGCTGTGGCAGCCGATCGCGGCGGCGTACTGGTAGCGGCGCCGACTGTTCACCCGGCCCATGTGGACCCAGATGCCCAAACTCGCTGCGACGGAGGCGATGTTGGCGGCCTCGGCGCTGAGCTTCCATTCGGTGGAGCCGCCGAGGAACAGGGCGTCGATGTCGTCCCAGGGATGCCAGCTGTCGAACTCCATGTAGTTCTGGGCGACGAACGCTGCGGGGAATCCGAGTTCACGGATGCGGGGCAGCATGTCCCGGGACCGGGCCAAGGTCTGCCAGTGGTCGCCGACGACGTCGGGGGCGGTGACGAACAGGCATCGGTCAGCGAGAGGCTGCAACCTCGCCAGCCAGCGCAGGTACTCGTCGTCGCCTGGGTAAGCGCCGGTGAACACCCCGTTGTCGGCGCACCATGCTGGCCAGGTGCGATCGATACGGTTGCCCTGGGCGGGGGTTGCGATAGCGCCGAGCTCGCCGGTGAGGATGTGCTGGCGGATGCTGTCGGTGCAGGGCGGCGTGAGGTAGATCGGGTAATTCGGCTCGATCACTGGCTGTCAGTCGTTCTGTTCGAAATAGCTCGTCAGCAGGTGGGCAGCGGCGATGCTGGGCCTGGGGGCGCCCTCGTGCGGCCAGCTGTCGCGATTCATCTCCAGGTTGTCGGCGAGCTGTTCAGCCTCGGCGCGCAGCGCATCGAGTCGGACAACGCGACCGTTTGTCCAAGCCTCGAGATGCGGGTAGTCCGAGCTCGTCGCCCACGCCGTGGCAATCATCTTTGCCTCGTCGTAGGTCAGCGTGATGTCCGCTGAGCCTCGCGCGGCGAGACGGTGAACCAGGCCCTTGTAGGTGAACGGTTCGCCGGTCAGGTAGCGCACGAGCGCATCGACTGCGGCGACCGCAGCATCATGGCTGACGTCACCGCCGAAGTCCGTCCAGCGCTCTGCAAGGCGAGGAAGGGTGATTTCGTCGAGCAGTCGGACGGCAAGGCTGATCACTGTCGACATCGCGAAGTCTTCGAAGTCGTAACCGTCATCTGCCCACATCCACAGGGCGTGGTACGGCTCGCTGCCCCAAACCATTTGGCCGCCAAAGTCGGTCATCCACCGCAGTGCTACGGCTTTGGCTTCCAGCTCGCTGATCACGGTGGTCGGGTCGGCTGCCAGCGTGTCGTGCAGTCGGTCGTAGAGCAGTGCTGCGTCGAACATCAGTGCCTTTCAGGTTGGGGGTTCATTGCGGTCGGTCGCGGTGGTGGGTGTCCGGTCCACCACCGCGACCGTGAGTCAGTTCTGAGCTCTGGGCGCGTCCATGAAGACAGAAAGCCTTGCGCCAGAGCGATCCTGGATGACCAGCCCGCCCGGGATGTCGACCGAGAAGTAGTGGCCCCAGGGAGCCACAACGCGGGCGCAACGTGTGCCGTCGGCGAGGGCGCCGATTTCGAGGCGGTAACCCTCGGGGTCGGCGAAGATGAACTGAACGGGTTCTGCTTCTCCCTCGGCGATACTCTCGGGGATGCTGTCGATGACTACCGGTTCGATGCAATCCAGCAAGCAGTTGCCCTCTGCGTCGTAGTCGTAAAGGTCGACGTCGCAGATCAACAGCCCGGATTCCGGCCAATGCTCCCAGTGGTGCTCGCGGACGGCGATCTCGATCGCTGCCTCAGCAGTCGGGCGCGCGATGTCGATGAGTTCGGCGCCGCAGTGATCGCACGCGGGCCAAACGAGGGGCGCTGTGTGTACCGTCACCGGTCCACCTTTCGGTTGTGCCACAAGGTCTCTCGTAGCGGCGGTTCGTGATCGAGCGGCGAACGTGGGCGGCCCGTTGGGGTTCGGACCGCCCACAGCGGCGATCAGGGCTAGGCGGCCACGATGACCTTGGGGAAGCGGTAGATACTTCCGTCGCCGCTCCACGCCATCAGCTCGTCGGTGATGTTGTCGACCTTCTCGCCGGTGATCGCTGCGATCGTGTTGGCCGTTGAGACCACCGCCGACAGCTCGTCCGTGCAGACCTTCAGCGAGCCGTCGATGGGCGAGTAGCTGAGGTCGGCGTCGATAGCGTCTCCGATCAGTGTGGCTTCGATCAGTTCGAGCTGTGCGCGGGTGATCACGGTCATGGGTGACTCCTTCGAGATCGGGTGCTGGCGGCGGTCCGGGTGTCGCCAGCGGGGGTTCGGTAGAACTTCCGCCCTACTGATAAATAGATTACCCGATCAATAGGGCATTGTCGAATTGGCACGTCAAATGCCATTCCGTGCCAACCAAATTGAGGAATTCGCTTTGTCTCACACCGTGTGAAATAGACCGGCCCCCTGGCTTTCGATGTGGGGTATCGAAAGCCAGAGGGCAGGTTGGGTCGCCGAGGGGACAGCGACCGCTCAGGTTCCCGTCGCAGGGGGGTGGGCGGGTACCTGTGTCGGGTGGTCTATGCCCCGTTGCTCGATGGTCCGGACTGCGAACTCATCGATCGGGGCCTGCAGATTTCTGGGTAAATCGTCAGTCCTCGGTGAACTGTCACGCGCTACCTAGATCCGCCGGACGGAAATGGCGGCTACCGATTGTGATGTGTTCCGACGCTGCAACCCATCACCAGCCATCTCCGTTCTCCCAAGAATTATTTGTCCGGAACCAAAGGTCAATACGGCCGGTTCACACAGTTCCGTGCGCGGAGTCGATTCGGATCAGGTGATATGTCACGTACGGCCCTGGCGGGTATTCGTCGCGGCTCGTCCTGATCGAGTACCGGCGCAATGCCCCTGCCTGATCTCGCAATTTCACGATCTTCGTCGCACGAGCATCCCAGTGCTCCTCGCAGTCCCAGAGCTGTTCGAAGTCCGGCGACGCTCGCAACGGTGCGAGCACCGCCTCGATCTCTTCCGGCGGAACAACGCCGGGAGCCTCCAACCGCAGCTGGCGCAGCAATGACCGGATCTGACAGATCCGGTCATGCTCCTCGAACGCAGCCTGCGCGCCCGGGTGGAAGAACAACCACTCCAGCATGCTCGCCGGCCGAGCACCGGCGGCCGTTGCAGGCTCCAGACCAGGCAACAGCTCCCTACAGGCGGCGTTCACCGCGCACACGTAGTGCAGCGGCACCGCCTGGATCATCGCCGGACCCCGGAAGTCGTCGAGGTGTCGTTGTGCCAACTCGGCGTGCACCAGTGGGCGGCGACGTCGTCCGGGCGGCAGGCGGGGGCTGTGACGCATCGTTCCGGTCCTCCTGGGTGTCCCCGAGTGCTCGCGAGTGGCAAGGGCAATGGTTCGGCTCGGCGGCCGCGCCAGGTCACACACAATTGTGTGTGGTTTCGGCGCCGCACACAAATATGTGAGTACAGCTCTGTGAGCAGCGCACCTGGAAAAAACTCGGACATTGAATTCGAGTTCTCACAGATCTGTGGGAACGGACCTGATTGACACCAATGGGCCTACCGGATTGACTCTGTTTCGACAGCTTCACCGGATCGAGTCGCATCGCGAATATTCGATCGAACCCCGCTTCTATGCGGGTACTCGGAGGGGCTGGCAAAGGGAGAAAAGCGACTGCGGTCGGCTCTGTGAACACCATCAGGGCAGGGCCGACCGCAGACGCCGAAAGTCGACGGGGGAAGGACATTGCACATGTTGGTGGCACCACTGATGTAGGCATCGACACCTATTCTGCGCAGCTTAATGCGCGGCCTTTTCATGCTGACGTGAAGATCCCCCAGCCGTTTGCGGCGGCTAGGGGACATGCAGCCATGCGGGCAGATCGAACTGCCCTTGTAACCACAGCTCTGTCGGTTTGGGCCAGCAGAGTCTTCCTTTTGCAGAGAGGCGGTTCTCTGCCGTGACCACGGTAGACCACGCGCAGGCACACAGCCACGCTCATTCAACTTTCTCCCCGATGTGCTCTGACCAAGCACGCAGGGGTCCGGTGGGAGTCAACCAGGACGCCCCACACCCGAGCGCGCGCCGCTCCGGCTCACGGTCATCGACCAGCCGGAGCGGCGCGGCTCCCTTTGCCCGGTACCTGTCCTCGGCTTGCCCGAGGCCACTACTCGCCGCATCTGCAGCGAGCCCTCAGCTTGGCGCGCGATTGGCGCGCGTCAATATCGAAAGGAACACCCATGGGAATCCTGAGCTTGGTGGGAAGCCTGGCCAACATCGCCGCGAACCTGGCCTTCGCGGCCAATCAGGTGGTGCACGCGGTGCTGCCCTTCTTGCCGATCTGACACCGGGACGCTCTGCATTGCCCTTGCAGCTCCCAGCCTCCTCGCATGGGCTGGGAGCCCCGGGCGACCAGATCCTCGGCTCTTCGACCTGCCGGTACCGGAGGTCGAAGTGATGCAGAAGACCTTGGCGCTCACCATGATCGCGGCGGCCGTCGCGTTCGCTACGACTGCTGCGGGTCCGGCTGGCGCCGATCCCGCGATGCCGCCGATCCCCGACTCCTTCTATCTGCCCGCCGAAGCCCCGATCGAGGGGGAGCCCGGCGACATCATCTCTACTCGGCCGATGCCTGCACCGTTCGCGGTGACCGGCGCGGTGACACAACTGCAGTTCGCCTCGACCGACACACTCGGTCGAGCGATCCCCGCGGTCGCAACGGTCATCCGTCCCGATCACGCCGCACCGAACGGGCCTGTGTTCGTGTACGGGCACACCGCCAATGCACTCGGGCTCAGGTGCTCGCCCTCCCAGACTCTGTGGTCGGCCGACAGCGACCTCGTCATCCGCGAGGCACCGGCACTGGACCCTCTGTTGGCCATGGGGTGGACAGTGATCATCCCTGATCATCTCGGCCCGCGATCTGCCTACGGCGCAGCTCGGCTGGGTGGTCAGATCACCCTGGATTCCATTCGCGCAGCGCAGCGTCACGCACCGTTCAACCTCGCTCACAGCCCCATCACCATGGCGGGCTACTCCGGTGGCGGCATGGCGGTCGCATGGGCGGCCGCGCTGCAGCCGACCTACGCCCCTGAGCTGTCCTTGACGGCCGCCGCGATCGGCGGCGTACCCACCAACCTCGAAACGATGGCAGAAGCGCTCGGCCACAACCCGCACCCGGCATTCGGGCTCGCGGCGGCCGCCGCTTTCGGCCTGGAACGTGAGTACGGCGAGCAACTTCCGATCAGCGAGTACCTCACCGATGAGGGCCGCCGATTCCGCGCCGACATGAACAATGCCTGCACCAATGAGATCTTGCGCTTGGGCTACAACCGCTCAGTAGACGCGCTGGGCACCTCTTTCGAACTCTTCTACAGCGATCGCACCCGAGAGATCCTGCGGGCTAACTCGCTCGAGTTCTTCCCTGATCTGCCGAGTGTGCCGATCCTGGAATGGCATTCGGCCACCGATCCGCTGATCCCAGTTGCTTCTCTGGACGCCACCATGGCGCGCTGGCGCGCTGGTGGGGTGTCGGTGACCAACATTCCGTGCCCTGCTCCCGAGCACGTCAGCGGTGCCGCGCTCGGCCTGCCGCTCGCGGTGGCTGCACTGGTCAGCCATGTTTCGGCGCTGCCGATCAGCGGGGGTGATCGTTGATGACCCTCGCAGTAGAAGGTGTTGTCCGGCGTTCGGTCCCGGCGGGCGCGGTCCTGGCGGTGGCCTGTGCTGCGACCTTCGTGAGCTTCTTGGATCTCGCACTGGTCAACTTGGCGTTCCCCCAGATCGCTGCGGACTTCCCCGTCGGCATCTCCACGCTGACCTGGGTGGTCAGCGCCTACACCGTCGCGTTCGCGGCGTTCTTGGCCGCCTTCGGTCGCCTTGCCGACACGCTCGGCCATCAGAAGGTGCTGCTGGTCGGTGTTCTCGTGGTCGCGCTGTCCTCGTTGGGCTGCGCGATCGCGCCGACAATCGAGTGGCTGATCGCCGCTCGTGCGGTGCAGGGCATCGCCGGTGCCGCTCTGCTGCCCGCGTCCTTGGGCGCGGTCCTGGCCACGATGCCTTCGTCGAAAGTGCCAGCGGCGATTGGGGCCTGGTCCGCGGCGGGTGCGCTCGCTGCGGCCATCGGCCCGGCTGCCGGTGCGGTCATCGTCGAGTTTTGGGGCTGGCGGGCGACCTTTGTCGCCGTGGCGGCCGCGTGTGTGCTCCTGGGCGCTGCAGTGGTGCTGTGGATCCCTGCTCATACCAATGAGCCGATCGAGGGCAGGAAGTCCCGCCTTCCGGACATGCTCGGCGTTGCCCTGCTCGCGGCCGGGGTCGGGATGATCGTGGCCGCAGTCAGCGAAGCGGGCCGATGGGGTTGGTCGCACCCGGTAACCGTCATGCTGTTCGTTGTCGGCCTCAGTGCGCTGTGCACCGTGGTGATCCGCGGATCGCTGCACCCGCGACCGGCGCTGGAAGTGTCACTGTGGCACTGGCGGCCCTTCGCATGGGCCAACGTGATCTCAGCGGTGCTGGGTCATGGCCTGTTCGCCTATCTGCTGGCCGCGCCGCTGTTCTTGATCACGATTTGGCACCTGAGCTTGATGCAGGCGGCCGGTTGCGTCGGCGCCGCCGGTGGGCTGGCGATGATCGCTGCTGGTGTTGCCGGTCGCTTCATCACCGTCCACAACGCCACCTGGTTCACCGGCGTCGGTCTCATGCTCAAGGCCGCAGGCTTCGCGGTGGTCGCCGGATGCTTCGGTGAGCAGCGCTCGTTCGCCTTGTGGGCGCTGGTCGCGGTCCTGCTCGGTGTCGGTATGGGGCTGGCCATCACCGCGCTGTCGGTGATCACTGCCGCCGCCGGCGGAGTTGATTCCGCCGCGTCAGCCATCGGGCTCAACCTCACCGCTCGTTCGATCGGTGGCGCGATCGGCGTAGCGGTCCTGGCTGCGGTGCTGACCGATGACCACTACGTTCTCGCCTCGTTCCATCGATTGTTCGCTGTGCTCGCGGCGGTGGCCGCCTGCGGCGCAATCGCAGCGGTGCGGTTGCGGATTCCTATCCGGGACAAGTCCGTGTCGAGCTTCGGGGACTTCGCGTCGTGAAGGCGACCGTGCACACCGACGACGGTGTTGAACTCGCGGTCCGTGCGACGGCGCACGGCCGCGCGCCGATCAAGGTCGTGTTCGTCCACGGCTTCCTGGCCGACAGCCGCTTCTGGGATCCGCTTGTGCTCGAGCTGCAGAGCCATCATCTGGCCGACGAGCTGGATCTGGTGGTCTTCGACGCCCGCGGCCACGGCGCGTCCACGCGCCCGGCCAAACGCTCGGTGACCACCGTCGAGCGCATGGCCGATGACCTTGCGGCGGTGGTGGATTGGGTCGGCCAGGCACCGGTGTTGGTCGTGGGCCACTCGGTCGGAACATTCGTCGTCCAGGAATATGCCTACCGGCACGCGATGCAGTTCCGGGCGCGGGTCGGTGGGCTGGTGCTGTTCAACCCCGCCAGCGAGACCCCGTCCTACGTCGCGGCCAATCAGAAGTTGCTCAAGGTCACTGGGGCACTGCGTCGGTGGCGAGGTGGGGCGCTGGACGTGATGAACCGCAGTGGTCACCGCCTGTTGGAACACCAATTCCGCACCCAGATCGCCCGCGCGAAACCTGGCCGGGAACAGTTCATTCCCGCCGGTGCCTCGATCGATGCCGGTGTTCTGGCCGACCTCGTGACGATCATGCTCGACTATCAGCTCGATCGCTGTGCTGCCCAAGTCATCTCGACGGTGCCGGTATGGGTACATACCGGCGGCCGCGACCGCGTTACACCCCTCGGCCAGGCCCATCGGCTGATCGAGTTGCTCGGCGGGAACGCACGTCTGCGCGTAGATGCAGACTCGCCGCACTCGCTGCCCTACTCCGATCCCGCGTCTGCCGCCGTCACGGTGCGCTCAGCGATCAGTTCGCTGCGACGGCGACCAGCGATCTACCCAACCGCGGCCCGGACCGGGTGATCTGGTGCTGGCCACCGACGAGGTCACCGCGCCGATCTTCGGCCTGGCCCACACCGTGTCCGCGACCGCGCCGTGCGTGATCACGGTGGCGATCCGCAGCGGCCGCCCGGTCGCCGCTGCAGAGTGGCCGGTTCCCACCTCCGCACCGGCGGTGGGTGAGTTCCTCGCCGACAGTCAGGCAGACGAAGTCGCGCTGGTCGTCGTCGCTGATGCGCGAAGCGCCGGGCGCGCGATCGGTTGTGCCGATGATCTCGTCGCCCA
Source organism: Nocardia sp. XZ_19_231 (assembly GCF_015355705.1). Lineage (NCBI taxonomy): Bacteria > Bacillati > Actinomycetota > Actinomycetes > Mycobacteriales > Nocardiaceae > Nocardia > Nocardia sp. XZ_19_231. Next base: position 114,021 of record NZ_JACUZI010000009.1, on the reverse strand, counting down.
ACTGCGCGCCGAGCACACAGTCGTGCGGCTGTGCGTGCACGTCCCGGTCCTGCAGTCGGGGGTGATCTGGACGAGCTTGCTCGATCAGAGCGACCCCGGCGGGCTGGTGACGCTGATGCCTCCGCGAGCAGGTCTGTGACCACACAGAAATCCGGAAGGAGAACACCCAACATGACCCGAACAGGTCAAACCATGCGGCGCGTAATCGCCGCCGCCGCAGTACCAGCAGTGCTCGCGGTATCTGCGGGGACGGCGGTAGCCGACCCACAGGCCGGGGTCACCCCGCAGGCGTCGCCGGGGCAAGCCGGGGTCACCCCGCAAGGCGGTGGAACACAAGCCGGTGTAACCCCCACTCCCAAGCCCGCCCCAGCGCCCGACGCGGGTACAGCGCTTGCGGCAGTGATTCCCGATGCCCCGGCACCGCGCCAAGACAGGCCGATGCCGAACTTCTGGGCGCCCCCACAGTCCACGCCTCAAATCCAGTACGACGAGCCCGACACCGAGGTCGAGACCGAGGAATCCGACGGCGAGCAGCCCGAAGTACAGCCCGAACCGGCGCCGGTCGCCGAGGTCCAGCTCCACCTCGGCGCCGACACCACGGCGATCCCCGAAGGGGTGCCGGTGTCGCTGGTGGAGAAGTGGAATCAGTGGAACGACTACGGCGTGTACCAGATCGCGCTCGCTGGCGACGCGCTCGGCCTTCCGCGTGAGGAATCTGATCGGCGGGCGCAGGCTGGCGCCGGCGGCATGGTCGTGGGCGGCTATACCGGCGCTGTAATGGGTGGCTCGGTCGGCTCGGTCCCCGGTTGCCTGGGTGGCGCGGTGATCGGCGGTGTAGTCGGTGGCGTCGCTGCGGGCATCCCCAGCGCAGGTGTCGGCTCACCACTGGGCGCGGCGGTGGGCGCCGGGGTCGGGTGCATCGCCGGTAGCCTCGTCGTCGGTGTCCCGGTCATGGTCGCGGGCATGGTCGCGGGTGGCGCGGTCGGCGCCGCAGCTGCTGCGGCGCTCGCTGGCGGGAACAGCGACAACCCCGCACCCGCGCCCGCGGAGCTGGGTGGCCCGGCCGTCGAAGAGGTGCCGGTGGCCGAACAGCCGGTAGCCGAAGACTACGACGGCATCGAAGCTGTCGAGGTCAGCAGCGAAGTGCAGCCGGTACCGCTGGTGGTGCCGACCAACCCGATCGATGACCTGGTGGCCTCGGTCGCCGGTGCTGCGAACGCGTTCTGGGCGCAGCTGAGCGCCCCAGTGCCGCCGCAGACCTTCCAGGCCGCCGGAGCGTAGTCATGGTCGGGGAGTGGGTTGTGCGGGGGGCACACGCCGCCGCCGTGCCGAATGTCGGCACTGTCGTCCATCTGGTGCGCGCGGATCCGCCACCGTGGCCGCCAGTGCTGATAATCGGTGGGTGCGGTGGTGGTGGTGCGACCACCACCACCTTGGGGTTGGCGTCTCAGATTGCTGATCTGGTGCGTTCGGTCGCTGTCGACGGCACCGCATCGGGTGGTGATCTGGCGCTGCGCGGAGCTGATCTGCGGTTTGCCGGATCGACGTTGCAGTCCTGGTTGTCGGCGGCCAGCATCCCTGCTGGGGCCGCGCTGGGATCGTCGTTGTCGCTGGCCAGCAGCGGGGCTGCGATCGTGCGACGTGATGCTTCGGCGTTGCCGAGGCGGGAAACGATTGCGACCGTGTGTGATCGGCTACTGGCCGAAGGCCTGGTACCGATCGTCGACGGCGGCGCTTCGGCGGCGGCCCGAGACCTGCGCCCACTCCTCGACTACCCCGACGTGCGGGTGGCAGTGACGATCCCGGCGCGGATGGACGCCGCCAACCGGGTCGCCATCACATTGCGCCAGCTCGATGAAGAGTTCGGTGAGTCTTTGATCGCTTCGACGGTGCTCGTCGTCAGCCATCAGAGCTCTCACACACCCCCTGTTGCTGCGGCATTGGCCCAGCACTACGGCGGGTGGGTATCCGGGGTGATCGAGGTGGCGTTCGATCCACATCTGGCCATCGGCCGCACGATCACCAACAGCGCTCTGCTGGCGGAAACCCGTTGGGCCTACCTGGATTTGGCGAGGTGGTTGCTGCCCGAACTCGGTCTACCCGGTGAGGGGATGAGTTCTCATGGATGACTGGTTCGACGCCGCCGCTCCCAGCGAAGGCAAACCCGACAAAATCACCCACTCGGATCCGGGGGCAGCTCGAGCGCTGTCGGTGGTCAACAACACCGACAGCGCGGGAGCTGCCGACGACGATTGGTTCACTGACACCGAGCCCGAGCCCGCGGCGCCGACGGCGGCCGAGATTCCCACACCGCCCCGGGCATCGGTGCCTGCGCGCCGCCGCGGGGTGGTCGTGGCTGTCGGTGCGCTGGCAGCGTTGCTCGCGCTCGCGGGCGGCGCGGCGGTTCTGATCGCGGCCGCCATGCCTGGGGACACCCAGGATTTGACGCTCCCGGAATCGGTATCGCCGACGTTGGTACCAGCCACCCCGACTCCGGCACCACCGTGGTGCAGCGGGCTGGCGGCGGGAGAACCTGCCAGCACCAGCGCATCTGACCCCGGCGCAGCGACAATCTCCGGATTCGAAACCGCGTACTACGAGCGCAAAGACGCGGGGCTGGCACGCAGCTACGTCGCTGCGGATGCCCATGTCGGTTCCATCGAAGAGCTCGGAGCGGGCATCGCGTCAGTGCCCAGCGGCACCAAACACTGCGTGCTCACCACACGGCTACAGCCGGGGCTGTACGCGGTCGATCTGTTCACCCGCACCGCAGTCGGCGGGGCTCTGGAACAGATCCGCCAAACCATCACCACCGTCGACTCGCCCACCGGACCCAAAGGCGCATTGATCACCTCGATCAGTGCGCGGGAAGGCAAATGAGGCCATGACCATTCGTAGGCTCCTCACCACCGCCACCATCACCGCGCTCAGCGCCGCCGCGATCGGTGCGGCAGCACCAACGGCGGCAGCCGAGGACACCGCGCCCGCGTGCGCACCGCTGCATCTGCTGCTGGCCAACGGGGTCGGCGACACCTCGCCCGACGTGCCGACCGACATCGACGGAGGATTCGGCGCGGGCATCGCTGTCCCGGCGATGACGAAAGCCAATGCCGAGGGCAAGAGCCCGCTGCTGTCGCGATCGTATGTGCCCTACAAGGCCAGCGACGTGCAGAAGCAGGCGGTCGTGGCGGGTCAGGCCAGTGCGGTGAACCAGCTGACCGAGCTGTCCGCGAAGTGCCCCCAGCAGAAGGTGTTCCTCGTCGGCTACGGGTCGGGCGGGCAGATCATGTCCGCTCTGGCACGCGATATCGGCGCCGGAAAAGGCCCGGTCAAAGCTGACCAGATAGCCGGCGTCGCGGTGTTCGCTGACCCGACGCGTGCCGCAGGCGCGGCGATCTTCGCCAACAAGGCGACCGCTCCCGGAGTCGTACCCGGAGCCAAGACCGGCAAGGACGGCGCAGAGCCGAAGGTCAACGGCATTCGGATCAACTCCGCGGCCGCGCCGGACGGGTCCGGTGTCGCGCCGGTCACCACCGGCTATGGGTCGCTGTCCTCACGGGTGGCGAACTTCTGCAGCCACGGAGATCTGTCATGTGACATTCCCAAGGACGCTGCCTTGGCCAAGGTGATCGCGGGCATCACCGCCCAAACCTCCACCGACACCTCCGATCCGCTCGCGATCCTGAATTCAGCGGTGACAGCGATCGGATCCTCAGTGCTGTCCACCACCGGCGGATTCGTCAACGACCACCTGAGTACTTCCAGCGACGGAAAGCTGCAGATCAACACCGGCGGCACCACGGTCATCGACCGAATGGTGAAGGCGTCCAATCCCAATTCCAACCCCACCGACGGCCTGACTACCGCGATCACTGCGCTGACGAAGATCGCCGGAATGGGCATCAACGCCGCTGTGGCGGTCGGCAAGGACGTGCTCACCGCCTCCACCATCGCCGAGGTCGGGGCGGCGATGCTGGCAGGGCCCGAAGCCGCGCTGGGAGCGCTCGCGGTCAAGCTCGGCTCGGCGGTGGTCAAGCTGGTGAGTCCGGCCAACCTCACCAGCCTGGTGACTTTGGCATTCAACGAGATCTCGAGCGGCGTGATCAACAACGCCGGACTCGTGCGGATGGCGCTGGATTCCTCGTACTGGCAAGGCAGCCGCAACAGCGGATACACCACCACACCTGTCGGGGTCGGTGGCCAGACCGCGGTGACTCTGACTGCGAATTGGGTGGCAGCGGCCGCCGAGGACATCGCCGGAGCTCAAGCTGCGGCACCCAAGCCAAGCGCACCCAAGGCCACCGGGCCGGTATCGGCCGCGCCGGGACAGCAGACCCCTGCTGCGTCGACGATCCTGGCCGGGCAGGCGAACTGATCCGCGGTGAGTGCCATGCAACGAGCAGACGCCGGTGACGACTTGGTCGCTCACGCACCGTCGAGCGCTGGAAGGTCCGGACCTGCCGGGCTCAACGTGCCCACGGAGAAGGAACAGCGGCCGGTCTGGCACAAGCCGCTGTCACAGACCAGGCCGCACCCGGCGTTTTGGCTGCTCGGTGCACACGGCGGTGCGGCGGTATCCACGCTCGATCGAGCGTGGGCACCGGCGGCTGATGCTCTGGGCGGGTGGCCTGCGGCCGACAGCTACCCGAACGTGGTGATCTGCGCACGCACGCACCGCGCTGGCTTGTCAGCCGCGCATGTGCTGCTGCGCCAGGCTGCCGCCCATCAGATCGGCCAGGCACGGTTGCTGGGCCTGGTCACCGTTGTCGACCACGACGGTTCGCTGCCCGCGACGCTGCGCCGCCAGCTCGAACTCGTCGAAGAGCTCGCGCCCCAGGCCTGGCGAGTGCCCTTCATTCCCGACTTCCGGTGCCTGTCGATCACCCAGATGCCGCAGTGGTCGCCTCGAGACGAACCCGCTCCGGAGCAGAAACGCTTCGCCCGCCGGGCGGACCCCACCCAGACCATCCATCCCGAGCTCGCCGAAATCGGCAGCGCCATCTTTATCGCCGCGCGTGCGGCGATAAGCCACTGAGCAGGAGTACCAGGACCAATGTCTGCCCCGAGCACCATCTTCTACGCGATGTCGGTCGACATCCTCGCCGAGATCGACGATCGCAAACCCTCCGCACCACCGGGCGCGGACAAGTTCATGACCATCCTGGAATGGCTGCTGTGGGCGGCGGTGATCGCCTGCATCGGCGGCTTCATCGTCGCGGCGGCGATGTTGGCCTACCAGCGGATGCAGGGCGGCGGCGGTGACGCTCAGGGCAAGTTGGTCGGCGCGATGATCGGCGCTGTCCTGGTGTCGATGTCGATCTCGACGATCAACCTGCTCGCGTTCTGATGTTGCTCGCCGAGCGCCGACCGCTTCCCGACGAGGTCACCGGTGGGCTCGAGCAGGTATTCAGCTGGTTCCTCTGGTTCGCCGCCGTGTTCTCGGTCGCGTCGCTGGTGGCCACGGTGATGACCCTGGTCTGGATGCGCCGCTCGGCTTCCTCGACCCATCTCATCGAGGAATCAGTGCTTCTGCGGATTCTCATCGCGACCGTCATCACCAGCTCGTCCGGCGTCCTGGCGCTCACGCTGCTCCGCTAATCCGACCCCCGATCTGTTCAGGAGAATTCATGTCCCCGGTGTGCCGTCGTGCCCTGGTCGGATTCGCTCTGGCCGTCCTCGCCCTGTCAACAGTGGCGTGCGGCAGCGATCCCGACCCCGAATCCGTTGTCCCGTCGTCGGTGTCACCTCCCGACCTGACCTCGGCACCGGCGAAGCTGAGCTGGGACACCTGGCGTGGCGTTCGCCTGCCCCGATCGTCGATTGATGGGCCCTCGCAGTCTGCCCAGGTCGTGGCAATGGGATATCGGCACAGTCCACAAGGTGCAGTGCTGGCCGCGATCCGTGGCCAAGTCCATCTGGGTATGGCGTCGGACTCCGAATGGGGCCGAACTGTCGCCCTGGTGTCGGCGCCGGGGCCCGGTCGTGAGGAGTTCGCCGCGCAGCGAGTCGTGCTGTCGATCTCGGGATCAGTGCCCGCAGAATCGGCGCCCAAGTACATCGCGTTCAAGGTCAACCACTACAGCGATACCGCGGCCGCAGTGCGCATCGTCACCGAGATCGGCACTCCGACACAGACATTCGACTACCCGGTGGCACTGTCATGGATCGACAACGACTGGCGGATCGTGCTCCCCACCAGCGCCGAAGCGATCGATGCCGCTGAGGTGACCAGCCTCGACGGCTACACCCGGCTTGAGGGCAGCTGATGACCCGCACTCGCACCCTCATCCTGGGAATCGTCACCGCGACCGTGCTCATCGCTCTCGCGACGACGCTGGTCGTGCTTCGCCCGCAAGGCAAACCCACCGATGTTCCGGCGTCGGTCGCGGCGGCGACGACAACCGCATCGGCAAGTGGTGAGACAGGATTCGACGATCCAGTCACCGATCAGCTCGGTCGCAAGGTCCTGATGCCGCGCAACCCCGCCGGCGTGGTGCAACCGCAGCGCGACCCGAGCGGAGTCCGCAGTGAGTGCGCGCCCGCAGCGCCCATCACGTCGCCCGAGGGCGTGCAGATCCAACGCAGCTTCAATTTCTCGATCCTGACCTCGGCCACCGACGGGCCCGCGCGACTCGACGGACTCACTCCCCGCGGATATCGGCGCAGCCCGCAAGGCGCTGCCCTGGCGGGATGGAACTTCGCAGCCCGGCTGATGGCCGGTGGCGCCCCGCAACACGAGGCCCTGGACAAGGTCGCTGTGCTCACCCCTTCCGAGCGCACACAGCTGGATGCGCTGTCGGCGACCTCGGCGCCGACCTCGGACAAGGCCGCGAAATACCTGCAGATGATGCTGGCTCCAGAGGCATTTCGGGTGCTCAGCTGCGACCAAGACTTCGTCGCCGTCGAGTGGGCACTGCGCGCCGACGCCGACGCCGCCGGTCGACCCACCACCGAGAAATGGGTGGGACATCGCCTGAACCTGTTGTGGCGCAACGGCGATTGGTCTGCGCAGATGATCCGCGAGCACCAGAGCATCGGCTCCGGCAAGCGGTACGCCTCGTTGGAGGGGTGGACCACATGGACCTGGTGAAGAAGCTTCCAGCCATCGCGATTCTGCTGTTGATTCTGTTCGGCACCGGCGCGGGCCTTGCCGCCGCGCAGCCGACACCGACAACCGAACCGACCCCGGCGACGAGCACCCCGGCGCCCACGACAACCCCACGGACCAGCGCGCCCGCGACCACACCGAGCGCTCCCACGACGTCCTCACCACTGCCGACGGCGCCCTCGGTCGAGCTGCCCGGCTACGCCAACGAGGACAACGAATACACCCAGACCCGCGAGGAGTGCAAAGAGCTAGTCGAAGTCAACATCGACGCGGGCCCGCTGACCGACATCGTCAACGGTGCGATCGAAGGGGTCAACACCTGGGGCTGCAACCAGGTCGCGGTCACCCTGCACCCTATCGATGCCGCGTCGACCGCGATCTCCTCGGCGGTGTCGCTGTTCTGGGGCGACCCTGTCGGCAAGTTCTCCAAGGCGGTCATGGAGGGCAACGTCAACGCCTTTCACACCGTGATGGCGTTCTGGATCCAGATGCCGGTCTCGCTGGTCGACACCGCCAAGATCGACGGAATCCAGAGCTTCACCTGGGATCTACAGATATTTGCCCTCGCCTTCGGCATCGGCACCGGCGCGCTGCGCGTGGCGATCGCCCGACGCCACGCTGTCTCCGAGGGCGCCGACGAAACCGCCCGGATGCTGGTTCGGACACTGTTCTCGATCTGGACGCTGCCCACGATGGTCCTGGTCTTGCACCAGGTCACCGACGCGTTCTCGGTCTGGGTGCTGACCGAGTCGATGGGGGGCGACCCCAACGCCCGGATCACCGCGCTGACCTGGATTGACGAGAAGACCGGCCTCGGCCCAGTGGTGTCTTTGGTGCTTGCCGGGGTCGGCCTGCTCGGCTCGGTCGCTCAACTCGTTGCCATGTTCGTGCGCGAGGCGATCTTGACCTTGGCAGTAGGGCTGGCTCCGATCGCGGCCGCCGCCAGCGCCACCGGCGCGGGCCGCCAAACGTGGTCGTCGATGATCTCCTACACAATCGCGGCACTGCTGTTCAAACCAGTGGCCGCGCTGCTATACGCGTTTGCCTTCACAGTCGCGCAATCGGAGTCGGCGTTCGACGCGATCGCGGGATCGATCCTGCTCGCGTTCGCCGGGCTCGCTCTGCCGTCGCTGATCCGAGTGATCGCGCCTGCGGTGTCGACAATCTCAGCTGGCGGCGGTCAGGTAGCCGCCCTCGCCGGAGGTGCCGCCGGCGCGGCCGCGACAGGTGCGGCGATGGGCGGGTCCGCCGCGCGCGGTGCGGGCAGCTTCATGAAGTCCTTTCAGGGATCGGGCGGCTCGTCTGGCGGCGGCGGGGGAGGCGGAGCACCGGCATCGGGCTCCGTGGGTTCCTCGGGCGGCGGCGGTGGTGGTCGCGGTGGCGGCGGGTCCGGTGGCGGAGGCGGGTCCAATGGCGGTGGCGGTGGTGGTAGAGCCCGTCAAGCCGCGGGTGTCGCGGGCACCGCCGCCACCGGTGTGGGAGTGGCACTCTCGCGCGGGGCCAGCGCGATGCGCGCTCCGGCACGTGGAGTCTCTGGCATGGCGAACTTCGCCGAAGGCGCCGTCGGGCACGGGCAGGTGCCGCGATGAGCGCACAGCAGCTGATCGAACGTCCGCTCTACAGCTCCGGCACCTTCCCGCAGCGCACAGGGTTTTTCGGCCTATCACTGCGCGCGTCGATGTTCGGAGGCGTCGCGATGATCGCGGCGCTGATGACCATGATGACCGCCGGTTTCCTGCCCGGCATCTGCGTCGCCGGTGTGGGTGTCCTCGTCCTGGCGCCGATGGTGATCACCTTCGGCCGCCGAAGTCTGTATGAAGGAATCGAATTGCGCATTCAATGGTGGCGGCGGCGCGCGAACGGCAGCACCGTCTATCGAGGTGGCCCGCATTCCCGCATCCCCGGTGGCCGCTACCGGCTGCCCGGACTGCTCGCCGCGACTCGGCTGCACGAGGGTGTCGACCGGCTCGGCAATCCTTTCGGGCTCATCCACCGCCGTCGCACCGACGAGTACACCGTGGTGCTCGAATGCTGGCCCGGCGGTGATGAGGCACTGACTCAGCCCGAGCGCGACCTGATGACAGCCGACTGGGGTGCCTATCTGGCCGGGTTGGGGCTGCCCGGTGATGTCGTCGCCGCCGTCGCGGTCGTGGAGACGATTCCAGCGACCGGCCTGCGGCTCAAGCGTGAGGTTTCGCGCATGGTGCAGAACTCTGCCTCCACGCTCGCCTCGGACGTGATGATCGAGTCGGCGATCGAATTCCCGGCCGGGAAGCTGCAGCAGATGGCGCGGTTGTCGATCACCTTCAAGGCGACCACCAAGGCCAGGCGGGTCGACGCCGATGAGATGGCCGCCGAGTTGGCCCGCCGACTTCCCTCCCTCTACGAGGATCTGCTCGGTGCGGGAGTCGAAGCACTGCCGATGGCCGCCGCGCAGATCGTGGCCTTCACCCACCGCAGCTACAACCCCAGCGCCGAATCCGACTTCGAGGCGTTGGAAGTCCTCGGCGAAGAGCACGGTCTGGACTGGGAAGATGCCGGTCCAGCGGCCGCGAAAGCCGAATGGGACCACTACCGCCACAACGGTGTTCGCTCGATCGTCTGGGAGATGGCTTCACCGCCCGAGTCGGTTTTCGCCGACACGGTGCTCAAGCCGTTGCTCGACCCGCACGATGCGCTGCACCGCAAGCGCCTGGCCATCGTCTACCGACCGTTCACCGCTGGCGACGCGACCCGCAAAGTCGACCGTGAGTACAAGGACTCGCTGGTCGCGATGCAGCAGGGCAAAGCCGTCAAGTCCGCGGCGAGCGAATTGCGCTTGCAGGCAACCGAACAGCAGCGCGAAGAACAGGTCCGCGGTGCGGGCCTTCTCCGGTACTCGATGCTGCTGACCGTCACCATGACCGATGACATGGCCACCGCAGCGGCGGTCACCGAGTCGCTGGCAGCGCGGGCGCGCATCCGGCTTCACCGCGCTTACGGCACCCAGGACGCGGCGTTCGCGGCGGGTCTGGGTGTGGGCGTGTTGCTGGCTGACCACTCGTCGATGACCTCGATCGCGGCCAACGGATAGGGCGCGACATGGCCAAATCGAAATTCTCTGACGACGAACTCGCCCAGCTCGACGACGATATCGCCAGCGGCGCGGCGGCCGAGCCCGCTCTGTTCTCGGGCAAGGGCCGTGCGCTGGCACGGTGGCGGCGCGAGAACCGCGCCGACGCCACTTCGGTCGACGCCGAAGAGGAAGAGCCGCAATGGCGGCGGGCATACACCGCGTCACCACGCGGCTACCGCGGGCCAGGCGCCGGAACGATGGAGACGGTGCAAGGCCCGCTGGAATGGCAGGCGACCACCGCGCACGCGTGTGGTCTGAACCCGTGGGTTGTCGGCGCCGCCGCCCCGCTCATCGGCACCCCGGTCGGATCACATCTGACAACCGGGGAGCCCGCCACCTGCGATCCCTTGGCGTGGTTCGCTGCGGGGCTGATCTCCAACCCCAGTGCCTTCGTGCTGAGCCTGCCAGGCCTGGGCAAGTCGACGCTGATCCGCAAAATGGTGATCGGCGCCGTCGCCCAAGGCCAAATCGCCCTGATCGCTGGCGATATGAAGCCCGAATACGTCGCGCTGATCTCCAAGATCGGTGGCCAGGTCATTACCTTGGGCCCCGGCAAAGGCCACCTCAATCCGCTGGCCGCAGGGTCGTTGGGCGCGACTCTGCCGGTGCTGGAAGCCAATCGTGAGCACCTCGCCCGGCTGGGCAAGCTCGAAGTGATCGCCGAAACCCAAGAGCTGGTGCATTCGCGCCAGGTCACGATGGTCGCGGCGTTGATCGAGCTGATCCGTTCGGCGCCGGTCGCCGACTGGGAGCACGCGCTGGTGTCGTCGGCGCTGCGCGAGCTGCGCGCCTCGGGGCGATTCAGCTTCGCCGACCCGCCACTGGTGCGCGACCTGGCTGCGCAGATCTCGCAAGGGTCCGAGCGACTGCAGAAGGTCGCTGCGGCGGACTCCATCGTCGAGTACATCGACACGATCAAGCCGCTGCGCCGGTCGCTGGAAGCTCTGCTGGATGGTCCCCTCGGTGAGATCTTCGCCGACCACACCACGGTGCCACTGGATCTGACCGCGCCCGGCATCTGCATCGATGTGAGCGCCCTGACCCGTGGGGATAAGAAGCTCAAGGCCGCCGTGATGCTGGCGTGCTGGAGCGATGCCTTCGGCACCATGGAGGCGGCTCACCTGCTGGCCGAGGTCAAGTTGGCCCCCCAGCGCTACTTTCTCGCGGTGTTGGACGAGCTGTGGCAGGTCCTCGGCGCCGGTGCGGGGATGGTCTCACGCATCGACGAACTGACCCGCCTCAATCGCACTGACGGCACCGGCTTGTTGATGATCACTCATACCGGTCGCGATCTGGAGACGCTGCCGACCGAGATGGACGTCAAGACCGCCAAGGGGTTCATCGAGCGGGCCGGGATGGTGATCTGCGGTGGACTGCCTGCGGGCGAGCTGACCAGGCTCGAAGATGTCTTGCAGTTCACCACCGCCGAGCAGGGAATGATCACCTCCTGGTCGCGTGGTGCGCCCCTGCGCCGCCATGGTCGCGGTCGCCGTCAAAAGCCTGCGGGCATCGGCAAATTCATGATCAAGATCAGCAAGGACGGCGCTCCGGGGATCCCGGTGCAAACCCAGCTGACCTCGATCGAGGTCGACGAACAACTGCACGACACCAACGTGCGGTTCAACGAGCTGTTCGAGCTCCAGGGTGTGCGGTGAGCTCCGAAGCGCACCGCCGCATTGACACCGCTTCATGCCGGACGGCCACACCGCCGTCGCACCCAACAACCTCCAGCCGCTAGGCACGACGCAACGAGACAGGGACAACCCCCGATGACGATCTTGAACACATCATTGCACTCAGCTACCACTCCATCGGCAGATCGGAACCGGCGCGCACCGGAGCCTGCTGCGGCGCTAGGACGAGTCGTCTTCGGCGACGCAGACGCGTATGAGCACCAGATGCGGTTCCGCGATGTGGTGGCCGCACTCGGCGACACACCCGGCACCGGGTCGACCCAGGCCGACGAGGCGCGCCAAGGCTATCTGCTGCTGGAACGAGCCATCGACGCGTTGGGCGGATCGACGCGGGCAATCGCGGCACAGGACCGCGACTCGTACGCGTTGTTCGACTGGGCAGCCGCGCTGGCCCCGCACTTGCTGCCGTATCTGTCCGGGCATGTGAAGTTGACCGTCGCAGCGATCGAGGAACTGGGTGACGGGAGCCGGTATCAACACTCGTGCCTGCAAGAACTCGACAGCGGCCGCACGGTGGGTGTGGCGATGGTGACCGAGTTGGGGCACGGCACTGATGCGTTCAACATGGAGACCACTGCCACCTGGCAACCACGCGAACGCGCCTACCGCCTGAACAGTCCCACCCCGGCGAGCGTGAAGTTCATGCCCAACGTCGCCGCGACGGGGGTGCCCAAGACCGTGATCGTGATCGCCCGACTGATCGTGAATGGCACCGATGAGGGAGTTTGGCCGTTTCTGCTGCCGTTACGCACAGTTGAGGGCCTCGTGGACGGCGTCGATGTAGCGGCGTTGCCCGACAATGGGTACGGGTTGGCGATGGACAACGCCGAGACACGGTTCGACGGTGCCGTGGTGCCGGAGTCGGGTCTGCTCGGCGGGGATGTGGCCTGGTTCGATGAGCAAGGCCGGTTCCACTGCGAGCTGACTGCGGCGCAACGGTTCGCGCGCACGATGAGCCCGTTGACTCCAGCGCGGTTGTGTATGGGCGGTGCTGCGGTGTCTGCGGCTCGTGCCGGGCTGGCGTTGACCATCGGCTATGCCAGTCGGCGCGTCATCCGCGCAACCGGGGCAACCATGCTGTCCAGCGACCATGTCGCACAGCATCTGGTGGGGGCGATGGCTGATGTATGGGCGATGACATGCCTGGTCAACAGCGTTCGCAGCCAATGTGAGGACGCTGGCGCCGAGGAGTCGGCTTTGTGGGCGATGCTGGTCAAACCTGTCGCATCGCGTACGGCGTGGGAATCGCTCGAGGTGTGCCGACAGCGCACCGCTGCGCAAGGCATGCTCCGCGCCAACTACCTGACTGACTGGATCAGCCTGTGCCAGGGCACATTGACCGCCGAAGGCGAGAACTGGGCCATGCTGGGCGCGGCTGGCCGCGCTATCCGTCGGTCCGGAGTCCCCACTCTGACCAACAGTATCCCCGGCAACGGTGCGCGGGCATGGTGGCATCAGCTGCTGGCCAAGCGTGAGCGGCTTCTACTCGTCGGCATTGAGATGTGGGGGCACCCCGACTCCAACGCGATCGATCTCGCGACCGCTGTCACGGACCGGGTCACCGTGGACGCCATGATCACAGCCGCCAAGGCTACGAATGACACTGCCACACAACAGATCCTCACGGACCTCGCCGAGGTGTACGCGCTGCGCAGAGTCAGAGCGCATGGCGTGTGGTTCGCCGCGAATGGAGCCCTTCCCGACGACCGGGCGGCCCTGATCGAGGCTGAACTGAGCGGCCTCGTCGACGACGTGGCACCGCACCTGCCGGTTCTGGCCCAGTCGTTCGCGCTGCCTGACGACATGCCTGCGCCGATCGCTGGGGACTACCTCACCTGGTGGACGAAGTACGCCGGCTGGCCGCAAACGCGCCCTGCGGGAGGCTCGGTGGCCCACGAACCCGGACAGCAGTTGTCGTCGTCGGTGTTGTCGAGGAATGCGACAACTCGACGAGAAGAAACGACCGACGCAACTGTCAGAAAACTTGCCAAATCCGCAGGTAGCGGAGCCTGCACACGACAGGTTCGGACAGAACCTATATGAGCGGCTACACCGCGCGGCAGCGTAGCTGGGCGATCACCACCTATCGCGAGACTCGCGAACAGCACCGATCGCGCATGGAGTGCTGCGCGGAGATCGCCAAAGACCTGGGCGCGCACGTCAACACCGTGGTCCGTTGGGTCAACGCGGAATTCGGCACCACCCGAGCACTGTCGACAGAAGAGGTGCCCAGCAAGATCCGCGCGCTGCAGGCCGAAGTGACGCGACTGCGAGCCGCGAACCAGCAGCTCAGTGAAGCGCGGGTGTCGTGAATGCAGGCAGCCGCGAAAGGCATCGCCGCACTACTGGCCATGGCGGCAGGAATCGTGGTGTTCGTCTCGGTGCTGGGCGAGGAACCCGCTGCCGACAAAACGCAGAGTAGTTGCGCGTCCACGGACTCCGGTGCCAGCGCCACAGCACCTGGCACTGTGGCCCAAGGGGTTCCGCCTGGGCAGCGGTCGCGGCCGATGCGCAGCCAAGACGCCAGCGAGTCGTCGGGGTATCGGTCCCCAGATCGGCCCGGCCATCTGGGCGTGGACCTGGCCGGGCCAGAAGGTGCGCCGATCTTCGCCGCCGCCGAGGGCACGGTCGTGGCCGCGGGTGCGGCGTCGGGTTTCGGGTTCTGGATCGTGATCGACCACAACGTCGACGGCGAGGTCTACTCGACCGTCTACGGACACATGTGGGAGAACGGCCTGCTCGTATCCGCCGGCGCGTCGGTCGTGGCGGGCCAGCACATCGCCAATGAAGGATCAGCGGGCGAATCGAGCGGCCCGCATCTGCATTTCGAGGTCTGGAAGGGCGGAAGGTTCTCCGGCGGAAGCGATATCGATCCCAACACCTGGATCGACGGGGCAGCCGAGCCCGGCAGCGCGAGCCCTGGGACGACGTCGCCGCCGTCGCCGACCACCACGGTGCCGCCGACCGTGCTGGCTGCAGACCGCGGAACCGAGATGGCCGCCTTGCCCGAGTCGGTGGGCTCGGAAGCTGAGCTGCAGGTGGACACGATTCGGGTGGCGCGGGCAGTCCACACCCGGTTTCCGCAGATCACGACCATGTACGGGTGGCGCGAGGACACGCTGCCTTATCACCCCAATGGGATCGCGGTCGACGTGATGATCCCCGACCACACCAGTGACAGCGGCCGCGCGTTGGGCGAACAGATCCTGGACTACCTGTGGACCCACCGCGAGCAGTTCGAACTTGCCGACCTGATCTGGCGTGGCCAGTACATCCCGGTCGACGGTGAGACCCAGGCCGCAGATGGCCACTTCGACCACATCCACGTCACCACCGAAGGTCACGGGTTCCCCGTCGACGGCCAAACCTACGGTGCTGCACCAGAACTCGACGGGTCAACATCGCCAGGACCGACCGCGGCGTCGACGACGTGTTCACGCTCGGCAACACAGCCGGGCGGGGGGCTCAACGACGACAGCGAAGCCGAACTGGCCGATGGCGCCGTACCCACCGAGTTCGTCCGCTGGCTCAAGATCTCAGCGCGCCAATGTAGCGAGATCAGTCCGGCGCTGCTGGGCGCGCAGATCAAACAGGAATCCGGGTTCGTCGCCGGGCTCACCAGCCGCGCCGGTGCGCAGGGGTACACCCAGTTCATGCCCGACACCTGGGCAGCCTACGGGCGACCGGTCGACGAGAACGGCAACCCCACCGGACCGGCAGGGGCGGGCGACCCCAACGACATCGGCGACGCGGTGATGGCGCAGGGCGCCTACATGTGCGACTTGGCCGAACAGCTACGCCCCAGCCTGGCCTCCGGCGCCGTCCAAGGAGATCCGACCGAACTGATGCTCGCGGCCTACAACGCGGGCCCCGGCAACGTCGAGTCCTACGGCGGAGTCCCGCCTTTCGCCGAAACCCAGCACTACGTGCAGGTCATCACGACCAATGCCAAGCTCATGGAAGCAGGAATCGCACAATGAGAATCCGTACGATCGCGGCCGCGATAGCCGTCGTCGTTGTCGCGGCGGTGATTGTGGTGATCACCCGCCACATGGTCACCGATCCGCCCGGTCATGACCACGCAGGCGGCGACAGCCACGCACACATCGACCCGCTCGATCCCACCGGCGCCACTCCGGACACCGTCGCGATCAACGCGCTGACCATCGCCTACACCTGGCGGCCGGGCACTGATGCCTCGACCTGGGAGGCATTGCACCGTGCCGCGGCGCTGCTGACCGATCCGCTGGCACGTGCCGCTGCGGCCCGTCCGGATCCGGCACCGAAAGCGTTGCAGGAGTGGTCGTCATGGGTCGATAGCCGCGACCAGGTCAGCGCGGCGGCCGCGCCGCTGGCGCCCGCGACCGTCGACGGAGACACAGCCAGCGTGCTGGTGCGCGTCACCCAAACCGTGCTGCACGCCGGTGGGGCGAGCACTCCGTACTCGAGTCAGGTGATGCAGGTCGAGCTTAAGCAGCTCGGTGAGACCTGGCTGATGGCGCGCTACAACGTGCGGGGTGATCTGCGATGACAGCTCGGTCGACGCGCCCGTCGCCGATTCCCAGCGAGGTCATACTCGGCGTCGGCGGCGCCGCACTGGCTCTCATCGTCGGGTTGGTCGTCGTGGCCTATCGCCTCGGCGGCGGTGACCTGCCCGGTTGGAGCCCGACTTTGCTGATGGAGCTCGCAGCGGGGCGGGGCACGTGGCCGGTGACGGCCACCGCTGTGCTGATGATGGAGTTGATTGCGGTCACCGCCGTCGCAGTCGGTGTCGCGCGGCTCCTCGCGGGCCGCCGGGGGCCGCAGCGCGAAGTCGACGTGCTCGCCAAGACGATGACCGATCCCGCGACCGTCCAGATCCTCGACCCGAAGTGGTCGACCGAGGAAGCCGCCCGGCTGGCGCCGGGGATCGATGCCGCCCATCCGTCCTATCGCGGGGTTCCGATGGGTATCACCGTGCGCCGCGACCTGCCCGTGTTCCTACCGTGGGAATGGGTTGTGGTCGCGCTGGCCGGTACCCGCATGGGTAAGACTGCGGCGCTGGCGATTCCGGCGGCCTGCGCCGCACCGGGTGCGCTGATCGCGACCAGCAACAAGCCCGACCTCTACACCCACACCCGCGGCATCCGTGAGCAGATGGGCACCTGCTGGCTGTTCGACCTGCAAGGCGTCACCACCGGCAAGATCGGGCAGGCCAGTTTCTGGTGGAACCCGCTCAAGCCCATCCACGACTTGCCCAGCGCAAAGAAGGTGGCCGCCTACTTCGTCGGTGCGTCCCGTGAGGACGGCGCCAAAGTCGACTCCTATTTCGACGGCAGCGCGAAAGACCTGCTGGCGGTGTACATGCTCGCCGCCGCGCTGGGAGGCGGTGACCTGGTGCACGCGATCGAATGGATGGCCTCCGAGCAGGACACGATGGCCGCCCACATCCTGCAGATCCATGGCGAAGACGCAGCGGGGCGCACGCTGACCACCAAACAGGGCGTGACCGAACGCCAGCGCGACGGCTTCTTCGACATGGCTCGGCGGTTCTTGGAAACCCTCGATGCACAGCGCTACGCCAAGGCGATCCTGCCCAACGAGCGGGTGATCATCGGCGTCGGCGGCGACGGCAAACTCTCTGTGCGACCCGGCAAGAAGATCCACGACCTGCCCGAGTTCGATCCGGTGTCCTTCGCGCTGGGCCACGACACCCTCTACGCGCTGAGCCGTGAAGGGCCCGACTCCGCGACCGCGCTCAACACCGCGCTCGTCGGGCAGGTCCTCGACCAAGCCGAAGCCGCCGGTGCGCGCACCAAGCACGGACGACTGCCGGTGCCCTTGGTCGCGGTTCTCGATGAGGCCGCCAACGTATGCAGACTGCAGAGCCTGCCAGATCAGTACAGCCACTTCGGATCCCGCGGCATCTTGCCGATCACCATCCTGCAGTCCCCATCCCAGGGCGAATCGGTCTGGGGCAAAGTCAAGTTCCAAATCATGCTCGACGCCTGCAATGGCATCTGGTACGGCGGCAACATCACCGACCGAGAGTTTCTCGACAACATCTCGAACCTCGTCGGCGAGCACGTCGTGCGCCATGACTCCACCTCGACACCGACGGGCTGGTTCTCCGGAGGGAGCGCCTCGCGCAGCTCGTCGTGGCAGAACGAACGGATCCTGACTCCCGACAAGCTGGCCGCGATGCCCTCGGACCGGGCACTGATGATGCTGCCCAGCTCCAAGCCGCTGCTGTTGCGCAAATCCTATTGGTCCCAAGGCCCGTTCGCTGAGCAGATCCGCGCCTCCATCGACGACCACGGCGCTGACGAGGTCGCCGCGGATGCGGTGGTGGAGATGACAAAGGAGACCGAATGATCAACACCGACACCATCGACTGGACAGGCGACGACGAGGTCGATCCCTTCACCGATGAGGAGGAGGCGGCGGAAGAGGAGGCGCCCGCGCCCCCGGAACGCAAGTTCGCCACTGTCATCGACTGGGTCGAGGGCTACCTGGTCAAGATCGTGCGGCGCAAGCTCAACCCGCTCGCAGGCAAAGGCCTGTCGTGGGATGAGCGCTGGTGGATGTACCCCGAGGTCGTGGCCAGGCTGCTCGCGCTGCACGATGCCTGGGAGGAGGCGCGGGCCAGCGATTCCGGATCGGCGATGTCCTCGTGGTGGATTCAGCATCTGGAACCGCAGTTGCGGGTGATCCTCGACGGCGACACCGGACCGATGTCGCTGGCGGCCAAGGACAGTGGGTTCATCGGCCATCCGCCGATGCCGATCGCGGCGGTGCCTGACGAGTTGCGGCCCTACCTCGTTTCGCCGGGGAAGCAGTGAGCCACAACCTGATCTCGGCCGCCATCGCCACCATGCTGGTGACGATGATCGTGGTGATGCTGGCCGTGGCTCACTTCGGCGCGCCTACTCGCCGACCGCAGGCGCTGCCCCCGCCGGTCCTTGCAGACCCGGATCCGGTTCCAGCCACGGCGACGATGATGCCTCGGCGCCGGAATCTCGCTGGAGACGTGGACGGCTGTCCGGCATGACTGCGGTACCCACCGCGCCGAGGGCATCGATCACGCCGGCGTAGTCGCTCGGCACGGACTGGCTGTGGTGCGCGTTCGTCGCTTGCGTCTGCTGGAACACTCGCGGATCGGTGATCGCCTGCCACAGCTCCTGTGTCGGGATGGCGCCGCTGGCGACCGAATCCAGGATCACCCTGGCCCTGGTCAGTTCGGCGGGTGCCAGGGTTCCCTGCTCGGCTTGATCACGCAAGCGAGCGGACTCGGTCCGGATCATGGCGCGTGTCTGCGGGTCGTTGTGCCACTGAGCAACGGCCAGCCAGCGGTCGAGCACCTTGACCGAATCGCGCATCTGGTCTCGGGAGGGCTTCATCCCCCAGCCAAGTTCGGTGTCGGGTGCGAAATACTTCGGTCGGCTCTCGAACAGCTGCCGCGGTCCGTCTGCGGCGTGGAACGCGGGCAGTGCCGCGCGGGGGATGGCCCGTTCCCACCGGGGGTTTCCGGCGTTGTAGAGCTGGGCAGGGTCTGGCTGATACCGCGTCATCGGTTCCACCGCGACCACCGGCCGCGCCAGAAGATCGGCGAATGCCTCGTTGCGCTGCCGGTGAGCGATATTGCCGTCCTGGGTCGGCAGAGCAAGATCGAACCGATCGCGTGGGAACATCGCCTCGAATGCCGCAGGGTTGGATTCGGGGCGGGGAATGCCCACCAGCTGAACACGATCGGACAGACCGTTGTCTTCGAGGACGTCGTGCCACATCTTCAACACGGTGTTGACAAGCATCGGGTTGCGGTCGGGGTGAGCTTCGCGGTCGCGCTCGGCGAGAAACCCCGCCCACTGCGGATACGCCGAGCCCGGTGGCATCGGGGATCTGTCGATATCGATCACCCCGATCACCACACGTGGGTGGGTTTGCAGCATCGCCACGATCGTGTCCAACTGCTGCATGGTCGGGACCTGATACCGGCCGAAGGTCACCGCCGACGACGTCGACTTGCCCGTGTCCCAGGCTGGATCCAGGTGCGCTTGTGCCTGTTGCCACGTCCGCGACAACGTTTGGCGGAACTGAGGTTCCATTCGTGCCCACAGGCTGGCGAACCCGCGCACCCACTCCCGTGAATCCTCGACAGACCACCGGCGTGCCCGCAGAGTCTCGATGACCGTGGCGGTCGGCGTCGGCGAGGACCAGTCACCGTCAGGTACCCGGTATGCCCGAGCCTGGGCGCCGCTGAGTCCGCGCCGATAGATCGACACGGCATCGACGCGGGGATCGTCGTCGAGCCAATCCGCCGAGACCAGGGCCTGCTCGAATCGGACATCATGAGCATCGTCGTCTAGGTGCCGACCGAAGCCGAGCCGGTCGACCGAATCCTGGTATCGGATCATCGTGTTCAGGCGGCTCTCGGGCGCCGATGCAACGACGTGAGCGATCTCGATCCTGTACTTCGGGCCCTGGTCGGTCTTGGCGAACATCGTGATCAAGTGATCGGCTGTCGCGCGGGTATCCATCGGGTGTTCGACGATGACGTCGGCGCGACGTGCATGCAGGTACTGCATCGACATGTCGAGCCAGCGATGGGTGTCGGCGTCGACCCGCTCGGTCAGCCCGACCAGGTCCAGATCCCGCGCCAGCTCGGGGAAGTCGGGATAGAACCCGCGGAACATCGCGATGTCGAGCCTCACCGGAGCGGCGAGACCGTCGATCTCTTGCGCTACCTCCGAGGCCGCCGCAGTCTTGCCCGCGCCGGTCTGGCCGGTAACGAACACCACCTGCGGGTTATCGCTGGTGACGGCATGGGCGAGCAGCGCGGGCGCGATCTGCGTTTCGAAGATCTCGCGGGCTTGCTCGGCAGGTAGTCGGTGGGCACCGCCGACCGGGGTCGGCGAGGTCATCGGCTCGAACTGATGAGGGTGGCCAGCTGCTCCCCGTCGCGGGCGAGCACGTCCTGTACGGCCTGGACGTCACCGACGCGCAGGCCTTGGCGGCGGTCCTTCCACGCGTCGAGCAGCGGGCGGTACTTCGGATTCGCAGGCGCGCGGGTGGCAGCGATGCTGATGAGGTCGGCGAGGATCTGCATGGCCTGCTCGTATTGGGCGGTTTCCTGGACTGACTGCATCCTGTTCTCCATACTCGAAAGATATAATCCGTTCCCGACAGAATATCGATCGCATAACTGATCGGCACAGGTTCACAGCACCACTTTCGAGCCTGGTGATATCTCTCACGATCGCTCGCACAGAATTGTGTGAATCAGCGCTGTTGACTACAGGTCCGACCTGGATCAGGCTCGGAATTCGAGCCGCACTTCGGCAGCTTCTCATATTGTGTTCAGGAGGTACATCGGTGCCTGATCAGCGGGTATTGCTGATGGTGACGGCCGATAATGGCTTTACGCAGCGTGTTTCGGCCATGCTTCGACGGCATGGGCGCATCGTGACGACCTCGGTCGTCGCCAATGGTGACGACATGGATGCTGCGATCGCCGCCGCTGATCCCGACCTCATATTGTGCCCGTACCTGACCGCGCGAATTCCTTCCCGAATCTATTCGACGCGCCGCTGCTTGATATTCCATCCGGGCCCTGTCGGAGACCGAGGGCCGTCATCGCTGGACTGGGCGATAATCGACGAAGATCCGGTCTGGGGTGTGACTGTTTTGGAAGCGGGAGAGGAAATGGACGGTGGCCCGGTGTGGGCTACCCGAACATTCATTCTGCCGGTCCAGCGCAAGAGTGACGCCTACAACGGCATCGTCGCCAGTGTGGGATTGCAGTGCCTGCTCGAAGCGGCGGACCGAGCGTTGGATCCGCTGTTCGTACCCACTGTTCAGGATCGAGCTCACCGACCGGTCGCCCACGCGCGCGAACGGCCGCTGATGGCACAGAGCGATCGCTCGTTCGACTGGGGTGAGCACGCCGACGTTGTCCTGCGCCACATCCGATCCGGAGACGGCTATCCAGGAGTGCGCTCAACGCTGGGCGAGCTCCCGGTCTATCTCTACGACGCGCATCCCAGCCACCGCGAGCACCAGACCGGCCAGCCCGGCGACATCATCGGGCGCCACCACCATGGTGTGGAGGTCGCCTGCGGTGAATCCAGCAGCGTGTGGATCGGGCACCTGCGGGCCCGCATCAGCGACGTTATGAGCTGCAAAGCACCGGCCTCGGCGGTGCTCGCCGCCGCCGGTATCCGCCTCGCTGCCACGCCGCCGACTCTCGACTCGGCGTGGACCGACATGAGCTACGAACGCAGCGGCGCGGTCGGGACGATCACGATCGAGGCCTACAACGGTGCGCTCTCGACCGATATGTGCCTGCGTTTGGGGGAACTGATCCGGTTCGCCGGGCGTCAGGACACACGGGTGTTGGTGCTGCGGTCGCGGGGCAGCTTCTTCCTGACTGGTATCCATCTCGGTCAGATCGAGATCGCCGAGCGCCCTGACGACGAGGCGTGGCACAACATCTGTGCCATCAACGATGTGTGCCGATCGCTGCTTCTGTGCTCGAGTCAGATCACCATCGCCGCGATCGGCGCGAACGCGGCCGCCGGCGGGCTGATGCTGGGGCTCGGTGCCGATATCGCGGTCGCCCGCCGAGATGTCGTGCTGACACCGAGCTACTCGCCGATGGGCTTGACCGGCAGCGAGCTGCACAGCTACACCTTGCCTCGGCGCGTGGGCCGCAGAACCGCCTTCGAGCTGCTCTCCGAACCGGCACCGATCGACGCGGACAGTGCCGCAGCGATCGGGCTGATCGACCAGGTCGGGCTCGGCGAGGACTTCGACGAGTGGGTCGCCGACCTCGCGGCGCGCACGGCCGCGACGCCGGTGTGGAACAAGCAGATCAGCGACAAGAGCGTCCGGTTGACCATGGACTTCTCCCACAACCCGCTCTCGGCATACGAATTCGCCGAGCTGGGTCAGATGTCGCAGGACATCTTCAGTGACCGGCACGGATTCAACAGCAAACGCGGTGCGCTGATGTTCAAACGGAGCAGCAGCCCGCGCACCTACCACCGCGCGGTGCATCCGTCGAAATCAGCCTTTCCGTGGCGGTGACGATCACTTGGGTTGGCGAGGTCGGCGGCCGCGGCGCTCGGTCGCGTCGGGGTCGCGGGCGACGCCGTGGCCCTTCCGTTCGTTGAGCCAGGCGATCACCCCGGCTGTGCGGTAGGTGCGCCAGCGACCGCCGTCGCTGTACTCGATCTCGGGGTCGGCATCGAGGAGTTCTCGGTACTGGGTGATCGACTTACCCTCCAGCCCCACCAAGCTGGCGATGGCGCCCAACGTTCGGAACTCGTCGGGGCTCTCGGGCATTGCCAGTGTGTCGGGCTTGAGGCGCTGCTCCCACGCGTTCAGGAACTCGTCCAGCTCAGCACGTGAGTAGAGGATGTACCGGTTGCCTCGCCCCTGCCGGGGGCGTGTGCCCTTGTCCTGGGGGAAGTCGGGCTGAGTCCGCAGTGACCGCACGGCGATCGGATGTCGACCGATGGCCGTGGCCCATTCCTCCAAGGTGACCAACGTGTCGTCGCTGGTGGGGCTCGGCTGTGTGTCGTCGCCCGGCGAAGTCACAGCAGCTCCTTTCTGTCCTGATCATGGTTCGGTCGGTGAGACCGGAAAAGGGGGCGGACGGATCGGACCGTCCACCCCCGCGTGACCGGATTCTATTCCGGCTCTTCCATGGCCTCGGCGTGCGTGAGCTTGCCCAGCATCACGAGTTCGAGAGGGCTGAGTTCGTGCCCGAGCTTGCCCAGCAGCCGCAGGTAATCGACGCAGTCACGGAGATAGTCGAACTGGCTGTGCTTTTCGGTCGGGTTGTAGCGCCAGTACTTCGGATCGTTGTTCGTCACCATCATCGCCTCGAGCGCACCGACTGCCAGCACCAGCGAGATCACGAAGGCGCGGTCCTCGGGCAGGGTGTCGGCCAGTGTCACCAGATCGGTGGTGCCGAGCCACTCCTGGGCCAGCTTGCGGCCGTGGTACTTCGACAGTGATTCCGGGTCGGCAGCAGTACGGGTCGCCGCGAAGCGTTGCACCCCAGCCGGGAGATCCTTGGCCGGGTTCATCCAGTTCTGGAGCTGGGTAGCAAGCCAGAGGCGCCGCTCGGCGGTCTCCGCGCGCGCGGCCTGATTGGTCTTGATCACCAGCTGGCGGGCGGCCTTCGCGGCAGCCCGCTTGGCAGCTTCGTCTTCGTCACTCGACGTCGCCGAAGCAGCATCGCTCGACGAACTGAGAACCAGCCCGACCGCTTCGAGATCGTGGCAGTAGTACACCGGGCTGTACACCACCTGCACCTCGACGTCGTCGAAGTGCACGCGATCCTCGGTCGCAGCGAACTGGGGCGACCATCGAGTTTCGAAATCGATCTTCCACTGGGTGAGTCGCTCCCCGTCGCTGACCCGGCAGTATGTTTCGTCCTGCTCCAAGAACACGCCGAACGCTGATGCGTTGCTGTCGGTGATGAACGTTTCCTGTACCTGCTTGCCCTTCTTGGTCCGCAGGTGCCACAGGCGCGTGTACTCGGTGCTGTTGTAGTTGGGCTCGGTGTCGATGATTCGAAGTCCTCGGGCGCGGTAGGGCTTCGCCTGCTCTTCGAACTCGGCGTCGTCCTCGTCCTTGCGCTGGGTGATGCGGAGCTGTCGGTCGAAGCGACCTTCCGCCGCCGCTGCAACGAGTGCCTCAACGACCTCGGGGCGGCCTGCCTCGGCGTATTCGTCGACGATCGAGGCCTGCATCAGGTCCAGCCCGTTGTCGACGGTGGCGCGCGCTCGTGTGGATCGTGCGACGCGGCCGATGCGCTTGGCTTCGGCCAGCTCGATCGCATATCGCGCGGCGATCTCGTCATAGTCGACGCCGAGATCGAGCATCTCGCCGACGAAGTAGATCTTGTCGGTATCGGAGAGCTTGCGCGCGTGCTGGCCGGTGTTGAACTGCAGCTGCAAGCGGGCCAACTTGCCCTGTTCGGCGCCGAGCACTTCGACTTTCAGGCAGGCCACGCCTTGTTCGCGGGCGGCGCTCACGCGGTGCGCGCCGTCGATGACGTCGTAGTTGCCGTCGGAGCGCTCCATGGCCAGCACGGACTGGAAGTTGCCGAATCGGGCCAGTGACTCGGCGAGGCCGGGGACCAGGTCGAGGTTCGTTTCACGGTTCGGCCCGAGGACCAGGCGCTCGACTTCGACCCAGATCGACACGGCGGCAACGGTGCCAGGGGTCGGGTTCACGGTGGGCTCGGCGAGTTCGGTGGTGGTGATGGTGTCGGTCAAGGCATTCCTCTCGCGTTGGAGGGATGCTGCTACGATTCGCAACATCCCTCCCTTCTCGGGTTGGGGGTTCTGGGCGGTCGATGTGTCCGGTCGCGGCTTCTGCCGCGATTCATCGACCGCCCACTCTCATGTTCAAGGAGTGTTTTCCCAGATCAACCGAGGTGTCCGGCCTGGTCGATCTAATTAATAGTTTACCCGATAAAGGGGCTGTAGCCAAATCGTGGCAGTAGAAAACTGGGCTGTCGCTGAGGTCGGCTCGCGTCTGCGCGCCGACCTCAGCGCCGGTGACTAGCGGCGTGTAACCCGCAGCTTGAAGCCTCGTGGCTTGAGGGTGATCTGCTCGGCGATGTCGAGTTTGTAGGCGGGATCGTGCTCGAAGTCGAACTGGTGCAGGATGACGGTCAGCGCGAGCATGATCTCGTGGTAGGCGAATTGGCGCCCGATGCAGGCGCGTAGCCCGGTCCCGAACGGTTTGTACACGCGGCGGTTGTCGGTCTCGGCGAGGTTGGTCCTGAGCCATCGGTCAGGATTGAACTGGTCCGCGTCCTCGCCCCAAGCGTCTTTGTCGCGATGGGCTTGCAACGTAAGGACGAATACCCACTCGCCGGGCTTGAAGTGGTAGCCGTCGCCGATGGTGACATCGGTGATCGCCTCCCGGAAATACCCGGGGGCCACCGGCCAGAGCCGCAACGCCTCATCGACAATCCGGCGGACCGAACGCAGCTTCGCCACATCCTCGAACGCGATGGTCGGCCGGTCTCGGCCCGGGAATCGCTCGTCGATCTCAGCGCGAGCCTGTGCAACGGCACCCGGGTTGCGCGCGAGCTCGTACAGAGCGAACGCGAGAACACCTGCGCTGGTCTCGTGGCCGGCGACGAGGAACGTCAGAATCTGGTTGCGGATGTTGGTGTCGTCGAGCCGTTGACCGGTTTCGGGATCGGGCACGGTGAGCATGCGGTCGAGCAGATCGCCGTGCTCACCGACGGTGCCGGAGGACTTTCGCGCGGCGATCACCTCGTCGACGATCGAGTGCACGGCGAGGATGTCGCGCTTGTGCTGAGCTGCCGCGCCACGGCCGAACGTCTTCTGCAAGAACGGGGGGAGGTTGGCGTTGAAGTTGATGTAGTGCAGGCCACGCAGCATGGCAGCGACAAAGGGGTGCGGTGTCTCCCGAGTGAACGACTCGAAGTCGTAGCCACCGAACCCTGCTCGCGCGATTACCTCCAAGGTGAAGCGGTTCATGTCATCGGCGACGTCGACCCACCGGTCGGCGCGACCTTCCCAGTAGGTCAACAGCTCGTCCGCGACGCCAACCATGGTGGCGTGGTAGCTGCGCATCGCCTGGCCGGTAAAGCTCGGGGCCAGGATATTGTGCGCCTTGTGCCAGTTCGGTTCGCCGTTGTACGCGGTGAACAGGCCGTCCCTCGCGACAGGCCTGAGCTTTTTGAACACCACACCGACGTGCTTGGTCCAGTTCCGCTCGTCGTTGATCTCGTTGATCATGTCGGTGCCCGAGACCACGACCAACGGGAAGCCCACGATCCTGCGCTCATGGATCTTGCCGAGGGCCTGTGCGTCGTGCCACGACATCTGCACCGGCTTGAGCGGCTTGACCGTCAACAGGTCACCGATCAGTGGCAGACGTCCCCACGGGTGCGGCAGGTTGCGTTTGGGTGGGGTGGTCGTTGTCGTCGTGGCCATTGCGGTGCTCCTATCGCGCCATGGACTGAATGGGATGTCCATGGTCGTGGGTAGTGATCAAGCCGCGGGTGCGCGGCCATGCGTCGGCGAGCGCCAGCAGCTGCAGAAGCTCGGTAGTGAGATCTCGTGCTCCTGGCTGGATTTCGGTGCGCGAGGGAGTGAGATCCAAGCGCGGGCGGGCGCCGCCGTTCTTGGCCGTGATCGCCTCGGCGATCCGGTGGGCACCGGCGGCCGGGTCAGAACCAAAGTCGGCTAGTTCGGTGGGGCCGGTTGCGTAGCGCTTGAGGTGCGACAGGCTGTCTCGGATCTCGACGGTCATCCGGTGCAGACGCAGGGCGGAATCGATGCGCCGCTCGCGGTGGAGTGGAAGGGCGAGCACGATCTCGGGAACTGCGGCCGTCAGATCCGCCCAAAGGGGGCGCAGACGCCGACAGTATCGACCAGGCTGGTCCCAGCCGAGTCGGGTAATGACAATCGAGATCAGGGGCACTGCTGAGCAACTGCTGGCAAAGAACGTGGAAGTGGTGAAGGCCCATTTCTTCCGGTACATCTCGGGGTCCAGGACAGGGGTGTCGGTGAGGACGGCGGCCGAAATTTCTACGACGTTTCGTATCGAGTCGTACACGAGCCCAGCCCCGACACCGAAAATCACGATGTAGACCGCTCGCTCCTGCCAGGTGAGGTCTCCACCGCTGCTCAACTCGCGCAGGCAGACCCGACCCATCAAAAACGACGTGGCACCTATTGGCGCTCCGAAAGCTACCCACAGCGCCATCGTCGGCCAGCCGAGGGCTTGGTCGATGTGCACGCCAGCGTTGCGCGCGGGTGTTCCCGCAATCAGGATGACCACGGTCACCATGAAGGTGACCAAGTAGTGCCATCGCTGCCTGGTCCACGTCCGGCCCGGATCAGCACCTGCCCACAACTGGGCGATCCCGGTGAGGTTGGCGACGATCAATACGATCGCACCGAGCGCGAGCTGCTCCGCGAGATTCACCGTCTGGCGTGCAGCGAAAGGCAGTAGCCAGGCCAACGACTGCTCGAAAGACGCCGCGAACCATCGGTTGTGCAGCAACAACCCGCACAGGGCGGCCGCAAGGGCGCGGTTGATCAATCTGTCGACGTCGGAATCACCAAGGAAACGCCGCCGGCCGAGAAGTATCACTGCGACACCCACCAGCAGCAGCCCGGACAGAAGGCCTGGAATGGGAGTGGTCATCTCACCGATGTCCGCCGCGGAAGAACGTCGAACGAAGCCGACTCGGCTTCCGCTCGGGCAGCATCGCGTGGACCATCAACAGGCCCGCGAACATCTCGGCCTCTCGCTCGCGTTCGGTGCCATAGTCCTGGCGCCGCAGCACGCTGCGAATGCTCTCTATCGACAGCGAAGGCATCAGATCGCTCAACGTCAGCGCTTCGTCGGCCTCGACCGAGTCCGCTCCTACGTCATCGTGCCCGAGCAGCATGTGCCCGATCTCGTGGCAGATGATGTGATAGGCATGAGACTCGGTCTCGCCGCCGTACATGATGACATCGTCATGTTCGCGAGCGATCCACAGCCCACTGCCGGTTCCACACCCGGTTCCCGCCAGCGCTTGCGCGTCGATCGGAAACAGCACGATCGGGCGCCCTCTGAGCTCGGCTACACGGTTGACGTATTCGACCGGATCCCACGGGTAAGGAATCGGTGCTGCACGTATCAGGTCATCGAACTGCTTTTCGTTCATCGTCATCGTCACCCCCCAGCCGGTCGCGGCCGACTATCGCCTCTCGTCTATTTCTGCCAGTTGGGACAGCGCTGCTGCGAGCTTCCCGGAGTCGACATTGGCGCCTCGCAGCTCAAGATGTGTGACCCCAGCGTCACGCGCCACAGCCAGCAGTCGCAGGTCCCGGTCGATTATGGCAACAACATGCGGCTCGGCGCCCAGATAGATCGCGGGCACCGAGAAGTGCTCCGCGACACCGGAAATCAGGTCGTCGGCGCCAGTCCCGTCGTCATGCCCGCCCTGCCGAAGGCGGATGATCTCCACGTCCTCGACGTTTCTGCGGATGAGGTGGCTGACAGACTTCGCGACGTCAGTGACGGATTGTTCCGGTTGTGACCTCGAATGGAACGTCCTGAACAACTGGTTGACCCTGACACTCAACGGTGGCAACGGTGAACTCTCGCTCGGCATGCGTGTCACCTCCTCTGCTGCTTGTCCCGACGCTCGAACGTCAGCTGCAAGTCCGCCGGGATATTCTCGGCGTACTTGCCTCCGGCGAGGTATCGCCGATGTAACCGATCCTCAGCGTTCGGGTCGTCGCTCGCAACGGGAGCCGACAGCGCTTCTCCGAGTACGACCTCCAAACCGGCGTGAAGAGTTCCCTCCTGAGTTCGATTGCGCGCCATCATATCTGAGACCCATTGACCCACAATCAGGTTGACCTCGTGATCAAGGCCCGCAGCGATCCCGCGTAATGTTGAAGGTTTGAGTTCGCTGCCGCCCTCGAGAATCGCGTGGAGATCTGCTTGGATCTCCATCAGACCGGAAATCCGCTCGATCGGAATCTCGACGGCGCCACCGGTCAATCTCAGTGACTCGCTCTCTCGCTGCTCATCTTCGAGCCGGGCGGGTTCGGCCGCGTTCCAGTAGGCGGCCGCCGCTGAGCCTGGTACCCACCGCAGCGACTTGTCGAGCCGATCGAAGGTCACGGTCTTCGGGTTGGTGATCTTTCCGGCCTCGACCTTGACCATCGTCGGCTTGGACAACCCGCCCGCAGCCGCGATGGCGGCAAAGGACATGTTGAGCTGCTTCTTGCGGCGGTCGCTAACGAACCCCGCGAGAATCTCAGCATGTCCTCCTGGCATGGGGACATCGTAGCGATAGTTGACCAAAGTTTCGCGCACATCTCCCTGTTCTTGCCCGACCCTCAAGGGTCTTTGGTCATTTTTAACCGATATTTCTTGCTGGTAAGTCCTGATCGTGACTAGGCTCGGCGGTGTCGCTCGCCGGGTGCGCCCGAAGGGTGATGGGAGACAACAAGAATCGAACGTACGGGGGAGAGATGTCGAGGAGACAGAACAGGGTGCGTCGGGCCGGTCCACGGGAGTATGTGTCGGAGATCAGGCCCGTTCACAGTTCAGATGTTCGGGACGAGCTCACCGCGGTGTGCGGACAGTACGTTGATGCGCGGGGGAGCGTCAGCGGTTCGGTCACGCGAGCGGTTGGTGGCGTTAGAGCAGGTTCGTGGACGCAGAGGCATGAACATCGGCTGGCGCCGCGGTTCGGCTCAACCAATCGCAGCGATCACCGGCGAGGGAGCTGAATTCTGATGCCACCGCCACGGCCGAACCCGGTGTTCGGCAAGTACGTCCAGATGATGCGGACACGTCACAAGGTGATCCGGGGCAAGTCCGGACCTCGCCCGATGAGCCGAGAAGAACTCGCCGCGGCGCTCAATATCTCCAAGTCGCTGGTGGAGAAGTGGGAGCTCGGTGAGCGTCCTCCCACACCGGAACGGCTGACTGCCTGGTTCACCGAGCTGGAAGTTCCGTACTACTTCCGCCGCAAAATCAGGCGGCTCGTCGGCTATCCGGATCCACCCGAGGTACCGGCATGGCCATCGGAGCTGGGCGAACTAGCGCAGCGCCATCTCGATGACTTCCGGGGTCCGGCGATGATCCAGGCGGTGCCACTGCACTACGTGTACGCGGTGAACGCGGCGTGCCGAGAACTGTTTCCAGGATTGGAACCGGCGCCCGCCGATGCCGATCGGCCAGCCAGTTTGCTGGAGTGGCTGTTCTTTCATCCCGGTGCGAAATCCGCCTACGACGCGCGAGATCGCTTCGCCCAGATCCGGTCATTGCTGTGCCAGCTGCGGTTGGAAGCGCCCGGCGTTGTTCCGCCGGAAGAGATCGAGGCGGTGCTCGCACCACTGCGTGCTTCGCCGGACTTCGATGTCCTCTGGAACAGTCAGCTCGGTGATTTGTCTCCGTACGCGGCGCCGATAGTGCGTGTACGGGACAGGACCGGGGCATTGTTCCGGTACTCGATCAAAATGAGCCGAGATGAGTATCCGCCGGGTCCGTACGTGACCCACCACATGACACGGCTCGACAGTAGCCCGCTGAATGTGAAACAAGCTGAACCCGGGGCAAGGCCTGCTCACCTCGGCGGCGGCCAGACAACCGGACCTCGCTCACGACTACTGACACTGGGACCACCAGCGGGAGATCGGGGAGAGCCCCTCTCTGGTGTCATAGCCGCGATGGTGACGCGGTAGCACCCTGCTGACAACCAGCCTGCTCGTGGGAGTTCTAGCCGTAGCTCACGAGCAGGGTGGTGCAGAGGTGGGTGGCTCGCCCCGTCGCGATCTTGTCGTCGATGTCGTCTACCGAAGCGAACGCACCGGTGACGATCTCGACGACACCCAGAATATTGTCGTCGTCTCCTGCCACGGCCGAGAACTCGAAGGCCTTGAGCCAGCTGTCATTCGTCGGCATCGTTCCTGCGTAGAAGGACCCGCCCGGCGAGCTGATAGACAGTTCGTCAGTGGCCACATTCAGTGTCGCTTGCCATCCGGACGCTGGCGTCAACGAAACGAGGGGGAACCCCATCGGCGCACCGCCGTGGCTCCTGATGAACATCTCGACGACGTCAACCCGGTTTCCGACCGGGTCTTCCGACCACACCGACACCGGCTGGATCAAGGCGATCAGCGCGCGCCCGCGCAGGATTCGGGCCTGGGCCTGAATCATCGTCGGGTCATTCGAC
Source organism: Nocardia sp. XZ_19_231 (assembly GCF_015355705.1). NCBI lineage: Bacteria > Bacillati > Actinomycetota > Actinomycetes > Mycobacteriales > Nocardiaceae > Nocardia > Nocardia sp. XZ_19_231. Next base: position 82,378 of record NZ_JACUZI010000009.1, on the reverse strand, counting down.
ACTGGCGGCTCCTGTTCGACGGATCACTCGAAACAGTCTCTCATGCAACACAATTGAACTGTTGTGACAGCCGGTCGGACAGTAATGCCTGTTCGATCAGTGACTCAGCACGGAGTCCGGGGATGGGCCGACGATGATTCACACGCTTCACAGCGAGGTCGTCAGTTCAGTCGGCCGCGCGCCCGCCGCAGTTCGACGAGGTGGGCACGGTCCTCGTCGTCGTCGAGTCCGTTGACCTCGCGGGCGACCAGGCGCATCTCCGCGCCGAGCAGCTCGCGCTCGATCGTGGTGCAGTCCGGGAGCTCGAAGTTCGACTCGGTGCAGATCCAGCCCCACCTGTCGATGCCCGGCGTGGGGACGGTCGCGATCAGCTCGCAGACCGGCTGGGCGGGCCGGTAGCCCTGGTCGATCAGTTCCTGTTCGGCGTCAGCCCAGTCCTGGTGCTGCTCCGGTGTCCAGTGCGCTCGCGGATCCGCGCCCCAAGGCAAGTCGCGGTGTTCTGCTCCGCCGTCCATGTCGTCCACCAGGATCAGGGTCCGAGGATGGCGCGGATCTGGTCGGCCGCGCGGCGTGCGGCCGATTCGTCGAGTACCGCGATCGGGCTCTCGGCCTCAGCGAACCAGGACGATCCGACAGTGAAAGGGGCGCCGGTGAGCGCGACCCCGACCGGGCCGAGGTCGCAGATGATGGCGTTGCCACTGAGCGCATCGGAGACGACTTCGACAATGACGTACTGGCGGCGGATGCGGTTGAAATCGTCGCTGCTGACGATCAGGCACAGCATTCCACCGGGCAGCACCGATCCCGACGGGGCGTTCCACACCTCGCCGAATCTGGGGTTGGGCATCAGCTGGCTCGTGCGCGGCTGATCAAGCTCGCGGTCAGCGCGCTCGCACGGTCGGGGGTGTAGCCCGCGGCGTTGAGGGTGGCGGTGTCGGCGGCCAGGCGCCGGCGCATGTCGTCGGCGCGGACCAGCGATGCCAGGTACTCGGACCGGCCAATGCCTTCCTCGTCCGCACGGCGGGCGAGAATTTCCAGAGTGTCGGGGTCGAAGCTCACCGACGTCTTATGTCCAGCCATACCGCCGATGGTACCGCCAAGGAAGGTACAGAGGGTGCCATCGGCTGTCTGCCGCTGATCTCGCCTTCGATGAGTGGCGCCCGATCGCGCCGAGTAGCACTCGTCGAAGTTATCGGGTAATCTATTTATTAAGACGATTTAAGGAGCCCCGATGCACTTCCTGTCACCCGCTACCCCCATCGAGACCTACGCGTTGCCGCTCGACGAGCCAGCGAAGGAGTGGGAAGTCCAAGCCAACGCCCGAGACGAGAAGCCGATGAATGACATCCTCGTGGACTTCGCCGAAGAGATGACTTTCCTCGACGCATACCGCCAGATGCTCTCCGAGTTCACCGAGGGAATCAGCGTCGTCCCGACCTACATGCAGGTTGTCGACGGACTTCGTCAGTACGGTTTCGACCTGGTATTCGACGGCAAGGTATTCGGCGACGCAGACATCACAGAATGCGAACCATCGGCAGCCCGTCGGGATGGGACCTTCAGTCAGTGTGTCAACGCCAGCGAGTTGACGGATGGTTCGCGGTGATCAGGCGGCCGTCGTAGATGTCCACCCGCGAAGCTCGCTGTGTGCGGTAACAGCAGTTCGGCCCCGCCCCTCGGAAAGAGGAAGCGGGGCCGAACTGTTTCTACTGGTAGGCCAGGGCCCGCGCGTAGGCGCCGACGGCGCTCAGGGCCCCAGATTCGAGCTGATCGGCAAGCTGATGCTGCAGGTCTGCGTTGGCGGTGCGGGTGACCGGATCTTCAAGAGTCCAGGTGGGCGGGTACTCATAGATCGTGCCGGTGAAGACCGCATTGGCGCGCAAGGTCCGCGCCAGCCACTCCCGTAGTTTGGGACGGGTATCGACGAACTCTAGCGCCTCGGTGGTGCTACGCAGCCGCAAGTCTGCTGTGGCGGCCGCGACGCCCAGAACCCGCTCGATCGAGAACCGCGCAGAGCAACCGTTCTCGACAGCGAGATCGATCGCGGCCGCCACCGATGCCCGGGTCGAGAGAATGTGCAGATCAACTCCGGCGACCGCCGCGACGACCGGATCACGATCTTCCCTCCCGGCTTGGGTGCCGGTCGTCTCGCTGAACGCAGTGCCCAACACTGCCGCGCGTAGCCGCTCGGCCCGTTCCTGCGGGTAACCGGCCGCCAATGCGTGGCCATAAACTAGGCGCGCCGACCGCAATTCGTCGTAGCCATCTTCGCTGTCGGCGCGGCGGCCGTTGCCGTAGACAGCGTCGCTGAACACGTCAGCAACCATCGCGCCCAGGAACGCCGAGATGCCGCCGCCGCAGGCGAGGAAGTGTCTGTGCAGCACGGTCACGGCGTCCAGCAGCCCGAAACCATGGTGGTAGTGGGCGTACGCCCCGAACTCCGCTCGCTCCAGGTCACCCACGATCGGGTGTACACGCCCGGTCACCGGACCGCCATAGAGGGTCTCGACGACGTACATTCCCGCGGCTGCCACTGTCATCGCGCGCTCGGCGTCGGGATGCCGCAGGACCATGTCAGGCAGCACAGCGCACAGACGCTCACGCTGATCGATGGTCGCGGTGTCAGGCAGTGGTGCGTCCGGATCGTGCAGCCGGGTGCGGATCGCGGCGGCGCCGGCCACTGCGATGGGGTCGGAGCTCTCGGCCAGTGTCAGGTAGCGGTGGGCCAGCTTGGGGTCGATATCGACCGGTCCGGCCGGGGTCGAAATTTGAAAATTGTTGGTAGCCATGGTGTTTGCCTCCGCGATCAGGGTTTGTTCTGGGCTACGTCCACGGTCACACGGGTCTGGAAACAGAACCACGTACAAATACACATTCAGACAACTTGGTCCGGGCTGGGTGCTTGAGACCGGCCGCAGACCGCAGGGCAACATCGTGGTCAGGGCTACTTCACCTGTACCGGCCTTTCGCCGCACGGCATTCGGGGCAGCGGCACCGGTGCCGCTGATAGCTGTGATACGTGCCGTGCGCGATCTCAGGATTCCGGCCAGCGAGCAATGCCGCGTCCAGCCGTGGCCCCCAGCGACGGTCGTACTTCGCCAAGGCGAGTGCCTGTGCCCACGTCACCTCGAACTGAACAGCCACCGACATCGGGTTGCCTCCCTGCGCGAGAGCGTCGAGGAAACGCTTACGTAGGTAGGGATCGAAGGCGCGGCGTGCGCGGCGCCGCCGTCGACGGCGTTCAGCGAGGTTGTGAGCGTCAGCGCACAACACGCAGCGACAGCCTCGCCGCCACCGCGCGATGCCGTGCCCGCTCTCACGGGCGCGCGCCCGATCCACCGCCTCCGCGTTGCTCACCACCTTCGCCGTCGTGCACTCCTCGCACCGGCAGCTGTAGACGCTGTAGCCGCTGGCGGTGCCGTGGACTGCGTCGGGGTGAACGAGGCGGCCGTCGATTTCGACCCGTTCCGCGACGCGGGCAGCACGCCACGCACGCAGGCGTTCGAGCTCGCTCACAGGTTCTGCGGGGTCGGCCGGTGAGCGGAGTGCGTCGAGGTCACCTGCGGCCGCGAGAGCGTCGTGATAGTCGTCGAGATAGCTGCTCATAGCGGTGGCGTGCGGCTCACAACGCGGGTGTGCGCGACGGGCGAGCCAGCCCGACCGTGACCAGTGCCGCGTCGTAGTCGTCGCGGTCGGCGAGGTTCCAGAACCGTTGCACCGCATCGAGGACCGCGTACCCCTGGCCCGGGTGCCAGGAACGCGCGAGCGCCATCAGCTCGGGCAGGTCGATGTCCCACTTCTCGCCGAAACCGTCCTCGGCCGCGTCGTCGAGCTCGTCCGCGATCAGATCGCCCGGGGCATGCATCCACGTCTGATCGATCAGGGTGGAGTTGAGCACATCGCACAGGCACAGCGCTTGCCCGCGCGACAGGCGCACCGTGGACAGCTGCGTGGCCAGGAACGCGAACCAGCGTTCGAGCTGGGTCGCGGCGACAGTGCCCAACGCGACGCCGTCGTCGTGGCTGCGTTGAGCGAGGTTGGTGTCCAGCGGCGGGACCATGCGGAAGGCGATGCGTTCAGAAGCCATGGTGAGGAACCTTTCTCAGAAGCCGAAAGGGGGCCAGACCGGTGTGGCCTGGCCCCATGGACGGTCGGGTCAGTCCTGCTCGCGCAGTTCGTCGCGGCAGGTGGTGAGGTATTCGAGGGCGCCCATCAGCACCGTGTGGCCGTAGTCGGATTCCTCGACGGCCTCGGCGTCGAGACGTTCGGCGAGGACGGCCAGTTCGTCGTCGGTGGTGGTGGCGGTGATTCCGAGGGTGGTGATCGCCTCGGCGGTGGACAAGCAAAAGTCGGCGGCGTCGGCCTCGGTGACCAGGTCTTCGTTGCGCCAGGCGAGCTCGCGGGGGTGATCGCCCCCGCACAGTTCGCCGATCTCTCCGACCAGGTCCTGCCCGGTCTCGGTGCTGGCCGCTCCGACCATGTTGGTGCCGTTCCACACCACCGGCCAGTCGTCGAGGAGGGCCTGGGCCAGCGGGGTCGCCTCGGCGAGCAGGCGGTTGGCTGCGGCCGCGGTCAGGGTCGGGATGCGCCAACGGATGGTGCGGCCGTGGTACACCGATGCGGGGACCGCGTTACCGACCTCGCCGTTCCAGTCCGCCGACAGCTCGCCGGACTCGGCGTCCAGGGCAAGGAAACACGTCTGCGGTGCTTCTTGGCCGGGGTAGTGGCGATGCAGGGCGGCGGGGTCGGATTCGTCGAGGGTGTGGACCGATATCGTGGTCATAGCTGCAAACTTCCTTTGCGGCGAGGACGGCTACCAGCGGGTGCAATCGCCTGGTGGCCGTCCGCTTTGGTTTGGTCCCCTCAACGATAACACCCTGTTGCACAGCTGTGCGACAGGGTGTTATCGGGTGATCTGTCGAGGTCAGGATGCTTCGAGGATGTCGGCGATCCAGTCCGGTAGGTCGGCGATGTCGTAATCGCGGGCGATGGAGTAGCGGCGCGCGCCGATGAGCGAGTCCGGGCCTACGACGTACCCGCCACCGCGGCCGGGGACGCCGGGAGCGCGGACGTCGATGCCGGGCCCGAGACCGGAGCGCCCACCCGAACTCGACTTGATCACACGCTCGGCAGGTGCCCGGAAGTACAGATGCGACCCCCCGGAAGGGGTCCAGACGGCGAGGGTTCGGGGGCGCTTCTCTCCCCGCGCTTTCCACAGCTTGTGCCAGGTCTCGACACCGTAAGCGCCGTCCTCGGTGTCGGGGACGTCCAGGTCGAGCACGACGATGCCCGAGGCCGCGCAGCTGACACCGACGTTGTCGCCCTCGCGCCATACCGCCTGGACTTGGGCCAGATCCCCGCACGCGGTGTGAGGGTCGGCTCCAGGAGCGGGTTGTTTGGTACCCGGTGCCAGCGCGAACACCGACAAGCCGCGGCGGACGGCCTCGTTCGGCCTCGGCGGTGCAGGAGGGCAGGTGCACACATCGTAGGCAGTCTCGTTGGCACCGCACCCTTCGCAGTACCAGTCGTCGTCCTCGTCGGGTTCGTCGTCTTCGGCGGCGAATTCGTGGTGGCGCCACCCGGTGCATCGGCCGTTGTAGCAGCCGCAGCCGGGGCATTCGGGGCAGACCATGCCGTTGGTCCAGCCGCATTCCTCGCAGAAGGTGTGGTTGGCGGGGTTGTTCATCTCGGCGAGGGCTTCGGCGTAGGTGGTGATCCACTCGAAGGTCTCGAGGTAGTAGCACAGCGTTTCGTGCTCGTCCGGGTCCGGATGGTCGAGCAGCGCGATCGCGTCGTGGTGCTTGATCTCGAGGCGGGTTTTGAGTGCGGCCAGCGCGTTCTTGCGGGCGTGGTCGATGGGCATCACAGGCTCCTGACGGCGGTGATCCCGTGACTCACCGCAGCAGGGTCAGAGTCCGACTGCGACAAGGGAAAAGCAGAGGAAGGTGGGGTTCGGCGCGGTGCACCTTCGGGAGATGGTGATGCGCGATCACGGGCCGCGCATCGTCCCGGGCCTCGAACCGGGCCCACGGTATGAACCGCAGCCGACACTGTAGACGCCCCCACCGACAAGGTGAGAGCGTCTACGAACAAACGCCGGCGGGTCAGGTGGTAACCGAGGGGGCAGGACCGTGGTGGGGGCGACCCACGATCGTGCGGCGCTCCACGATGAGTCCGAGCTTCTCGGCGAAGGCGATCTCGGCTCGGGTCGAATCACCGACGTAGCCCGTCTCGTCGCTGACGACGACGATGCGGCGGGTTGCGAGCCGGATTTTGGCGCGGTGCAGCTCGTCCAGCTCGATCTTGGCCAGGGTGTCCTGGTCGCTGGAGGGCACGACGCAGAATGGCGCGAGCACCACGATCCCCTGGGCGGTGAGTTCCGCCGCAACGGTGAGCATCTGACTGAAGAACCGCATCGACCCACAAAGGGTGACGAGTTCTGCCTGCACGTCCGACACGATCGCGTGGTGAGCGCGGAAGTCAACGGTGAGGTGCGCGGTGCTCATCACAGCTTTCCTGTTCGGTCGCCGGTCTGTGGATGCGCCGAACCGTGGCGGTGACCCCCGACGACTGGGTATCCGGTGTGATCGGGGTTCCACCAGCACGCGAGTTCGGTGTACTCGGCGACGACGCCGTTCCAGCCAGCGCTGTCGGCGTCGTGGTGGTCGTTGATGTGGGTCAGGTAGAACCTGGGCCCGTCTCCGAGCGCGGGAGTGTGCACGTCACAGACGGCGAAAACCGAACTGTCAGCGGGGATCTGGGCCAGCTCGTCTCGGCGCTGTGAGTGCACGCCCTGGCAGATGGGGTGTTCGCAGTCGAGGTGAGCGATGTAGTCCAGGCCGACGAACAGCAGACCCCGGTCCCCGATCTGAGGGGCGATGACCCCGACCAGCAGCCGCGCAGGGTCGGCGGGGTTGGGTATGGCCAGGAAGACGCCCGGTACCTCGATGGGCAGGTCGGCGCGGTAGTCGGTGTGGGGGAAGTGTCCGGCCAGGGCGGCGGGCACGATGCAGCAGTCCACGCGACCGCCCTCGTCGTCGAGCAGGTGATCGAACAATTCGCGGTGGGCGGCGCTGATCTCGAATGTCATCGGATGGTTCCTTCGGGGGAGTGCGGCTGGGCGTCGAGGTAGCGCCAGCGGATGCGCGTCACCTCACTGGCAGGAGTGCAGCCCTTATGGGTCGCGCAGAAGAACTCGACGAACTGCTTCGGTGTCATGTCGGGAAAGCCTTCGGCGCGTACGTCTTCGGCGGTGATGGCGTCGAGTGGCTCGCGGCGGATATCGAGGACTTCCACGTCGACGATGCGCACCAGCGGTTCACCGCGGCGACGGCCCATCACCTTGCGGCACAGCGTCACCCGCTCACCAGGACGCAGGTACGCCCAGCCCATGCGACGGGTCACGGACTTTTTTCGAGCCCGAACCTGCTCCTCGGTCAAGCTCACAGACATCAAGCGTGGCATCGGGTGTCCTTTCCGGGGAATTCGCTCCAGGTACGGCCGTCGAGCTCGCGACCGGAGGCTTTCGGGGTGCGCCCACCCCACTGTTTGAAGAAGAACGCCGTACCCGCGCCGACGCACTGATCGCGCAGATCACGCACCCATTCGGGGTCGATCGGGCGTGCGCGCGGCCCGGATTCGCCGCCGACGATCACCCAGTCGATCGCCGGCGTCGGGGACCAGTCAGCGCACTCGCCACCACACGCGCACTCGAAACGGTCGCCGTCATCAGGCCACCGGCACGCGCACCCGCCTGAGCAGCGGTTCGGGAACAACCATTTGTCCAGGTCGATCGGTCCGAGTAGCGGTTCGCACGACAGGAACCGCACCGCTGCCGGGGTGGCGAGTAGGTCGTCGATGCGGTGTGTGGTCGCCCCGTTCTCGACTGAGGTCCCCAGCCACAGGTTCGGCGGGAACACCAGGCCGCGTTCAGCCAGGCGCCGGGCGCGGCCGGGACGCTTGGTCAACACCTGGTAGGTGTGCTGCGGGGTCTCGGCGATGACGTCGAACACCGCCCGTACGAACGACTCGCTGACCTTGGCGTGGAACAGGTCGGACATGGAGTTGACGAACACCAACCGCGGGGCGCGCCAACGGCGAGGGATGTCGAGGGCGTCGGGGTGTTCGGTGACGGCGAACCCGGGCCCTGACGTGCGCGGGTCACCATCGGCCTGGTACTTCGCCGAGCCCATCGCCTTGAGCCGCTTGGACATCGCCAGCGCATAGCAGTTGTCACACCCGGCGCTGATGCGATCGCACCCGGTGACCGGGTTCCAGGTGGTCTCGGTCCATTCGATACCGGTCATTGCCTGTCCTTCATGGGAATCTCCTCGAGAGTGAGTGAGAGGATGAGCGGCGGAACCGGGGTGTTAATGGCACCCCGGTCCCGCCATTTTCAGGAGGCGAAACGCTCGATGGTCTCGCCGGTGATGGCCTCGGCCAGTGCGCAACCCAGCACCTCCGCTGTCGGCGGGGTGACCGCGTTGCCGTATCCGGCGGCCTGCGTGCGCTTGTCGCCGATCGGCTTGAAGGTCGAGCGGAAAGCCATGCCGTCGCGGATCTCGTCGGGATAGAGCATCCGGAAGGTGCACTCGGCGAGCAGCCGATCCGGATCGACACCGAGCAACCCGAACCGATCGCGGGTGGTCAAGGTGCCCATCGGGTCGGTGACCGGCCGCGTGACCCCGGTGCGGTAGTAGGGCACCAGCAGCTCCTCCCGCACCTGCTCGGCGCCGGGAGGCGACACCAGGCCGTGGTGAAACCCGCTGGCGGAGAACGTCGCCAACGGCTGGTCGACGCCATAGATCAGCTTCTTGGAGCCGCCGCCGCGCAGTGAGGTCAGAAACGGCGGGATCGTCACCCCGAGCTCGCGGCGCGTGGTCTGCGTCGGCATCGGCATCGCCGTGGTGCGGGCGTGCTGGGTGGATCGCTTGCTGGTCTGCACCAGCATCGGCGGCAGCACCAGCCCGTCGGTCTCGCGGGTCGTGCGAGTCGACATCGGCTCCGACAACGGGGTCGCGGCCTTGCGCCAGGTCCCACCGGCCGGGCTGAGCATCGCCTCGCCCGCGTACTTCTGCAGCCCGATCCGGATCCTGTCGAGTGTCGCGGCCGCCAACGGCTTGGTGCGCTCGCCGATCTTCTGGCCGGGGTCCAGATCCCAGTTGATCGCCGCCGATGCCGGGGTCGTGAACGGTTCGACGACCTGGTAGGCGCAGGTCTTGGACGGGCACCGGTAGACGTACTGGCCGTGAGCGCCATAACGGCCCATCTCGACGCCGGGTTGCTTCCAGGACTGGATCGCGTCGACAACCTTGTCGCAGCGGTCGCAGAAGGCGCGCGGACGCAACCACTTGTTCAGATCAGGCTTGCGGCCCAACGTTTTCAGCCAGTACATGACGTACAGGCGGTCTCGTGACTGCGGCGCCGGGGAGCACACGCGCGGCATCGCGTGCATCGAGTTGAGCGCGATGACGGCGACCTCGTAGCCGGGGCCGATCTCCTCGATCGAGCGCCGCCACTCGGCCCACTTGTCCCACCGGCGGCACTGGATCACGTTTTCCATCACCCCGCCCAGCACAGGTGTACCGCGCCCGGCCATCGCCCGCAGATAGCGGGGGATCTGCTCGATCAACGCCCGCGAGCGCGCCTCGGCCGGGTCCTCGACCAGCTCACCGAGGGTGGTGTCTTCGATGAGCGTGTACTGGTTCGACTGATCGAAATGACGCTTCTTGCCCGCGGCGTCGGTCCACGCCGGGCACGCCGGCGACGCCCAAAACAGCTCGGTATAGGGCAGTTTCGCCAGGTCGATCTTGCGGACATCGCCGGGCGGCAGATGGTCGGCGTCCGGGAAGTTGAGCTGGTGGACCTCCACACAGATCGGGTTGTGATTGCCCGCCAGGCTGGTCGTGACACCGGGGACAGCGTCGAATCCTTGGCTGTCGCCGCCCCATCCGGCGAAGAACACTGTCGACCGCAAGCTCATCTCAGACGCCCATCGCGAGGTCGGACATCTCGGCCAGCACGGCGGACACGGTGTGGCGCCAGTGCGTCTCGAGATCGGCCAGCCCGTTGCTGTTGGCGTAGGTCAGCATCGCTGACTCCGCACGGGTCAACCGGCGGGGTGAACCGAGCACCTCCCACACCGAACGAGTGACATCGGCGGGGGCGTAGTGACCCGACCCGTCACCGGTGACACCGAGGTAGACCTGGTAGGTGCCACAGCTCAGCTGAGGCGTGTGTGTGCCGTGACGGCGGTTGTAGTCGAGGACTTCGATGTGGTCGGGGTTGGTGGGATTCATTCCGTGGGTGAGCAGGAAGCGTCGCAACGCCTTACGTGCATGGCGACGGGAGTGCCAGGGCGTGGTGATCACCTGCTGGATGTGCCATTCGAGCAGCAGCGGGCTGGGATCGCAGAAGTGCTCGACCAGCTCGGCGGCCAGCCGATACGCGCGGGCCTCGGCGTCGGGCGCCGACGTGAAGTCCCCGTTCGACGTCAGGACGCGTGCGACGTTGTGCAGGTCCAGAACCGCGACGTTTTTGACGCAGCCGTAGAAGCCGTCATCGGCGACGTCCCACAAGGTCTCGGCATCGAGGGTGTGCCCGAGCAGGTCGGCACGGACCGACTCGCCGATGAAAGCCGCGACCAGGGCGACATCGGCGAACCACAGGCGGTCGTCGCTGTCGTGCCAGTCGCAGACGAAAGGACCCTCGTAGTGGCTGGGCTCGGTGGCGGGGCAGGGGCAGTAGGGCGCAGTGGTCGAGTCACGTCGGGACATGAAAGCTCCTTGCAGTTTCAAAACTGTGCAGTAATAAAACTGTACAACGCGACTCGGCATACTGCTACAGTTTTGGAACTGCAAACTTGTCCTAGACTCGTCGTCGACGCTGTGAAGCACTGACAGAAAGCGACTTCCGAATGCCGGTCGATCCGACCCGAACCCGCCCGGTCGAAGACCTCGACCTGGCCGACCGATCCGCGCAGATCCGCCAGGCCCGCGCCAGCGGTGAGAAGCCTCCCGCCGGTCGCCTCCTCGGCCTGCCGGAACTGCCGGACGGGGACGTGTGGGTCGACATCGCCGGTGTCGAGGCGATCACCGAAATCCCCTCGCGCACTGTCTCGGGATGGATGGCGCGCGGCGGGCCGAAAAAGGCCCCCTTCCCCGCTCCGCACCGCGTCCTGTATCGCCTCTACTGGCCGCTGTCGGTCCTCGAGCAGTGGCACGAGGACTACACGCGAGGAGCCTGACCCGCACGCGCGTCCGCACACTGTGTGCGGGAACAGCAGTTCGGCAAGCTGGTGCTGCAGGTCTGCGTTGGCGGCGCGGATGACCGGATCCTCAAGAGTCCAGGTGGGCGGGTACTCGTACACCGGGGCGCGCGGCCCCCGAACAAGCCGGTGTTCAGTGTTGGTCGGTGTCTCCGGCGGGCTCGCCGGGAAGACCTATCTCGCTGGGAAGTTTGTCTGTGCGGATGGCCTTGAATGAGGGGTGCCGCAGGCCCGCGGCGCTGGCTTCACGATGGTGAATTTCGGCAATGATCACTGGGTCTACCCACCATGCCGCCCGCGACAGTTGTGCGGGCACCGGGTCGGCGACCGGGCTGGTGTCGCGACGCAGTTGATCCAAGGCGGCACGGATGTGGTGGCGTGCGGCTGCGCTGAAACCACTGCCTACGGTGCCTATTACGCGAATCCGACCTTCGGCGTCGTAGCCACCCAGGACCAGGGCGCCAAAGGTTGCGGCGTTGGGTCCGGTACCTGGAATGGCGCCGAGCACGATTGCGTCCAGACTCTCCCTGAGCACTGCCTTGATCCATGATCGCGACCGGCGACCGGCTTCGTAGGGGGATTCCAGCGCTTTGCTGACCAGACCTTCGGCATGTCCGGCCGCGGCCGCGAGCAGCAGCTCGCCGGGGTCGTGCTCGGTGAGAAGCCACGCCGGAGGGACACGGACCCGGTCGCCGTCGTCGAGGCCGAGATCGTCGAGCAGTGACCGACGCTCGCGGTAGGGCAAGGTCCGGATCGGCACCCCGTCGGCGAGGACGTCAAACACGACGTACTCGACACGGATGGCGGCGATCAGGGACTTCGAGGGCCGCCCGACATGGAGTCGACGCTGCAATCTCGAGAAGGACGGCACATTCCCGGTGGTGGGGTCGGGGGCTATGACCTCACCGTCGAGGACCAGGCCGCGCCCGTGTGCGGCGGTGCGTAGTGCGTCGACGAGCTCGGGGTAGCTGCTCGTGGTGTCACGTAGCGTCCTGCTGGCCAGCAAGATGGTTCCGTCGGGCGAGCAGCGTGTCAGGGTTCTCGCGCCATCGACCTTGAATTCCGCGGCGTAGCGCGCTCCGGGCGGTGGCAACTGTCCGGAGCTGGCCAGCATTGGCTTGGGGATCGCGAGATCCACCCTCTCAGGCTAGTCCGCGACCTAGCGGGCGCCGGGGACCTCGCCGTCAAGACCGTGTCCGCGCCGGTTCGTGCTCGCGATCGGATCACAGGCGACGATGGAAGTGCAGGTTGCTGCCCGGGGATGCGCTGAACCCGCGTGCGTGGAAGAAGGCGCGGCGCCGCCAGCGACCGTGTGGCTCGGTATCGAGGACCACGGTGATTTCACGCGCTGCTAGGGCGCGGGACCGACGGGCGAAGGCGTCGATCAGTGCGGTGCCAACCCCGCCACCTTCGTGCAGTACGCCGACGAGCGCGATGTGCCCGGTGCGCGGGGTTCCGGCGAGGAAGCCTTCGAGGTGGTCGGCGCGGACAGCAACGAGGCGGATGACGCGCGGATCAGTACCGTCGGCGAGCCGATGCGGTGCAGCGAACTGGCTGTCGCGCAACCGGTGGCGGGCATCGAGGTTAGCGAGCAGCTCACGCAACTGTTCGGGCTCCCCAACGACCTGTTCGACGACGATCCCCTCCACCACGCCAGGGTGCCACACACCCGAATCCTCACTGGAGCGTGATGAATGCGAGAAAGAAGGTCCGCATGACGCGCCGCCTCTCGCGCGTAGCTGTTCGAGGCCGACGCGCACCGCGGCCATGCGTAGCTGCACCCGCCAGTCGTCAGGATCGTGCCCGGCCTCGGTGAGTGCTTCGCGATCGTCGGGAGTCATATTTGGTTGGACGTAGCGAGATAGCTTTCAGTTCCCGGCAATTCGGACGACTTTCCGGCGCCGCAGTAGAGTCGGCGCTGTGAGCGACACTCCCGACCAGGACGACCACATCCTGGAGCAGGTCGACCTCCTGCACGCCGCACATCGCCGCGGCGACGGCGAGACCGCCACTGCGATCCGCGACCTAGTCGACAGCTACGGCCTCGCCGCGATCACCTCGGCGATGGCAGCCCGCGACGTCCACGCCCGGCTGGGCGTTGAGCTCGAGTTGCTGCGGCTGGTCGGGCCCGCCGCTCTGTATGGGCGCGCCGGCGGACCAGCTGCGCGACCGTAGGCCGCGAACACCGCCACCCACGCCCGAAGGCGGGCAGCGAACGCCAGGTCGATTCGCATTGCGGCCCGATTCCTCGCTACTACCCCCGCCTGCCCTTGTCGGAAAATTTCCGCCCCAACAAGATCAAACCTTCTCCGGATAAGGTAGTTTGCCGATGAGTCGGAATTATTGCGGTCGCCGCTAGGGTTGACAGCCGAACCGCTTGGCGAGACTTTCGCGGATCTGATCCCAGCGCGAGTAGATGCGGATGTGGACGTCGCCAATCTTGGCTGTCCGCAGTGTCATCGGCGTGCCCTCACCGCCCGAAGGAAGTGAGGGCACGCATCGACGTCTCAGTACTGCCTACCCCTTGATAGAGCTGCGGTAGGCGACGAAAAGGCCCAAGACCGCGACCAAGACGGTGACGGCGGCTTCCCACCCGACCAGCACACCGGCGGCCGTGGCGAGGGCAACGGCCAGACCGAGGGCCAGCAGCGGGTGGTTGTCGGGCGACTCGGGCGGTTGAGGGTAGGAGTTCTCCCTCGTTGGCGTTACGCTCATTAGTGCTCCATAGTTCAGAGTTGCATGCTCGGACGGATGGACGAAATAGCTGCCCTCACCTGCGGTAACAGGTGGGGGCAGCGCCATGTGGTGGTGCTTCGGTCCTTGCGGGCCCGACGGCTACAACGTTAAACCCAGATAAAGCAAGAGTCTATGCGCCACGCCAAAATTCATGTGGTTTAGCACACCTCCAGCTACTTTGACGGAGGCGACCCTCCGGCGACCCACCCCCGACGTGAGGGTGAGCCGTGATCACGCGCTGTACCACGCCGCCCAGTTGTTCAGCAAACCTATATCCACAGATATTTCAATGAATTGATTTCAGTTCATTCACGGGCAGGTTCGGACCGGAAATAGGCCGATTCCCGAGTCGGACGTAAGCATCCCCCAGTCCTGAGACTTCCCTCGTCGCGAGGCGATGCGTTCGCTACCGCCTCTAGGCTCGGAGTCGCATAATCGGCAGGTCAAGGACGCTATACGCGCGCTCGACGGTTCGGGGCGGTCACGCTCGCACCCATCACGCGCCGAGAGATTTCACTGACCGAAGAGCGCAGGTCAGGTGCCGCCAGTCCGAATACGGTACGAGCCGAATAGGACTACGCCAGACGATTTCAGAGAATATATCGGACACCAGCCACGCCCATCGAGCCAGGCAAAGAATAGGATTCAATGCCCATCCCGATCGGTGCGGAGTAGAATTATCCCACTAATCATTCTGCGATCGAATGCTTAAATTAGTTCGCCCGTCGAATCCCTCACCAGTTGATATTTCCGGGCGAGCCATGAACACGCCCGCTGTCTAGTATTTCCGTCGGCGGCAAACTCTGAGCCGTTCATCGCGCGGCGGGTGGATGGCCTCCAGCACGCCCTGCTCCCCGCAGCGTGCGGGGGCCCTGGCGCACAATCTCTAGTCGCTGAAGTCTTCGAACTTTCCATGTCGGGCTGTTCCTCGATCAGCCTCCAGATCAATTCGACATCAATCTGTGGCAATCGGTCTGGGGCCTCTGTAGCTACTCGGGGGTGAGTCCTTGGGTTCGCATTGACTCGCGGCTGAGGTCGAGCAGAGGGTCGGCGATGGCGTCGAGCCGGGCGAAGAGTTCGTCGAGGTCGTCGCTGATCTCGCGGGCACGGGCACGGGCGGCGAGGCCGCGTGCGTAGTAGTCCGGGTCCAGATCGACGGTGGCGGCGGGGATATCGAAAGCCATCCGTGTGGCGACGATCTCGGCGACCTCGGCGCCGGTGAGTGGGTCGAGCTCGTCGACCACGCCATCCGCCAAGCCGCGCCCGTCGAATCGGGTAAGCAAGGGCTGGTCGGCCCATTCGGCGAGGAGCTGGTGGATCGGTTCGGTCATGTCGTCCGGAGCGGTGAGGAGGCGTTCGAGCTCGATGTGGCCGGTGGCGCGCGGCGCGTAGGCGAGCACCGTGGCCCAGCGCCGAATGACCGCGACCGGACAGGTGATGGGCAGGCCGGTCGCGGTCAACTCCACCAGCGGTTGGCTGCCGACAATCACGACGGTGTCGCCCAGGATCACATCACACTGGCGCAACCCGGCGATGGTGTCCCAGGACAGCCCCGCCGCCGCCAGGTGCAGGATGATCGCGTCGCGGCGGGCGGTCAGGGCGTCAGGCCAGCCGGTGACCGGCAGGTGCGGCAACACGGACTCGACTCGGGCGCGGTGGCAGGCGAGGCGCTCGGCGCGCGGTGGTCTCAGGACGCGGCGCACGGACTCGGCCTCAGTCGGTGACGGTAGGCCGAGAAGCGTTTTCGTGCTCGGGACCGGTTGCGGGTCACCGGATTCGCGGCGTGCGGCGCGGTGCGCGGCGGCGACCGCGGTGGCGCGGCCGCGTTGGGTGGTCAGGGTTCCGGGGTAGGCGGTGAAGTAGGCGAGCAGCACCTGCGCCGTCGCCGGAAGCACCCGGTGCCCGTTCGCGACCGCCCAGCACGCGAACTGTGTCCACTCCCGATCGTGTTCAGGCCGTAGGCCTTGGACCCGGGCAAGGATTCGGTCCAGTTCGGCGACGGCCGGGTCGATGTCGGTTTCGGCGTCCCGCCCGTCAGGTGTGTCGGTCATCGCGATCCAGTCTTACAGCAGGTCGACACAGACAAGGCGGTGGGCATTGACGAAGACGCCAGCCACCAAACCTGGGTCGGGATCGACATGTGCGAGATCCGAACCCCGCGGCGGGGATGCGCGCCACCGACCGTACTCTTGGCCGAATGCCGAACTCTCCTCGCGCAAAGAAGAACTCGAAGGCCGCAGCCGAAAGGTCCACGTTCCGAACCGAGTTCGCGGGCTACTATCCGCCGACCGACGACGACCTTCGACATTTCGTCACCGAGGGCCTGGTCGTGCTCGACACGAACGCTGTCCTGGACCTGTACCGGTTCACCGACCCCACCCGCGAGGAGTACTTCGCCGCTCTGGAACTCCTGGGCGAGCGGCTCTGGATCCCGAATCGAGTCGGTGAGGAATTCCACGACCGGCGGGCCTCGGTGATAGCGGACCGTCAAGGCATTCGAGACGTGATCAACGATCAAATGGCCAAGCCGATTGCGGAGCTGGTGGCGATCGCGGCTCACCACGCCCACCGTCATGGGCTCGACCAGAAGGTCGCGGCCGACGTCCGCGACGGCGTGCGCGCTGCTGTCGACACCATGATCCGCGAGATCGAAGGAACCGTCGGCATCACCATCGACCTCGATGCCCACCCGGACTCGGACCCGATTCTCACACAGCTCGGCGAGCTCTTCGACGGGAAGATCGGTGCTGCATTCGGTGACAAGGAGGCCGCCGCAGCCCACAAAGAGCACAAAATCCGCCTCGCGGGGCACATTCCGCCTGGCTACGCCGACGTTGGTAAAGGTGAGCGGGCGATCGGGGACTTCCTGGTATGGAAGCAGACGATCAACGAAGCATCCAGCCGGGGGTTGCCGGTACTTCTTGTCACCAACGAAACCAAGCCGGACTGGGTATTCAGCGACGGCCACTACACGATGCCTCGCGTCGAGCTGGTTCGAGAGATGAAGAAGCAGGCCGATTGCGAGTTTCATCTGGTCGACGTCCAGACCTACCTCGGCTTGGCCCGGAAGTATCTCGCCGCTCAGGTCAGCGACGCGGCGGTCGACGAAGCCGCAGATATCCGCCGGGCCCTCGCGGCGGTCACCTTCGACCATGGTGCAGGGTTACGCCAGGGCGTCGCGGCGGCCGGTCTCGACTCCATCTCGTACTTCCGCCAGGCCGCCGCGGCGGCCAACTTCGACCCCGGCGCAGAGGTCCGCCAGGCCCTCGCAGCGGCCAACTTCGACCCCAGCGCATATTTCCGCCAGGCCTTCGCTACGGCCTTGTTCGACCGCGGCGCATCTCTCCGCCCGGCCCTCGCGGAACCAGGTTCGGACCCGGCACCGAAGACACTGCCGCCGCAGAAGAAGAAGGCTGCGCCAACAGCGAAGAAGTCCACCACCGCGAAGAAGCCCGCCACGGGAGACAAGCCCGCCGAGTGAGGATGGGCGCCGCGCCGCCCAGCTGATTCCGATTTTGGCTGCCTGGGGGCGCAACCCTTCCTACTTTGAGAATTAAATACCTAGTTCGACTCGGGCCGAGCGCTGTTCGCCATCCCGGTCGTAGAGCATGGCCGAGGCGGCACTGCGCCACCCACCCAGGGCCATGACGTCGGTGAGCAAAGCACCGCGCGCGAAAGCTTCGGTGGCTCCACCGGCGCGCAGAGAATGTCCACGCAGGTCCGGATGGCCGGCGGCAGCACCCCGGGTTTTGATGATGCGCGCGATCTGGCGGTCAGAGATGGCGCGGTCCAGGGGTGGGCCTGCCTTGGCCAGTGGCCGGAACAGCGGCGTGTGCGGGTCTGCCAGTTCGGGCCACGCTTGCGCGCAGCGGTGGGTGTGCGGGTCGGCGACGTCGATGATCAGTGCCCGTTGGACCGCGAGCGACACGGCCCGGTTGACCGCGGCCTGGTCGATGGTGGTGTGCCGGTGGCGTTTCTGACGCCGGACTTCGCGGTCGGCAGCACGGTCGCGGGCGTCGAGCACGACCAGCCAGCGGTGCAGCCCACACCATAGGCAGTACAGCGCCGGACCGGATCCGGCGCGGCGGTAGATACGGGTGATCTTTTCCCGGTTGGCTTTGCTGCCACGCCGTCGGATGCTCAGCAGCCGTTCGCCGCCGCCGGTGGTGATCGACAGGTCCGACGCTGTGAGAGCGGCGATTTCGCTGCGGCGCCCGAGCATGGAGAAGCCGGTGAGGATCATCGCGATGTCGCGGCGGGCGGCGACCCGTTCCGGCCAGGTCACCGCGGTGATGTGGGCGGTGGTGATCATCGCGGTCACGACCGGGTGATCAGCTGCTGGTGCCTGGTCGATTTCGCGTCCGGCCAGGGTTTGGGTGGTGCGGACTCCGGCCAGGACCTCGCGGACCTTCTCGCCGGTCGTCGGGTCGAGATGGCCGGCATCGTGGTGGCGGTCGGCGATCGCGGCGATCCACACCGCCAGCGTCGACGCCGCGAGGTCCTTGCGCACGGCGCCGAGGGCGATGTACCGCTCGACGGTGACCGGGTCGGCCGGTAGCGATACCAGATCCACGGTGCCACACCAGGTGTGGAACGCCTCCCATGCTTCGGAGTAGGCCCGGGTCGTGGCGGCGGGGGTCGCGGCCGCGGCGTAGTGGGTGCGCGCGGCGTCGGCGGCGATCAGGTCGGGGTGATCGCCGCCGGTCGCGACCGAGCGGAGCCGTCCGGGCTCGGCGCTCATCGGGGATGGACCGCCAGCACGGCGGTGGCCGGGATCTGAGCTTCGATCAGGGCCGCCCGCGCGGTGGCGAGGATGCTCATGCCCTGGCCGCCGATCCGGTCTCGCCGAGGAACTCGGCAAGCCGTTCCTGCCGTTTGCGTTCGCGCTCGAGGTAGGCAGGGGTGTCAGTGATCTGCACATCGTCGGCCAGGCCGAGGGCCCGGGTGACCGCAGCCAGGACGGCGCGGGCGTGGGCGTCACCGAGTTCGGCGCTGGTCACCAAGCGCAGGTCGACCCGGATCCCGCCGCCGAGGCTGAGTGCAAGGTCCAGCAACCGGCGCTGCGTGCCGCCGAGCGGGCCGATGTCGGCGGCGGCCAGCGCCGTCCAGTCCACGCGGGCGATGAGGTGGTGCCTGTCGTCGCTGTCGGTGACCAGGCGGGTGGTGACGTGGGCGCGCAGGCCGCGACGGTCGAGCAGCCCGGCGAAATCGAGAAGCTCGACCGCGGCACGCTGGTGTCGGCCCTCGGCGAGGTCGGCGCCGGTGATCAGCCATTCGCGCAGCTTGGCGGTAGAGGCTGTGATGGGGTCGGTCATGAGGTGGGCTCTCCTGGGGTGGTGGGCATGGGGTGACGCGTGACGGGGATGGCGTCGAGTCCGAGCGCGTTCGCGGGATCGGGCCCGGCGAGGTCGGCGGCCAGGGCCGCGCGCACCAGCCCGAACCCGACGATATGGCTGTCGAGGTAGTCCAGTGCGCGCACCCCGGCGCTGGTCCGTGCGGCCTCGTTGTAGTGATCGGGGGTGCGAGCGGCCCACTGGTCCAGCGAGATCGAGATGTAGCGCAGCTGCGCGGCGGCTCGCTCGTAGTCCCGGGCCACGTACCGGGCGGGTTCGGAAAGGTCGCGTGGTGGCCACGGGTCGGTGCCGGGGTCCGGGAGCGGGCCCGATGGCACCGCGAGCGCGGTGGCCATCCGCGCGCGCACCGCGGCGAGGTCGATCAGCACGGTGTCGAGGATCGCCAGGGCGTGGCCGCCGAGGTAGGCACGCTGGGCCGCCGACAGCCTGGCCCCGCCGCGCAGACCACCCCACTGGCCTATCGGCTCTCGGAGAAATTCGACGGTGGGGACGATCTGGTCACACGCGTGGGCGATCTGGCGCCGATCGAGAAGCACGGCATCGTCGCGCCCGGACTCGCCGAGCGTGCCTGCGCCTGAGTGGGGGCCGGTCATGTCGAGCAGGCGCAGGGCCGCGCGATCGCGCCGGTAGGACCGGTCATCGGTCGGCCAGCCCTGAACCGGCAGCCGAGAAGGTCGGCAGCTCGTTGCCGGGAACCTGCCCCAGATCCGGACCGGTTGCGTCACTGTGACGTTCGGAGAACAGGGACTCCGGCGACCAGGGCGCGATGTCGGCCGGGTCGTCGGGATTGAGTGCATCGGTCACGGTCGTCCCCCTGAGAGCGGTGCCTGATCGGTGGGTGTCGTTGAGCGGAGTGCGATAGATCGAGCGGGCCATCAACACGCAAGAGTGGGGATCGCGATGCGGCCGACACTGGCGCGCCAGCCGAACGAGTCGGCGACCCAGTATTCGGTCACGGTCCATCCTGCGGCAGCGAGCGAATCGTCGGCGGCGGCGATGATGTCGGCGTCTTCGTAGTGGTCGGGCAGGCGACCTTGGTGCAGGACGGGCCCGACCGGGGTCCAGGTGGCGAGGTCGAGGGCGGGCCCGGTGGTAACCGTGACGGTCTCACCGGCGTCGGGGTTCGTCGGATCGGTCCAGACCCGAGCGGTCGGCGTCACCGGCAGCGTGGCCGCGTAGGCGGCCTCGACGGCAGGGATGTCGAAAGGGTCTATCGGTCCCAGGAGTTCGGCGTCGCCAGGGGCAGGGGCCGCATCGGCACCGAGAGCGATCTTGCTGAAGGGGTCTGTCACGACGTTCTCCTGAATATCGGTGGCTGAGCTGCGGTTTCGTGCAGCGTAGCGATGGCCACCGACCGTTTCCCCCGGTCGCCATGGGTGACTTTACACGGAAACTGTGTTCTAGCAGGGGTTTTGGGGGGTACATGTCCGATAACTGTCATTATCGGACACATACCTGATGGGGGATTTAGAACTGGGCAGACCTTCCACAATGGAAGGTGAAACGCCATCCGAAAGTTCAGCCTGCCAGCCATATGGACAGTGCAAAGTTCAGTTGCCCCGCCATTGCCAGTTCAGGCGCAACGCGCCTACCTGCGACTTCCGTAGACATACATCGAGCCTGCGTCCGTCGCGCCTTGACTGTCCCAGAATGGGACGGATATTGTCCCTACATGGGACATATCTTCGCCGACGACTATGCCGTCGATCGCGACGTCGACGTGGCCGCAGCCGCGGCCGCATTGGATCGAGCTCGCGGCTACCACCGGCCAATCGCCGAAGCGCTTGCCCGCGTCACACGCCAAGCGATCGCCGTGTGCCGCGCCCGCAGCCTGTCGGTGCGCGCTACCGCCAGCGCCCTGGCCGTGAGCAAATCCGAGGTCGGCCGGGTAGTGAAGCAGTTGGAGCGGGGCGACGGCGACGCCCTCGGCATCCGCCCCAACGAGGGCAGGCGAACCGCTGAGCTCGTCACTGCAGCATGGACACCTGGCAGCAGCGACGGCGAGATTCCGGAGGCGGTCAGTGCACCGGTCGAAGACGGAGAGCCCGTCAGCGGCCTAGGCGACCCCGCCCCCGTGGACTACCTGCTGTACATCGCGGTCGACGACGACCACGACCCCGTCAGCCTCGAAGTCCGGGCCCCCGGGCCTGTGCCTCGAGTCGGGGAGACATTGAAGTTCTACGGCGCTGGTCCCAACGACGACCTCGCAGCCAAAGTCATCAGCGTTGAGCATCAGTTCGAGGCCCGTCCCCACTGCGGTCTCCGAATCATGGTGCAGGCCCGCGCTTCCGAGGCCCACGACCGCGATGTGGTTGCCCGGCTCGGCGTCGACCAGACCCAGCGCGCCTGGGTCGAGCAGTTCGATCCGCTGTTGCATTCCGAAACGTAACTGCCGCTTCGCCGCTTCGGCACCGCGCCCGTCACCAGGCCAAACTGCGAATCACCGGCGAAATGGATCTCACCGACCAGTTCGCCGAGAAGCCAGCACCAGGCCCCACCAACGATGTAGCCGGTGACATCCACCAGGGCATCGCCGCGGCACTGAGCATCCGCCGCCCATCACCAACCGAAGCCGCGCGGCGTGCATCTGGCGGCCACACCTCGCACATACCCGGACTCGCCGATGGCGTCGCGGCCGAGATCGAACGCCCGACAGCCACTAGCGAAGCAACGATATGAGTGCGCGAACTGGCAGATCACGCCCGGGTGCCGAACTCACGCACGAGTTGAAGGGCGCGCTTTCGGTCGGCATCGGTGCGCAGCTCCCACATGTCGGAGATGGGCAGCAGCATCACCTCGACACGCTGGGAGTAGTCGACGACGAGCGGGAATTCGACCCTGGCAAGGTCTCCGGCCTGGGTGACGAGCAGTTCGGTCAGCAGGCCGGGTACAGGCTCTGAAGTCTGAGCCCCTGCTGCGCGTTGCCAGATCGGGGTTCCGACGATGCCGATCGTGGGAGGCCAAATTCGCGCAGGCCAAACGCGAATCGAGATCGGCGGTACGACCGCCCATGCGGCGCTTCGAGGTCGATCCGTCACGGCGCGGGCATCCCGAGATCGGCCCCGGCGCCATCATCGACGTCGCGCCGGGTCCGCTGTGGCGCCTGGTCCCCGCGTCGGCACCGTTGACGGGCTCGCGGTGAACTGCGCTGTTGGATGGTTTGACACGCTGCCACGCCGAAAGCCTCTACGGTTCTGCCACATTCACCACACGCAGAGGAGTTGACCGTGCCCCCGACCGGAATCGCGCGAGCGGCCGCGGTGTCGAACGGCGGCCAGCAGTCGGCCACCACACCGGCACCGACCCGCTGGACCGACCTACCCGCGCCTGCGGACCTGAAACGATGGGAATCGGCCAGGCCCGGAGCCGTTGACCGCATCCTCACCGTGTTCGAGCGTGACGCGCGCCACGATCGGCGGATCCGGTTGAGTGCGGTGGGACTGGACGCCCTGGGCCCGCTGTGCGGGCTCGCGAGCGTGGCGATCCTGGCACTGACTGCGAAGCACTTCGCCGACCACGGCGCCGCCCTAGAAGGTGTGGCAATCTTCGGCGCGGGCTCGCTGTCGATGGTCACCGCGTTCATCACCCTCGGCCGTCGCGGCGTCCGATAGCGCCCCGAATCCGACGAGCGTGGCGGTCGTGGATGAGGAGCTGGGCTACGACTTGCCGAACGCCGCTAGTGCGGGTGTGGTGTGAAGTCGTTGATGGAACAGGTAAATCGCAATGTCGAGGTTACGTTCCGCGGCGGCGAGACGGGCCAGCCTCTCGTCGAGGCCTTCCTGAAGACTGAACGCTTGGTCCTTGACCCAGCGGCTGAATCGCGCATGTTCCTCCGGGCCAGCGTGCGGCTCGGCGGCGCCTGTCATGTCACACGCATGCAGGCGATGCGGGGGTCTGTCGGATGGTGTAACCGGCGCTGGTCATCTGTTCGAGGGCGTCATCGGGGACGGGGAAGGTGCGCCAAATTTGCAGGAGAGTGCTGATGCAGGGTGGTAGCGGGTGAGCCTCGATGGTGTCCGGACGGTGCCAAGCCGGGGTGACGGTGGGTGCACCGCTCCGGTTGGGGGAGTTCAAGTTCGGCGTGAAGGGGTGGCGGGTTAGGCGGTGGTGGGCAATGTCTGCGGCCAGTATCGCAAGGCCGTGAGGGTAATCGCCAGGCCCGCTGATCGAGGCTATCAAGTCGGCGTCCTCCCAGGTAACGACGACATGAGTGGCTCCACTCGCGCGCGCACCCGCACCCAGGCCAGTGATCGCAGCGTGAGCATCCCGCCCGCGCCGGTACGGACGACATGTGATGTAGCCGGTGAGTGGTTGGGGCCGGGCCGAGTCGAGCAGGTAAATCCGAGGGGCGGGCGCGGCACCGTGTTCGGTCAGCAGGGCGGTTGTGGCGTGGACGCTTGCGCGGCTGATGGCGTCGATCGTGCTGTCAAGCTCAGTCACGACTTCGACTGTACCCAGGATCGGGGCTGGCCCGATCGACGGCGCGAGTCCCGGCAGCCGCCAGGTGGGAGTACCGCCATCTCGGCCGGCGGCGGCGCGCGAAGGCTCCCACCTACGTCGTCGAGGACGAACTCCGCCGAGACATCGCCGTGGCGTTGAGCATCCGGCGGGCGCCTCCGGCGAATGCCACTCGGTCTTCGGCGGGAGACTACACACCACGCACACCAGAACTCGCCGATGGCGCCGTGCTGGATCGAACACGCGAAAGCAACTAGCGAAGGACCAGCAATATCAATGTGAACGGCTAGTGATGGGCCGAACACATGCAGAACGGGACCTCATACGCGAGGTCCCGTTCTGGTTCGGTCTCTGTGTGGCGGACTGATTCAGTTGCCACGACGGCCTATATGCCCGCCCCCGCATCGCCTGCTTCCAAACCAACCGTGGGATCGCTGAACGGTGCTTCTCGCTCCGTCACCGATTTCTCGCTGCTGGCTTGGCCGGGGGCGACTTCGTGGCCCGACTGCACGGCGCCCAGCGCTTCCAGCAGGGCGGGGTCGATCGAAATTGCGGGATGGATGATCGTCGCAGCCGCCTGTTTGACGTTCTCGATCTGGGACACCCAGTCCGGTCCGAGCTCGGCGGCGAGTTGCTCGAGCTTGTCCGTGAACACCCTCGACTCGGGCAGAGTGAGTCGTGTTTCTTGCGCCCGGGCAATGACGCTTCGGGTGGGTTCAGTTGAGGACCACGCGCCGGTTTCGGGATCGCGCTTGTTGTAGTCGAACAGGCCGTCCCGGCGATAGATCCGGCGGCCGCTGATTCGCGGGTCGGCGTCTACCTGGTCGCCGAGCTCGGGAAGCCGTGCCAGTCGCTGATTGTGCTCAATCTCGCCCGGGTACCGGCCGTACCCGATCTGTTTGACCGCCTCGTTGTAGCGATCGAGCATGCCCAGCAGGCTCTCGCCCGGCGATGTCGCCAGGATGACGACTTCGGTCCGGTAGGGCTCGGTGGGTGCTGGCGGATCTGCGAGTCGGTCGAGATACCTGTCCGCTACCTCTGGCCTCATTCCGGTTTCAGCGATGAAATCGACGCCCTTCTCGGTGAGTGCATCGAACGCCATCTCGAACCAGCGGCGGGCGTCACCGAGAACGACGGCGTCTTCGATTTCCCAGGAATGAGCCTTCGCTTCGGCGTACTTCGGGTGGTAGGGACGGAATCCGTCAGCATCGAAAAACACCATGGGATCATCGAGCGCCCGCACCTGTTGGATGCGCCGCGCGATGGTGCTTTTCCCTGCACCCGGTTGAGCAGTGAGGAGCATGGCGATCGGCCGCTCCTCACGGTCGACTCCAACCCTCACGTTCCGAAGCAATCTGGGCAAAATCTCCTTGTCGAAAATTCGCTGCGCTTCGTCTGGGGCGAGGAGATTGTCGGCAGGGTTGGAACTGATCACGACTCGCTCGCTGATGCCTGACCGATCGCGGCTCGCAAAATTGGCGCGTCGACCTGAAAGACCTGGTCGATGGCCTCGCTATCGTCGGGATGAAGCGCGTCACGGCGCGTATCCCAATCCCGGACGACCGCATCGATAGATGCCGTGGCGGAGATGCCCAGTGCGGCCCGAATTTTGGCCGCGCCTTCGTCGTTGCTGGCGATCCCGATCAGAGATCCCAGCGCCTCGAAGGCTACTTCATATCGACTGTCGACGGACTTCGGAATTGGGCTGTTCAGCGGCTTGGCCATTTGTGTCCTTTCGTCGGTTTTCCTGAACTAAGGATAGCACCGCAAGTATTGACAATTCTTCTGTAAAGCGTTGCAGCCGTGGTTATTTCGTGTTTCGAAGCCCCTGCAGTAGGTCGCATTCAATGCGTTCGGAATCTGCGATTGAGCACCTTGGAAGGGCGTCGCGCCGCCAACCCCGGGAGCTGCTACTCGTCGACCACCGCCCGCAGGTGTTGTCCGTCCTTGTCGACGCGCAGCTCGGCCGCCAGCGCGCGCGCTTCGGCCGCCATCTGGACAGCTTCAGGGCGGTTTTCCTCGGTGGCGATCCGGTCGAGTAGCGATGCCTTGCGCTCCAGCATTCGGGCGCGCTTGCCCTGGTCGATTTTGTCGAACGGGTTCCGATACAGCCGGTTGATGGCCTCGAGGACCTGACCCAGTTCCGCGGTGACGCTCAGTTCGGGCAGGCCGCCGGTGACCGGGTGGTCGCCACCGTCGAAGCCATGGTCTCGCACCCAGCTGTCGAGTCGTTGGCCGATCTCCGTGGGCCGAAACGCTGCATCGGGCAGCCGCAGATTGCGAATCCGGCCGGTCTGTTCGTAGAACGGCTCGTGCAGGGCTTCCTTCCATTCGCCCATGTCGTCGCTGTAGCGCGCGTGCGCGGACTGGCGCGAGATGTCGAAGACTTCGCCGATGCGGTCCCAGGAGCTGTGGCGTTCCCGCTCGTAGATCACCGCGCGCGTGAGAACGGACTGAGCCTGATCGACCAGGCGCGCGGCGGCCTCAACGACTTCGCCGGGATGCCATCCGTCATCGCTCTCGGTCGAAATCAGGTTGGCGGCGCCGGCGGCCAGCTCGCGCAGTTCATCGGAGAGGACCAGTCGCGCAAGAGCGGCGGTGCTGTAGGAGAAGCGGTCATCTTCGTTCGTTTCCATACTGTCAGCCTAAGCCTGACGTGTTGACAATGTCAGACTATGACTGACAAAGGAGCTGATCCGTTCTCGCTCGAAATACTGTCAGGATTTCCTGACAATTGATAGACTGTCAGGAAATCCTGACAACGACTTAAGGGGAGATCATGGGCAGGCAGACAGACGACGGGCAGCACGAGGGCTACGTAGCGCACGAGTTCGCCGACGGCCGCAGCGGCGGCGCCTGGAGCGCCGGTCCGATCGCGGACACCGGGGCGGACGGCATCATGTTGGCTGTCGCGGAATGGCAGACGCGCGGCGACGCCGAGGTGGTGGGGTGGCGTCCGGTCTGCTCCCGCGACGGGCGCGAGTGCTGGGGTGGGGAGCTGTGGACTCGGGTCGCCGATCCGTCCGATCACGCTCCGGAGCTGCGCCGGATCTACAGCGAGGCCGCGGATCTCGACGAGGACGTTCAGGACGTGCTGATGCAGGAGTGGGAGGCCCACATCGCGCCGACCCGCGGCACCGCCGAGGTGCGGTATCTCGCAGACGAAGCCGACGACGTGCAGTCCCGGCTCGCTGCGGCTGTGCGGTCCGCTCGCGAACAGGGCGCGTCGTGGGAGGCGATCGGCAAGGCGGCCAGGATGACTCGCCAATCGGCACATGAACGTTGGTCGCGGGTGATCGGATGACCCCCACCGTGGCGCGTGTTCATCTGCCAAATGGTTTCTTGCCGGTAGGCAAGCGGCATCGCGCGGTGTGCATGTGCGGCTGGATGACCACGCCGCGCGCGAGCGAGGACCGGGCGCTGACCGCGCTGTTGTCCGATCACGGGTGGACCGTGCCGATCTGCGTGCTGTGCGACAAGGACCACCAGGGCTACATCGGGCGGGACTGGTTCGCGCTGCAACGCGAAGTCGAGATCCTCGACGACCCATACAGCGGCGGGACGTTCCTGGTGTGCAGGGACAGCCCCCAGAGCTGCCGCGACCGTACCGATCAGCGGATGCTGCACCTGGACCGTGCGGTGGCCGAGGGCTTCGGTATCTCGATGTCCCGCCCACGGCTACGTGTGGTCGACGGTGACGCTGACCGCGCCGATTGACCCTGAGCTGGCGTTACAGCGGCCCTCTCGCGGCCTCCCGCGCGAGGTCGGCGACTAAGACGAAGTCGCAGTCGACTTCACGATGCGGTCGGTGACCGTCTGAGTCATATTCTGCTCCCATTCGGTGGGCAGGGATCCGCCGCCGCCGCCGAACGCCATCTGCACCAACGATCGTCCGGCTCGTACGATCACCAGGTCGATCACAGCAGTCCATGACTTACCTGCGTTGATCTGCCCAGCGGCGTGGGCCTTGGTCACCTTCACGCGAAAAGCGCTGACCTGGTCGCCGAACGGCGGGAATTCCAGCCGGGCAACCCGCTCTACCTTCTGGACAGGATCTGCGGGCTCGGGGTCACCCAGCTTCCAGACCGACCCTGGCGATTTCTGCAGGCAGTCGGTGACATTGGATTTGCTCAGGGTATCGAAGCGGGCCTTCGCGATCTCCGCTGTCGTCGTCAGCTCGATTCGCGAGCCTGCGCCGTAAGGCGAATCGGCGAAGGTCGGCGAGGTCGCCCATGCTGTAACCGGACCTGCGTTGGACGGCTCCACCGTGAGGCATGTCAACAGGTCCTGAGTCCAGATACCTTGGTCAGCACCCTGATCCGTGCCCGACTGGGGACTGCCGACTGCGGGCCATTTATTCGGCAGATCGCTCACGGCAAGGACTGCAGCCGCAGCGAGATCTCGATCCGCGGCCGAGTCTGGCCCCTTATAGCTTCCGCAACTCGTCGTCATCCCCGTCACCACTAGAGCGACAGCCACCCCCACCACGAACCGCACAGCGTCCCCCTCATAGCCGAATCGGGATCGAACCTACACGACCGTCGGTGTGTGGGAACAGCTCTAAGATCAGGGACATCACGATTCGACAGAGCGATGCCGATGTCGGGCAGGTATTCCGCGCCGATCAGGTGAGGTTGCGCCGGATCTTGATCGTGATTGTTCGCTCTATCGCGTCCAACACCGTCAGGTACGACTCTTCATCGCCTATACGAACGCTGCGTTCGCGGTAGATAGTGGTGGCCAGTGCGTCACGCAGCTGAGAGAGCGCGGCCCGAGGCTCGGTCGCTGTGCCGTACAGGAGTGCGGGCGCGGTGTTCTCGATGGTGATGCCGAAGGTACTGCACAGATCGGTGAGATCCTGCTGAACTTCGGCACTGGTTGCGTACATCGCGGTCATCGGCCCGGTCCTTCCTTATTGAATGATCAGCGATGCGGTCTTTGCCCGCAGCGCTTTGACTTCGGGGTGATCGTGGGTCGCAGCTGCGGTGTGGATCTGCTCCAAGTTCGCAGCTAGACGTGCCGATCCGATGCCTGTGGCCGCGGCGACGGCGGCTTGGCCCAGGGCGGCACCCTCTTCGGGGTCTGACCCTCGTAGAGCGAGGGCAGCGTCGAGAGCAAGGCAGAATGCCCGTGATCGGCTCCAGTCGGAGCCGTAGTTGTCGGCGGCGACGCGCAGCCGATGGCGGGTCTCGTCGACAGCGTGTCCGTGAAGGGCGATGCCGAACAGTCCGTGTGCAGTGTCGCCGTTGAGCTGGGCGAAGCTGAAATAGTCGGAGAACGAGTCGTAGTCGGGCTCGTCGCGGTCGGCGGCTGCATCATGGAAGTGCTCATCAGCGTCACGGACAGCCCGAAGAGTTTCACGAACGTCGCCGATGGCGCCAAAGGCCCGCGCTTGAACCGCAGCAAGGTTCGCGCGGCGAAGGCTCGAGATCCGGTCTTCGCGTACCTTGGCCGCGCCGAGGATGGTAAGTGCTTCGTCGGCTTGGCCGAGGTAGATGGCCTGACGAGCCATGTCGCTCAGAACATCCGATCGGAGCCACCACGATCCAGCTTGCTCGGCGCAGTGAAGGGCGATCCGGAAGAATCTATCCGCTGCTCGGTGCTGGCCAGCATCGAAATGTGCCCACCCAACGGCGTCTGCCAGCGCGGCGACCGCCGCGTTGAGGTTCAAGTTCACTGTATGCGCGCTGACACTCTCAAGCAGCGTCACGGCTCGACGGACTTGGGCGGCCATCACCTCCCACGCGAACGGGTGGCCGAGGTTGTCGGCGCGGCGCACGGCTTCGGCGATGCGCGCGACTTCCTCGACGTGTTCGGGTCCGATCAGCCGAGGTGTTGGGGTATGCACGATGGCATCATTCAAAGTGGCCTGCAGTCCGCCGGCCAGCAGAGCGCTCCCCCCCATCGCGGCCAAGCCGCGAAGGAAGTCGATCCGCCGCACGTCATCCTCCTCAGTGTTTGCCGAACGTGCGCGGCGACTACGGAATCCCAGCTCCGTCACCGGCACGCCGAACGCTTTCTCGATAGCCACACGGTACGGGCGTTGAGGACAACTGACATCCCCCCGTTCTAGGCGCCGAATGGACTCGTCGTCGTAACGACCCGGGCGGTTGTGAATGGCGGCATAGGCGGCATTGATTCGGTCCGCGGTCTCCTGCTGCGTCCAACCGCGTTCCGCAATCCGTTGTGCAAGCAGCGAATTCGGAGTCCGCGAGCGCGGCGGATGCATGGTTGACCTTCCCAGGAGGTGACCTGCGGCTGTTGTTCAAGAATACGAGCATCTTCGTCCCCTCGGAAAGGGTCCACACTCGTTTGGGGGGCATTCTGCGGGGTTGTTTGCCCTGTTGGCCAACAGGTATCGAGTGTGACGCTTGTCTCGTGCTCGGCGTCGGGCATATGTCATCGATCCCCCCGTATTGACGGCAAACACCGACGCGCCCGAACAGCTTCGAGACGGTCTCGGGCCGCGCGCCGACGCCGAGCACACCCCCGGCAGTCCCGGCGATCGAGGAGGCGTTGTGCGAAAGCTCGACTTTTCGCTGTGCGAAGTCACTCACCGCGATTGCAGCACGGACCCTGCCGGATTCACAGGCCCCGACGAGTCCTACGCGGTCATGCAACTCCATGCCGCTCACGGGCCAGAATGCCGTCGGTTCCTGGCCGCTCAAGCATATTTCTCCGCCGAGCTCGACGACTGAGCGCTGGCGGACAAGGAGGTAGTGGTGATCGCTCAAATCCTGTTCGGACACGCAATTTTCGCCGGGGCGCCACCGTGCCGCGCGTTTGATCGCGGAGTGAGGATGATCCGGCGATGACCATGATGATCGGCTACCTGCGGTGCGCGCTGATTCGTCGCGACGATCTCCTGCTCGTCGAACATCAACTGCGCCAGTGCGCTCTTGTCGCTGAGGGCGTTCTCACCCAGGTACGTCAAGAGCCCGCCCCGAAGGCCAACGCGCTGTATTCGCTGATGCAGCACCTGGACCATCGCCACGAGAGCCGCCTGATCCCCATGTTGACCACCCTCGCCAACCGAGAGCAGATCGACCTACGCCCGTTCCGCGGCGCACCGGCCAGCTCGACAGTGTTGTGGACCGCGGTGGCCGACATCGAATCTGCGGGTCGTGGCGGCTATCTTGTCGTGCCGAGCATGAACCATCTCGAGGGACTCGACGTCCCACGCCAACAGGTGATGGAACGGCTCGCCAAACTCCAGCCTTACATCGGTGTGCTCGATGCCAGTGCCGCCGAGCAGGTACCCCCTGTTGCCGATGCCGGCGAAAAGCTCATCGGTGAATTCCAGGTGGCACCAGTGCCATTGGCTGAGGAAATCATACGGATCAACAGCCGGACTCGGCTGGCACGGTTCGCGTTCGGCGACATGATCGACAGGGTCGACATCCTCATGCGGGAGCTGGTCGGCACCGTCACTGAAACCGACCACCTCTCCGGTCAAGACCACACCCTCACCATCTTCATCCACCATGACGCGTCCAAGGCGGTGCTGGTGATCACCTGCCTGGATTCCCGCGACTTCGCTGACAAACCCCCGCACCCCGCCGTACACGCCGCGTGCCACGGCGGCAGCGTGACCCGGTCCCGCTACGGCAGCGGAACCGCGACCCGCTGCGAGATCCCGCTGATCAGCGAGAACAGTGAAACCAGCACTCCCACAACTGCATTTGCGCGGAGGTGAGAGGCGATGGAGGTACGGGTGAGCGTCGCGTTTCCGGCACTGACAACGAACACGGTGGGCCCGGTCTTCTACTACCGCGCCAGTCGAACTGCTGCCGACGCGTTCACCACGGCAATACAGCAATGGGACGACAAAATCCTGGTCACCGTGGATGCGGCCGTGTCGAAAACGCTGTCTGTGCTGCCCTGCCACGAGCTCTACGAAGCATGACCGATCACGACCACCCCGGCCTACCCCTGCGTAATCCCCGAGACATCGACGCGGCGACGCCGGGCTTCTACTACGTCACCGACCCCGTGTTCTTGCGCCGCGTCGTCGCGGGCCTACAGGCACCCTCCGGCGCACCACCGGATTCCACCGAATCCCAGTCGTCCTATCCCGATACCGAACTCAAGGAGGAGTCACCATGCACACGGTAATCACCGGCGGCGCCGGGTTGATCGGCAGTCATCTGGCCAGAAAGCTCGCCGCACGCGGAGACAAGGTCACGGTGATCGACAACCTGTCGACCGGATTCCGCGCGAATCTGGTTGAGACCGAATTCAATCCGAATGTGACTCTGCGCATCGCCGACGTCACTGACCGGTCAGCGTTCGACGACCTCGGAGACGTCGATTCGATCGTGCACCTGGCTTGTCCTGCCGCGCCCGCGATGTACATGTCGATGCCCATCGAAACCCTGCGGGCCGGATCGGCTGGCTCGATGAACGCGCTGACGTGCGCGGCGGCTACCGGTGCGCGGATCATCCTGGCCTCATCCAGCGATGTCTACGGTGACACCGCCGAACACCCGCAGGTGGAGTCCTCCCGCGGTGCGATCGACCCGATCGGACCGCGCAGTGCCTACGAAGTTGCCAAGATGTTCACCGAGGCGGCCGCGGTCAACTTCCACCGCGCACAAAATGTCCGCGCCGGGGTGATTCGGCCGTTCAATGTCTACGGGCCCGGTATGTGGGTCGGCGACTCCCGGGTGGTTCCTGCGTTCTGCTCGGCGGCGCTGGCCGGTGAGACCCTGCATCTACACGGCGGCACCCAAACTCGCAGCCTGCTCTATGTCGACGACGCCGTGACCGCGATCTGCTCGATGCTCGAGCACGACACCTTCGGCCCGGTCAACGTCGGCAGCGAAGAGGAGGTGTCGATCCTGGACCTCGCCAACAAGATCATCGAGCTGGCGGGCTCGGGCTCGGTGGAAGTGACAGAGGGGCGTGCCCAGGACGCCCCGTCACGGTGCCCCGACATGTGCCGTGCCGACGTGGTCTTGAACTGGCAGGCGCGGGTGTCGTTGGACGAGGGCCTCGCCCGCACCCTGGATTGGATGCGGGCACACCGTGCCGGTCCCGCCGCGTTCGAGGTGGCGGCGTGAGCGCCGAAGTACGGTTCGTCTTGCCGACGAATTGGAGCACCGTCGCCAAACGCGACCTCACAGGTCTGACCTGCTCGGCCGACACGCTCGGCGAGGCGTTGCGGTGGCTCTCGACGCAGTGTCCCGAAGTTGCGGACCGGGTCCTCGACACCCAGGGCAAGATCCCGCGCTGCGCGGTGGTCGCAGTCGACGACCAGCGCGTGAGCACCTCCGAAGGCCTGGACTGGCGGTTCACCGCCCCCCAGCACGAGGTGTCACTGCTCTCGGCATTCATGGGCGGGTGAGGATGAGTTCCACCAGTACCCTCGTCGGCGGAATGGTGTGGATCACCGGCGGACGAACCGAAATCGGTTCGCCGGAGCATCACCTCGCCGCGATCGGCGCCGAACAGCACTACCCGCGGGCCTGGTTCGACGACGAAGGACCACAGCACCTAGAGGTCACGGCCGGATTCTGGCTCGATCGAACACCGGTCACCAACAGCCAGTTCGGCGAGTTCGCCGCCGACACCGGATGGATAACCGCCACCGAGCGCCGTAAGGAAGGCCTGGTCTACGGACCGGCGTACTGGGACACGCTGCCCGGGGTGTCGTGGCGGCGGCCCAGCCACGACATCGACGCCGTGGCTGATCGTCCCGATCACCCGGTCGTGCACGTCGACCATGCCGATGCCTCGGCCTATGCCCGGTGGGCGGGCAAGCGGCTGCCCACAGAAATCGAGTGGGAGCACGCCGCACACGGACCAACCTGGAGGGCCTGGCCGTGGGGATCGACTTGGTCGGCTGATGCCGCCAACTCCGCCGAATTTTGGGCGGGCGCCGAATTGCGTGCGCTGGCGGACTGGAAGGCCTGGTACACATCGCACTGGCGAGCCAACGGCGCGGCGCCAGCCACTACCCCGGTTGGGCAATTCCGGGATTTCGCTTCGCCGTGCGGCATCCTGGACATGGCCGGGCAGGTCACCGAGTGGACAGCAACCGTCTACCACCCGTACGCGGCTGCCAGCACGGATCCGAGCTATGCCGCGGCCGGGCGGCTCGGCTTCATGGTGGCGCGCGGCGGATCGTGGAAGATGATGCGCTGGCAAACCCGCACGAGCGAACGCATCTGCGGCATACCGGAATACGCCGCATTCGACCTGGGATTCCGATGCGCGGCCGACGCGCCGCCCCCGACTGATTCCACTGAGGACTCACACAACAAGGAGCATCATGGCTGAGGGCTCGAACATCATCATCCGCAACGCCGCCAACCAGATCCTGTTATTCCTGCGC
Source organism: Nocardia sp. XZ_19_231 (assembly GCF_015355705.1). Taxonomy (NCBI): domain Bacteria; kingdom Bacillati; phylum Actinomycetota; class Actinomycetes; order Mycobacteriales; family Nocardiaceae; genus Nocardia; species Nocardia sp. XZ_19_231. Next base: position 48,228 of record NZ_JACUZI010000009.1, on the reverse strand, counting down.
GACGACAAACCCACCATTCCCTGCCCTGGCATGTGGGCTCTGCTGGGCGGATACCGCGAGCCCGGCGAAACACCCCTCGAATGCGTCATCCGCGAAATCGAGGAAGAAATCGCGGTTGTGCTCGAGCCAGAGGCCGTCCAGCACTACATGACCCGCGACAGGCACTGGGGACTACGAGAGCACACATTCCAAACCCGACTCGACCTCGACCTGAGCACGACCACACTCACCGAGGGACAGATGCTCAAGTGGTTCACCGCAGCGGAAATCGAGGTGACTGAGCTCGGGTTCGAGGAGAATGAGATGTTGCTCAATTACTTCGCCGAGTTGGATCAGTCCGCCGTGACCAACTGAGGTCGCAGGAGGTTTGGGCCACGGACCGGCGATGCCGATGGCTCATCAATTTCGATCTGGAGTCAGCCGCGTCGGCGTAGTCGGCGCGGCTGACTCCATCTTTCGGATCGGCGCGGCTGAACTCTCTGTGCATGCCGAGCCGACGAAGACTATCTCCCCCCAGATACGTCGACGGCTTGTCCATCGCCGCGGGGAAGCCGAACAGCATCCTCGCTAACCCACTGACGCAGCGGTACTTCGATCGTGCCGTTATGGCTGGTATAGAGGATTTCTACCTCAGCGATCCAGAAGCTGAGCCTGGTTCTCAGCCATCGGTGCAGGGTTGCGAACAGCCAGGGCTGATCCAAACGCAGATCGAGGCCGCCAGCCAAGACACCGAGGGCCCGCTGGTTCGGTCTCGGCCACTGCCTGGGCAGCACGATGACGGCGCACGGGTCGACCTCCACCGGCATCGGAGTCGCGAGCCAACGCATCGTCGCAGGATCGGTGATGGACGGTTTCATCCGGTGTGGGCCAATGAGATCGGGACAGCTTCGGGGTAATGCCAGCGAGTTCGGCCCCCATGTCCGTGCAGCACGATCCGGCCCCGGCGGACACGGCGGCCGCCGACGAGGATCTCGATGTCGAGGTCGATCTGGGTGACACGGCCACGTCCGCGTCCCAGACCGTAGTTCGGCCGCCGTTGGATGCGCAGGGCGAGGTGCGCTTGTCTGGCCCAATCGTCACGGGTTGCGATGAGAACGGCTCCCCTTGCCCGCAGCCGGCCGCGCAGCTTCTCGAGATCCATCGGTGGGATGTGTGCTCGCGGCAGATCGAGCACAATTACATCCAGGCCCTCGGCCAGCACGCCAGCCACTTCGGCGACTCGATCATCCGGGGTCGAAATCACATAGAGGCGCTCAAGTACACCGCCCATCTCCCACGCAGCGAGTAGCCCGATCTGCGGCGCGGTTGGATCGGTAAGAATCGCAACGTGTCGACCTGATGCGGTCGCAGCCGCGAGAAGCCCACACAGCACCGCTCCGCGCGGACAGGTCACCATGGCACCGCGGACCAAGCCGTGATCGGGCAGCAACTCGCCGAGCGGGCCCGGGACGGCAACGATGTCGTGGCCCGGCACGGAGGTGCGAGCTGGAGATCCGGCACGTGCGGGAATGGCGTCCATTTGCTGGCGCAGGTGCACGAGCCGGTCAGCGAGCGGCATCGCGGCGAGGTCGGTCCCCACCGGTCCGGAGTTCGAACGCATGTTCGATATTCTCGCACGCTTGCCCGTTTCTGAGCACGGCAACCCGCTGCCGGGGGGAGAAGTGGGCAGCCAGGCAACAACGATCCCTGCAGCTATTCACCGAGCCCAGGCGTCTATTCGGCGCCGATGGATGCGCTACTTTCGGCGGCCGCCGCCAGGGCCAGTTGGCTCGGGTCGTGTGCGAGGGGATCACGCTGGCGGCCGAGGGCGGGCCGGTCGGGGTTGGCGCCCAGTCCGACCGCTCTCATCGCGTCGATGATCTCGGCAGGCACGGTCGCCGCCGTCGTGCGGTCGTGGTCGGCTGCTGCGATCTCAGGTGTCTGCCCGGAATCGCGGCTGGGTTGGGCGCCTCCGGATTGCTCCCAGGCATGGAACTCCCAGGACGCGACGACAAGGTCCCATGGATCGCGGTCAAACGCCTTTCCCTCGCGGGCGGTCTGGACGATGGCGTTGAGGACGTCGGTGGCACGGCCGCGCTCGGCGGTGCTCAGGTGTGCGCTGCGTTCGATGTTGTACATCGTGCGCATTATGTTCTCGCGCGCGGTGTCAGGATGCTCGCGAAGTAGGGTTGGCAGTTCGACGAACCACTCACGCAGCTGGTCGCGGCCCTGGGCGGGTCCGAATTGGACAGCTTCTGCACGACTCCACGGCTTGCCCGCGAACGGGTTGTCCAGTGCTGGGGCTCTGTTGGCAGAGGGTCGGCTCGCGCGCTGTTCGGCACGCTCCTGGTGGAGCTGTTCCCAGCGTTGCAGGCGGCGGAGATCGCTGGGGGTGAGCATGCCGAGCCTGACCCTGGACAGGAATGCCTCGGCGCGGGCCTTGAGGTTGTGGTAGCCCAGCTTGTCTTTGTACAGCTCGCGCCACTTCGCCTCCGATTGGAAGATCGGGCCCAGCGGCTTGTCCGGAGCGTAGTGCGCGGTCCGCAGCGCTGAGATCGCGCGCCCGCGTTCGGTTTCGGATAGCGCTGGGGTCGCGTTGATGCGCCGTTCGATCGCGGTCATCTGCCGGAGCAATCCTCGGACACGGGCCAGGTCGGTGACATCGGGGTAGGCGCGAACGTGCTCGTGGTGCTGTTGCACCGCGGAGGTGATAGCGCGGCGAATACTTTCGAGTTCGGCGCGGCTTTCAGCCGCGGCTTGCCGCTGCTGCTGTCGCAGCGTCGATCGGTCGATCGGGCTGGTCATCGTTTAGCTCCTGCGTCGGCTCCTCGGGGGAGGTTCGGGTGTAGCGCGCCGGCCACGTGGGCGGTCGTTATCAGCGGACGGTGTGCATCGATACCTCGACGGTGTCGCCGGTGTGGATGTGGTCGATCATGTGGATGGCGATCTCGCCGACGGGCCAGATCCCGCCCGGGATGTGCTTGACGGCGAAAGTGATCTGTCCGGGCTCGGGAGTAGCGACGACCCGGAATTGGCGGTGCTGGCGGGCGCCGTCGGCCATGGTCACCCCGATGGTCACGGCTTGGCCTGGCAGGGGAGTGGGCAGGGCGCGGTCGGGGTCGGCCGCGCTGATCGTGAACTCGGTCAGGTTGGCGCGAGATGTCGTTCTCTCCTGCACGGTGGCGGGAGTGAACATCTCCTGCGGGCGGTAGCCGTGCTGGTCGTAGAGAGCGGTCTCCCGCCCGATGAGCGCCTCGGCGAGCATCCAATACAGCTGGCTCCATGCGTCTTTGACTTCGCTAGTGACCGCGTCGAGCCCGAGAACTTCGACGATCGCTGCGAACAGGTGCTCGTAGACGGTGGCGTACTGCGCGGCGGTGACACCGAGCGAGACGTGCTTGGCGGCGATGTGGTTCAGCATGGCGGTCGGACGGGTCTTGGTGGGGTCGGTGACCGCGGCGGCGAAGGTGGTGATTGCTGCGGCGAGCGCGCGGGGTTGCCGACCGGTGAGCTGGTGTTCTCGGTTGAACAGATCCCGGCTCAGTTCGGGGTGGGCGTCGAATAGGCGGCGGTAGAAGATCTCGGTGATCCGGTCGAGCTGTGCGGTGACCAGTGGCAATGTCGCACGGATCAGCTCGGCGTGGTGGGAGTCGAGCTCGCGGTGGCTTCGCTCCTGCGCCGGGGTCGTTGTCAATGTGTCCTCGTTTCGAGTATCAGTTCGGGGTCTGCGATGACGCTCGCCGGAACCGGAGACAGGTCAGGACGCGGTAGATCCGGCGCCGCTCATGAGGGCCAAGAACAAGATGATCTGGAAGAAGAGAGGCATAGAGTCGCCTTCGATTGGTGTTGATGTCGTCAATGCGGTTGCGCTGCGGCATGTTCGAGTCTTGGCGGGCCAGCGTCATGGGTCGACTGACTCCAATCGGACTGGAGTCGTACCGACGTAGGCTGGCGGCAGTCGGCTGAAAGGACCGGGGTGTGGTTGTCGACCGATGGACCGGGACCGAGGTCAAAGCAGTTCGGGTAGCCGCGTTGCGATGTACTCAGCTCGCGCTGAGCGAGATGCTCGGCTGCAGCAAGGACGCGGTCTACAAATGGGAGCGACGCGGCGACGCGACCGAGTTGGACCTGGAGATGTCCGCGGCGATGGACACGGTGCTGACTCGGTTGACCACCGATCAGCGGGCTCGGTTCGAGGCGGCTGTGGATCGTGTCGCGCGTGAGGGCGGAACTTGTCGGTCACAGGCGGTTTCTGGTCAATCCGCTATCGAGCAGACGATGTCGGTGCTCGGTGGGAACTGCGTCGACGACCAGGTCGTCCGTGCGGTTGAGGCAACAGTCATTGCCACCGGTCAGCACGGTGCGATGTTCGGTGCGCGTGCGACGACGCCCACGTTCGCCGCTCAGCTCAATTTCGTTGACGATGTGCTGATGCCGCAGTGTCCGCCACGGCTTCGCACGCGCATGAGCTCAGCGCGTGGCCGGATCGCGCGCGAGTTGGGTTGGGCTGCCTACGATCGCGGTGACTACACCCAGGCTGCGCAGCTCTACCAACGCAGCCGGGCCGATGCGCACACGGGCGAGGATTGGGCCCTGGCTGCGCTCGTGCTGGCGAACATGGCACGGCTCAAGCTCGCCAGCGGCCCGCTTCATTTTGCGGCCGATCACGCGGCCGCGGCGATGGCGTGGTCGGCGAAGACCTCGGATCTGCTCTTGGGTTCCTATTGCGCCGCTATCGCTGCGAAGGTCGCGGTCGCTGGTGGCGCCGCCGGCGAGGCGGGTGAGCATCTGGCGAGAGCCCAGTCGTTGGCGGATCAGTCGCGCCAGCCGAGCACGCTTGTGCCGTTCTTCAGTGGTGGTCTTTGCGCGGCGATGCGCGCGAGGTGTTTGGTCCAGTTAGGTGATGCCGCTGCGGGTGTGGCGGCAGCGGAGTCAGCTGTTCGACTGATCGACGAGCGGCTGATAGTTGGGCGGGCGTACGCGTTGATCAGTCTGGCTGAGGCGCGCGCGCAAGCCGCCAGACCAGACCAGATCGTCGCGGCACGCGCCGCGCTGACCAGGCTTTCTCCACGATCCCGCGCAATGCGGGGACGAGATTGTCATCTGCACGGCCCGGATCGTCCTTGCCGAGAGGACCCCGCACAGCAGTCAGCCGCCCCCGCTGAGAAATGAGCGGAGGCGGCTGACTGCTTCTTCTGGTCAATCACCAATGGCTAGTGACTGTTCTGCCTCGACAGAGAGTTCAGTCATGCCCCCCGGTGGCGGCAGTGCTGAGCTATGCCCACGGGCTGCTGCTGCGGGCGCGTGCGCACGGCACGCCTGGATGACGCCACTGATCTCGTCGGCGACCGTGTCACTGCCCCGCGACTTCCACTGCCTGACCCGTTCGGTGTTTCTGCGTCCGAGCTGCCCGGCTTCAGTGGCATAGGCGTGAACAACGCCTTGGACCTCGGCTTGGACGCCTTTGCTAACGCCGCCCTGGTCGAGAATCTTCGTGAGGCTTTCCCGTTCCTTGGCGAACGTCTCGCGGCGCTGCGCAAGCGCCTTGGGTGATTCGATGGAGCTGGTGGCCACGCCATATAGCGTGTTGCCGAGGGCCTGCAGCGCGTGCTCGGCCTGGCTCGAGGTTTTGCTGGATACGTCAACGGTTTTGTCGCTGTCGTGTACCCGATCGTGCGCCTCGCGTCGCATCTTGTGGGAGACCTCGGCGCCGAGATCGCTGGTCCGCCGTTCGTCGACCTCGGCTTTGGTGCGCTCATCGACCCAGAGCAGCTCGGGCAGATCGTTCTCGCTGAGGATCTGACCGGCATCGAGGTCGTCGACGACTGCCTTGAGGTGCGCGTACTCGATGCGGGTCAAGCCCGCAGTGTCGAGCTCGGCAACCAACTCGTCGTGAGCTTGTGCCATCCGCTCGAACCGAACCTCGATGTCGTCGTTCACGCCGAGTGATCGGTAGTTCTCTGGGTCGAGGGGTTCTTCGGCAATATAGTTGGCTTCTTCGACCATGTGACCGGTATCGAGAGCGTAGCTCTGGACCTTGCTCTTCAAGGATTCGCGATCCGGATGATCTGCCCACAGCGACGACAGATCCACCTCCTGGCGGTTTTTAATCGCTCGGCCGATGTCGCGCACAATCTCCTGATCTGCCGGGGACAGGACTGCGACTTCTTCTGTCATCCATTCGGCGGGCATGCGCCCCTGGGCGAAATCGTCGAGCAAACCCCGCATCCGACCGCGGGCTTCTACTCGGGGATCGACCAAGACAGGGGTCTCGAGCAGATCGATCGCTGAGACGTCTTTGGACAGATAGGCGATGGTGAATTCAACGTTCTTTCGGACGTCGGGGGGCAGTGCTGCGGCGGTCAATCTGGTGTAGAGCTGGGCGTCGCGCGTGGGTCGATCGAGGATGTGAGCGCGCGGATCGGCCGGATCGATGCCAGCTCCCCGCCATTCCTCGAGCGCACCCAGCACGGTCGCGCGCGCATCGTCGGGCATCGGCACGGCAGCGACATTTTCGAGCACGGCCGTTTCGCGGGCGAGCAGGCAGGCGGCGTCATCGAAGTCTTGTAGCGGCATCGGATCGAAGTTCGGATCGATGTCGGCAGTCAGTTCTTCGGCGTCGATGATCACACCCCACGAGTTGGCGAGGTGTGTGGCGATCTCCTCGACGCGCTTCGCCGCCAATTCGTCCTGGTCACGCCAGACCAGGGCCGCGGTCAGCACGCCTTGCAGCGCAGCACGATTCGGCCAGGGGATGTCGGCGCTCAGCAGTTCGTGATCAGCGGCGCGATTCCTTCGGGATGCGGCTTCGCCGAGATCGGCCATCCGCGTCCGATCGTGATGTGCTCTGTTGACGGCGGTCACGGCGAGCAGGCTGTGGATGCGCTGACCGTAGCCGTTGGGCACTCCCAGCTGTGGCGGCACGGTTGTCTCCAGTCGGGTTGCAGTGGTCTGTTCGTTGGTGGGCTGCGGAGACGGTTCCGGCTGGGGGTTGTCAGCGTCGATGACGTCGTACCAGTGCTGCCAGTACTGTCCTTCGTCGGCCAGCACGTCGCGGTGGGCGACCAGATAATCGAGCAGCTTCTGCTCGGCGATGGGGACACGCTCTACCGCCTGGTGGTACCAGGAACCGAGTTGCTGTGCACGGACGGAGATCTCCCCCTCCTCCTCGGAGGTGTAGCGGGAAGTAGTGGTGGGTTGCGGAGATGGTTCCGGCTCGGGGTTGTCAGCGTCGATGAGGTTGTACCAGTGCTGCCAGGTCGGCGGTCCGTCGTCGGCCAGTACGTCGCGGTGGGCGATTAGATAATCGAGTAGCTTCTGCTCGGCGATGGGGACACGCTCTGCCGCCTGGTCGTACCAGTATTCGATCTGGCGAGCGTGGACGGAGATTTCCCCCTTCTCCTCGGCCGTATAGCGGGAAGTGTTGGTGGACAACGGGTTCCTCCTTGGGGGCGGTTTGCCAGTCCGGACCGGGTCATCGGAGCTGGAAACCTTTCGGCTGCGTGGGGGTTCTTCGCCGAAGACGTCCGGTTGCCATTCGGCCAAGTGTTCTAAGTGTTTCATGACTGTGCTATATCAGTCAACGGATTGAGCCTCCCGGCCCGCACTTCTGCCCTCACCCCTCGGAACGGACCCAGACGATCATCGACTGAGCGGCCTCGACTTCACACCGCGCCCGTGATGACACTTTTCGTCGGTCAATCACCCACTGCCGCAACGACTTCTGCATCCGCCTCTTCGACGACGGGGCCGTTGCCGCCCGATACCGCGCCGACCTGCGCAGCAAGAGCAAGTGGCCTTTGTCGCCCAGCAGTGGCGGCCGAGACGCCGTCGATGATGGCGCTGCCGACTTCGGCGTCGATCACCTCACCCGGGGGATGATTCAGATCCCATTGCGCTTTCCAGAGCTTCTCGTTGAATCCCGCGAGTTTGTACAGCCCCGAATAGTCCACGTGCGACGCTGTTGCGAGATCGCGTGCAGCCCACTGTCCGGAGTTCTTCGCGTCGTGGAGTTGGCTGCGGTCACCTGCGACGGTATTGCCCGTGCCGTCCCACGCCACCCAGGTCCACGTCCGGTCGTTCCACAACGCGCGGGCGCCGGGCTTGCCACTGGATTCGGCGCCGCCGCACAGATATTCGGATCCGTCCTCGTTGACCGGCTGCCACGGGTCGCTGGCCTTGTTCAGCGCGCGGTCACGTTCCCGCCTTTTCCAGTTCGCCGCCGCGTTTCGCATCCTGGTCGGCACGAGCTTGCGCATCTCGTTGAACGGAATCTCTTGACGTTCGGCGTGTGCAGGCGTCGGATTGAGGTCGAGGGTGAATCCGGGATATTGGCCGGCTGCGGCCCGCCGCTCGGCCTCGGCCTCGGCCAGACGCAGCGCAGCAGGGGAGTTCTCGCGTGCTGAGACCTCGGCCTCCAGATCACGGAGCTCGACGCGGGCTTCCGAGAGCTCATCGTCGCGGCTGAACACCCGCGGGGGAAGGTCCCGCAGCGCGTCCACACGTTCCTGCGTGTCTTCGATTCTGCGCTGCAATCGCGCGACATCGGTGTCGACAGCCTCGACCATGTTGCGGACACGACGCAGCAGACCATGAGCTTTGACCGCAGAGCCCATGGCGGCGGTGTAGTCCTCCTCCTCGACATACATCCAGGTTGCGTCGTTGACCGAGACCGTCAGTACGCCGGTTTCCATCGACCGTCGGCCGTGCAAGGTGATGCCCGCGATCCGGAACAACGGGATCGCCTCAGTGTTGCGCTTGAGCTTGAGGCCGATTACCTCGCGCTGCAGCAGTTTTTGAGTCGCATCGGCAAGCCGGTCGGTGTCGTCGTCGGCAACCTCGGTGCCACCGATGGTGATTCTGCGGCTCGCGCGATCGGTGGCCGACCACTCAGCGAGAGGAACAGCAGTAGCTTGCGCCTGTTCGAGCTCGGCGGCCAGGGTCGGCAGCTGTTGCTCCAGCTTGGTCAGCAGGCGGTCATTCATTCGGTTGACCCGGTCGACGGCCCTTTGTTCGTCGGAGAGTTCGCGGACGAAGTTCTCCTTCTCGACGACTGCCATGTGGAGCGGGTCGCCGGTCGCCGCAGCCTTGGCCTGTGCGGCACTGACTTCCATCGAGGCTCCGATGTCTTCGACCGAATCAGGCAGATTGCCTTCTCGCCAGCGCTCGATGAATCGCGCCTTGCCCTCGATGAGCTGGTGGGAGACAGGATCGTAGGACCCGATCGCGATCGGGTCGATGATCTCGACCTCTTTATTGCGGTTGCCCTGCCGGATTGCCCTGCCGTCGCGCTGCTCGTAGGCGGCAGGCGTCTGCGGAAGCGTGATGTGGGTGAGCGAGCGCACCCGGCGCTGGACGTTCATGCCGGTGCCCATTTTTTCAGTCGACCCGACTAGAACGTTGATCTTGCCGTAGTTGCACTCTCGCCACAGCCCGTCCTTGTCGCGGGTGGTGGGGTAGTCGTGGATGAAGGCGATCTCGTCGAAGTCGAAACCTTCGGCGACCAGGCAATTTCGGAAGTAGTTGTACAGCGATGGGTCGTCGGGAGTGTCACCGGGCTTGGGTGTGCCGATGTCGCAGAACGCGAGGTGAAGGACTCCATGTACCTCGGGCCCGTGCGCGTCTGCGGGCAGATAGAAGTCGGAGTTCTCCTCGTGGATCTGACGAATCCGTTTGGCGACCAACGCAATGCGGTCGTTCTCGGGTGGCGGCGACGCGATCCCCGACAACGGCGCATGGATGGTGACGTTGGTGCCGTCCCTGCCCACCTTGAGCGGATTGTCGATGTCGGGGCGGTCGGAAGGCCGATTCCGCATGCGGACTTCGAGGTCGTGGAGAAAATCTCGAATCGATTCCGCCGCAGGGAATTCGAGCAGTGTGTGGCCGCCACCGACGAGCGCGGGCAGCTCTTTGGGGATCTGGGACCTGACCACCGTGTGAGTGAACTGGTCACAGATCAGCCGGAGCTGTTTCATGTTTCCGAAGTCACGCAACTTCGACTTGGTGACGATCTTGGTGGCGGTCACGTTCATCTCGATGGAGGTGACCATGGTGGCGAAGACCGTTGCCCACGCGTCGATATGGCCGATCCGAAGGTCATCGAGCAGATCCGGGCGAAGGTACTTCGTCATCACCCACAGCTCGGCGATCGAGTTGACGATCGGGGTGCCGGTTGCGAACGTCGCGGCCCGCGCGGGCGACCACGGTGTGCCTTGGTCGAGGTTGCGCTGATGCGATTGCTCGCGCAGGTACCTGATCTTCATCATCATGTCGCTGGCGCGCTGCGCGCCCGCGGTCAAGGTCAGATCGGATGCCTTGCTGGCTCGGGTGAGGTTCTTGAAGAGGTGCGCCTCGTCGACGACCAGGTAGTCGCATCCGGATTGCTCGAAGCTGATCGACTTGTCCTCGCGCGCAACCTTCTTCTCGGTGATCTCATCGATCCGAGCCTCGAGACGCTCGATCGCCTTGGCGACCTCCTTGACCAGCGGAGGGTGAGCGTCCTCGATGTGAGCAAACAGGCTGTAGAGGTCCTGCTTCTCTGATTCGAGGTAGTCGGCGCGGGCTTCCTCGCTCATCCCGACCAGCGTGAAGACACTCTGAGGAACGATGACGACGTCGAAGTCGTTGGTCGCGGTCGTGGCCACGAATCGTTGCCGGTCGACACTGTCTTTCAGCTCGTCGGCGACAAGGATGTTCGCGGCCGGGTAGGCGAACCGGAACTCCGATGCCCAGTTTCCGACCAGGTGGTTGGGCACCACGATCCATGGTTGTTTGACCATGCCCAGACGGCGCATCTCCATGCAGATGATCGCCGCGGTCAAGGTCTTGCCCGCGCCCACCACGTGATCGAGCAGGATCGTGCCGTCCATGACTGCCTGAACGGCGGCTTCGACTTGGTACGAATAGGGCGTGATCAGCGGGTTGAGCCCCGGGAACGTGCGGTGTTCGGTGGGGTAGGCGTGTTTGACCAGGCAGTTGAACTGGCGATTGAAGGTGTCGACCAGGTCGGCGGCGCGGTCGTCGTCTTCCCACATCCACGCGATGAACCGCTTCTCCAACCCCTTGGCGTTAGCCCGGAGCGCAGCGGTTCGCTCCGGATGGAACAGCGGTTTGGGGGAGTCTTCGAGTTCCTCGGATGTCTTGCGGGACTCGATGACCTGGTTGTTGGCGATTCGCTCGAACAGGCCGATGCCGGTCAGCTTGTCGCCGTCCACAGCCCAGGAGTCCTTGCGCGGAGTCACGTTGCTCGCGAAATGCCAGGTCCCGAAATCGGCGTTGTAGCCGACGACGATGGCCGCCACACCGAATTCCTGAGCCAAGAACTGCCGGTAGTAGTCGTGGTTGAACCAGGGTGTGCCCGGTCGAAGCTTGATCTTCGACATCTCGACAGGGGCTGGCAGGACCTCGTTCAGGGCGTCCTGCAGTGGTTTCCACCGGTCGCGATCCTCTGCGACCAAGCCGCGGACGTGGTCGAGTTTGGTGCGGATGTTTCCAGATAGCGCGCTCGCGGCCGGGATCCATCGGTCGGGGTTGAGCTGGTCTGGGTAGATCAGGCCGCGCGCTTTCACGACCGCGCCGGCGGTGTCAGTGTCGAGCAGCTGCGCGAGCCGGGCGAGGTCGATCTCACCGCATTCGTCGAGAACAACCGCGACAGCATCCTCGACCGTGTCGGTGCGCTCAGGCCGTTGGCGTGCTGAGTTGATGTCCTCGGTGAAGATCGTGGATTTGCGTGCGGTCTGGGTGGAGTCGTCGAACAGCTCGATGCTGCGCACCAGCATGATGCGGGGATCGAACCGGATCGCGCCTTCGAGCTGAGCGCGCTTGCGGTAGGGCTTCTGGTCTGGGATGTAGGCCTTGTCCCACAGCGATTCGATGACCTGGGCCGGGATCTCGCCGGTGAACGGAGTCTTCAACCATTTCTTGCCGTCTTCGGAGCGCTTCCGGCCGCCGTTCTTCGCCCGCCAGCTCTTTTCGAGTCGGTCGAGTTTTTTGGCGGCCTGCAAGTCGGTGTTGCGGCTGGCGTGGTTGGTCCATTTGAACCTGTTGATCGGGCCGTGGTCGAAGACATAGCGGTCGTACTGGTCGTTGAGGCGGGCACGTAGCTTCTCGCGCACATCGGGCGTGGTGGACTGGACCTCATCAGAGATGAGCTTGGCGACGGTGTCACCGATTTCGAGTAGCTCGAGCCACTCAGCGCTCAGGGCAGCACTTTTGGCCTTGACCGCCTGCCAGCCGCGACCGAGTTCGTACTGGGTGAAACGTTGGCTGGTCTCGTCGAATCGCAGCGTGCCCGGCACGGGCTCGACCGCAAAATCGTCGGGGGTGATGATTCCGACGTTCTTGGCGGCCAGGTTCGGTGGCTGATCTGTCGAGAGCCCGAGATCCTCGGCGGCCGCGCTGTCGACGATCGCGTCCAGGCGCGCGGCGATTGCCTGATGCAGCGGCTCTTCGCCGGCGCGGACGAGGAGCTGGGTGCGTCCCCGATAGCCCTGACCGAGCGAGAGCGTGCCGAGGATCTGATCGCGGTTGTCGGCGAAGTAGGGGTTGATCCGGATCGACTCTGTGTCGTCGCCGACCGCGATGTCGATTGCTTCCAGAGGCGCGGCCCACCGCTTGGTCAACGTGCTGGGCGCGCGGCCTTCTTCGCGCCGCCGGAACACCAGCAGATCGGTGACGACCGCGGTTTTGGCTTGGGCGGCGAAGGTGTTGCTGGGGAGTCGGACTCCGCCGAGGAAGTCGCCGAGCTCGCTGAGCGCCTGCCGGGTCTGCGTGCGTGAGTCCGAGGTGAAGGTGCTGGTGATCAGCGCGACGTACCCGCCGGGTTTGGTCATCGCCAGCGCTTTGTAGATGAAGTAGTTGTGCACCCGCAGCCCGTGCGGGTTGTAGGTGGCGTCGAAGACCGGCAGCTCCGCGAAGGGGACGTTGCCGATCGAGGCATCGACGCTGTCGGGGGCGTCGACCTTCTGGAAGGGCACGCGGTAGATCAGTGATTCCGGGTAGAGCGCGTGGGCGATCTCAGCGGTCATGACGTCGCGTTCGACGCCGACCATGTGGACGCCCGCGGGGGCGTGTCCGATGAAATGGCCGGACCCGCAGCCGGGTTCGAGCACGGTGGCGTCGTCGGGCAGACCGGCGCGCTGCAGCGCGCCCCAGATCACTGCAGCGATGGCGGGATCGGTGTAGTGGGCGTTGATCGTGGATTGGAAGGCGGTGTTGTAGCCGTCGTTGCCGAGCAGTGCTCGCAGCTGCGCGTTCTCGGTGGCGAACTCGCTGCGATCGGTGTCGAAGACCTGCCAGGCACCGCCCCAACCCGACCATTTCGCGAGCACTTCTTGTTCGCTCGCGGTCGCGGCACGCTCGTCGGCGGTGATCTCGTTGATGACCGTGATCGCGGCGATATTGGCCTTGACCCGGTCGCTGACGCTGCTCGGCGCCAGAACTTCGGTACCGAGCTTGTAGTTCCCGCGTGCACCTCGGGCCGATTTACCGGGCCGCGCGGCCAATTCGGCGAAGAGCTCGGCGGCGCGGTCGGACTTCGAACCACCTTTAGCCCAGTTGTTTTCGGGCGCGGGAAAGCTGACCAGTTCCATGAAGTGCTCGGCGGCGAGGTCGGCATCCGAACGCGCACCTAGGGCCGATTTTCCGGTGGGCGGCGGTGATGGCGCCTCGACGGAGTCAGGGTCGGCGGCCGCGGAGGGTGCGGTGGTGACGGTAATGCTGTCGGCGGCGGGTGCCGCCGGGTTTGTGGTCGCGGCGGCGGCCAGGTAGCGGCGAGCGTCCTCGTCCCAGATCATCACCCGGGATCCGTCGGGCCGGGTCGCCTCGATCATGGTGTGACCGACCCACTGGGTGAGTGGGCGACCGGTCTCGTCAGCCGGGACCAGGAAAGGCGTCGGGAGCGCGTCGGAGGTGGAGACGACCGGCGCGGTCACGGTCGGCGCCGGTGGCGTGGGCGCGATCTCGGGAGTCGGGGGCTGGGGTGCAGGTTCGACGGTGGCGAACATGTCGAGCTGTTCGTCGGCGGCCGCCACCGCGGGCTGTTCGGCCGCGACCTGCGGCGGTGGCGCCTGCGGCTCTTGAATCGCTGTGCCGTTCAGTGCGCGGAGGACCTCGTTCAGGCGCGGCCGATGCAGTTTCGCCTCGGTGCGGTTCGGGCCTGTCCACTCGGCCGACCTGGCCGCCAGGAAGCTCAGATAGCCCTTGCGGACTTCCCAGTGCAGTCGGTAGCTGTGCCAGCCACTGCCGGTCTGTGCGGAAAGTGCCAGCTCGTAGGTGGTGCTGTACCCCTTTCCTTTGAGCCCGATCTCGTTCACCGACCAGCCGTTGGCTCGGGCCAGGGCGATCATTTCGTCGGCCTTCGCCGGTTTGGCGAACTCCGGATCGGCGGTTCGTTCGAGCATGCGTGCGTGCTCGATTGCGCCGTCGTAGGCGATCTCGTCGCGATGGTGTGCACGGATGAGAGCCAAGATCTCGGTCGGGTCGACGGTGTCGGCGACAGAGAGTGCAGAGACCCGGTGCGGGGTGCCGTCATCGCGAGTCTGCTGCTGGCTGGTCGAGATCTGGTAGTCGATGCCCTCGGGAGTCGTGAACTCGTCGAGGATGTACACCTCGCCACCGACTTCGATCTCGTGGCTACCGGGCAGGACCTCGCCGAGGTACTGCTCGGTGGGTGTGATCAGCGCGAGCACTTCGGTGGTGGGGCCAGAGGTCAGAGTGATCGCGGGCTGGAGACGGGCGGCGGCTTCGTAGGCTTCGGCTTCGGCGAGGGCACTGTGGTGGGCGCGAATGAAGGCGCCGATATCCGACCCGACGTCGACCGTGCCGATTTCGGGGAGGTCGTTCGCGCGGCTCTCGAAAGAACCGGCGTAGCCGATGGTGTAGGGCCCGTACTCGGTGCCGCGGTTAGGGAACCACACCTTGTAGACGTGGTCGGCGATATGGACGGTGCCGATGACGTGCGGCCCGAAGTTGACCTCGGTGGAGCTGCCGCCCCATTCTTCGATCGGCAGCGCCAGACCGAACCGTATCTGTTCAGACGTGGCGGTCATCGCGCTCGCACGCGCGTATCCGGCGGCCTCGCCGTTGGCTGTTCTCCAAGCCTCGTCGAGGATCTGGTCGACAAGTGCGGAGCGAGCCGGGTCGCCGCGCGTGATCAGGTCGATGATCGCTGGTTTCATCGCCAGCGACGGGTCGCGTAGACGGAAGCTGACCTCGTCGCCGGGCAGCTGCTCTACGACATGATCGAGTGCTCGCTCGGCGGTGGCTCGGGCGTCGCGCCGGTATTCCTCGATGCCGCTGCGGATGCCGCTGTGCCGCCTCAAGTTTATATCCGCCGATGCTTTCGCCCGCAGGATCACCTCGGCGACGGCGCGCTGCTGATGCCGGTTGGTGAACTGGCTCAGGACGCGCTCGGTGTAGATCGCCGAGAGATCGGTTTCACGCTCCTGCACAGCGTCACCGACGGAGATGGTGTATTCCGCCGCGGTGAACTCCACCTTCTCGCCCTCGACGCGATGGGAGTCCCACGCCAGCGTGAGTAGATGTGTCCTTCCCGCTTCGTCGCGTCGTGCGAGCACACGATTGGGGCTGGCGCCGATGGGGGTCTCCCAGCCGAGCCTTTCGGCGAGGTCGATCAGGAGTTGCTCGGCGACCTTCGAGGCGTCGTCCGGCGTTTGTGGTGCGGCTGCGATGCCTGGCTGTTCGGCGACCGACTCCTCGATGACAGCTTCGGGCGCCTCGGCCGCGACATCAGCTTCGGGGAGGTCGGTGTCGGGTTCGATTGCCGCCGACCGCAGGTATTCGGAGATGGCGGCGAGATCGGGCCCGACACCGTCGATGCCGAAGACACTGGAGCGATTGGCAACGAACCGGTATGGCCCGTACACGCCGTCGAAGTCCCAGCGCAGCCGCATCGACACCTCACCGTCAGGACTCGACAGTCCGAGGTGGTAGCGCCGGTCGATCTCGCCGCGGTTCCCGGGCGCTCGGGGCACGTCGAATTCCGATGTGACGATCAGTCCGGCAGCGTGCGCGAGAGCCTCGATCTGTTCTGCATCGTCGGGGGAAGTGTTCGTAGCGTGCTGACGCGCACGCCATTCGGCGACTTCGGCGACCGAGTCCCGGATGACCGGCATGATTTCGGCGGCCGAGGAGACCTCGCCGATCGTGAGGGTCTCGCTGCCGTACATCTCCTCACCGGGGTGGGCGACGATGGTGTACGGATCTCCGGCGCCGACGTAGACGGTGTAGCTGTAGACCGGATCGGCGACAGTGATCGCGAATTCGGTGTGTACCGAGAGGTCGTCGGGGTCGGAGGTGTCGTAGAGCTGCGTCTCGAATGTTTCGAACGCTGGGTTGAAGTCTTCGTCGAACACCAACCGGTCATCAGGATGGGTGGTCGCCCACAATGCGGCGGCCACGGCGCCAGCCTGGTCGACTGCGTGCGGTGCGACCAGGGCCAACGCCGAAGCCGTGGCCGCAACGGCGAAATGCCGATAGAACTCGGCGTCACCGACCTGGACCATGCCACGTATCGCGGTGTCCGCGCTCATACGACTAACAGCGTCGACCAGTTCGGCGACCTCATCGTCGGCGAGGCCCGTGCCCGATGCTGGCTGCACCTGCCCATCGGCCTTGCCCTCGACCGGGTCGACCGTGGGCTCTGGGACTTCGAGGTGGTCGGCGCGATCTGAGTGTTCGGGGGCGGGCGAGTTGTCTGCGACGTCCGAGTCCGGATTCGATTGGGATGATGAGTGCCGTTGGTTGGCGTGCCAGCGGAGAAGCTGCGCCGCGGCCGGTGGAATGCCGTGCCGGTTGATCACGGTGTCCAGCTCGGTGCGCGGCTCTGCGGTGGGCTGGCCGCGTTGGGCGGCCAGTTCCAGTTCTGTGAGTACGGCGGTGAGCTCAGCGACGACCGCCGGCGCGAACTCGGCGTCGAGATCGGCGTCATTCACGACGACATCGACGGCGAGGTTGGCGGCCTCACGAGTTGTGTCGAGCCAGCCCGCATAGCGAACGATCGCAGTCTCGGCTGCCGCGAGTTCAGCGGTGAGCTCTGCGGCTGGTCGGCGCTCGGGGGCACTCAGCTCGAGGTCGGCGCGAACTCGGTCGCGCCATGCCAGGATGGCCCCGCTGGTGAGACTCGGGTTGGTTGGATCCGCGGCGAGGTCGGTCAGCGTCCGCCGCTCGGCGGTGACCAGTTCTTTCAGGTCAGGCGGCATCTGGCGGGTGAATTCGGCGGTGTGTCCGGTCACCCACAGTGGTGGGGTGCTGTCGTTCTCGGTGCGCCACAGATGTTCCGCGATAGCCGCGACGAGTCGTGTGCGAAGGCCCCGGTTGTTCAGAAGATCCGCGGCATCGTTGCTGTGCGGTCCGACCCGTAGCTGGGCGAGGCGGTCCTGCAGCAGGGAGTTGATCCGCTGCGGCAGGGTGTGACCGAGGTAGGCCTGGTCGCGAACCACACGGCGCAGTGCGGTGTCGTCCAGGACGAGAGCGACAAGGTCCTCGATGACGACAAGGTCGGCGGGCACGGGCTCGACCCGAAAGTGCAGTTCGTCGCGAACCGCTCGTTCCGAGCTCGAGAACCGCCGCACCACGTCGCCACTGTTGTCGAGCTGCAGAGAAGTCGACTCCTCCTGCAGTGCGACCCAACCGTTCTCGTCGCGGCCGTAGAGCAGCTGGAACTGGAACAACCCGGCGATCGTGTCACCGGTGAAGGCCAGCTCCATGCGGTGCTCGCCGATTGGATTGGACTCGACGTACCAACCCGCGTCATAGGCGTCGGTGACGAGCTCGAGTGCGTCCTGGCTCAACCCCTCGGCGAAGTTGGGCGCTGCCCGCTCGAGCAGCGGCCGCCACAGATGGGCGAACCGGTACTGATCGGCGTCAGGGGCGACGTCGTGTTGATGGTCGGCCAGCAGGTAGCGCGCGGTCGCGATCGCCTCGGTGAGCGTGGCTTCCTCGACCAAGATGTGGTCGCCCGCCCATGCCTTCCACGAGCTGGCCCCGCTGGTCTTGTGGTGTTGGAGTCGTAGGTTGGCGCCGTCGAGGTCGCCGACAACGATGCCTGACAGGTCCAGGACATGAATGTCTTCGACAACTTCGCCGGTGAACAGGTCTGCGCCGTCGGCAGCGGCCAGGCGGGAGGCATGTGCTTGCCGTAGCGCGGTGGGCACCACGATGTCGTCGATGAATGCATCGACGTCGATGCCGGTGTCAGCGAGGTAGTCGAGGATCGACGGGTCGACGGTCGCGGTGAGTTCGTCGACCGCGCTGCGCATCAGGGGTGAGTGTCGGGCGTTGGAGCTCACGCTGTGCGGGCCGACGTCCCGCATGAGAATCTCGGATCGCGCGACTGCGACGATGAATTCGTGCTGGGCCAATCGCGCACCGAGGTAGCTGTTGATGGTGCGCTTGGCCTCGTCGACCCGAGTGAAGATCGCCTGGGCTTCGGGGGTTGGTTGGTGGGTGCGCTTCGCTGCCCGGTGCGCGGCGATCGTTGCGGCGCGATGGTCGTTGCCCCAGGGGTCGAAGGACCCGCCGCTGTCAGGGCTGATCGCCCATCCTCCGGATCGGTACCTGCTGATCTGGACATTGGACTGTTCGAGCTTCCATCTACCGCCGAGGTCGCTCCATGGGTTGTCCTCAATTGCCGTCATGCCGGGTCGAATATGTTGGTTGAGATCAGCTCTCAGCCACTCGACCACTGCCGGATCCGACGTTTCGGTGGTGGTGATGTATTGGTCGATGATCCGGGTTGCGACGGCGTCGAATACGACGACCGATGATGAGTGGAGTGCGGCGCCGAAGCCCGCTGCGACCAGAGGGTCGCTGGCGAGCTCTTCGGCTGCGTATCGCCGCCAGACTTCGAGCCTGGCGGCATCAAGGAAAGGGGGCGACCACCCCTGACGCGCAAGACGAACCGCACCTTCGGCGATTTCGGCGGTGACGCCGGAGTCCAGCCTTGTCGTGCTGTAGCGCAACGCATGAGCTCGAACGGCGGCCCTGTGCAGGTCACTGCGCTGCGCCGCTTCCGTGACGCGGATGAGGATCAAGGTTTGGAACGCGTCGTCTTGTGCCAGCAGCGACGGTTCGCGCCCGATCCTGCGCACCGCGGCGCCGATGTCTGAATCGGCGATGACCTCGGTAGTGATCTGATTCCAAATCGCGGCGGTGTGGGCACGTACCGCCTCGAAGTAGCCGTTCTCGAACTCGCGGGTGATCCGACCGCTGTTGCGGGTTGTCCGGGACTTGGCGATGGCGGCCGCCACGGTCGGATGCTGGTCGGGATCGGGTACGTCCAGAAGCCGGTCCGGATCGAATTCCGTGCGGCCCAGTTCGTTCCAGTCGACACTGCCGAGCACTGCGGCAGATCCGACCGCTACGCGGACGATGCTCTGCCGTTCGATCTCGGTGCGCTCATCGAGTGCTGGTGTTGATTCGACCGTGGTCTGGACGTCGTCTGGCTGGGGGCGACCGGTGCCGGATTCTTCGACGATGGCATCGGCGAGTTCGTGGGCGATCTCTGCATCGGCGAGCTGTTCGGGGGGCTGGTTCTGCTCGCGCAGGCGCTCGGCGATGGTGTAGGCCGTTTGCGCCCAGAACGACGGGGTTTTCAGGAGTTGCTCGGCTGCGGCCGCGCTGTCGTCATGCTCGCCGTCGTAGAACTCCGGGTGGGCGCGAATGCCGAGCTGGTGGAGCACGAAGGCTTTTGCCTCGGGGACCATGCGCGCGTGGTAGTCCGCGCTCGGCATGGTGTCGAGTTCAGCGGCCAGGGGGGCGAGTTCGGTGATGGCGATCTCGCCGATCTCGTGCAACAGGCTGTTCCACTGCGCTTCGCGGCGTTCACCCGCTACGGCATCAACGACAGCCCGGTCGTCGTCGACCACCGCAGGATTGGTTGCTGCGGCCTCGGCCGGCCTGACCGATGGTGTCGTGGCCGCGGCGACCGTGTGCGGGGAGAGCAGTTGTTTGATGGCGGTGTCGGCATCACCGGCGGTCAGGTCTTCGGGGAGTTCGGGCGGCAGCTGACGCTGGCCGAGCAAGCGTCCGAGTAGCTCTCGCTGCTTGGCGTCGGCGGGGCGTTCCCTCCACCGTTCGGGCTGTGTGGATCCCAGTTTCGATGCGGTGTGCTCATCGATGAAGGCTGGATCGAGGCCGCGCTCGACAAGCTGTTCTTCGAGCGCCATCAACGCGCTTTGCTGGGTCTTCCACTGCTGGCGTTCGGCGTCACGTCGCGCGGTGAGCCTTGCGAGGGTCGAGCCGAGCCGGTTCGCCGTCGTGAAGTCCCTACGGCTGAGCGCGGTCTGGCGGGATGTCTCAGCGCTGCTGATCGAGGCGCCGGTCGACATGCCCTTCTGGGTGAGGCGCAGCAAATCCTGCCGCGCCTTCGCCCATTTGCCGATTAGCTCGTTGGTGTTGGCGTTGATGGCTCTGCCTCCTGGTCGAGTTGCGCTTCGATCAGGTCGGTGAGGTCGTCGACGAGCGGATCGACCGAACTGATCGGTGTGGGTGCGTTGTCGTCGAGGCGCTGCTGGATCAGCGCCAGCGCCAAGATGGTGAAGTCCATCGACCGGCTCAAACCCCAGGCCGCGGTGACGATTTGTTCAGCGAGCTCGGTGGGCTGAACCATCCGCCGACGCCAGCGGTCGGGATCGGCGGCGGTGCGCGCGGACTCGATCTCGGCGGCGACCGCTCCGACCAACTCGGCGGTCTCGCTGCGCCGCTGTTCGAGGATCTCCGGTGTCAGCTGCGAATAGAGGTGCTCTTCGAGGACCTGCTGGCGGGCGCTGCGCTGCGCGGTGGTCATCAGCGCCAGCACGGTGGTCTGGTCGGGATCGCTGCCCGGGTGGTCGGCTCGCCACTGATCGACGAGGAATCCGTGGGCGCTCTGATCGGTGATCTCAGCGACCAGGGCTGTCAGGTGCGCGGATTCCTCATCGATCTGGCGTTCGCGTTCGACCGGGGTCTGTTGCGGGTCCATTCCGATCCATTCGCGTCGGATTCTGCTGACCTCGGCGCGAATTTCAGGGTCGATGTCGTATTCGGGGTGGGCGGTTGTCATTTCGGTGTTCCCTCCTGCTACTGGTCGGTGACCAGTTGTTGCGGGTGTCGGCCCGCATGATTTCCCCTCGAGCCATCGTGCTGGTTGGCACTGACATGGCTTGAAGTTCGATCCTAAATGCGTTGGGCCTGGACTCTTTCGCACAATTTTGTGTGTGCGCACGAAAGTGCCGAGACCATCGCTTTGGTCTCGGCACTTTCGGTGTGGCGGCATATGGCCGCCGTGGTCTCGGTCAGGCGGCGCCGATTCCGGGGTCCTCGACTGCTTTGTCTGCGTTGAGTTCCACGGCGCCTTCGGCCAATGTGGCGAGGAGCTGGTGGGCCGGTCGGGTGCCGGTTCCCACCGCGGCGGCCGGCGGGTGCGCGCGGCCGGAGAAGGCGGCTTCGAGCTGTTCCTTGAGGTCAGCAGGAATGTTGGACACCTCGGTGTCCACGCTCGCCTGAACTGGTTCGGGACGGGCGACAATGTCATCGATCTGCTTCTGCAGATTCGCGAGCTCCCGCGCTTGAACTCGCGCGATGTCAATGAGTTCGCGGATCACGTCCTCGGGCTCAGCGTCGATGTCGGCTGGGCTCGGCGCCTCTGGTGCATCGATCGCTTCCCGTACGACGTCCTGGACATAGGCGTCGTACGCCAGGCCCTCGTTGTACTCCTCGGCTGCCTTCCACCGAGTTTCGTCGCTGTCGTCAAAGTACGGCTCGGTATCGAGTGAGGCCACGGATGTTTCCTCGACCGCGACTTCTGTCTGTTCACCGCGCTCGACGGGAGCGCGGTGACGCAGCGTTGCCGCCAAGGTCTGAAACGCACCGATGTCTTCAACTACCTCCCACAGCTTCTCGCGCCGGGCGCGGGCGGGGTTGTCCTCGGTCGGGTCGGTGAGTGCCATCAGCGCGACCTCCAGGCGCGCGGATTCGGCACCGGAGATCGAGGCGCTGGCGCGGGCAGTGGCGATCAGTTGCGCCAAGGCTGCCAGCTGGTCGAGATTGAGGCCGCGCGCGTTCGCGCTGACGTACTTCTCTGCGCCTTCGACGTGCTGGCGCAGTTCCTCCCGCGCCACGAACTGGTGGGGTTCGAGGTTGGAGATGGATGATCCGGCGATCTCGATGATCGGGTCCAGGTCGATGATGCCGGTGTACTCGGGCTGCTGTCGCAGGTACCGGCCCTCCACCTCGGCGTAGTAGCCACGCTGCACCGCGTTGGTGAACTCGGTGAACCGATTCGAATCGACGACGGCGTCCATGACCTGTGCGGGCAGCAGGGTGCGCCACTTGGCGCCTTCCTCAGCTCCGACCGCGGAGATGATCTTCCGGGCTCGATCGACCTCTGCCGGGGTGAGCGTTTGGGTGTGCCCGGCCCACAGCGCAGTCGCGGTCATCACGATCGCCTCGTCGACGCGCGAACCATCGGCGCCGCCGTCGGCAGAGGATTCGTAGTCCAACGTCGGTGCGGTGTCGACGAACTCGGTGAGACGTCGATTGAACTCTTCGTAGGAGATATCGGCTGCAGTGACGGCCTGGATCCGGTCGTCGAGGTCGACGTCAGACGCTGGATGGACATTGACGCCGGGCAGGTCGACCAGCGGATGGCCTTCGAAATCGTTGTCGTGGTTGCGCGACCACTGGTCGAACAGGTCCGCATCGCGCAGCAGGGTTCCGGGATCGAATCCTTCGCCTTCGCGGGAGAGGTCGCTCCACCTATTGAGCAGCATGTTGATGCGGTACCGTTCCCCGGCGGTCAGGCCGATCGAATGGTTGGCTGCGGCGATGACTGCTGTCGTGGCTGTTGAGAGCTCATCGCGCCACCGGTTGGAGGCGAATAGCCCAACCGGGCGGTCAGCTGCTTCCTTGGCCACCTCTTCGGCGGCCGCGAGAATGCTTCTGCCCGTCGTCAAGTCCAGCCCTTCGACGTCGGTTGGCACGTACGACGACTCCGCGCCGGTCACTCGGGCGTGGAGTGGGGGATTCAGCCGGATCCAGTCGTTCTTGTACACCGGCATGCCCACCTCACAGTGCAGCCAGAAGGAGTAGGCGCGGGCATCGTGGATGCGGTCCCACAGACCCACCGAGGTACCACCGCGCATCAGCGAGGACAGCACGACCGTGGCGCGCTCGGCTTCGGCGCCGTCGAGGTAGGTGTCGGTGACCTTGATGAGGTCGCGGACGTGACGTGCGACCGTGATGGACCCGATGGTCTCGTCGTGCCGCCAATCCCCTCGTGTCAGGCGCTCTTCGATGTGCAGCGCCCGCTCGATGTAGCCGGCACGGTCGTTGGGGGTGTCGTTGGGGGTTTCGTTGCTGGTCATTGGGGGTTCCTGTCTCTGTTTGATCGGCTCAGTCGCCGATGCCGGTACCGGGGGAAGTGCCCTCGTCGGGGCCGTGGATGGCGCGGTCGACCAGGTAGTTCATGCCCGCGCCGGGGGTGGTCTTGCGGGCACCGCGCCGTCCGGCGATGCGGGCTGCGGACTCGGGTGGCTCAGATCTAGTGCTGGCCGCGATTTCGATGACCTCCATCTGTTCCGGTGTCAGGTGTGCGTGTGCTCCGCTCTCTTTGTGTTCTGCCGGGTGTCCGACAGGTGCGTCGACCGTGGATTTGACGGGCGCGTAGATGGCTTTGTTCCAGCGCTCTTGGCGGGCGGCAGTCGAGGCGGCGTGTTTCGCGGCATCGGTGATCGCGGCGTTGGCTCGGGCGTTGACTTCGGCTCGGACAGGGGCGCTGATCCCGTAGGCGTCCAGCGAGACATTCAGGCGAGTCACAGCTGCTTCGGCGGCCGTGTTCGCCGCTGGGTCGGCGCCACCGGCGGAGGTGGCCAGGCGGCCGAGGTGGTGCTGAATGTTGCTGTCAGAGACCAGCTTTGCACGTAAAACTGGGTCGCTGATCTCCTTGCCGACCAGCGTCTCCAGGGTGTGCTGGTGATGTGCGGCGCTGGTTCGGGCCTGCCCGACTGCTCGCTCGATGTCGGCGGCGGCGCCACTGTGGTGATCGGCGAAGATCTGTTCGGGGATTCGCCCGCTGCCGGATTCGATACCGCGCATCGTCAACTCGAGCTGGGACCGTTCGACCGGGTGGAGCCCTTCGCCCTTGTCGATCACTTTGTCCAGTCGGCGTTTGACCGCGGCGCTCGTCTTCTCCAAGGACTTTGCTGCGGGGGCGTCTAGTGAGTCGACATCGATCTGTGCCTGGGTCGCGGCCTGGCGGACGATCGAGTACAACCGCAGATCCTCTTCGACCGCTGTCCGGTTGACGTGGTCTGGCCACAGCGGCTTGTACTCGCCGGTGGGGTTCTCCCAGATCGCGTTGCCCCGCTGCTTTGCCACCTCTACATCGGTCTTGTCGAGCAGCGGCAGCAGGTTCTGGATGGTGCGCCGTGTTGCGGTGGAGTCGATGCCCGTCTTCAACTGGGTCTGGTAGCTGATGAGCAGCGTGTCGAGGCGGTTCTTGATCGCTTCGCCTGGGGCGACGAGGGGTTCGGCGAGCTTGCGCTGCAGTACCACCGGTGCGGGCTGGTCATCGCGGCCAGCCAGGTAGAGCGCGGTGAACGCGACCTTGGTGCGGGTCTGGTCGTTGACTCCCGCCGACACCATCGCCTCGTTGACTGCACGCAGGGTGGTATCGGTGGGGTCGCTCTGCCAGGCCTGGATCTGGGCGATCACGGTCCGGCGTGCCGACTGATCGATGGATGGATCGGCGACGACCTGGTCGATCATGTGCTTTTGGGCCGCGCCGGCGCGGGCAACGTAGAGCCGTTCTTCCTCTGCCTTGTGCAGTTTGGAGTCCAGCACGTAGGCCTTGTCGATCACCGCGGTGGCTTCGTCGAGGTCGAGAACGATGCCGAAACGCGCGTGTACGTAGGTTCGAAGCGAGTGCATCGACGCCGTGGCGACCGCGCTGTGCGGTGCCCACGAGGCAGCGTCGCCGACTGCTGCGACGACCTCGCGACGGGTCAGGTTGTCGAACCCGGCCTTCTCCACAGCGGCTAGCTTCGCCTCGACACCTTTGCGTTCGGCATCGAACTTGGCCTGGGCTTCTTCGCGCTCGCGGTCGGCCTTGCGTGCCATCGCCAGGAGGTAGGCCTCACGCTTCTTGGCACCGGTTTGCGCCCACGCCATCACGTACTGCATGAGCAGTCGGGTCAGCGCTGAGAACTGTTGTCCGAAGGCGTCTTCGGCGGAGTGGTGATCGACTTGGGTGGGCTCGCTGTGGCTGAAAAACATGTCTGGGACTCCAACTGTGGGCGGGTTGGTTGTGGTCTCTGCGGTGCCGCGCTGCGGGGCTGTCGCGTTGTTCAGGTCCAGCCGGTAGGGCTTCGGCGTGGGAGGGTCAGCCGTGGATGACACCGTGGCTACGGTCGCGGGGAAGTCAGCGATCGATCTGTCTGCCGAGTTGTCGAGCTGCTCTGCGTATTCGGCGAAGCCGCGCTGCAGGTGGGCGGCGTTTCCGGTGAGGGATTCGGCCAGGTTCCGCGCGGACTCGGCGGCCTCGGTCGCGGCGGCGATCTCGGTGGCCAGCTTGGCGGTGGCGGTGGCCTTGGCATTGACACGGAACTGAGAGAGCAGCTGGGTCAGCGCCTTGCGGCGTGGTGGGTCGTCCTGCAGTTCGGCGATCCTCGCGCGCATCGTCTCGACGAAAGGCTCGTCGACGATGAACGGGTCGATCTCCTTGCTGCTGGCTCGTGCCTGCGCGGCCTCGACGAACGCGACCTCCTGGACCGCGCTTTTCGCGGCCTGCGCGGCGATGTGCCCAGCGACGGCGGCGGGCATGAGCATGTCGGCGCGGGCGCGCACGAATCGCACGATCACGGAGTCGTCGAGCGCGGGCGGTACTGATTCGTCGTCGAGTGGGCCGGTTTCGATCAGACGGCGCCGTGCGGCGAGTACCGCAGCGTCGACTACGTCGGGATCGGTGGTGCGCAACCGGTTTTCGGGTGCCGCAGCGGGGCGTCCGAGCACACCCGGGAGGGCGGCAGTGATCGCTTCGGGTGTCGGCTGGTAGTCGGTGTCGACCGCGGCGCGGGCTTGGGTGATGTCGATTCCGGACCTGACCAGACGCTGGACCTCGGCGCCGCGCGCGTCACGTTCGCGGCAGGTGAGGGTGTGCAGTCGTGCGCGAGCGGCCCACAGGTCTTCGACGGCGATGTCGTCGGCGAGCATCTGGACGTACCCGACGTCGAGCTGATCGATGGCGACATGGCCGTCGGCGGCTGCTTCCAGCTGCATCCGTGCCGAGTCGGATCGGGCGCGGTGGTGCTCGATCATCCGCGTGTCTGCGGTCTGGGTGATGAGCAGGTAGTCGGTGACCTTGTCGCTGAGTCGGGTGTAGTCAGGGTGTTCTGTGCCCATGTCGGCCATCTGCGCGACAGCGGAGGCCAGGAACGGGTCGCTGACCGCTTCGGCCTCGCGCAGGTCGATCGTGGCGTCTCGCAGCTCGTGCACCAGCGGGGCGAGGGCGTCGGCACGCGCACGGGTCTGTGCCACGATCGGCGCTATCGCCCGGCTGTATGGGTTCAGTCCGCTGTCCCACGCCATGGTGACTGCGCTGAGGCAGTTCACCAGTGTGCGAGTGGCTTCCAGCTCGGCACGCATATCGGTCAGACCTGGATCGCGGCGGCGATGTCCGCCAGCGGCGGCACGGTTCGGGTTCTGCATGTCCAGCTCTTTCCTCGATGCGACGATCAGGGGAAGCCCGGCTCGCCGACCAGGGCTTCGACGACGGGATCTGTTGCGACGGCGGCCGGTGCGGCGACGGCAGAGGGCGCCAGGGCGCCGTCGGCGAACATCCCGGTCGGCGCGGGCACCGTGGGCAGGGGTTCGAGGCGCTTGGAATGGGCGGCCCCGTAGCAGTACTTGAACGGACCTTCCTCGCCGAGAAGTTTGGTGAGGATCGGCTCGCCGAACTGCACCCAGAACACCGCCTGCTCGGTGCCCGGGCCTGTGCGCAGGTTTTCGAACGCGCACCACAGAGCTGACAGCTTGGCCACCGCCTCGCCGTGCTGCCACCATTCCGAGCACCACCGCCAAGGCCCGCGCTCGGTGCCCTCGCTGACATCGCGGCGATAGACACGCGCCACGAACTTTTCGACGAATTCGTCGAGGGTTCGGAATCGCAGCTCGCCGCCCGGCGCCGAACCGGCCAGGAGACGATCGACCTGTCGCTTGGCGACCGCGCGGATTTCCTCTTCGCGCCCTTCGAGGGCCTCGGTCACCGCGGGGTTGGTGATCGCGGCAAAGGCAGTCGTGATGGCTCGTTCGACGGTGTCGGTGGCCATCGCGGCCAGGGCTGGAGGGAGTGTGTCGGAGGAGATCAGCTCCTCCCAATCAGCGTCGCTCATGCGGAGATTCCTTCCGTGGTGTCGAGATCGTCGTGCACGACATGAAGCGGGGCGATCGTGGCCTCGTCCTCGAATTTGGGCTCGTAGCGCGCGAGTGATGCGGCCACCTTGTCGGCGAAGTCGTGCTCGAACCACGGCACGGTCTTGAACAGGACGGCGGGGTTGGCTGCGGAGAACAACACCGCCCGCCCGCGCGGCATTTTTGCGAGGTCGGAAGGCTTCAAGGTGCGGGTTTCGGTTTGGCTGGTCGTGGTCGACTTGTTACCGCCGGGGCTCTTCGAGACGCTGACGTTGTTCTCGTAGTGGTCGCCGACGATCTCACTGCGACCTGCGAGGAAGGTGGGATCATCGACGCCGGACCCGAGTACGCGCAGGGTCGCCGCCGACCACAGGGTGTCCATGCCGGCGCGGCCCCAGCAGCGCTCGCCCTGCGCCCAGGACTGCAGGATCGTCATCACGACGATGCCGCGAGATCCGAAGTGGCTGTAGAGCTTCGGCAGGGCTGGCCAGCGGATGATGTTGGCAGCTTCGTCGAGTACGGCGAGCATCGGCACGGACAGACGGCCGCGCGGTGAGCGCGATCCCAGGTCCATGGCAGCATCGGTCACGGCGTCGGTCAACGCACACACCAACGCTCCGGCGTTGCCCTCGCCTTCCAATGACAACGCATACAGCGTGTCTCGGGACTTGGCAAATGCCCGCACGTCGAACGCGCTACGCGGCTGCTCACCGTCCTGGCTCGGGGTAACCCACGGGACGATCGCGGCGGTATTGAGGCATTCGGTCATGACCCCGGCGGTCGCGAAAACGCCGCCCTTCTGCTTGGACGGTGCACTGTACTGCTGCGCCAGGACTCCTGCGTAGGTACGAAACCCGGCCTTGTGCAGAAGGAGTCGAGGAGAATCGTCGTGCTCGGCGTCGATCCATTCCGCGATCTTGGTGATCGGCGCTTTCGCGACGACGGCGGCGATGATCAGCGCTCGGAGCAACTTGCGGGCACTGGGTTCGAAGAACGCGTCGACCGAACGATCGTCCCCGACAGACGCCGCGAAGTGTCCGGTGAGCACTGCCGCGCGTTGTTCCATCAGCGCCAGCGTCTTGCCACTGGCAACCCAGGCGATGGGATCCCAATAGAACGTCGGGTCGGCGTCGGCCACACCCTGCGGGTCGAAGATGTAGACGTCACCGACACTCTCGCGATGAAGCCGAGTGGCATCGACGACATCGCGTTTGTTCGACGTCGACACGACAGGGCCGGGGGCCATCATGATTGCCGGGATGACCCGCGACGTGGTCTTTCCCTGACGCGGACCCCAGATATCGACGTGCAGGTCCTCGTAGGACCCGTACAGGGGCTCTGACCGATCGAAGACCGACTGGCGGATGGTGTTACCGATGAGCACGCCGGGCACAGATCCCTGCGGCAGACGAACCTGCAGGCTGGCGGCGCGCTCGGCGACTGCGGCCTCCTTGAGGCCGTCGATCTCTTTACCCCTGCCCATGAACTGGGCCTGGGAGTCGATGGCCTTGCGGTCACGACGTGTGGGCCGGTTCCGCCACCAGCGTCGAGCGGCGTAGATCCCCGCAGCGCAGACCGTGCAACCGGTGATGGGCATTCCGACGGCAACGATCGTGGCCTCGGTGCTCCAGACCAGCTCGTCGGTCAGCAGACCGCACAACAGTTCGACCGGTTGCCACGGGACTTCCTGGGTCGGACCGCCGATCTCCTGTGCGAGATCAAGTGAGAGCGTGGTGTAGCCGGAGACTGCACCGGCGATGCCGACCAGCCCCAAGAGCCCCCAGGTCTCCAGGTCCAGCCCACCACCGTGGTGGGGTGGCTTCATCTTGCGATCCATCACGCCCTCCGCTCGCGTAGTGGCGCCAGAACCCCGGTCGCGCTGGTGAATCGCAGATTCGTGACGAGCTCGGTGAACTGGGCTTCGGAGGGGTTGGTCGGGATCGGGTATCCGGCGGTGATCGACCTGACCAGCAGTTCCGGGGAGCGCTCGACCATGGCGAGGGCCCGATCGGCGCAGGCCTGCAGAAAGTCGCAAGAGGCGCACATATCGCGGGCCGCCATGACCTTGTTGACGTTTAGACGAGCCGGAAAGAAGCGGTCCGGGTCTTTCCGGCAGGGGCCCGCGATCACGGTCGCGACGATGGTGGTGGTCTCGTGAGTTCGGTTCATCGGGGTGTCTCCTGGCAGTAGGTGCAGGGCATGGGAGCGGCGGCGTAGCGCACCTGGAAGATGAATCCGCCTGCCACGCAGGCGATAAGGAGTACGAAAAGGGCGATCGCGATCCGCGCCTCGGCGCTGCGCGGGGTGCGCTGGCTGCTCGTGACGACGTGATCGGTGTCTGTAGCGAGAGTCATCTGAACGCCCCCGTCATCGCGATAAAGCCGACGAGCTCGGCGGCGGTCAGGCCCAGTTGTGCGGCGGAGTCGGCCAGCACGCTGTCGGCGACGGCGGCTGCCGAGATCGCCGTGATGGCGCCGAGCAGGTCGAACTCGCGTCCGGGGAGGTAGCTGACAACCCAAAGGCCGTCACCGACGTACACGCCGATCTGGCGGGTGTATTTCGAGGTGATCGAGGTCTCGGTGATCACCACGTCGACCTTCTCGGCGGATTCGGTGATTTGCACGCTGCCGGATTCGACACGGCGGCGACGCCACGTGGTCATGTTCACGCCAGCCACCCCTGCCTGGTGCGGTGG
Source organism: Nocardia sp. XZ_19_231 (assembly GCF_015355705.1). Taxonomy (NCBI): domain Bacteria; kingdom Bacillati; phylum Actinomycetota; class Actinomycetes; order Mycobacteriales; family Nocardiaceae; genus Nocardia; species Nocardia sp. XZ_19_231. Next base: position 18,149 of record NZ_JACUZI010000009.1, on the reverse strand, counting down.
TCCTGCATTGCGCGCAGGACAGCGTCGAGCGGGTCGAGGCCGACCACCTCGGCGAGGCGAGTCACCTTGTCCCACAGGCGCGTCGCCTGCTTGGTGCGGGCGAAGAGCAGCTGATCGGCGAAGTGGGTGACGAGTGCGGCGAGGTCGAGTGCGGCGACAGCCTGCTCGCGGGTCAGGACGACCGCGCCGGGCTCGAAGCGCCAGAAGGAGATCACATAGCGATCCGCGCTGACCAGGAACGCGTAGTGGTGGGTATCGGTGTGGCGAAGGTATCGGGATCGGGAGTCCTGTCCGGTGGACTTCATTGGGGGTTCCTCTCGCTTCGGTGATCTAAGTGTTTCATAACTGTGCTAGCTCAGTCAATAGACATCTAGATCACCCAAGTGAGTTATGAAGGACTATGATGCGGTGATGGGCACCTCGAAATACGTCCAGATCGCCGACGATCTGGATAAGAAGATGGCCGATGGCCAATACCGCGTCGGCGACACGCTGCCCGCCAAGCGGGCGCTGCAGGAGATCTACGGCGCCGCCGGCGGCACGGTCAACCAGGCTGTCGAACTCCTCGTCGACCGCGGGCTGGTCGAGGTCCGCCAAGGCATGGGGACCTACGTTCTCCCCCGACCCGAGCCCGGCCCGTCGATTCCCGAGCGCACTGAGGCGCTGGAAACTGAAGTCGCGCAGCTGCGCCGACGTGTCTCCGAGTTGGAGGACCAGTGCAAGGCGATCCCCGAACTTCGGCGCGACATCCAGCAGCTCGAAGCGCTGGTCGGCGAGGCACGGTCGAACTTAGGCTTGTCCGACCTGCCGCACCACAACGAGTCTGCTGAGGCCGCAGGATGATTCATTACCTGCCGACGTCGTCCACAGCGTCAGTGACCGCGCTGGGAACACACTCGGCGTGGCGCCCCGACTACGCCGCAATTGCGCGCCGCCGCATCGCTGACGCTCGTACCAGGGCCGGACAGACGCACAGCGAGTTCGCGACGCGCCTCACCCAACAGCTCGGCCGCCCTATCGCCGCGGGCCATGTCCAAGCCTGGGAGTCGAGCACCACCCCACCGGGAGATGTCCTGCTCGCTGTCAGCGCGCTGGCACCGACACCCGCAACCCAGATCGGCATCCGGTCACACAAGTTCATCGCGGCGCAGATCCCCCCGGCAGCAATCGGCGATCTCGTCACCGCTGTAGATGCCACACCCACCGAGGAATTCGGCAAGCTCGGCGGATGGTCGGCTCCGATGGCTCGCCCTGGCTGCACGATGAAGATCTTCGCCTTCGGCACCGTCATCATCCACCTCGCAGAAGAGGTCGACGCAGCCGATATCACCTCGATCGCCCTGTGGCGCTATGACACCTACCCCGCCGACTTGAAGTGGGCCAGCGAGACATTGAGCTCGCTGACAGACGCACCGGTCACCGGCTCCTACATCCTGAGCTTGTACTGGATCTACACCGCACCGTGGGTCGGCGCATCGCTCGAGACCGCCGTCCGGCTGATCTGCTCACCACGGGTGTTGATCGATCCTGATGCGCCCGACGCCGCCGCGGCGCAGGTCGCAGGCGAACGCATCGAAGCGCAGCTCCTGGCCGCCGGATACCCCGACGTCAAGATGGCAAGTTTCGGCATTCCCGGAGTCTCAACCGGATTCGCATCCTGGTCCGGTGTCGCCTACCACCCGCACGATCCCGCTCGCGCGCTGCAGGAGCCCCGCGTCGTCAGCTTCGAGATCGCACTGCAAGCGATCTGGTCCTACACCCATGCGATCAACGAGTCGCCGGAGTCGATCGACCCGAAGTTCGGGCACCGGTTCTTGCGCCGAGTCCGACCGATGCTCTTCACACCGCGGCCGCAGGAGACCGGCTCGGAGTACTCGATGCGCGAAGCCATCACCACCACCAGCGGCCTGATCGAACAGCTCGAGCTGGCCATGGACGCACTGCAGGAGAGCTAGTGAACATCGACACCGCCGCGCTGATCGTGATCGACGTCCAGCACGGGTTCATCACTCCCGATTCAGCACCGGTAGTCCCGGTGGTCGACAACCTGATTCGGTCCTGGGCGCCCTCCGGTCAGCCGATCGTGATCACGCGGTTCGCCAACTACGCCGGCTCGCCCTACGAGCGCTACATAGGCTGGACAGCCCTGCAGAGTGCGGAGGAGATCGCGGTCGTCGACGAGCTCGTACCGCACCTGGAGCTGCCCAACGTCATCGTCATCGACAAGCAGATCTACAGCGCCTTCACCCCTGAAACGATTTCCGCGCTACGTGATCTCGCGGTCACCGACGTGTTCCTGTGCGGCATCGCGACCGATGCCTGCGTCCTCAAGTCCGCGCTGGACGCCTTCGAGCTCGGCTGGACACCGTGGGTGGTCCGAGATGCCGTCGCCTCCAATGCAACCCGGCACCGTGCCGACCAGGTCCACGAAGCCGCCCTGCTGATCATCGGCCGATCCATCGGCGCCGGTCAGATCATCACGAGCACCGAGGTTCTCAATGCGTTGAACAGGCACCGCACTTCGTGATAGCCCGCGCGGCATCCAACCCAGGAGAATTTATGGGTGTGTCGGCTCGCTTCTCGAGCCGACGTGAGATATCTATATTCATATGGGCCGACCCATATCAAGACCACCAGGCAAGTTCGTGAACCTGCGACTCACCGAAGCGCTGGAAACCGCTGTCGCAGCGGAGATCTACCGCCGCGGCTGGACCAAGAGGGCTTTCTACGAGTACGCACTCAAAGGCGAGCTGGCGATTGTGCACGGGGAACGACCCGGCACAACCGCGATTCCGGCCGAGGTCGGCCTGACATACCTTTCTGGATCGACCGAAGCAGGCGGAGTCATGCTCTCGCTGGACGTCATCAAGGACTACCAGTCCTATCTGCCCAAGCGGATAGGCGCCAAGAAGGAATTCTTCGAACGCGCGCTGCTGCGCGAACTCGGACTGCTGACCCCATCCGAGCGCACCGGCGAGCATCACCAAGGAGGTGAAGCTCCACAGCGGATCTCGGCCTGACCAAGCCGAGCAGCCCGCGAGGTGACTGACCTCTCCCCCACATACCCCATAACGCAAGAACCCCCCCACAGCGGACCAGGCTGAGAGGGGTTCCGGACCCCCAAGGGGATCATGTCTTTCCAGGACAGATCTCAGGGTAGCGCACGCCTGCGATCTGGCAAGTACCGACACGCCAAATCGCCCTCCCCTACCCTGAAAAAGGCATCGCCCGCCGACAGACCGCTGCGGTTGGTCTTATCGGACGAGGCTTACTCAAACGCTGGTGCGCCGCCGTGCTGGTGGTCGCGCGTCAGATTCGTGGCGCACTGCGTCGCGCTCTACGACGAGCACTACCGGGCTCTGCGCCGCGACGGACTCGTCCCGTCGATCAGTCGATCGACCTGGATGGCTTACGTCATCGCAGAAAGCGCCACGGCCGACATCGCTACCGGTCGCGACTGCCGACCGACAGTGCGCAGACTCCAGCACCTCGTCATCAGGTCGAAGTCCACGATCCAACGCTGCCGCCGACTCGCGGTGCAGCTCGGCGTACGCACGGTCGTCTTTCGTGGCCGGCACCGCACGAAGGCCGAACGGCTCGAGTCCTACCGTCACCAGGACAAGGGCCGGGGGTGGGCATCGGTTGCGGCGCTGCATGAATCGACCACACTGTCTGTGGATGAAAAAGCGGTCGCAGAGCTGCTCGACCTGGGAATTGACACCCCACTACCGCAAAGCGGTGGTAGGTCTGTTCTCTCATTGTCGGCTGAAAAAAAACTTCCCGAAAAGACCGAGGATCCCGCTCCGCGACCGAAGAAGACCAACCGCAGCGCACCGATCTGGGACTCCAAAGCCGTCTCTCTCGCTCGAAACTGCCGCGGTGACATGAGGATCCCGGACTGGATCGCTGGAATCGCTCTGGGCAAGCTCACCGCGGTTCTCACGCCTTACGCCCGCGCTGGATGGCTGGTCGACGACGTGTTGACCGCGATCGAACAATTCCGCCTCGCTGGTCATACGCTGCTCACCGATCCCGAAAACCCCTCCGGCTACCTGGTTCACATGCTGCGCCGGGTGCCGGTCAACGAGCCCCCTGCCAGGATCGCACGTGGCCAGCGGGTCCAGAGGGAACACCATCAGCGCTTCGAGCAGCAGCTGTACCGCGACGATGTCGAACGAGCAAAAAAGACCGCTCAGTCTGTTAACTCGGATTCGTTGGGCCGCAAGCTGTTTGCCGAGTTCCGGGAAGCGAACCGGCTGCGTGTCAGCGGCCGCGCCGCAGCCCGGATGAGGACAGAAGAATTCGCCCGGCGAGAGATCGCCTTGTCGCTCCGGCACGCCGGATGAGAATCGTGCAGCTCGATCACGCCTTGTCAGAACTCAATAGTCGCTCTCGACGATCACCCGGTGAGGTCAGCGGCGCTGATCGCATGGGCCGCAGACGAACACTGCTCCTGTCCTCGCCACGACCGCAAGGACAGGAGCAGCAAAACAGGGTGAGGTCAGTCCTCGGCCGCCCGTTCGAGCCGATCGGCGATCTCGCGCAGGCGCTGGGCAACATCGCGAGCTTCGTCAGGATGGTCACGCGAGCCCTCGACGAGCTGGGACGTGATTCCTTCCAGCTTCCGCAGCGTCAGAACCAGCCGGTCATCCTTAGTTGCCGGATCGACCGAAAGTCCTTGCTGGAGCGCCCGAATGCGCTTGATGACCTCGTCCTCGTCGAACGGGCCATCTGGGACGACAGCCACAGCCTCCTTGACCTTGGCCGCGGTCACCTTGTCGGCCTCGGCAACCACGCTGTAAACAGTGATCGCAGCATCCTGGCCGTAGCGGTCAGCCACCGGAAGCAGTTCGCGCACTTGCGCTTCATTGATGGCTGGTGCGCGGGAGCTGAGTCGGTTCGCCAACGGCCATGCCCTGATCAGCTTGTTCGCGTACCCGCGTTGCATGCCCCATCGGTCCTCGACGTACGCCTCGAACGTCGGATGCGTCGATCGGTAGAGCCTGCCATTGCGAATGATCTCCAGTGCGCGGCCAGCCACCGCGAAGGCCATCCGCAGCGCTTCGATCGACTGCTCGAGCACTTCGAGTTGCTGTTTTTCGCGCACCGTGAGCGCGGCGTCGGATCCGTCCTCACCGGCCGTGGCCGGTACCGGCATCTCCATCACCGCGTCGAACACTGCAGACGTCGGATCGGTCGACGGGGTAACAGGCGTAACTCCAGTCGGCGGCCAGTCAGCATTGTGCAGCGGAGAAACCGGCAGGGTGTGCGGTGACGTGTCAGCGACCGGATTGATGTCAGCGACCGGATTGACACCTCCTCCTAGCGTCCCTTTTCCGGTCGGCCGCTTCGGCGGCGGCATTAGGACGCCACCTTTGCGGTGAGGTATCGGGCAACGAGCTCATCACCGACGGCCTGATATTCGCCGAGGTCGGTGATTGGGTTCTCAGCCCCTTTGCCGACCTTCCCGTCGGCGGCTTCGCGGTACCACCGCCAGTCGGACAGGAAAGTCTCAAAGAGCTCGTAGCCCGCATCGACGAGATCCTGACGCGCCATGCGGTGTTCGGTGGATACGTTGACCTTCTTGCCATCGATGGTCCGCCATTGGGTCGGAACCTTGGCCAGCAATACCCGCACATTGATCTCATGGCTGACTTGAGCGGCCGCTTCGCTCGCTGCGAGGAAGGTGGAGGGAACCCGGTTGTACTCTGACGGATTCGTCCCGGTCATCAAGATCAATTCCTGGGTGCGCCGCACAGCCGCTTTGAAGATCTCATCGGACTCGCCGCCGGCGTCGACAATGATTACGTCGTAGAGCGCGCTGTTGTCGTCGATGCATTGGTGAATCTGCTTGGACGGGAAGGCAACCAAAGAAAAGGGAGGTTCGACGTCGGCGTCACGGAGACGTCGATACCAAGAGTATCCGGTCTGGGACAGTGGGTCTGCGTCGATTACGAGCACCCGACGTCCATGGACGATGGCGAAGTAGCAGGCGAGGAAGAACGAGGATGTGGTCTTCGTCGCGCCGCCCTTGAGATTGCCGAGAGTGATGACGAGTGGCTTCGGGATCTCAAGCGTGACGGCTGAGGTCATAATCCCCTCCCTGGAGGACAGGTTCTGGTAATGCGCGCTAAGTGTGTCACACGCGGCGCGGCGGATCCGCGTGGACACGATGGCGGCTGGCCGCAAGCACCGGAATGGGTCCAATTGGACCCAAATGTGTGGGTGGCCAGCTGTTGGGCCATGGCTCGTGATGGGTCCAATTGGACCCATCAGGACCGGCGCGGCCTCAACTCTGCTCGGCGGCAACACGAATCCGGGAACATTGGCGCAAAAATTGGCGCGAACACTGGCGCTCAAGGATCGAGTCTGGGTACAATTTTTGAGCAGACGCGCAAACGCGCAGATGCGCAATTCGCGCCCACGAGCGAGCGTTGGGCACAGAAGGGGAGCTGGCCAATGCACACGTCGGTCGACATGGACACCGACCTCTACGATGAGCTGGAGAAGGCGCGCAAACGTCTCGGAAGGGATCTCGGCCGCCGTCGCTGCACGTACAGGGAAACCATGATTGCCTTGGCGGAGGAACTTGTCGAGGACGATGCGCTCCAAGCCCGCATTGCGATCCGCCTCAGCCGCCAGGGCGACAACGCGGCAGAAGCGCACGTTGCGCTCACTCTGGCCGCCATCGTCACGATGATCGATACCGCCAGTGACGAGCTGAACGCGACCAACCGCGGCGAGCTCGCCGACGATCTCACCGCTGCGCGACCACAGATCCGGTCGATCATCACCCGACTCCTCGAGGGCAAGAGCGAATGAAACTGAGAACTCGCAGCGACGAGGCAGACCTCGCCGATCTCGTCGAAAGGGCCAAGAATCGGCTCGCTCTGCAAGACAATCCGGCTCTCCGTGCGGCACGCTCAGACGAGGAGCTCGCGAAGGAAGCTCAAGTTGAGGCCTACGCGCGGAAGATGACCCGCCAGGAACGCGTGGGCTCGATCCGCCACGGGGCCAGACTGCGCCGACAGCGTCGTTCAGCCGAGCGTGCCATCGCAAAGTCCACTAACCGGGACCAGATCGACGCGCACAATGCCCTGGTTGCACAGCGCCGCGAGCACTCGCCGGCCGCTAAGTTGGCCGCACTGTATCGGCAACGGAAGTGGTCGCTGCGTGTGCTGGCCGGGGTCGTCGTCGCTGGCATGGTTTTTTCGGCGGTCAACGTCCAACACAACCTGGCACCGTCTGGACCGAGCGACCCGCTGTACTGGGTCAGCTACCTACTGGAGGCGATGATCAGCGCCTGCCTGGTCGTCATCATGGTCGGTTCCAATGCGGTCGCCGAGTGGGGCGTCAACAACAACAAGAACCAGGTCGTCACCGCTGAGCTGACATTGCTGGGCCTCAGCATCGGTCTCAACTGCTACCCCTACGTCAGCCCGCTCCAACTGAACAAGCTCCTTCCGAACTCGATTGCGCCAGTGATGATCGGCATTGCTCTGCTCATCCACAACGCGGTTTCCGAACGCTACGGCGTCGCGATCCAACGAGCGTCGGCCGCAATGGGGCCGGTAGAACTTCATGACCTGTCGTCGGTGGACAGCCTCACCCTCGCCGATGCGGACAGTCCGATGGATCTAGAAGCAACAGCCACCACCCCGATTCCATCGGCGGGACGAGTGCAGCTGCCGGAGGCGGAAGTCCCGGTCGACTTCTCCGTCGCGCAGCCGCTGCGGGCCGAAGGGCGCACGGACGAGATGTCGGCGCCGGTCAGTGCTGATATCCAGGTGGACCACTCCGCAGCACTTCCCAGCTACGACACTGCCGATGCAGCGCAGAACAGTGCGGCGACCCCCGTCGTAGCGCCTGCTGGCGACGAGCGAGCTGTCGAGGCGCGTCACGAAGAAGCGGCGCCGGATGCCTTCGGAGTAACCGACCCGTCGGGCGTTGATATGAACGTGGAGACCGACGGTGTCGGCAGCGAAGTGGTTGCAGCGCAACACGAGGGCTCGACCGAGGAGCAGCCTGCGCCCGCCGAAGACCGTTCGCACGGTACCGAGGCCGCGCCTACTGGCTCGGCAGCGCGCACGCTCTCGACGCTATCCCGCGTTCAACCCGAGCGCGCCGTCCAGCCCGCGGCGCCCATCAAGCATGCCAGCCGTTCCACGAAGCCGCCGCGTCCTGTCGGTAGCCCCGCTGGTGCGTCGCGGGTGAGCGTCGTTCGGGGCACTCTCGCGGTGGTTCCCAACGAGGTTGAAGATGAGGTCGACAGGGCTGTGACGCTAATCTGCAGGACCGGGCGGCGGTCGCCGGATCTGGTCAAAACGGTTTTGACGTTGAAGCTCGAAGGCGAATCGAACCTGCAGATCGCCGAGAAGATGAAGTGTGACGAGGCAAGTGTGCGGCGCATCGTCAAGTCCGCGAAGCCACACCTGCCCAATCTGAACTAACACTGAGTACGCAAGAGGGGCCCGACTGACATTTCAGTCGGGCCCCTCTTGCGTACTCAGTGGAAGCGACGAACCGGGTGGTGATCCGGGCAGAATTCTCCGCGTTTACCCATCCACCAGCCTGACGCGCTCGCGGTCTCGCGGAGTACCTCCTCGGCTGCTCGCTGCTCAAGCTCCTCGAGGAAAGCCTTGCAACCTCGATGGTCGCAAGCCATGAACAATGAGTGGGCAATCACGTCTGACAGTATGACGCGCCGATCGTTTTGGCGCGACTGCTTCTATCGTCCGTCACAGTGACAGTTCGGTTGGTACTGGGTTTCCATCGGTGATGCGGGCGCCGATCATCCCCTGCCGCCGTCTTTGAATGGGTCCAATTGGACCCATTCAATCGGGGGTGCACCGAGGTGTCCGTCGGCGACAGCCTCGCCGCGATTGTGCTTCCGCCTGTCTCGCACGGAGGGCGCCACGGCTGGACGCGGCGCTACTTGCTGGAGACAGCCCGCGGAGCGTCGCGGTCTGCGGGCGGCCGCCGGCCAGCACAGTGCTGTGTTCATGACATCCGACTGCTCGGCTCGGCGCGGGATGGCCGCACCTGCTGCGCTAAACCGCCGTGCGACGTGACTCCGGCACCGAAGCGCAGCCGCGTCCCAAGCGCTTGATCGCGGCGCGTGATCGCCTCAGTGTGCCGACCCAGGGAGCTGCCCCACCGAATCGGTCCTCTGAGTCTCAAGCTTCCCGACCGCCGACGTGTTGACCGCCGACCGCCGTGCGCCGACCACCGTGCGCCGACCACCGTGCGCCGACCACCGACGTGCCGTGCGCCGACCGCCCACCTGCCGACCGCCCACCTGCCGTGCCCGACCGCCGTGCGCCGACCGCCGTGCGCCGACCGCCGTGCGCCGACCACCGTGCGCCGACCGCCGAGCGCCCACCTGCCGAGCGCCGACTTGCCGAGGCGCCGACCGCCGTGCGCCGACCGCCGTGCGCCGACCACCGTGCGCCGAGCGCCGACCGCCGACCGCCGCCGTGCCGAGCGCCGACCGCCGACCGCCGACCGCCGTGCGCCGAGCACCGACCTCCGACGTGCCGAGCGCCGACCGCCGACCACCGTGCGCCGAGCGCCGACCGCCGACCGCCGACCACCGACGTGCCGAGCGCCGACCGCCGACCGCCGTGCGCCGACCGCCGTGCGCCGAGCACCGACCACCGACCGCCGAGCACCGACCGCCGACGTGCCGAGCGCCGACCGCCGACCACCGTGCGCCGTGCGCCGACCGCCGACGTGCCGAGCGCCGACCGCCGACCACCGTGCGCCGTGCGCCGACCGCCGACCGCCGACCGCCGCCGTGCCGAGCGCCGACCGCCGTGCTGAGGTGCCGAGCGCCGTGCGTCGTTTGGAGGTTCGCCGAGATGAGCTGCTGGGGATCGGCGTTGGTGCATGGCTGAAGTCCGCGGCTGTCACGTTCCCCGAGGTGGTCGGTGTCGGTTCTTTCAGGTCTGGTCGGTGATTGATGTGTGTCGAGCTGGGCGCGTTGATCAGGGCGGAGTGAGAGGGTGGATCTGGTTGCTATTGTGGCGGGCCCCGGCAGAGCAAGATAACATTTACCCAGGGTAAATATGGACCTCGCAGGGGCGAGGTTCCGTTCTCCACGTAGTGGTGAACGGCGTTGCACTGGGCTTTCGAGGAGATCAGGAGGGGTCAGATGGCCGATTTCGGCGATGGTGAGGTGGTCACGCCCGGTGGTGCTGACGGCGCGCGACGCGCGCGGACTGTGACTGCCCGGCGGACGCGGAAGCGGCGACCGAACATCCCGCGTGAGGAGGGCGTCCACACGATAGAGGTCGTCGTGTCGGGGTCAGAATTCAAAATGCTTACGTCGGCGGCGGCCAAGGCCAGCATGACCGTGCCGTGGTACCTGGTGAAGAGCGCGCTGAATCCGACGGGGACGACCGCCGAGTCAGGGCCGTGGTTGCCGTGGCCGCAGCGGCAGGTGTTGGCTGCCACCGTGCTCTCGGCCACGAGCGCTCTTGATCGGACAAGCAATGCCCAGTTGTCGCACCTCGGCGCGAACATGAATCAGATTGCCCATGCGGCCAACGCCGCAGGGATTACTGGGGAGATCTTGGACGACCTGGAAGAGGCTCTCGTCGAGCACAAGAAGGTCATGGAGATGATTCGCGAGATCGCGACGCGGATGGATGAGGCCGCGAAGGAGGTCGTGCGCCGTTGATCCCGAAAATCAAGCGGGGGCAGAAGCTGGGCGGGTTGGTGGTCTACCTGCTTGGTGAGGGTCGTGCCAATGAACATCGTCACCGACATGTCATTGCGGGATCTGCGACCGTGATGCGGCCGGAGTGGTTGGCGTCGTTCGATGGGCCCGCCGACAAGCGAGCTTCTCGTGACGCCGCGCTCGCGATCGCGAATGAGATCGAGATTCCCCGCAAGCTTCACGGCACCACGGTGAAGATGCGTGCGAAGCCCGCGCAGGGACAGCGTGGCCAAGGCACCGATGTGATCGAGCGCCCTGACAAGGGCGCGAAGGGTGTGCTTCGGGATGCGCCGGTCTGGCACTGCATCCTCTCATTGAACCCGGGTGAAGAACTCACGGATGAGCAGTGGAGCAACCTGATCAACGACTTCATGGCCGAGATGGGATTTGTCGGCGATGGTGATGTGGCAGAAGCACGTTGGGTTGCGATTCGCCATGGCCATTCCGGTGAGACGGGAGACGGGCAGGACCACGTCCACATCGCTGCCAGCTTGGTGCGTGAGGACGGGTCGGCGGTTGACACCTACTTCCGAGATCCGAAGACCGGCCGCCCGCGGGGGGACTTCGCGATGGCACAGGCTGTCGCCAACAGACTGGAGCACCGCCACGGGTTGCAGGTTCTGGCGTCGCGTGAAGAGGGTGGGGCGCTTTCGGGAAATTCGCGGGCAGAGGTAGAGCGTGCGGCACGGACTGGAAGCAACTCCACCGAACGTGAAGTGCTGAGGAGAACAGTTCGAAGTTGCGCGGTCGCGTCGAAAACGGAAGCTGAGTTCGTGCGGCGGTGCCAGACGTCTGGTGTCGCGGTGACGGCTCGGTTCGGCCGCGGCAAGGTGGTGGGGTACAGCTATCAACTCGAAGGTGACGATGGCCCCATTGGGCCTCGGCTCGGCGGGGCCAAAGGTCTGGGCGGACTTGGACTGCCAGCTCTGCGTGAGCAGTGGGAGGACACGCCGGAAGAGCGTCAAGCGGCAGTGGCCGCGCTGCGCGGTGAGGGAAAGCCCGGCAGGGAGAGCCTTGACCTCGACAATCCGAAGTTGTGGCTGCAGGCGGCTCGTGACCTGGAAAAGTGGAACAAAGAGCTGCGGCAGATTCCATCCGATGACCGTGAGACATACGAGTGGGCGGCTGGACGGGCCGCTGGGGTGTTTTCGGCGTGGTCGGCGCGTGTAGAGCCTGACGGCGGGGTCCTCACCGACGCTGCCGACGAGCTGACCCGGTCGGCGCAGCCAAGGGACTCGGCTCGGCGGTCGAGTTCTGCGCGACCTGAGAGCATGCCGGATCTGGGTTGGGTCGCGGTAACCCTCACCCAGTTGCGTCGCCGCACCGGCGGGGACCCGCTGTACGAGTCGATGCTGCTGATGCGCCAACTGCTGCTCACGCTGGCAGCGCTCGCATCCGCGCACGAGGCTCGCGCTGAACTGGGGCGCGCGCTGCAATTGCGTGACCGGGCGGTCGAACCGTTGGCCGCGATGCACGCGCACTACGCGGAGCTCTATGCCCAAAAGCCCACCACGGCGACGCGCGAGCTCGAGGACGAAGAGCAGCGCGCCGAGCGGCTGCGCGCGGCTGGGCTCGATGAGGACACCATCGGCCAGATCGTGGCGGCGGAGTCCGGGGCAGCTCGCCCAGGGCGCGTGCCTCGTGCTGGCGGGCAGGACTACCGGGTCACCGGGGATCCGCTCGCGCCCCAAGCGCAGCCAGAGCAGCGGCGAGACGAGTTCGAGCGGTAGATGCCCGGCCCTGGTTGTCTGACTACAGGGCGGGCCCTGCGTTGAGGTCGGTTCCCAGCTGCGCGTCGGTAGGTCCACTGCCGCGTAGCTGGGTCTCGGAATCCAACACCGCAGCGTGGCGACGGTTGAGTCCCAACGCCGTCGTCGCCCTAGTCAGGGCAGCAGTCGCCGTTTCGATGAGCTCGGAATCGAGTTCGCACGCGAGGTCGATCCGGTGGTACTGCTCATCGAGTGTTTCCGCGGCGAACTGAGCCGCTTCCCAGTCGGCGAGGGCAGGAGCCGCTGCGACAGCGGCCAACGCTGAGTCACGAGCTGCGGTGATCGTCGCTGGGTCCGAGGTCCCAGCTGCGATGAGGTCGGCGTCGGAGATCTCGGCCTGTGCCGTTTTGACGGCTTGCCCGCGTTGAACGATCTCGGTCAGATGCGTTCGTGCGAAGGCTTCGCGAGGCCTCTGCTGGGCCTCAGTGAGCGTCGACTCCAGTTGCCGGACCATCTGCTTGCTCTGCGCCACCCGAGCGTGTGCGGCCTTTGTCGAGCGTGCGAGGTCTTTGTCCGACATCGCGGCGAACGTCCGCTGTGCCGGGGTTGGGTCTTCGAGCGTGGCGATCAGCTTGGACACAGCGCCGCTGACGGGCAGGCCCGCCATGATGTCGGGTTCATCGAGTTCGATTCCGCGGGCGAGCCTGTGTGCCGCCACCCGGGTGATCAGTTCGTGGTGGATCGCTGCCCGTCGCGGGTCTGATCCCGGATCCGGAAGGGACTCGACCCAGGACGGCGGAGCGTTCTCGACTGCCGCAGCGCCAGCGTGAACGTCAGCGAGCATCCGCCGGCCGAGTCCCCGTGCATAGGCTGCCAGTTCTTTGTCTGCGACGGCCGCGGCGGAGGAAACCGCAGGGACATTGAGCACCATGAGCGGATCGTCGCGTCGATAGCGGGTTTGGGGGCGAGCAGCGCGGAGGGCGCCCGCGAGCACTTTCGCGGGGGTGTGGTCGTCCTCGTCGAACTGTTGCTGAGCACCAGCCTGCTTGAGAGCACGCGCTGCGCGATCGAGCATTTCTCGGCTCGGCTGGCCGCGAGTCTCTGCGGCGGCGACGAGCTTCACGACCTGGCTCCAGCCATCGGATTCGACCACGAATGCGAGTTGTTCAGGTGTCAATCGGCGGCCGAGCTGCGTGCGCGTGTAGGTGTCGTAGAGCGCGGTCACCGCGTGTAGGTAGTTGCGGATCTGTTCAGGGAGTGACCGATCGAGCGCGGCTGCGCGCTCGAGCTGAACGAGCGCGGTTTCTTCGGATCCGTCGCGCTCGATGATGGTCTGCAGTACCTGAATGTGATCAGGGTGCGGATCTGGGCGATGTTCGAAGTCGTAGTCGGGCAGTGCATCGTCCGGGACGTAGACGACATTCGCTTCCGTACCGCGAGACATCGCGACGTAGAGCCCTTGCCGGTCCATCGCGTGCTGATCGGCCATGACCCGCGACACCTGCACTGTGAGGCCTTGCGCTCTATGAATTGTGCTCGCGTAGCCCAATTCGACGTGTTCGTGGACGTAGGAAGGGGGCAGATAGACGTGTCCGGAGTTCGCGTTGTTGACCAGGGTGAGAGCCCCGTCAGGGTGGACGGTCGTGATGGTCCAAAGGTCGCCGTTGCGGACCCGCGAGTTCTTTCGCCCGGGTCGCTTGACCGGGAATTCGGAGGTGTTTCTGCGGCTGACGACGATGTCACCTGCGGCCGCGCGCGAGCCATCGGACAACTCGGTTTCTGGACCGGACACATGGCCTGTGCTGCGGTAGTGCAGCGCGGCGCGCTCGTTGAGGGCGCCGACCATCTCACGGGTGGGTGCGATCATGATGGCCAGGGTGCCTGCAGCGATATCGGCGGCGTAGTCGGCAAAGAGCTGTTCCGGGAGTTGGTGTTTCATCGCCGACTTGATTCGGTCATTGTCGGCGTACCAGTCCACAACGTCAGCGCTGCCTGCGCGCAGCGCGAGGCTGATCTGGGCTTCTTCCGGATTGACGAATCGATGAACTCGGCTGAGGAACGGGGCGTTCGTGCGTTCGGCGAGATCGCGCAGCACACCGCTGGATTCGACGGCGGCCAACTGTTGTGGGTCGCCGAGGAGTCGCACGACCGCGCCGCTGGATTCAGCGAGCGCGGTGAGATCGGCCAGGTCGCGCGCTGAGGCCATGGCCGCTTCGTCGACCAAGAGCATGTCACCTGTGCTGATTCCGGTGGGTAGCCCATTTTCGGCGCACGTGAGCACATGGGCGATCGTGCGTCCGGTGACGGCAAGGCGGTCACCGAGAACTTCGGCTGCTTGGGCGGAAGGGCCGAGCGCGATGACCTTGGCTCCGGTCGATTCCCACGCTCGGGCTACGACTTCGGCGGCGGTGGACTTGCCGGACCCGGCCGCGCCGACGGCGACCGCTACGAGCGTCCGCGATTGAAGGAAGTGATCGACCATGGCAAGTTGGTCGTCGCTGAGCGCGAAATCGGCGGGCCCAGACTCGCTGCGAGTGCGGTTTTGAACCAACGCGACGTGTCGGCGGATTGCCGTGGTGGAGATCGCGAGCTCGCTGTCGGTGGCCGCGGCGGTGCGCATGTAGTCGCAGGCCTCGAGCACCTGTTCGGAGGTGTACCTGATCGTCGCGTACTCCTCGGACTCCAGCCGGTGATGTGTATCGGAGACCTGTTCGGCGATCGTTGGTGGCGCCGCGTGCCTCTCTACGTGGATGGGTCGGCTCAGGGTGTCTTGCACGAGATCGCTGATCTGCTCGGCGGCCTGGTGAAGATCCCCGGGCGAGGCGAAGGAGAAGGCGCGCAATGTGCGCTGGACCTGGGCGACGATCGTGTATCGAGTCCAAGTGCCAGCCTCACGCGAGAGCCTGTCCGCAGTCGCGCGGGCTAGGTCGCCGACCGCGTCGCGGTGAAACCGCGGCCGACGGTCCCCGGCTGATTCGACCGTAGTGAGCGGGTCAAGGTCGAGCAGGGTTTCGTGGACGTGGCCTGCGGCGATCACCTTTTGAGCGCGACTGCGCCACTCTGCGCGCAGCTCAGCCAGACTGCGCGGCGGGTTCTTGCTGTTGCGAGTGTCGAGTGTTGCGCGTTGGGCATGGGCGTATTGGGTGCGCTTGGGCGGGTTCTTGCCGTGCTGCGCACGATAGATCTCAGCCAGTTCCGCTTGGCGGGTCTCGATCTGGGCGCGTCGTGAGAACTCCTCTATCAAGGACAGCGGGACGCCCTGGACTTCGTAGACAGGATGGCGTTTGGTCAACGTGTCCGAGCGCGGTGCGAAGGTGACACCGAGTAGACGTGCGACTTTGTCCATCACCAGGGTGTTGTAGGTTTCGCTGGCCGAGACTGCGGCCTTGTACAACACGCGTCCGTCGATGCTGGTCCACGTTCCTTTGGCCATGACGCGGTTGACCACTGCGCAGTGTGTGTGAAGGTTCGGATCGGATGCACGGTTGTCCCAGTGGTCGAATCGCGCGACGAGTAGACCATCGGCCTTGACCTGGTTCGCGCCGCCGGCGCCGCGGCGGGTGTAGATGACCTTGTCCTCGATGTAGGCCAGGGTTTCGTCGACAGCTTCGCGGTGAGCCCGCTCGACGGCTTCCTTCATTCTTGCGTCGCCGAGACCCCAGATCGCGCTGATGCTCTTGACTGGTGTGAATACGAGGTCGTATCCAGCCACCGGGCGCCGGACCTTCGAATATGCCTCGGCGATGAACCGATCCGTCTCTTCGACGGTGAGCAGCGATTTCGGCGTTGTGCGGGTGAGGATGGTTGTGGCTACCTCACGCTTGAGCGTGAGCGAGATCGCGGCATCCGGATACTCGCCGTGAGCGGCCTTGTGGTCGGCGCTGCGGCGGAGTACCTCCTGGACGAGCTCGCTGGAGTTGTCGAAGGCACTGAATGGTCGTCCCAGCGCGGCGGCGCGGGATGCCTTGGCGGACAGCTCCCATCGGTCGGGGTTCCGGCGCTGCTGTTCTGCAAGCGCCACAAGGTCGGCTCCGCGATTCGGCCGCCACGCCCCGCCGAAGACCTGGATCATCTGGTCCTCGGTGACCTGCTCACCTGATCGCACTCCCGCGGCCGCTGTCAGCGCGCCGAACCACTGGCCTGGGGGAGTGCCTTTGGCGTTGTAATAGTCGACGATCTTCGATTTCGACTGCTCAGTGGTGTCGCCCACAGCCACATGACGAGTCAAGTAGACGTAGCCGTCCCCCGCATGGAGCTTATGGACGGTCATCACTACGCCCAATGTAGCGGCCAAATGGCCGCTTTTCACTCCAGAGTGCAAGAGGTGTGTGGAAAGTTATGACTGTGACGGGGGATTGGGGGAGGCGACACGGACTGTTGTCGTGTCCGGATGTAGTTGGCGAAGTCCAGGTGTATTTGGCGAGTGGGTGGCGAAGTCCAGGTGTAAGTGGCGAGCCGCAGTGGGCGACGAGGGCTTTCGCGGAGCTGGAGGTGCGGCACCCGGGCGGGTCTTACCGCCGACCGCGCCGACTTCGCCAACTGCACCTGGACGGATCGACCGCTGGGCGTTCATGTCTAGATGGCGAGCTGCTGCTCAGGCGCGCGGGCCTCGCCAACCAGAACTGGAACGGACAACTGTGAGGGTGTCAGCTCCGATGCTGCAGCGCTGTATGGGAATTCGGTTCCGCGGGTTTTCGTGTGGTCCTGGGGTGGAGATCGCTGCCTCGAGAGCTCGACCTCGTTTGGGGGAGCAGACGCGAGTTCGCGCTCACCATGCACAGCGGCTCTGCTCCGTTGGTGATGGTCGGCTGCGCTCGGCGCTCGGCGGTTCGGCGCACCCCCGCGTTCGGCGTTCGGCGCACGGCGTTCGGCGCACGACGGTCGGCGGTTCGGCGGCAGCGAGGCGGGGTGGTTCGGCGGTTCGCAGCACGGACGGACGGTGCTCGGCGGGCACGCAACCGCGGTCGGCGGTTCGGCGCCCACGGGGTTCGGCGGTTCGCCGCGCGAGCGGGCGCCTTGGCCCCGGCGGTCGCTGGTAGATGCTCGGCGGCCAGGGTCGGCGGTTCGGCGCTCGGCACGTCGGGAGGTCGGCGGTTCGTCGTACCCCGGGCTGGGTGCACGGCGGTCGGCGGTAGTGAGGCTGAGGGCTTCGGCGGTCATCGGGTAGGTGCTCGGCAGCACGGTCGGCGCCTCGGCGGTCGACGATCGGCGGCGCTCGGCGGGAGTGACGCTGGGCGTTCGGCGGTTCGCCGCATGCAGGCTCATTGGCCGACAGCGTCCGCGCCTCGGCGGTCGGCGCTCAAAGCACAAGCCCCGTACCGCGTTGCCCTTCTACGGGCCTGGCGGTACGGGGCTGGGGGAAGGTCGGCGGCTCAGCCGCTCCTGGTGCTCGCGGCCGATGTGTGGTGTCCCTCTCGGTATGGGAGAGGGACACCACAGAGCGGGGGATCAGAACGGCGGTTCGTCGTCCTGGCGCTGCGAGGTGCCCCATGGGTCCTCTGCAGGGACCGAACTGGCCTCGGCGGCAGCGGTTCCACGTCCGCCGCCGCGCCCGGCCTTGGAGACCTTCGCGGTCGCGTAGCGCAGCGAGGGGCCGACTTCGTCGACCTCGAGCTCGACCACAGTGCGCTTCTCACCCTCGCGGGTTTCGTAGGAGCGCTGCTTGAGCCGACCACTCACGATGACGCGAGCGCCTCGGGTCAGACTTTCGGCGACGTTCT
>NZ_JACUZI010000008.1:0-231375 GCF_015355705.1 Nocardia sp. XZ_19_231 | reverse complement strand
AACCAATATAAATATTGGCACTGACATTCATCGACACACTATTGAGTTCTCAAAGAACACACGCACACACTTCTACCAACAACATGTCGTCGGGGTTTCGGTGAGGCAAGGGTTCAAACTTAGCTCAGCCAACCGGCCGGAAGCAAATCCGATCCGAGTTCTGCTGAACACACAATCAGTCAGGCGCTCATCGTACTACCTCGTGTCCCGGCCGCTGCGCGGCTGAGTCGGTGTCCGTGTCGCTCTGACTGGAATAAAGTTACGTGCCGACAAACACGAAGTCAAATCGGGTGGTCAAGGGTGGTTTCCACGCAGGAGGCCGACAGTGAACCAGCCGGGCGCGGCCGTGGTGAAGCGGTGGCGATCCCACTGCCCCGCGCCTGCGGGGATTGTGCCGACTATCGGAGTCTCGGTGACTCGTGGAAGGTCGTCTCGATTGCACTGAGCGGCGAGGTCGGGATCGGTCGGCCAGGAGCCGATGACCAAGCCGGCGCAGGGAACACCGGCCGCGGCGAGCGTGCGGGTGGTGAGTTCGCTGTGGTTGAGGGTGCCGAGGCCGGCTGCGGCGACGACCACGACCGGGGCGCCGATTTTCTGGGCGAGGTCGAGCAGGGTGAACTCCCCCATCCGCACCAGCAGCCCGCCCGCACCTTCGACCAGCACCACGTCGGCGTCGGCGAGCGAATCGACGGCGGCGACGGTTTCGCTCAGAGTCAGTAGGGGCATGGCCGCGCGGCGTGCGGCGGTGTCGGGGGCGAGCGGGTCCGGGTAGCGGGCGAGCTCGAGGGTCCGGGTCACCCCGGTCAGGCGGGTCACCTCGGCGAGGTCGCCGGGCTCGCCGGGCGCGATGCCGGTCTGGGCGGGCTTGCAGACCGCGACGGTGCGGCCCTCGGCCTGTGCGGCGGCGGCCAGTGCCGCGGTGACGACGGTTTTGCCGACGTCTGTCGAGGTGCCGCTGATCAGTAGGACAGTCATGCCGTCACCGATTCCTTGCCGCGAGCCGACGCGAGAACATCGCCGAGGACCTCGGCGATCGTCTCCAGTTCTGCGGATGTGAGGTCGGCACGAGCGGTGAGGCGCAGTCGCGAGGTGCCTTCGGGGACCGAGGGCGGTCGGAAGCAGCCGACGTCGAGACCGCGGGCACGGCAGGTCTGCGCGGCGTCGAACGCGACTTGGGCTTCTCCGAGAACCACCGAGACCACTGCGGAATCCGGGTCGGAGACTCCGGCGATCCGGGCGATGTCGGCGGCGCGGTCGAGGACACGGGTGGCCATCGACGGGTCGCGGCGCAGCAGCGCCAGCGCGGCGCGCGCCGCGCCGACCGCGGCGGGAGCGAGACCGGTGTCGAAGATGAAGGTGCGGGCGGTGTCGATGAGGTGGGCGCGGATCCTGGCATCGGCCAGGACTACCCCGCCCTGGGCGGCGAATGCCTTCGACAGAGTCGCGGTGACCACGAGGTCCGGTTCGCCGGCCAAGCCCAGCTCGTGCACGAGCCCGCGCCCGCCCGCGCCGCGCACGCCGAGTCCGTGGGCCTCGTCGACGATCAGGATGGCGCCGTTCGCCCGGGTGACGCGATGGAGTTCGGCCAGTGGCGCGAGGTCACCGTCGGCGCTGAAGACCGAATCGGTGAGGACCAGCGCGCGCTCCTCGGTGCGGTCGGCTAGCAATCGTTCGACCGCGGCGACATCGCGGTGCGGTGCGATCGCGACTCTGGCGCGGGAGAGCCTGCACGCGTCGACCAGTGAGGCGTGCGAGCCGGCGTCGGAGACCACGAGAGTGCCGCGTCCGGCGAGTGCGGTAACCACACCCAGATTGGCGGCGTAGCCGGTGGCGAAGACTAATCCCGTTTCGGCGCCGACGAATTCGGCCAGTTCGGCTTCGAGGAGCGCGTGCTCGGTGGTGGTTCCGGTGACCAGTCGCGAACCCGTGGCCCCCGCTCCCCACCGGCGCACAGCCGCGATCGCACCCTCGACGACTTCGGGGTGCCGGTGCAACCCCAGGTAGTCATTGGAGGCGAGGTCGATCGCGGGCGACTCAGCGGCGCGCTCGCGCAAGTGCCTGCGTAGCCCGGCGTCGACCCGCTCGGCCGCGCGCTCGTCCAACCAGCTCAACGGATCCATACTCACAGTTGAGCAGCATACTTGAACACCGTTCAGGACGGTCGCCCGCGCACTCATCTGAGCGCTGCCGTCACCGCGGTCGGCGTGACGCTCGACCAGTCGGTCATCCGAGCTGCACTGTGTCGCCCACGGCGCCGATCCGCCGCGAGGTTCATGCGACCGAGGCCTTTACCGCCGCGCGCACAGCCTCGGTGATGGTGGCGATGTCGGCGGTGGTGCTGATGAACGGGGGCATCGTGTAGACGAGGTTGCGGAACGGGCGCAGCCAGGCGCCCGCGTCGACGGCGGCATCGGTCGCGGTGCGCATCTCGACGGGTTCGTCGAGTTCGACGACGCCGATCGCACCGAGCACGCGGACCTCGGCGACGCCGGGCACCTCGACGAGCGGCGCGAGGCCCGCCCGGAGTTCGGACTCGATCCTGGCCACCTCGCCGCGCCAGTCTCGCGAGCGCAGCAATTCGATCGAGGCGACCGCGACGGCACAGGCCAGCGGATTGCCCATGAAGGTCGGCCCGTGCATCAGCCCGCCGTGCGCCGCACTGATCGTCTCCGCGATCCGCGCGGTACACAGCGCCGCGGCGAGGGTGAGATAGCCCCCGGTCAGCGCTTTACC
The DNA here is from genome assembly GCF_015355705.1 of Nocardia sp. XZ_19_231. Classification (NCBI taxonomy): domain Bacteria; kingdom Bacillati; phylum Actinomycetota; class Actinomycetes; order Mycobacteriales; family Nocardiaceae; genus Nocardia; species Nocardia sp. XZ_19_231. Next base: position 228,642 of record NZ_JACUZI010000008.1, on the reverse strand, counting down.
GACGCACATCACGTCCGGCGCGACGCCCGCGTGGTCGGCGGCGAACAGCTCGCCGGTGCGGCCGAATCCGGTGGCGATCTCGTCGAAAACGAGCAGGACGTCGTTGTCGTCGCAGATCCGACGCAGTTCGGTGAGGTAGCGGGGGTCGTGCCAGCGCATGCCGCCCGCGCCCTGCACGACCGGTTCGACGATCACCGCGGCGAGCTCGTCACGATGGGTGGCCACCGCGTGCTCGAGTTCGGCGACATAGTCGGATTCGAAGTCGCGCGGCGGCGCGGGGACGAAGACCTGCTCGGTCAGGACGTCGGTCCACAGCGCGTGCATTCCGCCGTCGGGGTCGCAGACACTCATCGGCGTGAAGGTGTCGCCGTGGTATCCCCCACGCCAGGTGAGCAGCTGGTTCTTCGCCGGGCGACCGACGCTGCGCCAGTACTGCAGGCACATCTTCGTCGCGACCTCGACCGATACCGAGCCCGAATCACAGAGGAAGACCTTGTCCAGGCCTGCGGGCGTGAGTTCGACCAGCAATTGGGCAAGGCGGGTGGCGGGTTCGTGGGTGAGGCCACCGAACATCACGTGACTCATCCGCTGCGATTGCGCGAGTAGCGCCGCGTCCAGGACCGGGTGACAGTAGCCGTGGACGGCTGCCCACCACGAGCTCATCCCGTCGACGAGTTCGCGGCCGTCGGCGAGGGTGAGCCGCGTACCTGCCGCGCTCGCCACAACCAGTGGTTCGGTCGTTGCCGGAAATCCGCCGTAGGGATGCCAGACATGCTCGGCATCGAGGGCGGTGATCTGCTCGGGGCTCAGGTCCACAGGTTTCCTCGTCGTCGCCCGGGGCTGCCGAGACGACAGCCTTGAACGCTGTTCAAGTTATCACTTGCCGCCGCTCGCGGACCGAGTGTCCGACTGATTCGCGAGCACGGCGGGCAGTCGGGCGAGTACGTCGCGGACCACGGCGAGCGATTCCGTGCCGACCTCGGCGGCGATCACCTGTTCGATCCGCTGGACGTGCCGCCCGGCCAGCGCCACGACCTCCCGCCCGGCCGCCGTGGTGACGACCAGCCGCGCACGCCCGTCCGCAGGATCGGGCGCGCGCTCCACGTAACCGCACTTCTCCAAGTGGGTGACCAACTCCCCCATCGACCGCTACAGCACTGGGAGATGTTCGCGTTCTGGAGCGACCTCGACAACGCGAACAATGACGACAGCGAGCAAACTCCCCCGCAATCCGCTCGCCCTCGGACTGCTCTGGGAGTACCAGGACGGCTATCTCGCCGGTCCGCCCGCGTCGCTGCAGCGGTTGATCTTCGGTGGATCGGCCGGGCTCGCGCGGCGCACGGGCTACGCCCGGCGGTTGCTCGCGACCACCTCCGCCTGAGCAGCGGTCAGCGAGCGGCCGGTCACATGGTGCGCGGTGGGGCCATGGGTTCCATTACTGTCGTAGCATGTCGAGCCCGAACGACCGATCCGATGAGGTGTGGCCGGGCACCGCGTATCCGCTCGGCGCCACCTATGACGGCGGGGGCACGAACTTCTCGGTGTTCTCCGAAGTCGCCACGAAGGTCGAGCTCTGCCTGATCGCCAAAGACGGCTCCGAGACCCGCGTCGATCTCGACGAAGTCGACGGATATGTCTGGCACGCCTATCTCCCCTCCGTCATGCCGGGCCAGCGCTACGGCTTCCGCATCCACGGTGAGTACGAGCCGGAGCTCGGATTGCGCTGCGATCCCAGCAAACTGCTGCTCGACCCGTATGGGAAGGCGTTCGACGGCGAGTTCGTCAACGACCCCTCGCTCTATACCTACGGACTGGATTCGCTGGGCCACACGATGACCGGGGTGGTGATCAACCCGTTCTTCGACTGGGGTCCCGACCGGCCGCCGAACCGGCCCTATCACGAGACGGTGATCTACGAAGCGCACGTCAAGGGTCTGACGATGACGCACCCGGATATCCCGGAGGATCTGCGCGGCACCTATGCGGGCCTGGCGCATCCGGCGATCATCGGACATCTGAAGTCGTTGGGCGTCACCGCGATCGAGCTCATGCCGGTGCACCAGTTCTTCCACGATCACGTGCTCACCGATCAGGGACTGCGGAACTACTGGGGCTACAACAGCATCGGGTATCTCGCACCGCACAACCAGTATTCGGCCCGGCCGCGCGGCGACGGTGCGGTCGCCGAGTTCAAGGCGATGGTGCGTGCGATGCACGCCGAGGGCATCGAGGTGATTCTCGACGTCGTCTACAACCACACCGGCGAGGGCAACCACAACGGCCCGACACTGAGCCTGCGCGGGATCGACAATGCCGCCTACTACCGGCTCGACGACACCACTCCCGAGCACTACAAGGACTACACCGGCACCGGCAACAGCCTCAATGTCCGCCATCCGCACACGCTGCAGCTGATCATGGACTCGCTGCGGTACTGGATTCTGGACATGCACGTCGACGGTTTCCGCTTCGACCTCGCCGCGACGCTGGCACGCGAATTACACGATGTGGACCGGCTTTCCGCGTTCTTCGACCTGGTGCACCAGGATCCGGTGGTGAGTCAGGTCAAGCTCATCGCCGAACCGTGGGACGTCGGCGAGGGCGGCTACCAGGTCGGCAACTTCCCCAGCCTGTGGACCGAGTGGAACGGCAAATACCGCGACACGGTGCGTGATTACTGGCGTGGGGAGCCTGCGACGTTGGGCGAGTTCGCCTCCCGGCTCACTGGGTCGTCGGATCTGTACGAGTCGACGGGCCGTCGGCCGGGCGCCAGCATCAACTTCGTCACCGCGCACGACGGCTTCACGCTGCGAGACCTGGTGTCCTACAACGAGAAACACAACGATGCCAACGGCGAGGACAATCGCGACGGCGAAAGCCACAATCGATCGTGGAATTGTGGCGTCGAAGGCGAGACCGACGATCCGCGGGTCCTGGCGCTGCGTGCTCGTCAGCAACGCAATCTGCTGGCCACGCTGATCCTGAGCCAGGGCACGCCGATGCTCGCCCACGGTGACGAGATCGGACGCACTCAGCTCGGCAACAACAATGTGTACTGCCAGGATTCGCCGCTGGCGTGGATGGACTGGTCGCTGGCGCAGGCCAATGCCGACCTGCTCGAGTTCACCCGCACGGTGATCGCCCTGCGCACCGAGCATCCGATCTTCCGGCGGCGCCGATTCCTGGCCGCCGGTCCGAGCGACGACCAGGGACACCGGCGCGAGATCGCCTGGTTCACGCCCGCGGGCAGCGAGATGACCGACGACGACTGGGACAGCGGCTTCGGGAAGTCACTGGCCGTGCTGCTCGACGGCGACGGCATCGCCGAACCGGGTCCGCGTGGTGAGCGCATCACCGACGACTCGTTCCTGCTGTGCTTCAATGCGCACGACGAAGCGATCGATTTCGTACTGCCCGGCCCGGACTTCGGTGCGCAATGGTCGCTCGCCCTGGATTGTTCGACCCCTACCGGCGCGGCCGACGCGGTGCATGCCGCGGCGGCGACGCTGCCAGTTGTCGGCCGCTGCCTGCTCGTATTGCGCCGAACCGCCTAGCCGCCGAGCGAGATCATGACCGAGACCTATGTGACCGACCCGCTGACCATGCTGCATCGCGCGCCCGTGCGAGCGGGCACGGTGCGCAGCACCTACCGGTTGCAGCTGCGCCCCGACGCGCTCACGTTCGCCGATGCCCGCGCCATCGCCGAATACCTCCAGCAGTTGGGCATCTCGCACCTGTACCTGTCGCCGATCCTGACCGCGGCGCACGGGTCGACGCACGGTTACGACGTCACCGATCCGACCACGGTCTCGGCCGCCCTCGGCGGGCCCACGGGGCTCAAGGTCCTCTCCGACGAAGTACGCAGTCGCGGAATGGGATTGATCGTCGACATGGTGCCCAACCATGTGGGCGTCGGCGATCCGCGACAGAATCCGTGGTGGTGGGATGTGCTGCGCAACGGGCAGAAGTCGCAGTACGCCAAGTATTTCGACATCGACTGGAGCTCGGGCAACGGCGCGGGCGGGCGGCTGGCGCTGCCGGTCCTGCAGAACGAGAACGACCCGGCCGCGCTGACCGTCGACCGGTCGGGGGCGGAGCCGATGCTGGCGCTGCACGATCTGCGGTTCCCGATCGCGGCGGGCACCGACGGCGACAACGCGCTGCGCATCCACGACCGCCAGCACTACCGGCTGGTGAGCTGGAAGGCAGGGGTGTGTACCTATCGGCGGTTCTTCGCGGTGAACAGCCTGGCGGCGATCCGGCAGGAAGACCCGGAGGTGTTCGAGGCGACGCATCGGGAGCTGGCGGCGTGGTGCGAACACGATCTGATCGATGGCGTTCGGGTCGACCATCCGGACGGATTGTCCTATCCGAGTGCCTATCTGACCCGGTTGCGCAGGCTGATCGGACCGCAGCGGTTGCTGCTCGTCGAGAAGATCCTCGCCAATCGCGAACCCCTCGACGCGACGCTGCCGATCGACGGAACCACCGGCTATGACGCGCTGGCCGATCTCGGTGGGGTGCTCATCGATCCGGCGGGTGAGACGACGCTGACCGAACTGTCCCAGCACGTCGCGGGACACGGTAGCGACCGGGCGTGGTTCGGCGAGACCGAGCATCGGATCAAGCGGGCTGTCGCGGAGACCATTCTGGCGCCGGAGATCCGGCGGTTGGTGGCCGCGATCAAACGCGACGGCAACGCGGGCAGTTTCGACACCCTCGCGGTGACCAACGCGACCATCGAGGTACTGGCCTTCATGCCGGTGTACCGGGTGGACTACGCGCCGCTGGCCGGGATGACGGCCGCGGTCGTGGCGGAGGTGGAGAAACGCAATGCCGAACTGACGGTGCCACTGTCGGTGCTGGTGACCGCACTGTCGGTGGGCGGCGAAGCGGCGACCAGGTTCTCACAGGTGTGTGGGGCGATCACCGCGAAGTCGGTCGAGGACACCATGTTCTATCAGGGTGCGCGACTGGTCTCGTTGCAGGAGGTGGGCGGCAATCCGGCGCGATTCGGCCACACCGTCAACGACTTCCACCTGTCCAACAGTGAACGCGCGCAGCGCTGGCCCGCGACCATGACGACGATCTCGACCCACGACACCAAACGTGGCGAGGATGTGCGCGCCCGGATCGGGGTGCTGTCGCAGGTCGCCGATGTCTGGTCGCAGCGGGTTCGCGGCTGGCTGGAGACGACCCCCGCGCCCGACGGTGCGACGGCACTGTTCCTGTTGCAGAACATGTTCGGGGTCTGGCCTGCCGACGGACGGCCTGCCTCCTCGGTGCCGGGGCTGCGCGATCGGCTGCACATGTTCGCGGAGAAGTCGATTCGCGAGGCCGGGACCAAGACATCGTGGGAGGAGCCCGACGCGGAGTTCGAATCGGCCGTGCACGGTTGGCTCGACGCGGTGATCGACGGACCGGTGGGTACCGGCATCGGCGACCTGGCGCACGAGCTCGCACCGCACGCGTGGTCGGACGCGGTGGCGCAGAAGCTCTTGCAGCTGGGCGCGCCGGGGATTCCCGATATCTATCAGGGCACCGAATTGTGGGAGGACTCCCTCGTCGACCCGGACAATCGGCGGCCGGTCAACTTCGCCACCCGCGTGGGAATGCTCCAATCACTCACCGACACACCGACTCTGGACACCACCGGGGCGGCGAAGATGTGGGTGGTGGCCTATGCGCTGTGGTTGCGCAGGGAGCGGCCGGAGTGCTTCGTCGGCGGGATGTACCGGCCGCTCTATGCCATCGGTGAGCACGCGCATCGGTTCATCGCCTACGGTCGAGGGCCCGCGGGTGAGGCGCCGGAGGTGATCGTGGCGGCGACCCGGCATTCGGTGGGGCTCGCCACGACGGGCTGGCTCGACACCACATTGCCGTTGCCGCAGGGTAATTGGACCGATCGACTCACCGGGAACACCTTCGCGGGTAGTGCGCGCGTGGACAAACTGTTCGCCCGGCTGCCTGTCGCATTGCTGGTGCGCTGAACGCCGCGCATCACGTACTGCCCGGGCACAGGCGAAGGACCGACGCGGTGTGCGTCGGTCCTTCGGGTCCGGCTCAGTGGCTGCGGCGCAGGCCGAGGTACTGCAGGGCGGCGAAACCACCGACGGTCACCGACTGCATCACCGCCCACACCGCGCCCACCGTGGTGAGACCGAGCGCGCCGGTCGACAGCGCGGCGAGGCTGGCCACGACCCAGGCGGTGTTGCCGATCGCCACCACCGACGCAGCGGCCCGATTGACGGGCGACGAGCGGCCGACGAACGCGACGGCCAGGCCGTAAACGGTGAGGAACGCGCCGATCGCGAGGCCGACGCCGGCATCGAGTCCGAGTAGCCGTTCCAGCGGTTGCGCCAGCGCCAGATAGGCGACGCCGTTGGCGGTGGTGACGACCGCGTCGAGGCGCAACGACACCCGCAGCAGGTTCTCGCCGGAGGCGAACAGTGCGGACAGTCGGGACGGGGCGGTGGTGGTCATGGCGAATCTCCTTGGCTGCGAAGGGGTTATGTGGTGGCGGGGACCTGGTCGAGGAAGCCGTAGACGCTGTCGATGCGGCCGTCGGTGAGGACGGCGACGTCGAAGCCGATCACCACGGCGGGGGCGTCGGCAGGGCCTAGACCCCAGGTGAAGCGGACCTGGTCGTGATGGGCGTCGACGGGGCCGGCCAGGGTGAAGGTCCAGTCGGGGAACTGCGACTGCACTCCCGCGATGGCGGCTTCGAGTTCGGCGTGGCCGGTGACCGCGACCAACGGGTCGACGTAGCGGGCGTCCGGGGTGAACAGACGGGCGACCGCGGAGCGGCGGGCGGCGGGCTCGCGGGTATTCCAGGCTTCCAGGTACTGTGCGACGACGGTGTTCATCTCGACCTCCGAAATAGGCTTTGAGCTGGTACTTCGCGGGTTGTTCCTGCGATGACACCAACGTTATGGCGCGAGGGGGGTCGGTCGAATCAGTCGCCTATAGGTACTTTTCCCGTCGCGACTACTGGCGATACCGGTACGGCGATACGGTGGAGCCCATGCTGCACGGACGCGACACCGAACAGGCCATGATCGATGACCTGCTCAGCGGGGCGCGCGCGGGCCGGAGCGGGGCCCTGGTACTGCGCGGCGAGGCCGGGATCGGGAAAACCGCGCTGATGGATTACGCAGCGGCGCAAGGTATTCCGACCGTGCGTAGTGCGGGCATCGAGTCCGAGGCCGAATTGCCCTTCGCGGCACTACATCTGTTGGTCCGCCCCGGCATGGAACTGGTGCGGCAACTGCCGTCGCGCCAGCGCGACGCACTCGAGGCGGCGTTCGGACTGGGCGAGGGCGCCCCCGCCGACCGGATGCTGATCGGGCTGGCGGTGCTGACCCTGCTCGCCGAGGAGGCGGCGCAGGGGCCGCTGCTGTGTGTGATCGACGACGCGCACTGGCTGGACCGGGCCACCGCGGAGGCACTGCTGTTCGCGGCCCGCAGACTCGATGCCGAAGGGGTGGTGATGCTGTTCGCGACTCGCTCGGGACCGCAGGATTTTCCCGCTCCCGGGCTGACGGAACTCGCGCTGGCGGGGTTGCGTCCCGATGCCGCGGCGGCACTGCTCGACGCCGGTACCACCGCGTTGAGTCCGGCCATGCGGTATCGGCTGCTCGCCGAGTCGGGCGGTAATCCGCTCGCGCTGCTGGAACTTCCGGCTGTGGTCGGTGAGAGCATCCTCGACGAGAGCAATCCACTGCCGCTGACCCAGCGGTTGCAACTGGCCTTCCACGGGCGGGTCACCCGCCTGCCCGCCGCGACCAGAGCAGTGCTCCTGATCGCCGCGGCGGCAGGCGCGGCAGACCTCGCCCCGGTTCTGCGTGCCGCGTCCGCACTCGGCGCGTCGCTACCGGATCTGCAACCCGCGCAGGACGCGGGCATGGTGGCCACCGACGGTCAGGTGCTCACCTGGCGCCATCCACTGTTGCGCTCGGCGGTGTACCAGGGCTCAGCGCTCACCGACCGCCTCGCCGCCCATCGCGCGCTCGCCGACGCACTGGTCGACGACGACGCCGCCGACCTGCGCGCGTGGCACCTCGCTTGCGCGGCAACAGGTCCCGACGAACACACCGCGACCGCGCTGGAGCGAACAGCCGATCGCGCCCGACGCCGTCACGGCTTCCACGGCGCGGTGGCCGCCTACGATCGCGCGGCGGCGTTGAGTACCGACACCGGTGCGCGGGTGCGCAGACTCGTCCTCGCCGCCGAGACCGCGACCGAGGCCGGCCTCACCGACCGAGCGGAGCGACTGGCCGAGCGAGCCGAGTCCTTGTCCCACCGGGTCGAATTCGATGCCGACGGGTCCGCGTTCGAACTGCGGCTGGAGTTGGTACGCGCGCAGGCCGAATTCGCCGGTGGCAAACCGGGTTCCGCGCATCGACGGCTGATGTCGGCGGCCGTCGCGGCGCGTGAGACCGATCCCCGTGGCGCTGCCCGGATTCTGACCAAGGCCGTCCACACCGCGTGGTACCTCGGGCCCGATGAGCTCGACGAGGTCGCCGCCGTTCTGACGACGCTGCGGCTGGTGGAGGACGATCCCGCGACGCCGATTGTGCGATATCTGACCGGGTCGGTGACCGGACACCGGGTCGCCGACCTGCGCGACGCGGCGGCTGCCGCCCGGGCGGGCGGAGCGGACAGTCCGGCCGACCTCGTGCAGCTGTGTGGCAGCGGCTTGGTTGTCGGCCAGGACGCGCAGGTCGAAGAGTTGGCCGGCGAGTTGGTCAGGGAATGCCGGGAGCAGGGTCGGATCGGGTTGCTGGCGCCGCTGTTGTTCTTCCGCTCCGAGGGTTTGTCGTTCGGTGGGCGGCCACGGGAGAGCCGGATCGCGGCCGAGGAAGGGTTGCGGATCGCACAGGACATCGGGCAGGCGCAATGGGTCAGTCAGATCCACGCGTTCCTGGCGTATCTCGCCGCACTGCAGGGTGATTCGACATCCAGTCGCGACCATGCCGATCGTGCGGTGGCCGAGGAATTCGGTGGGCCGGGCGCGGTGGGCGCGTCGTGGGCGCACGCGGCCGTGGCGCTGCTCGCACTCGGCGAAGGCAGGCTGGAGCAGGCACAGACAGAGCTCGCGCATATGACGATCGAGCCGGCTCGCCACCACGTCATCGGGCTGCGCACGCTCCCGGATCAGATCGAAGTGGCGGTTCGCCTCGGCGCGACGGACCGGGCGACCGAAGCACTGGATCGACTCACCCACTGGGCACAGCGCGCCGGACAGGAGTGGATCGCGGCGCTGGCGGCCCGGGGTCGTGCGCTGCTGGCCGACGGATCCGACGCCGAGCAGCACTTCGTGGCCGCGCTCGCCGCGAACCGCCCGTTCGACGAGGCCCGCACCCGGCTGCTCTACGGCGAGTGGCTGCGCCGCGACAAACGCAAGGTCGACGCGCGGACTCAGCTGGAGCTGGCCATGGACCTGTTCGATCGGCTCGACGCGACGCCGTGGAGCGAGCGCGCCCGCACCGAATTGGCCGCACTCGGCGTCGGCACGGGCGCCAGAGCGAGCGGCGGCCCGCTGAGCTCGCTCACCCCGCAGGAATCACAGATCGTGCGACTGGCGGCACAGGGCTTGTCGAATCGGGAGATCGCCGCGCGGCTGTTCCTGAGCCACCGCACGGTCGGCCATCACCTGTACAAGGCGTATCCGAAGTTGGGTGTGCTCTCGCGCGGTGAGTTGAGCGCGCTCGACCTGACGGAGTGAATCCGCGACAGCGCTAGGCCGGTCGAATCAAGTGCGCGAGGCGGTGCGGGTCGCGCCCACAGCCCAGCGGACGGCGGCGACCACTGCCGCGGCGAGCACCGCGACCTGCGGTGATCCGACGACAAGCAGCAACAGCGCACCGACCACGAGCGCGGCGACCAGCGCCTCGAGCTTGTAGACCGGCCAAGCGCTACCCGCGATATCGACGGTCGCGGATGCTGCCGATGAGGTGAGCACTGCCATGCAGACCAGGATAGGCGCACATCGAAGTTCGGGCCACCGAACTTCGATGTGCGTCACTCTGTCGGGAACATCACAAAGCGAGGATTCGTTGTGCAGGTCATGCCACTGACAGGAGAGTACGCACCGAGCACTTCGGACTGGGCACGCGAACAGGCCGAGACCTACGAGAATTCCGGCGGCGCCGAGGGCACTTCGCTGCAAGGCAAACCCGTCATCCTGCTCACCACCAAGGGCGCCAAGTCCGGCAAGCTGCGCAAGACGCCGCTGATGCGGGTCGAGCACGACGGCGAGTACGCCGTCGTGGCTTCGCTGGGCGGGGCGCCGAAGAATCCCGTCTGGTACTACAACATCAAGGCCGATCCGCACGTCGAACTGCGCGACGGCACCACCACCAAGGACTACACCGCACGCGAGGTCGTCGGCGACGAGCGAGCGCAGTGGTGGGAGCGCGCGGTCGCCGTGTGGCCCGACTACGACGAGTACACGAAGAAGACCGATCGCGTGATCCCGGTCTTCGTCCTCACCCCGCGCTGATCCGCAGGTCGGAGCACACCCGCCGTGACAACCACGGCGGGTGGTTCCGCTGACCGAGCGTGCGAGGAGCCTCGGTAGCATGGTCGGGGTGTCCCACATCGCTGACGTCGCCGAAGTGCCCGTAACCCGTCCGCCGCTCACCGCGGACGAGATCGACGCCGCCGCGAAGCGAATTTCCGGGATCATCGAGCCGACGCCGCTGCAGTACAGCGCGCGACTGTCGGCCGGCACCGGTGCGCAGGTATACCTCAAGCGCGAAGACCTGACCGCGGTCCGCTCCTACAAGCTGCGCGGCGCCTACAACCTGATGGTGCAACTCACCGCCGCCGAGCGCGCGGCCGGTGTGGTGGCCGCCAGCGCGGGCAATCACGCGCAGGGCGTGGCCTTCGCCTGTCGAACGATGGGCGTGCGCGGGCGCATCTACGTGCCGACCACCACCCCCAAGCAGAAGCGTGACCGCATCCGCGTGCACGGCGGCGAGTTCGTCGAGCTGATCGCCGTCGGCGAGACCTACGACGCCGCAGCCGCGGCCGCTGCCGACGATGTGGCCCGCACCGGCGCCACGATGGTTCCGCCGTTCGACGACCCGCGCACCGCCGCGGGCCAGGGCACCATCGCCGCGGAATTCCTCGAGCAGCTCGGCACCGCGCCCGATCTGGTGGTCGTGCCGGTCGGCGGCGGCGGCTGCCTCGCCGGCATCGGCACCTACCTGCGCGAACGAGCACCGCACACCGGTCTGCTCGGCGTGGAACCCGCGGGCGCGGCCTCGCTCACCGCCGCACTGGTCGCCGGTGCTCCGGTGACGCTGCCCGAGATCGACCCGTTCGTCGACGGTGCCGCCGTGCGCCGCATCGGCGAACTGCCCTACCGGGCGGCCGCGTCGTTCGGCGGGCGGATGGTCTCGCACGCCTCGCTGCCCCTGCTCACGACACCCGAAGACCACACCGGCACAGCACCTTTCCGGGTGATGCTGGTCGACGAGGGCGCCATCTGCACCGCCATGCTCGACCTCTACCAGAGCGAAGGCATCATCGCCGAACCCGCGGGCGCGCTGGCCACCGCGGCACTGGCCGAGATCGACATCGAGCCCGGCAGCACGGTCGTGGTGCTGGTCTCGGGCGGTAACAACGATGTCTCGCGCTACGGCGAGATCATCGAACGCTCACTGGTGCACCGCGGTCTCAAGCACTACTTCCTGGTGGACTTCCCGCAGGAGCCCGGTGCGCTGCGCCGCTTCCTCGACGATGTCCTCGGCCCCGACGACGACATCACCATGTTCGAGTACGTCAAGCGCAACAACCGGGATACCGGGGCGGCGCTCGTCGGCATCGAACTCGGCGCCACCGACAACTTGGCCTCGCTGATGCACCGCATCGAGGAGTCCCCGATCCAGGCCGAACGCCTGGAACCGGGTTCCCCGGCCTACCGCTACCTCACGTAGGGAGCCCGCGCGGCGGTTATGCCGCCGCGCGATCCTCGCGATGTCCGGACTCGCGGCTCGCGCGCACGCTCGACAGGACCAGCGGCAGCAGCCAACCCATGGCGACCTGGTCGTAGGGCAGCAGGATCTGGTCGAGACGGTTGTGGACGTAGGCCACCGAAAGCCCCGACTGCGGGTCGACCCAGCCGAAAGAACCACCGAGGCCGATGTGGCCGAACCCGTGCCGGGCACCGGGCGCGGGCATCGAGTGGTAGCCCAGGTGCCACATCATCGGCAGGTAGAACAATGCGTGGTCGAGCCGGTAGGTCTGGACCTTGCGGATCGCGGCGTGCGTGCTCGGCTGCAGGAAAGGCGAACCGTCGACGGTCACACCGTCGGCCAGCGCGGCATACATCTTCGCGAGGCCGGTAGCGGTGGCGACCCCGTTGCCCGCGGGCATCTCGGTGCTCAGGATCGGTGGGTGGTCGCCGTCGAGAATGCTGTCGAGGCCGGGCACGAACAGGCAGCGGGCAGCCGCGCCGAGCGGGCCGGGCAGCCGGAAGCCGACCTTGCCGAGGAACGCGGCGGCGAGGGGATGCGCGGTGAAGCTCAGGTGCGCGCCTGCCAGCCGGGCGTACTCGGTCGAGGAGCCCGCGCCGGGGTGCCCGAGGTGGATCCCGTCGATGCCGAGCGGGTCGGTGACCTCGGTGCGGATCAGCTCGCTCATGCTCCGGCCGGTGACGCCTCTGGCCAGGCCCGCGAGCAGCCAACCGTAGGTCAGGGCGTGATAGGTGGGCACGCCGAGCATCCGGTCGGGAGCCGCCATCGCCAGACGGTCCTCCATCAGCTCGTGATCGAGGGATTCCTGGGCGCTGTTGGCGACCGCGGACAGCGACGACAGCCCGGCGCGGTGGGTGAGGACGTCGGCGACGGTGATCGACCCCTTGCCGTGCGCGGCGAAACGCGGCCAGTATTCGGCGATCGGCGCCTGATAGTCGATGAGTCCGCGGTCGGCGAGCCGGTGGATGACGGTGGCGGTGACGCCCTTGGTCGCGGAGAACACGATGGAACCGGTGTTCGCGGTCCACGCGGAGTCACCACCAGCACTGCCGATCCAGAAATGGGCGAGTGGTTCACCGTGCCGATATACCGCGAGGGCGCCACCCGCGCCGCGGCGGTGGCCGATCAAGCCGGCGAAAGCCCGCACCAGCGGGCCGAACCCGGCAGGGGCGAAGCCCCCGACACCGGCCGGGAGGGCAGCGCTATCCTGCCCGTAAGCGTCGTTGCTCATCATCCAACTATACGGCGTTAGGCCGATTCGGCAATGGCGCGTTTCGGACTGTGGCCGACCCGTGCCCTGTCGTCATCACTCGGTGACCACCGTGCTCGCGTGGTCGCCTTCTTCGAGCACGGCGAAACTGTGACCCGAAATGAGTGTTCCCGCACCACTTTCGGTGGCAGGCGACCAGGCGAGCAACACACGACCGTGCACCGGGATGACCACTTCGTCCTCGGCGAGGTTGCACACCACCGAGATTCGACCACGACGCAGGATGAACCAACGCTGTGCTTCGTCATAGTCGGCCCACACTCGTTGCAGCCATGGGTCGGTGAACTCCGGCCTCGATTTGCGCAGCGCGAGCAGGCCGCGATAGCAGGCGAGCAACCGGGCGTGCGGTTCGCGACCGACCTCGGTCCAGTCGAGCTTGGAGCGGGTGAAGGTGGCCGGGTCCTGCGGGTCCGGCACCTCCTCGCTGGACCACCCGTGCTGGGCGAATTCGGCGCGGCGCCCGGTGGCGGTGGCCGCGGCGACGACGGGGTCGGTGTGGGAGGTGAAGAACTGGAACGGGGTGCGCGCGCCCCACTCCTCCCCCATGAACAGCATCGGGGTGCTCGCCGAGAGCAGCACCAGCGCCGCCTTCACCGCGAGTTGGCCGGGGGTGAGGTAGTCGCTGGGACGGTCACCGATCGCCCGATTGCCGATTTGATCGTGGTTGCAGGTGTAGCCGAGCAGGGCGCTGCCGGGGACGAGGTCGCGGGGAATGGGCGCCCCGTGGGTGCGACCGCGGAAGCTGGAATAGGTAGCGGCGTGGAAGAACCCGTGGGTGAGCGTCTGCATGAGGCAGGCCAGCGAGCCGAAATCGGCGTAGTAGCCCTGCCTTTCGCCGGAAACAGCGGTGTGGACGGCGTGATGCAGGTCGTCGTTCCACTGGCCGGTCAGTCCGTAGCCGCCCGCCGCGCGGGGGGTGATCAATCGGGGATCGTTGAGGTCGCTCTCGGCGATCAGGCTGAGCGGTCGGCCCAGATGTGCTGCCAGCGCGGTCGTTTCGACGGTGAGCTCGTCGAGCAGGTGGGTGGCGGTGCGGTCGACCAGCGCGTGGACGGCGTCGATGCGCAGCGCGTCGATGTGGAACTCGCGCAGCCAGCGCAGGGCGTTGTCGATGATGTAGGCGCGGACCGCGTCCGAGCCGGGACCATCGAGATTGAGGCTCTGGCCCCAGGTGTTGCGGCCGGTGGCGAGGTAGGGGCCGAAGCGCGGCAGGTAGTTGCCGCAGGGGCCGAGGTGGTTGTAGACCACGTCGAGGCAGACGGCCAGGCCGCGGGCGTGGCAGGCGTCGACGAAGCGTTGCAGGCCGTCGGGGCCGCCGTAACTCTCCTGCACCGCGTACCAGAGGACGCCGTCGTAGCCCCAGTTGTGGGTGCCGTCGAACGCGTTGACCGGCATGAGTTCGACGGTGGTCACGCCGAGGTTGACGAGGTGGTCGAGGCGCGCGATCGCCGCGTCGAAGGTGCCGTCGGGGGTGAAGGTGCCGAGGTGGAGTTCGTAGAACACCGAGCCGGCCAGGGGGCGACCGGTCCAGTTCCGGTCGGTCCAGGCCGTCGGGTCGAGGTCGTGGACCGCGGAGGTCTCGTGCACACCGTCGGGTTGACGGGCCGAGCGCGGGTCGGGCAGTACCGTCGGATCGTCATCGACCAGGAAGCCGTATCGGGCACCCTGACCTGCGTCGACGCGCACCGACCAGTTGCCGCCGCCGTTTCTGCGCATCGGGTGCTGCACCCCGTCCAGTTGCAGCCACACCGCTCCCGCGTCCGGTGCCCACACCCGAAACTGCCTCATCGGCCCAGCATCGCATGCCCCGCGCCGGTGTGCTCGATCAACGAATCACCGCGGGTATGCGGCGACCCCGACAGGTCCGGCGCCGACACACAGCGACTGCCGCTCGTCGAGGGACCTGATGCGCAGGGTGTCGCCGCCCCCGAGCAGCCGGACGTACACGGTGTTCAGGCCCGCGCGCACGTCGGCGATCGTTTCGGTCTCGCCTTCGAAGGACAGGGCGATCCGGCCGTCACGGTCGGCGTTGTAGTTCAGCTGGGCGGTCCAGTCACGGATCTGCATGGGTCCGTCGAGTGGGAGGTTGGCGGCGGCGGTGCCGCGCACGCGGTGGCCGCAGCGGGGTTCGGGGCCCGTGACGATGGCGCGGTTCCACCAGACCTGGGCGTCGACGATGTCGCCTTCGTCGGTGATCATGCGCAGGCGTGGGGTCGACAGGGCGAAGGTGGTGGGTGTCGCGATCGGGGCGAAGACGCGGTCGGTCATGTTCTCGGGGAAGGCCAACGGGTTCAAGACATTCCACGGCACCTCCTGTGGCAGCAGCGGCGCGTCGGTGACTTCGGGAAGAGCGGCTCGCACTCCGGTGACATAGGTGCGCGCCGGGCTCGGTTCCCACGATCCGGTGAAGGTGATCGTCGAGTACACGCTGCTCGCGAGGAACAGGGTGATGGCCACGACTCCAACTATCTGCCGCGCTCGACTTTCGCTCCTCTCGATCGAAGCCGACCCACCTCCAGCGCCCGAACCACGGCCGATCGACAGAACCCGTTGTCGTGCGAGCTTGTTCGATCCGACCACCGAACTCGACCGTGACCGACCGGGCGCCGCAGCGATCAGCGCGAGCGCGACGGTGGCGATGACGGCGAAGTCGGCGAAGTAGCGCAGGGATTGGAGCAGGAGACCCGCGGTGCTCGGGCCGTCGCGCAGGAGGACGACGGGTGCGATGGTCAGGACCGCGTACGCGGCGGTGCACGCCCAGACCGCGACCACCCGGCGACGGGTGCGAATCGTCCACGCCGCGAACAGGATCAGCAGCAGCCAGCTCAGCGCGACCGACAGGCCGGGAGGATCGGCCCACGGAGTGGCGGGCTGCCAGCGCTCCCAGCGCCACGGACCGCCGAGCAGGGCGGGCACCAGCCCGTCCGACAGCGCCCGGCTCCACAGCGATCCGGGGTGTTCGGGAGCCGAGAGTCCGCGCGGGCGTTGGATCACGAGCAGGAAGCCCGCCGACCACACCAGCAATACGGCACCGGCCGCCGTCCACAGTGCGGCACCGCGGCGGGCGGTGTCGCGCACCGACCCTCCCGAGACGTGGGCCACGAGCACGGCCACCGCGAAAGCCACCGGTAGCACGACCACCGATTTCTCGAAGAACAGCAACGCCACCGCGAACACCACTGCCCCCGACACCGCGTACCCGCGCCGCCCGGTCCGCACCAGCCGCACAGCGTCCGCGCTCACCCACGCCAGCGCGATCTGCAACGGCAGCGTGTTCACCGCCGCCGCCCACCAGACGAACGCGGGCACCGTCAACGGCACGAACAGGTAGAACGCCAACGGTCCCAGCATCCGCGCCCGAACTCCGAGCAGCACGACGACCAGGCGCAACACCGCCAGCGACGCGAGCAACTGCAACGCCACCAACACGATGACCGCCAACGTCCAATTCAGCGGCGCCACCTCGGTGACCAGCCAGGTCAGCACGAAGGTCAGCGGCATCACGTGCCCGTCGTGACTGGTGAACAGCAATTCCGTCGAGAACACCGGTTGACTGCTCACCCGCCCGATCAGCAGGAAATCGTCCCAGTAGAAGAACCCGGAACCGGCCACCCACCCGCGCAGTACCAGCTGCGCCACGATCAGACAGGCCGCGGCGATCAGCATTGCCCGCCTCGACAACGCGAGCCGCCCCGGCCGAGACGACATCTCGGCGGGCGATGGCGAGTCGAGCAGCGGCACGGACGTCACGTCTCTCGACGCTAGCTCGTAGTTCGCGGGGCGGCCATCACGACCCACCACAGGGAAGCCGCCGATAGCCTGTGCCCGTACACAGCTCAATTTTGGACCGATCTGTTCAAAACATGCTACGGTCGTCGCCATGGCCCGACCCAAGGAATTCGACGAGCTTCGCGCGGTGGATGCCGCGATGCGTGCGTTCTGGTCCGCGGGCTACGAGGCGACGTCCACCCAGGATCTCTGCGCCGCAACAGGTTTGGGTCGCAGCAGCATCTACAACACCTTCACCAGCAAACGCGACCTGTTCGATCGCGCGCTGCAGCACTACATCACCATGAAGAACACACCCCTGTTCGACCTCCTCGACAGCGACGCACCGGCCAGGGAGCGGATCAGCGCCGCCCTGCACCGGGCCGCCGACGCACCCGACACCGAACCGACGGGCTGCCTCGTCGTGAACTCGATCGTCGAACTCGCGCCGCACGACGCCGACATCAAGGCCACTCTGCGCGCCGATCAGGAGCGCCGCCTCGACGCGCTCACCGCGACGATCGTCAGCGGCCAGCGCGCAGGCGAATTCGCCGACGATCGCGATCCCCGCGCCATCGCCGAGTTCCTGATCGCCACGATCAGCGGCCTCCGGGTCGCGGCGCGCGGCGGCGCGGACCACGCCACCCTCACCTCGATCGCCGACACCGCGATGCGCTGCCTCTGAGCTCGCCGAACCCGAGCCCTCTTTCGCCATGCTCTCATTTTGGACTGATTGATTCAAAACTGTTCGACGTCAGAAAGGTTTGTCATGCCGACCGCTGTCTACATCCTCGGCCTGTCCATCTTCGCGCAGGGTACCTCCGAGCTGATGCTCGCCGGCCTCCTCCCTGAAATGGCCGCCGACCTGGGTGTCTCCATTCCCAGTGCCGGACTGCTCATCTCGGCCTTCGCGCTGGGCATGCTGGTCGGCGCGCCACTGCTGGCGGTGGTGACGCTGCGCTGGCCGCGCCGCGACGCACTGCTCGCCTTCCTCGCGATCTTCGTCGTCGCCCATGTCGTCGGCGCGCTGAGCGAGGACTACTGGGTGATCTTCGGGACCAGAGTGGTGAGCGCCTTCGTCTACGCCGGGTTCTGGGCACTGGCGGCGGCGACCGCGGTGAGGCTGGTGGCGCCACAGTTGCGCGGACGGGCGATGAGCATCGTCGCGGGCGGACTCACCATCGCCACGATCGTCGGCGTGCCCGCAGGCACCGTGATCGGCCAGCACTGGGGCTGGCGCGCGGCCTTCTGGGCGGTCGCCGGACTGTCCGCGCTGACCATGATCGGTGTGTTCGCAAAGATTCCCGGCGGTCGGCCGAGCACGGTCGCGGCGCTGCGCGGCGAATTGCGGGTGATGGCGAACCCGCGCCTGTGGGTGTCCTACGGCGCCACCGCGCTGTCGACGGGTTCGGCGTTCGTCACCTTCGCCTATCTCGGTGCGTTGCTGGCCGACACCACCGGTATCTCGGCGGCGTGGATCCCGGCGGTGCTGGGCCTGTACGGCGTCGGCGGGTTGATCGGCATCACGATCGGTGGACGCTTCGCCGACGCGCACCCGTTCCGCACCCTGTACGTGGGGGCCACCGGGATGACAGTGGCCGCGGCCGCGATCGCCGTCACCGCGCACTCCCCCGCGGCGATGATCGTGCTCGTCCTGCTGCTCGGCGCTTTCGGTTTCGCCACGAACCCGGCCTTGAACACCCGCGTCTTCACACTCGCCGACGGCGCGCCGACGCTGGCCGCGGCGACCAACTATTCGGCGTTCAACATCGGGATCACGGTCGGCCCGTGGCTCGGCGGACTGGCCATCGGCGCCGGGCTCGGCTTCACCTCGGTGGGCTGGATCGGCGCCGGGCTCGGCCTGGCTATGGTCGCCACCGTGGCGCTGTCGCACCGACTCGAGCGTGAACCCGCCACGGCCGCTGCTGCTTACGAGCCTCGCGTGGCTGAGGTCATCCCTCAGTAGACCCGAAGTAGTTTGCTCAGCCCAGGCAGCCCGGTCCGAGCAGTGCTTTCAGATCGCCCATCAAAGCCGAGGACGGGGAGACCCGCCATGCGTCGTCGAGTTTGAGCATGGTGGTCTTCTCGCGGGCGCCGACGTGGCGGATGAAGACATCCGAGGTGCCCTGGTGGCGGGAGAGGACCTTCTTGAGTTCGCCGAGCTTGTCGGGCGTGCACATGCGAGTGGTCATCACGACCGCCACCGGCTTGGCCACGCCGATAGCCGAGAGATCGGGCACGACAAGGTCATTGGCGATCAGCGAGATGCGGTCGTCACGCACGGAGACGCGGGCCTTCACCAGCACCACGGCATCTTCGACCACATCCATGCCGTACACCGAGTACGACTGCGGGAAGAACAGCACTTCCACACCACCGGTGAGGTCCTCGAGCTGGGCCGAAGCCCAGGCCAGGCCGTTCTTGTTGATACGGCGGTTCACCGAGGCGAGAATGCCGCCGATGGTCACCTGCGCGCCGTCCTTGACGTCGCCTTCCAGGATCGCCGGGATGGGGGTGTCGACCTGGGCGGCCAGCACGTGCTCGACGCCGTTGAGCGGATGCCCGGACACGTAGAGTCCGAGCATCTCTCGTTCGAGGGCGAGCTTGTGCTTGGTCTCCCATTCGTCCTCCGGCACTTTGACGTTGAACACCGACGCCATCGAATCGTCGCCGTCGCCGAGGCCGCCGAACAGGTCGAACTGGCCGATCGCCTCGGCCTTCTTGGTCGACATCACCGCGTCGATCGCATCGGAATGGATCAGCAGCAGGCCCTTACGCGGATGCCCGAGTGAGTCGAAACCCCCTGCCTTGATGAGGGATTCGGTGACTTTCTTGGAACAGGCGATCGCGTCGATCTTGTTCAGATAATCGGAGAAGTCGGTGAACTTCGACTTCTCCTTGCGCGCGTTGATGATCGAGCCGACCACGTTGGTGCCGACGTTGCGGACCGCGCCGAGGCCGAACCGGATATCGGTGCCGACGGAGGCGAAGTTCAGCTCCGATTCGTTGACGTCGGGCGGCAGCACCGTGATGCCCATCTTGCGGCAATCCGACAGGTAGATCGCGGCCTTGTCCTTGTCGTCACCGACGGAGGTGAGCAGACCGGCCATGTACTCGGCCGGGTAGTTGGCCTTGAGGTAGGCGGTCCAGAAGGAGACGAGGCCGTAGCCGGCGGCGTGCGATTTGTTGAACGCGTACCCGGCGAACGGGAGAATCGTGTCCCAGAGCGCCTTGATGGCGGGCTCGGAGAAGTCGTTGGCCAGCATGCCGTCGCGGAAGCCCGCATAGGCCTCTTCCAGCACCGACAGCTTCTTCTTACCCATGGCGCGGCGCAGGATATCGGCTTGGCCGAGCGAGTACCCGGCCACCTTCTGCGCGATCTGCATGATCTGTTCCTGATAGACGATCAGGCCGAAGGTGTCGGCGAGGATCTCTTTCAGTGGCTCTTCGAGCTCGGGGTGGATCGGTTTGACTTCTTGCCGGTTGTTCTTGCGGTCGGCGTAGTCGTTGTGGGCGTTCATGCCCATCGGGCCGGGGCGATACAGCGCGAGGACGGCGACGATATCGCCGAAGCCGGTGGGCTGCATGCGACGCAGCAGGTCGCGCATGGCGCTGCCGTCGAGCTGGAACACGCCGAGGGTGTCGCCGCGGGCGAGCAGTTCGTAGGTGGCCGGGTCGTCGAGCGGCAGGTTGTCCATGTCCAGATCGATGCCACGGTTGGCCTTGATGTTCTCCAGGGCATCACCGATGACGGTGAGGTTGCGCAGACCGAGGAAGTCCATCTTCAGCAGCCCGATGGCCTCACACGACGGGTAGTCCCAGCCGGTGATGATCGCGCCGTCCTGGGCGCGCTTCCACACCGGTATCGCGTCGGTGAGCGGCTCCGACGACATGATGACCGCGCAGGCGTGCACGCCCGCGTTGCGGATCAGGCCTTCCAGACCTTTCGCGGTCTCGTAGATCTTGGCGATGTCGGGGTTGGAGCCGATGAGCTCACGCACCTCGGCGGCTTCCTTGTACCGCTCGTGGTCGGGATCGGTGATGCCCGAGACCGAGATGTCCTTGGCCATGATCGGCGGCGGCAACGCCTTGGAGATCTGGTCGGCGATGGCGAAACCGGGCTGGCCGAACAGGACTCGCGCGGAGTCCTTGATCGCGGCCTTGGTCTTGATGGTGCCGAAGGTGATCACCTGGGCGACACGGTCGGTGCCCCACTTCTCGGTGGCGTAGCGGACCATCTCACCGCGGCGGCGATCATCGAAGTCGATATCGATATCGGGCATCGACACGCGCTCGGGGTTGAGGAATCGCTCGAAGAGCAGACCGTGCGGGATGGGGTCGATATTGGTGATGCCCATCGCGTAGGCGACCAGCGAGCCCGCGGCCGAACCACGGCCGGGACCGACGCGGATGCCGACCTCGAGCGCGTGCTTGATCAGGTCACCGACGACGAGGAAGTAGGCGGGGAAACCCATTTCGCAGATGACGCCGAGTTCGAAGTCGGCACGCGCCATGTACTCCTGCGACGGGCCGTCGGGGAACCGACGATCGAGACCGTCGAAGACTTCCTGGCGCAGCCAGGTGGCCTGGGTGTGACCTTCGGGCACCGGGAAGATCGGCATCCGGTCGCGGTGTTCCCAGACGTCGTCGTAGGGCTGTACGCGCGCGCCGATGAGCTCGGTGTTGTCGCAGGCGCCGGGGACTTCGGCATCCCAGATGGCGCGCATCTCCGCGGCGGACTTGAGGTAGTAGCCGTCACCGTCGAACTTGAAGCGGGTCGGGTCCGACAGCGTCTTGCCGGTCTGAATGCACAGCAGCGCTTCGTGGTTGACCGACTGGTCTTTGGTGACGTAGTGGCAGTCGTTGGTGGCGATCGGCGGGATGCCGAGTTGCTTGCTGATATCGATCAGGCCCTCACGGACCCGGCGCTCGATGGACAGACCGTGGTCCATCACCTCGAGGAAGAAGTTGTCGGCGCCGAAGATCTCCTGCCACTTCGCGGCGGCTTCGAGCGCTTCGCGCTCGTGGCCGAGGCGAAGGCGCGTCTGTACCTCACCCGACGGGCAGCCGGTGGTCGCGATGATGCCCTCGGCGTGCTGGGCGATGATCTCCTCGTCCATCCGCGCCCACTTGCCCAGCTGACCCTCGATGGAGGCCAGGCTCGACAGCTTGAACAGGTTGCGCAGACCGGTCGCGTTCTCGGCGACCATGGTCATGTGGGTGTAGGCGCCCGAGCCGGAGACGTCGTCGCCCTTCTGGCCCGGATCGCCCCACTTCACTCGCTTGGTGTCGAAGCGCGAGCCCGGTGCGATGTAGGCCTCGATGCCGATGATCGGCTTGATGCCCGCCTTCTTGGCCGAGTTATAGAACTCCGAGGCACCGTACATGTTGCCGTGGTCGGTCATGCCGACCGCGGTCATGCCCAACCGATCCGCCTCCGCGAACAGCGGCGAGATCTTCGCCGCTCCATCGAGCATCGAGTACTCGGTGTGGTTGTGCAGGTGAACGAACGATCCGGACGGAGCCAAGACGGTCCTTCCTCCCATAGAGTCGGCGGGGGTTGGCCTTGGCATTCTATGCACGGGGGTCCGACAGAATTCGCACTCGGCGCGCGCGCCTCGAACGGCACCTCGGCATGGACCGGCGTGTCGTGGTGAACGTCACCGGCATACTCGGTGGGTGTACTCCGATCGGCTCACTCGTTGACTACCGTCATCGTGGCCGCTGTGATCGCAGCCCTGCTGGTCATGGCATTGCTGGTCTGGCGGCGGACCCAGCGTGTCGTCACCACACCCGCCCAGCGCGCCGTCCATCAGGCGCTGCACACCGCGTCGCTGGCGGCCGTGCCGTTGCGGCGCGGATTGACCGAGGAGTCCGCGAGCGAGGCGGCGCCGCATCTGCGTGCTCTCGCCGGTGCCGAGGCGTTGGGCGTGGCCGACGCCGACGCGACGCTGCTCGCCTGGGATGGGCTGCACACCGGGATGCTCGCGCTGTTCGCCGATGCGGCGCGGCGGGCCGTCGCCGATGAGCGGCCGGTGTTGGTGACCGGTGACGAGCACACGTTGATCGCGCAACCGTTGCTGATCGACACGGGGGCGGCGGTCGGTGTGCTCGGCATGGTGACGACCGGGAAGCCTGGACCAGGCATGCTCGGGGCGGCCGCGGAGGTGGCGCGGTACGCGTGCGGGCAGTTGGAACTCGCCGAGTTGGATGCGTCGAGGGCTCGGGTCGACCGGGCCGAATTGCGGGCGCTGCGAGCCCAGATCAGCCCACACTTCATCTACAACGCGCTCAACACGATCGCCTCGTTCGTCCGCACCGACCCGGACCGGGCCCGCGAACTGATCCTCGAATTCGCCGACTTCACCCGTTATTCCTTCCGCGCCGCAGGCGAATTCACCGTCCTGGCCGACGAATTGCGCAATATCGAGCGATATCTGGCATTGGAACAGGCCCGCTTCGGCGACGCCCTCGATGTGCGCCTGCGCATCGCGCCGGAAGTCCTCGGCGTCGTACTGCCCTTCCTCGCCTTGCAGCCACTGGTCGAGAACGCGGTCCGACACGGCCTCGCCGGCGGCGGTCGCGGCGGCCAACTGAGCATCGTCGCCACCGACGCGGGCACCGACTGCCTGATCAGCGTCGAAGACGACGGCATCGGCATGGACCCCGACCTCTTGCGCTCCGGTGCCCTCGATGCCGTCGACACCGATTCCGGCCCCGCCCGCACCGGTGAGGCCGCCCACGTCGGCCTGGCCAACGTCGACGACCGCCTGCGCGCCGCCTTCGGCAACGACTACGGCCTGGTGGTGGAAACCGCTCCGGGCGCCGGGACGAAGGTCAGCATGCGCGTCCCGAAATTCCGCGCCGGAATTCGCGCCTGATCCACCTCTCGGGGCAGTGTTCGACACCGCGCCAACAGTGCCGGTTACGATGGATGGGCTGTGACTTGGAACACCGATGAACCCTCGACCGCTCTGCGGGTGCTCGCCGTCGATGACGAGAAACCGGCGCTGGACGAGCTCGTGTATCTGCTGAGCACCCAGGCTGGAGTCGGTGAGATCTATCGGGCGGGTGAGGCGACCGGGGCGTTGCGATTGTTGCGGGCGCATCCGATCGACGCGGTGTTTCTCGATATCGATATGCCGGGACTCACGGGAATGGAGTTGGCGGGAATTCTGTCGGAGTTCGCGGAGCCGCCCGCGGTGGTTTTCGTGACCGCCCACGATGACCATGCGGTGGCCGCCTTCGATTTGGGGGCGGTGGATTATCTGCTCAAACCGCTGCGGGGCGCTCGATTGGGCGAGGCGGTGCGGCGGATTCTGGCGGGGCGGATTTCGGTGCCCGCGACGGTGGTCGCGGAGTCCGCCCATCCCAGTGAGGTGATTCCGGTGGAGCTCGGTGGGGTCACCACGCTGGTGAATCGGGCCGATGTGGCGTGGGTCGAGGCGGACGGGGATTACGCGCGGCTGCATACCGGGAGCGGGTCGCATCTGGTGCGGATTCCGTTGTCGGCATTGGAATCACGGTGGGAGGACGCCGGCTTTCTTCGAGTGCATCGGTCGTATCTGGTGGCATTGCGCTTGGTGACCGGATTGCGGAGCGCGGGCAATGGGACGGTGGTGTGTTTGCGGGCCGAGGGGGCGGCCGGAGCGGTGGAGTTGCCGGTGAGTCGGCGGCAGGTGCGCGAACTCAAGCAGCGGCTGGTGCACGGACCTCGACAGAACTGGTCGCAGCGGTGACGGGTCCACAGCGGCCACCGCGCGAACGGGTGGTGTTGGCGCAGCGGCGTGGGGCGCGTCAGGTGCGCACCCGCACGGAAGTGGTCGAGCAGACCGATCTGGGCGCGGCGTTGATCGGTGGGTTGATCCGAGCGCAGCTGGGTCTGGCCTTGCGCCTGGGACTGGTGGTGGCGGTCGGGTTCGGCATGCTGCCGGTGCTGTTCCGCGTCGACGCGATCGGCGAGGCCACGGTGGTCGGCATCGGGCTGCCCTGGCTGATTCTCGGCGTGCTCGCGTTCCCGACGCTGTACGCGGTGGGGTGGTCGTATGTTCGCCTCGCCCAACGCAACGAAGACGATTTCCTGGAACTGGCCGGGGACTGACGCCGAGCTCATGAGCCCCGACAATCCCGCGCTCACGGTCGTCGCGCTGCTGCTGGCGGCGCTTGCCACCGTCGGCATCGGGTTCTATGGGGTGCGCCTTTCCCGCACGACTTCGGACTTCCTGGTCGCGTCGCGCACGGTGGGGTCACGATGGAACGCGGCGGCGATTTCCGGTGAATATCTCTCCGCGGCTTCATTTCTCGGCGTCGCCGGATTGATCGCCAAATACGGCGCCGATGCCCTCTGGTATCCGGTGGGATTCACCGCGGGTTATCTGGGCCTGTTGATGTTCGTGGCCGCGCCGCTGCGCCGCTCCGGCGCCTACACCGTGCCGGACTTCGCCGAATTCCGGTTGGGGTCGATTCGATTGCGGCGCATGGCCGCCGGTCTCGTCGTCTTGGTGTGCGCGGTCTACCTGATCCCGCAATTCCAAGGGGCCGGACTCACCCTGCACATTCTGCTCGGAGTGCCCGCCTGGGTGGGCGCGGTCTCGGTGGGCGCGATCGTGCTGGCGAATGTGATCGGCGGCGGAATGCGGTCGGTGACCTTGGTGCAGGCCTTCCAGTATTGGCTGAAATTGACCGCCGTGGCGGTGCCCGCGCTGGTGCTCGGAATGCATTTCCTCGCCGACGAACGACCGGTCGACACCCCCGTACCGCCGACCGTCGACGAGCGCACCACCGTCGACATCTCCACCGATGTCGTCGTGCACCTCGATGTTTCGCAGCAGGTCACGATCACCGGAACGCTCGACGGTCACCCCATCGCAGGTCCGGTCGTGCTGGCGCCGGGTGATCACACCCTCGCCGAAGGGACCGAGTTGATCCTCGCGCCGGGTTCGGCCGTTCCGGTGGTGGCAGGCGCACCGGCCGACGGCGCGAGCTGGGTGGCGGCCGGTGGCGGCTTCGGCGGGGAACACCCGCAGTACCAGGTGTTTTCGCTGATCGTGGCGACCTTCCTTGGCACCATGGGCCTGCCACACGTACTCGTCCGGTTCTACACCAACCGCGACGGCCCGTCCGCTCGCCGAACCGCGCTGACGGTGATCGGGCTGGTCGGCGTCTTCTACCTGTTCCCGATCCTGCTCGGCGTCTTCGCCCGCCTCTACGTGCCACAACTGCTGATCACCGGCGCCTCCGACGCGGCGGTCGTGCTGCTGCCCGGTGCCGTGCTCGGCGGGCTCGGTGGACAACTGCTGGCCGCGCTGGCGGCGGCCGGGGCGATCGCGGCGTTCCTGTCCACCTCGTCGGGGCTGCTGGTCAGCCTGGCGGGCGTGCTCAGCACCGACGTGCTGCGCGGGCGCATCCGCGACTTCCGACTGGCCGCGCTGGTCGCGGGTCTGGTCCCGCTGACGCTCGCGGTGACCGTCGCGTCCCTCGATCTGTCGCGCACTGTCGCACTGGCTTTCTCGGTGGCCGCGTCGACCCTGTGTCCACTGCTGGTCCTCGGTATCTGGTGGCGCGGACTCACCGCGACCGGCGCGGCGGCAGGCATGCTCACCGGCGGTGTCACCGCAGGTGGAGCGACCGTGCTGGCGGTGCTCGGTGGCGTCTCCCCCGATCTGGCGAACGGCTGGCCCGCCGCGATCGTGGACTATCCCGGCGCGGTCAGCGTGCCCTTGGCCTTCGCGGTGACGATCCTGGTGAGCCTGGCCACCAGGGGTCAGGATCCCCGGGCGGTCGCGGGGGTCTTCCTGCGCATGCACGCTCCCGAACGGCTCGGCATGAGCGCCGACCGCGACCCCGAAACAGCCACCCACCGGTGATCTCGAGACGACCGTTCGTCGCGCCGCACCGACCGCTCACCGCACGAGCGGCCACCTTCACCGAGTGACTCACGCCACACCATCATGCGCTCACGTCCGGGGACCTACCGTCATCTCCACGCACGACCCCCCTTCACGCTAGGACGACCGGCATGACCCAAACCGACACCGAGGCGCCAGATCCGCGCACGCCGAGTGCCGACGAATGGCTCGCGGTACAAGCGAGTCCGCAGTTCCAAGATCTGCGAAACCGACTGCGCCGCTTCGTTTTCCCGATGACCGCCCTGTTTCTGACGTGGTACCTGAGCTATGTGTTGCTCGGCGCCTACGCGCACGACTTCATGGCACAGAAAGTCTTCGGCAACGTCAATGTGGGTCTGCTGCTCGGCCTCGGGCAGTTCGTCTCCACGTTCCTCATCACCGGGCTCTACGTCCGTTTCGCCAATCGTGAGCTGGATCCGCGCGCCGCGGCCATCCGCGAAGAACTCGAAGGGGGCCAGGCATGAGCGTCACCCTTGCCGCGTCTTCGACGGTGGGCAATCCCATCGCCAATATCGCCATCTTCCTGCTGTTCGTCGCGGTCACGATGGTCGTGGTGATCCGGGCCAGCCGCAACAATGCCAGTGCCGCCGACTATTTCACCGGCGGACGCGGCTTCTCGGGCCCGCAGAACGGCGTCGCCATCGCCGGTGACTACCTGTCGGCCGCGAGCTTCCTCGGCATCGCGGGCGCGATCGCCGTCTATGGCTACGACGGGTTCCTGTATTCGATCGGGTTCCTCGTCGCCTGGCTCGTCGCGCTGCTGCTGGTGGCCGAAATGCTGCGCAACACCGGCAAATTCACCATGGCCGACGTGCTCAGCTTCCGATTGAAGGAAGGCCCGGTGCGCACCGCGGCCGCGCTGACCACCCTCACCGTCTCGCTGTTCTACCTGCTCGCGCAGATGGCGGGCGCCGGTGGCCTGGTCGCGCTGCTGCTCGATATCTCCAGTCGCGCGGGACAATCCGTCGTGATCGCGGCCGTCGGTGTGCTGATGATCGTGTACGTGCTGGTCGGCGGAATGAAGGGCACCACCTGGGTGCAGATCATCAAGGCGGTGCTGCTGATCGCGGGCGCCGCGCTGATGACGGTGATGGTGCTGGCCAAGTTCGGCTTCAACTTCTCCGACATCCTCGGTGCCGCACAGGAATCGGTGAGCGAATCCACCAACAAGGCGGTCGCCGCCCGCGACGTGCTCGCGCCCGGCGCGCAATACGGCGGCAGCGAGATGTCCAAGCTGAACTTCCTGTCGCTCGGCCTGGCCCTGGTGCTGGGCACCGCGGGTCTGCCGCACGTGCTGATGCGCTTCTACACGGTGCCGACCGCGAAAGAGGCTCGGCGCTCGGTGGTGTGGGCGATCGGCCTGATCGGCGCCTTCTACCTGTTCACCCTGGTGCTCGGTTACGGCGCGGCGGCCATCGTCGGCCCGGACAAGATCCTCGCCGCGGCGGGTGGCCAGAACTCGGCGGCTCCGCTGCTGGCGTTCGAACTCGGCGGGGTGCTCCTGCTCGGGGTGATCTCGGCGGTCGCTTTCGCGACGATCCTCGCGGTCGTGGCCGGACTCACCATCACCGCCTCGGCCTCGTTCGCCCACGACATCTACGCCAGTGTCATCAAGAAGAGCAATGTCGACGAGGTCAAGCAGGTGCGGGTCTCGCGGATCACCGCGGTGGTGATCGGTGTGCTCGCGATCGGTCTCGGCATCCTCGCCAACGGCCAGAACATCGCGTTCCTGGTGGCGCTGGCGTTCGCGGTCGCGGCGGCGGCGAACCTGCCGACAATCCTGTTCTCGCTGTTCTGGAAGCGCTTCAACACCTCCGGCGCGCTGTGGTCGATGTACGGCGGCCTGATCTCGACCATCGTGCTCATCGTGTTCTCGCCCGCGGTGTCGGGCAGCAAGACCGCGATGATCAAGGGTGCCGACTTCGACTACTTCCCGCTGTCCAACCCGGGCATCGTGTCCATTCCGCTGGCGTTCGCGCTCGGCGTGCTCGGTACGTTCCTCGGTGGACGTGGCGAGCAGGTCGATCAGGCCAAGGCCGCGGAGATGGAAGTCCGGTCGCTGACCGGCGTCGGTGCGGAGAAGGCGATCTCGCACTGACGCCCACCCTGCCCGTGCCGGTGGCTCGCCCCACCGGCACGGGTTGTGTCCCCCAGCTTTTCGAAGGAGAGATTCTTGTGACCAGTTATCCGCCCGCCCCGGAGTTCATCGCGCAGGCCAATGCCGATGCCTCGCTGTACGAGCGGGCGCACACCGACCGCGACGGTTTCTGGGCGGAGCAGGCCAAGCGGTTGCACTGGCACAAGCCCTTCACCGAGGTGCTCGACTGGTCCGACGCGCCGGTCGCGCGCTGGTTCGGCGACGGCGAGCTCAACGTCTCCTACAACTGCGTCGACCGCCACGTCATCGACGGGCACGGCGACCAGGTCGCCATCCACTGGGAGGGCGAACCGGGCGACTCGCGTGCGATCACCTACGCGGAGCTCCTCGATGAAGTGTGCAGGGCGGCCAATACTTTCACCACGCTCGGCCTCGTCGCCGGTGATCGGGTCGCGATCTACATGCCGATGGTGCCCGAAGCCATCGTGACGATGCTGGCGTGCGCGCGACTCGGGCTCACCCACTCGGTGGTGTTCGCCGGGTTCTCCCCCACGGCATTGCGGCAGCGGGTCGACGACGCCGAGGCCAAGCTGATCGTGACCACCGACGGACAGTGGCGTCGCGGGAAGCCCGCCGCGCTGAAGTACGCCGTCGACGAGGCGCTGGGTTCGGATCCGTCGAGCGTCGAGCATGTGCTGGTGGTGCGCCGGGTGGGACTCGACGTGCCGTGGACCGAGGTACGTGACCTGTGGTGGGACGAAACCGTCGCTGTCGCTTCGCCTTCGCACGAGGCCCAGCCCTTCCCCGCCGAACACCCGCTGTTCATCCTCTACACCTCCGGCACCACCGGTAAGCCCAAGGGAATCCTGCACACCACCGGCGGCTACCTCACCCAAACCGCCTACACCCACCACAACGTCTTCGACCACAAAGCCGGACACGACGTCTACTGGTGCACCGCCGACATCGGCTGGGTCACCGGACACAGCTACATCGTCTACGGACCACTCGCCAACCGCGCCACCCAGGTCGTCTACGAGGGCACCCCCAACTCCCCCGACGAACACCGACACTTCCAGATCATCGAAAAATACGGCGTCACCATCTATTACACCGCGCCCACGCTGATCCGCACCTTCATGAAGTGGGGCCGCGAGATCCCCGACGCACACGATCTGAGCACCCTGCGAATGCTCGGCTCCGTCGGCGAACCGATCAACCCCGAAGCATGGCGCTGGTACCGAGAAGTGATCGGCGCGAACACAACTCCGATCGTCGACACCTGGTGGCAGACCGAGACCGGCGCCATCATGATCTCCCCGCTGCCCGGAGTCACCTCGACCAAGCCCGGCGCGGCGATGGGCCCCCTACCGGGCATCTCCGCCGCGGTCGTCGACGACGACGGCACACCACTGGGTCCCGACGGATCCGGTCTGCTCGTCCTGGATCAGCCGTGGCCGTCGATGCTGCGCGGCATCTGGAACGACATGGACCGCTACCGCGAAACCTATTGGCAGCGTTTCGCTTCCGAGGGCTGGTACTTCGCGGGCGACGGCGCCAAGCTCGACACCGACGGCGATCTGTGGATCCTGGGGCGCGTCGACGACGTCATGAATGTGTCCGGTCACCGTATCTCCACCGCCGAGGTGGAATCCGCGCTCGTCGGGCACCCGGCCGTCGCCGAGGCCGCCGTGGTCGGCGCGTCCGACGAGACCACCGGTCAGGGGATCGTGGCCTTCGTCATTCTCACCGGCGCGGCCGGTGCGAATGAGTCGCTCGTGGCCGAACTGAAGGCGGCGGTCTCGCTGGAGATCAGTCCGATCGCCAGGCCGCGCGAGATCCACATCGTGCCGGAGCTGCCCAAGACGCGCAGCGGCAAGATCATGCGCCGATTGCTGCGCGATGTCGCCGAAGGTCGCGAACTCGGCGACACCTCGACACTGGTCGACCCGACGGTGTTCGAGTCGATCGCCACCACGTGAGCGGTCGGCGACGCGGTCCCTCGTCACCATGGAGCGTGCCCGACCCTGCCGAAAGGACACAGCGTGAGCGCGCCGGATGGACGTAGTCCGCGCGACACCGGGCATGCTGGAACGGTGGAGATACCAATATTCCCGCTGGGCGCGGTGCTGCTACCCGGTGAGTCGCTGTCGTTGCAGATCTTCGAGCCCCGGTACGTCGCGCTGGTCGAGGACTGCACGGATGGGCGGCGGGAGCCGGAATTCGGTGTCGTGTTGATCGCGCGCGGGCACGAGGTAGGAGGTGGTGAGGTGCGCACGGAGGTGGGCACCGTCGCCAGGATCACCGAGGTGATCGAACTGCCCGGCTCGCGATACCGGCTGCGCTGCAAGGGAACCGACCGCATCCGGATCGAGAAGTGGCTCGACGACGCCCCGTATCCCCGGGCGGAAGCCGAGCTCTGGCCGGACGGCGCCGGTGCCGACGACGGCGAGTTGCTGGCGGGCTTGCGTGAACGTGCGGACCGGCTTCACTCGCTGACAGCCCAGTTCGCGCGGCGCAACGGCATCCGCAGGCCGCCGCCGTCGGCATCGCTGAATGATCTGTCCGACGATCCGACCACCCGCTCCTATGAGCTGGCCGCGCGACTGCCGATCGGCCCGACCGACCGCCAGTCGGCCCTGGCCGCGCCGGATCCACTCAGTCGGCTCACGGCGCTGTCCACCTCCGTCGATGACGCGATCGCGATGATGGAGTTCCGCCTGCTGTGAGGTCAGTCCGTCGACGCGACGGCGATCACGATTTTCGCGCGCGCGTGTTCGGTCTCCATGTACTCGATCGCGGCGGGCGTTTCGGCCAGCGGATAGGTCCGGTCGATTGCCGGGCGGACCATGCCCGACTCGATCAGTTCCCGCAGTTCGGTCAGCGACTCCGGAGTCTGCTCGGCCGTGGGAACCCGGATAGCGGGTTTCACGAACGGTCGAGCCAGCCGACCGCGCGCGAGCAGGCCGACCGGACCGAACCAGCTGCCCCCGTCGAAGTTGCCGCCACCGGACAGCACCAGCGTGCCGGTGGGTTCGACCAGGCGCAGCAGTGCCCGCAGGGTTCGTGTTCCGGCCAGGTCGAGGACGGTGTCGTAGCGGCCGGTCACGGTGTCGCGGGTGTAGTCGACGACGTGCTCCGCGCCGAGCGAGCGCGCCGCCTCGACGTTGCGGGTGCTGCACACCCCGGTGACCTGCGCGCCCCGTGCTCGGGCGATCTGGACCGCGAAGGTGCCGACCCCACCGGACGCGCCGATGATCAGCACCCGCTCGCCCTCGCCGACGTGACGCAGGCAGGTCAGGGCGGTATTGGCGGCCAACGGCACCGCCGCGGCTTCCTCGAAGCTCAGATTCGCCGGTTTCCGGTCGAGCAACGCCCGCGGCACCGCGATGTACTCCGCGAACGCACCGCTGACCGCCTCCCCGTATACCTCCGCACCCTCGGCCAGGTCCGAGACACCGTCCCCCACCGCCTCGACGGTCCCCGCGAAGTCCCCACCCTGCACCGGGTTCGTCGGCCCATGGCGACCGAACACCGACCGATCCATCCACCGCGCGATCTTCGGATCCCCCCGCATCACATGCCAATCCCGCGCATTCACCGACGCGGCACGCACCCGAACCAGCACCTCACCCGCGCCCGCCGACGGCCGCCCGACCTCCACCGCCGCCAACGTCGCCGCTGACCCGTATACCTGCTGCGCAATCGCCCTCACACCGAAAACGCTAGGCTCTCCGACCGCCAACCACATCAGGGGAATCCCCCGATCCACCCGGAGATTTCACATGAGATGCGGACCTGCCCTCGAGGCACCGGCCCGGCGGCGAACCGAGGACCTACGCGTCGAGCAACGCTCGGAATCGGGTTCGGTCGAACCGGGAGGGGATGTCCGACGTTGACAGGGAAAGAGCCGGTCGGCGGACCGGTGGGTACTGACTGAATCGGAGAACGAGCGATGACCATCAACGATTTCTCGCTGAACCGCCGCGCCGTCGTCGTCGGCGCGGGTGTGTTGGCCGCAGCGGCGACGCTGACCGCGTGTGGCGCCTCCGAGGAGGGCGACTCGGCACCTGTGGCGCCGCCCGGACCCGGGGCACCCGCCGGTGCGCTGGTCAAGGTGGCGGATGTCCCGGTGGGCGGCGGGGTGATCGTCGGCGACACGGTGGTCACCCAGCCGACCCCGGGCAACTTCGTCGGGCTGTCGTCGACCTGCACGCATGCCGGATGCAAGGTCGCGACCGTGGCCAGGGGCACGATCAACTGCCCGTGTCACGGCAGCCGATTCGAGCTCGACGGTGCCGTGCGTGGCGGGCCGGCCACGAAGCCGCTAGCCGCCGAACCCGTTCGCGTCGAAGGAGACTCGATCGTTCCCGCGTGAGCGGACGATCAGCCCGCGGCGTCCATCATCTCGGACATACGCCGTTCCATTTCTTCCGGCGAGACGTCTTCGATGTGGGTGGCCACGGTCCAGCGGTGACCCCACGGGTCCTCGAAGGCGCCGCTACGGTCGCCGTAGAACTGGTCGGTCATGGGGGTGGTCGCCGTGGCGCCCGCGGCGAGCGCCGCGGCGAACGCGGCGTCGGCGTCGGCGACGTAGACCATCAGGTTCACCGGAGAGCCACCGACGGCCTTCGGGTCGACGAAGCCGATCTCGGGGACCGGGTCACCGACCATGAGCATCGAGTCGCCGACGAGCAGTTCGCTGTGGACGACAGTGCCGCCCGGCCCGTCCATCTTCATGCGCACGGTCGCGCCGAAGATCGCGATGTAGAAGTCGATCGCGGCGGCCGCTCCCGCGCACGCCAGTCCGGGACAGATCCGCGGATAGCCGTCGGGGAAGGGGGAAACATCAGACATCGGATACCTCCGTGTCGAGAGTGATGCTCGGACGAGAACAGCGTATTCCCCTCGCCCGATCGGGGAAAGGCCATCACCCGTTCGGCCATCCCTCGAGATCAGGACTAGTAGAACTGGTTCTACTCATGTAGAACTGGTTTCAGGTTGTAGAACCTGTTTCAGTTTTGCTGTCGAAGTCGGAGGGCCTGGACGTGCGCTACGGGGTTGTGTTGTTCACCAGTGACCGGGGCATCACGCCCGCCGATGCGGCCAAGGCCGCCGAGGACGCCGGGTTCGACGCGTTCTACGTCCCCGAGCACACCCATATTCCGGTCGTGCGGGCCGCGGCCCATCCGCAGACCGGGGACTCCTCACTCCCCGACGACCGGTACCTGCGCACGCTCGACCCGTGGGTCGCGTTGGCCACCGCCGCCGCGGTCACCGAGCGGATCACCCTGTCGACGGCGGTGGCGCTGCCCGCCGAGCACCATCCGATCTCCCTCGCCAAGACCATCGCCTCGCTCGATCACCTGTCCGGCGGCCGGGTGGAGCTGGGTGTGGGTTTCGGTTGGAACACCGACGAACTCGCTCATCACGGCGTTCCCGCGAACAAGCGACGGACGGTGTTGCGCGAGAACCTCGACGCGATGCGGGCACTGTGGTCGCAGGAGGAGGCCGAATTCTCCGGTGACTTCGTGAAGTTCGGAGCGAGCTGGTCCTGGCCCAAGCCGGTACGCGCCGGGGTCCCTGTACTGCTCGGCGCGGGCGGTACCGAGAAATCGTTCGGTTGGCTCGCGGCCAACGCGGACGGGTGGATCACCACCCCGACCGAAGGCGATCTGGGCGCCAAAGTCGAACTGCTGCACCGTGTCTGGAAGGACGCGGGTCGCGACGGCACCCCGCGGGTGATCGCGCTGGCGGGTCGCCACGATGCCGAGCAACTCGCTCGCTGGGCCGACCTCGGCGTCACCGAGGTGGTCTTCGGCCTTCCTGACAAGAGCGCCGACGACGTCCGTGGCTATCTCGGCCACCTCGGCGGGAAGCTCGCCGTCTCGGCGTGAGTCCGAACCGGTTTCAGCCGCGCAGCTTGCGCACCTGCGCCGCGGTGAGATCGGAGAGCACGCCGGGGTCGACGACTTCCGGCGCGGTGACGACCACCTGAACCAGCGTGTTGCCCACCTGGACCAGTGCTGTCGCCGAGGTGAGGGTGAGCCCGTCACTCGTCGCGGTCAGGGTGAACGCCGAGCCCGCGTCGCCCGCGGGCGGCTGCGCGAGCCCGCTGGTTCGATACTCGATCCGCACGCCCGCGTCGTCACCGGAGTAGCTGGTACAGCGCCGGGGCTGGGCCTGGAGCGCGTCGAAGGCCGGGGCCAGCGCCGCGTCCGGGTAACTCGCGGCGTCGATGTCGATGGTGGCGAAGCTGGGCCCCGCGAACTGCACCGACGCGGCGGCGGACGACCCCGGCCATTGCTGCGCGATCGGCGAGAGCAGACGCCCACAGTCCGGCGGATCCGTCAGCGCCGCAGGCGGTACCGCGGGCTCCGCGGAGTCACCGCGCGGCGGCACCACCGCGAAATCACCGGGTAGGTCCGTAGCGGCGAGCAGACCGGCCGACAACTGCGCCGCATCGCGAACGACAGCGCCGGTTCCGGGGGCGGCCGTGGCGGGGGCGGAGAACGGACCCGATCCCGGCGAATCCGCCGCGTCGTCGGACCCACAGCCAGCGACCGCGGCCAATCCGACACATGCCGAAACAGCCGCGCCGAGGCGCAGCGCACCTCCTCGCATCATTCCGTCCAGGAAACGCGGGTCGACTGCGTCTGCACCAAGGTGCTCACGCTGCGCGCGTCCCGATAGGTCTGCTGTCCACCGATCTCGATGGAACCCGAAACCGGCAGCGGCATACCGAGATCGATGGTGATCGAGCCGACGCCTTCCATCACGTAACCGTCGATGTCGAGCTCACCCGCGTCGTTGGGCAACTCCCACACATTGTCGGTGGGCGTCTGATTCACCTGCAGATCGATGGTGAGCCGGTCGCCCTCCCGGCTGGTGAGCGTGGCCGTGGTGATCTGGTCCAAGGTGACCCCGCCGGTGATCGTCTGGTGCACCGTCCACACCGCACCGACCCCGACGGGCTGGTCCGGGAACGCGATCGACTGATACACAGCCTGGTAGAAGGCCTGTTCGAGCGCGGCCCGCGCGGTATTCGGGGTATCCGGCGACGGGGCCATGCGTAGCTCGGTGATCGCACCGAAGTCGCTCATCCCCAAACCGGCGTGTGAACCGTCGGCAGAAGTGAACGCCTTGTTGAGCGCGGGGTCGGGGGTGGTGACCGCGCCGACGGTGAGGTCGACGCCATCGCTGCCCGCGCGCGCGGTCATCGGGATGGTCAGCGCGGCGGGCGAGAAGTCGCGGGCAGGCTGATCGTTGACCTGCTGCTGGATCCGGTAGTCGGTGCGCAGCGTCACTTCCTGGGTGGTGCCCGCGGCATAGCGTGGCCGCAACAGATCGCGCGGCTCCTCGCCGGGCGAGACGATCGTGGTGACCGCGGCCGAGATCGGCACGGTGACTTCCTTGCCGATGCCGAGCGGCTCGGTGCCGTCGACCTCCGCGGCCGGGGCCGAGCGGTCGGCGCACCCGGCGCCGAATGTCGCGAACCCGAGCACGAGCGCCACCAGTAACACCCCGGGGCGCGCGATGCGGGGTAAGCGAGATCTAGACAACACCGTCACAGCCATCAGGGTACGACCGCTTCCTGAGTAACACCTGGGACTCCCTCGGCACCGCGGCGCAGGCCAGATCACCACTAGGGAATGATGGACGCGTGAGTGAAGACCGGCCCACCGACAACGCTGCCGTCCCCGAGACCGGTGACGACTCAGCCACCCCCTCGGCCGCTGCCATACCCGAGGCCGCCGAGACGGCGAAACCCGCTGGTCGCCGCCGTTTGACGACGCTGCTGATCATCGCCGCCGTCCTGTTCGGGCTCGACCTGCTGACCAAATGCCTCGCCGTCGCCTTCATCGACCCGGGCGAATCGGTGCCGATCATCGGCGATTTCGCGCGGTTCACCCTGGTTCGCAACCCGGGCGCGGCGTTCTCGATGGCGACCGGCATGACCTGGCTGCTCACCCTGATCGCCGCCGCGGTGGTGATCGGCGTGATCCGGATCGGGCGCACCCTGCGTTCGCTGTGGTGGGCCATCGGCCTCGGCATGGTGCTGGGTGGGGCGCTGGGCAACCTGGTCGACCGGATCTTCCGATACCCAGGCCCGCTGCAGGGCCATGTGGTCGACTTCGTCGCCGTCGGCTGGTGGCCGGTCTTCAACGTCGCCGACTCGGCCATCGTGTGCGGGGCGATCCTGCTGGTCGCGCTCACCGTGTTCGGTTTCGAACCGGACGGCACCCGCAGCGGTCGCAAACACACCGAGGAGACCGTATGAGAGAAACCAGAACCATGCCCGTCCCCGATGGACTCGACGGGATGCGGGTGGACGCGGGACTCGCCCGCCTGCTCGGCCTCTCGCGGACCGCGGTCGTGGCACTGACCGAGGACGGCTCGGTGCAGATCGACGGGGTCGCCGCGGGTAAGTCCGACCGACTCACCGCGGGCGCGTGGCTGGAAGTGATCTTCCCCGAACCCAAGCGCGAACTGACGGTCGAGGCCGCCCCGGTCGACGGGATGAACATCCTCTACGCCGACGACGACATCGTCGCCGTGGACAAGCCGATCGGCGTCGCCGCGCACTCCGGCGTCGGCTGGACCGGACCGACCGTGGTCGGCGGCCTGGCGGCGATGGGCTATCGCATCTCCACCTCGGGCGCGCACGAACGGCAGGGCATCGTGCACCGGCTCGACGTGGGCACCTCCGGTGTGATGGTGGTGGCACAATCCGAACACGCTTACACGATGCTCAAGCGCGCCTTCAAGGAACGCACGGTCGACAAGCAATACCATGCACTCGTGCAGGGACACCCCGATCCGAGCAGCGGCACCATCGACGCGCCGATCGGGCGCGCGCGGGGCAATGCCTGGAAGTTCGCGGTGACCGCCGACGGCAGGCCGAGCGTCACCCACTACGACACCATCGAGGCGTTCCAAGCGGCCAGTCTGCTCGACGTCCACCTCGAAACCGGCCGCACGCACCAGATCCGGGTGCACTTCTCGGCGGTGCGCCACCCCTGCGCGGGTGACCTCACCTACGGCGCCGATCCGACGCTGGCCAAACGCCTCGGCCTGGAACGGCAGTGGCTGCACGCGCGTCAGCTCGGCTTCCACCATCCCGCCGACGGTCGCTGGCTCGAGATCACCAGCGAGTACCCCGACGATCTAGCGGGCGCCTTGGACGTATTACGCAATGCCTGACGACCCGCGGTCGTCCGAACCGGCGCCGGACACGGCGCCGGACGACCGCGGGGAACCGCCCGCCGAACCGGCGGGAGCACCGATGGACGACAGCGCACCCACATCCGAAACTCTCGGGAACATGCCCGCCGAGCCGGGATCGCAGGCCGACGACGGCGATTCGGACGATCGGCGACTCTCCCTACGCAATGCCGCCGTCTACGGGATCGCGGCGATCGGTGCGGTGATCCTGCTGGTCGTCGCGTTCCGCGAGCCGCCGCCCGCGTCGGCGGTGGCGACCGACCGGCTCGGACCCGCACCCGGCGAGCAGGTTCAGCAATACCTCGGCGACGCACGGGCCTCGCTCGGTGGTGACGATGCCGACCAGCACTGGGCGCTGGTGTCGTTCTCCGAATACCTGACGCCCCAACAGATTCCGGCTACCGCCGAAGGGTTGCGGGTCTCCGGGGTGATCCAGCACGTGCCGGTCGATCGGGTGCAGACACCGGTGATCACGGTCGCCACTCCGGCCGGCGACGAGCCCGCGGTGAGATCCGCCGACGCGGCAGCGGGTCTGGTGGCGGCACAACAGTTCCGCGATCAGCGCAGCGCCGAGATCGCCCATCTCACCGAGTCGCGCCTGCGCGCGGGCTGCGCGTGCACGGCAGGCCTCGTCGTACGCGGCACGCTGCCCCAATTACGTGACCTCGCAGCACGATCCGGAGTCCGGGCGGTGCAGGCGCTCCCGGCCGACGCCGTCG
Organism: Nocardia sp. XZ_19_231; assembly: GCF_015355705.1. NCBI lineage: Bacteria > Bacillati > Actinomycetota > Actinomycetes > Mycobacteriales > Nocardiaceae > Nocardia > Nocardia sp. XZ_19_231. Next base: position 189,670 of record NZ_JACUZI010000008.1, on the reverse strand, counting down.
CGGGCCGGTTCGCGGTGAGCCCGTTACTGCCGGGCAGCAGCGATACCGTCGCTCCGAATCCCGACGACGGCCCGGTTCCGACCGAGTAGCACTCCGACCGACGACCTACGGCTGATCTATGGCACGGCGCGTATCGGCCAGCTCCCACAGCGTGCGTGCCCGGTCCACATCGCCGGCCTGGTCGTAGGCATCCGCCATCAATTCGAGCGCACCGGCATCGAGCCGGTCGATAGCCACGATGAGATCGGAAAAAAGATCGTCCAGTTCGTCGGGGGTCACCGGGTGGTCCCGAGACGGTGCGACAGCGTTACCTCCATAACCGGCAAAGGTACTCCAACACCGAATGTCGGTCCGGCACAAGGGTTCTGGAATCGGTTACGGCGGGGTCAGCGACTCCTCACGCCCCCTGCGCGCCCACCGGAGGAAAGAGCTTGCCCGCACCGCCGGAGCGCCGGGACTGCACCCACCATGCCAGCTCGACCAGCACGATGCCGATCGCCCCGCACACCACCGCGGCCAGCGTCAGCCGCGGGTTGGACGGGTCGAGTTTGAAGAACTCGCGGGTGAACGGAATCGTGAACAGCGCGACGTAGGCGAGTACGGATACCGCGATCAGCACCACCTTCCACCACACATACGGCCGCGCCACCAGCACGAGCACCCACATCGCGATCATGATCAGCGTGATCAGCGCGGTGGTGCCGGCCTGCACCTTCTGCGTCTCGGAGGCTTCCGGTCCGGCGTAGGCGATGAGGTAGGACACGAACGTCGCGATGCCGATCACCACACCCGACGGCACGGCCAGGCGCATCACCCGGCCGACGAAGCCGGTGCGGGCGCGCTCGTTGTTGGGCGCCAGCGAGAGCACGAACGCCGGGATGCCGATGGTGAACCAGGCCGCGATGGTGACGTGGCGTGGCAGGAACGGATACCCGATGGGGTCGTAGCCGAAGATCTGCGAACCGACGCCCGCGATGCCGACGAGGAAGGCCAGCAGCACCGAGTACACGGTCTTGGTGAGGAACAGGTTCGAGACGCGCTCGATATTGCCGATCACCCGGCGGCCCTCCCCCACCACGTACGGCAGGGTCGCGAACTTGTTGTCCAGCAACACGATCTGCGCCACCGCGCGGGTGGCCGGGCTGCCCGCGCCCATCGCGACGCCGATATCGGCATCCTTGAGCGCCAGCACGTCGTTGACGCCGTCACCGGTCATGGCGACGGTGTGCCCACGCGACTGCAAGGCGCCGACCATGGCGCGTTTCTGGTCGGGACGGACACGACCGAAGGTGGTTTCGTGATCGAGGATGTCGGCGAGCGCGGCCTGATCGTCGGGCAGGGTGCGCGCGTCGACGGCGTGGTCACCGCCGGGCAGGTCGAGTGAGGAGGCGACCGCGCCGACGGACACGGCGTTGTCGCCGGAGATCACCTTGATCGAGACCTGCTGGCTCGCAAAGTATTCCAGGGTCTCCTTGGCGTCCGGCCGCACCTTCTGCTCGAGCACCACCAGCGCGGCGGGCTCCACCCGGCCGGGCGCGTCGTCGGCGTCGACCGGGCGGTCGCTGCGCGCCAGCAGCAGCACACGCAGACCCGACGAGCCGAGCTGCTCGGCATGGGCGGCGTCGGCGGAGCCGGGATCGAGCAGCACGTCGGCGGCGCCGAGCAGCCAATCCCCCTGGGCGCCATAGGAAATGCCGCTCCACTTCTTGGCCGAGGAGAACGGCGCGATGGCGGTCTGGGACCAACCGGGCGAGTCGGGCAGCGCTTCGGCGATGGCCTGCACGCTGGCGTTGGGGCGCGGGTCGTCACCGGCGAGCGCGGCCAGTGCGGTCTTCACCTGTGCCTCGTCGAACGCGCCGAGCGGTTCGACCTGTGCCAGGCGCATACCGTTCTCGGTGAGGGTGCCGGTCTTGTCGGCACACACCACGTCGACGCGGGCCAGGCCCTCGATCGCAGGCAGTTCCTGGACCAGGCACTGGCGTTTGCCCAGGCGCACCACACCGACCGCGAAGGCGATCGAGGTCATCAGCACCAGGCCCTCGGGGACCATCGGCACCAGCGCGGCAACCATCCCGGTCACGGCGGGCCGCCACGATTCCCCGCTCGAGACCAGCTGGTTGTAGATGCTGAGCAGACCGGCCGGAATGAGCAGGTAGGTGATGAACTTCAGGATTTTGTTGATACCCGAACGCAATTCGGAGTGCACCAGCGTGAACTTGCTGGCTTCCTCGGCCAATTTCGCGGCGTAGGCGTCCTTGCCGACCTTGGTCGCGCGGTAGGCGCCCGAACCCGACACCACGAAGCTGCCCGACATCACCGGTGCGCCGACGCCCTTGTCGATCGGGTCGGCCTCACCGGTCAGCAGCGACTCGTCGATCTCGAGCGCGGCGGCCTCTTCGACCTCGCCGTCGACCACGATCTGATCACCGGGGCCGAGCTCGATCAGATCGTCCAGGACCACCTCGCCGGGCGCGACCTGATGGGCGAGGCCGTCGCGGCGCACGGTCGGCTTGGCCTGGCTGACGATCGCCAGCTCGTCCAGGGTCCGCTTGGCCCTGATCTCCTGGATGATGCCGACCGCGCTGTTGGCCACGATGAGCAGCCCGAACATGCCGTCGATGATCGAGCCCGTCGACAGTACGAGCAGGAACAGCACGCCGAGAATGGCATTGATGCGAGTGAAGACATTCGCGCGAACGATCTCGCGGACCGAACGACTCGCCCTGGCCGGGACGTCGTTGGTGCGCCCGTCGCGGCGGCGCTCATCGACCTGTGCTGCGGTGAGCCCGGCGGCCGCGGGTTCCTGCACGGATATGGACATGCTCGCCAGATTAGCCGGTCGTATCATGGGATGAATGCAGCGCAGCTCATCCCCGCCCGGCGTCGTTTTCGGGGCGGGGGCCTATCTCATCTGGGGCTCGTTCGCCGCTTTCTTCGGGCTGCTGTCGTTCGCCTCGCCTGCCGAAGTGGTGGCGCAGCGGATCGTCTGGACGCTGGTCGTCGTACTGCTCGTGCTCACGCTGACAGGCCGCCTCGGTGACTTGCGCGGGATCGATGCCAAGACCTGGCGAATGGCCGCCGCGGCCTCGGCGGCGTTGTCGCTGAACTGGGGCGTGTACGTCTTCGGCGTCACCACCGGACACATCGTGGAATGCGCGCTCGGCTATTTCATCAACCCTCCGGTCACGGTCGCCATCGGCGTGCTGCTGTTCCGGGAACGGCTCACCAGGGCGCAGTGGGTGGCATTGGGGTTGGGTGCGCTGGCGGTGGTGGTGTTGACCGTCGATTACGGCAGGCCGCCGGTGATCGCGCTCATCCTGGCCTGCTCGTTCGCCGCCTACGGGCTGGTGAAGAAGGTGATCCGGCTCGACGCGTTGCCCGGCATCGCGGCCGAGGGCATCGTGGCCGTCCCGTTCGCGCTGGCGTTCCTGATCGTCTCGGTGGCGACCGGCCGCAGCGAAATGACCTCCGGCCCCGCCCATTTCGGCCTCATGCTCGCCACCGGGCCGGTTACCCTGCTGCCGCTGCTGCTGTTCGCTGTCGCGGCCAAGCGGGTCCCGCTCTCGACCATGGGCATCCTGCAGTACCTCACCCCCGCCCTGCAGATGGCCTGGGGCGTGGCGGTCATGCACGAACCCATGCCCGCCTCCCGCTGGGCGGGATTCGCCCTGATCTGGACGGCGCTGGCGGTGTTCACCACCGACGCCCTGCTGCGGGGTCGTCGCAAGCGCAACCTCTCGACGGCCGCGGCGACCGGCGTGATCGCGCAATAGCTCGATTCGGTGTCACACCGGCGTGACTCGCGGGTGGATCACAAGCCGACCGGTAGGCTCGCTAGTCGGACAATCGGATAGTGGTCACCCGAGAGGGGTGGGTTCTGTGCACGATGCGGGCTTTTCGGATCGGGTTGCCGGAGTACTGGTCGGCACTGCGGCCGGTGATGCGTTGGGGGCCGGATACGAGTTCACTCATCCGGCGCCGGACACCGTGATCGACATGATCGGCGGCGGGATGTTCAACTGGGCGCCGGGTGAGTGGACCGACGATACGTCGATGGCCGTGGCCGTAGCGGTAGCCGCTGCCAACGGGCCGGGGATCGATCTCGACGCGGTCGCGGCAGGGTTCGTCTCCTGGTACGACTCGAAGCCGCCTGACATCGGGAATCAGACTCGAACTGTGTTGTCTGCCAGGCCGTCGTCCGCGCTGGACATGCAAGCCGTCGCGATGTCGCTGACAGGACGAACCGGCGGAAACGGGTCGCTGATGCGCACCGCGCCGGTCGCGTTGGCCTATCTCGACGACGCCGCGGAATGCGTCGCGGCGGCGGGCCGGGTCGGGTTACTCACGCACCACGACGAGAACGCCGTCGAGGCTTGCAAGCTGTGGACCTACGCGATCCGGCACGCGGTGCTCAACGCCGATTTCGACGGCGTTCGCGAATATGTCAGCGGCTCACCACAATCCGCGTACTGGACCGAACGGCTCGACGAAGCGGAGAAGGGCACGCCCGCCGACTTCCCGAACAACGGCTGGGTGGTGCATGCCCTGCAGACCGCGTGGTGGGCGATCACCACCACCGATCCCGCTACGCCCGAACAGCTTCCGCTCGCCTTGGAGGCGTGCGTGCGCGCGGGAAACGACACCGACACCACCGCGGCCATCGCGGGCGGACTGCTCGGCGCCCGCTGGGGCGCCTCGGCCGTGCCTGCCCGCTGGCGCGCCATCCTCCACGGCTACCCAGGGCTCACGGGCGCCGACCTCCCGGACCTCGCCCTGCGCATCGCCACCAATTCCCGGTAGGCAATCCGCGAACCGCGACTACCAGGCCGAGCTGACGGGGCCGGGGGTCCAGGTGCCCCAACGGTTTTCGGAGTCGACGGTGACCTTCGCGGGAGTGGCGGTGGTGTCGAGGGGCAGGTATTGCTCGAGGGAGCCCCAGTCCCTGTCCCAGTCGTTGTTCAGGTACGTCGGCAGGGTGCGGGCGGTGAACAGGAGTTGGGTCCAGCCCAGTGGACCGCCACCGTCGTGGCCCTGCCAGAGGTTGGTGATGGTGGCGCCGTTGCGGTCGGGCAGGATGCGGTATTCGGGGAGTTCGGCGATGCCGTTATAGGTCGGCATCTGGTTCTGGCACGGGAAGTGCAGTCCCACAGCCCAATCCAGCAGGACCGGGGCCGTGCGTCCGACGACCGCGCTGAGCGTGGTGGTTTGCGGCATGCGCGGCGGGGTGAGCGCCAGCCACTGGTCGGCGCCGAGATCCTTGTCGGCGGCGACCAGGCGGACGACGCTCGTGTCCGAGGGCAGCTGATCCATCGGGACCCGCAGATTGCGCCACATCGGCGCCGGGCCGATATCGGTCGGAGCGATCTGGCCGGTCACGGTGACGGCGCCGTCGGCCGCGGCGGTGCCGTATTCGACGGCCAGTTCCTGGCCGGGGTGGACGATGCCGTCGGCGTCGACCGAGCGGATCCGGCCTGCCACCGACATCGCCAGCAGCGGGCCGCGCGGGCCGTCCGGCAGGCGGAACCAGCCCGTTGTCAGCGCGGCGGGTTCCTGGGCGCCGGAGCGGTAGCTACCGAGGACGGGGGTAGTCGCGGGGTCGAGACCGAACGGCAGTTGCAACGAGCCCTGCCGCGATTCCGAACCCGCCGAGGTCGAGGCGTCCCGGAGCTTGTCGGGATCGTCGGACACCGAATTCGCTTGGCCGGTGGTCGATTCCACCTCGTCGGAGGTGAGCACCGGCGCGACACCGTCGGCCCGGAAGCCGGTCGAGTCGGTGCCGTTCATCGTGGTGGTCAGGTCACCGGACAGCGGCGCGAGCATCGAGGCGTTCGGGTCGGTTTCGACGAGAACCTCGTCGGCCATCCCACACCCGCCGGCGAAGGCCGCGGAGAGGTTGGAGCCGGCGAGGGAGTACGCGGGGTACTGAGAGACGGTGGCCTTGGCGAAGGAGGCCACTTCGAACAGCACCATCATCGCGGCGGCGACGGCGAGGACGGGTGTCCCGGCGAAGCGTCCTACCTCGGCCTTCGGATTCGGATTCGGGTGGACGTGGAACCACGCCGCCACCGCGAGCGCCAGCAGGGTCAGGCCGACGAACAAGGTCGAGACGCCGTAGCCGGCGACGGTCGGCGGCTTGTCCCACCAGGGAATTCCCCACGAGGAGACGTACCAGTACCCGTTGGCGCCCACCCAGGTCATCGCGAGGGTGAAGAAGACACCCGCGGCGAACAGCGCGCGATTGCGCAACGGTCGCAGTACGTCCGAACTCACCGCGACCGCCGTGACCGCGGCGACGCAGGTGGCCAGGCCCGCGAACACACCGAACTGGTGGGTCCACTTCGTCGGCGAGAACATCATCAGCACCATGGCGGCGAGGGTGATGCCCAGCATGCGCCGGACCGGGCCGACCGCGGTGCCGGGGATGTGGCCACCGCGCCGCAGCATGACCGCGGTGCAGACGATCAGGCCGATCAGCATCACGAAGACGCCGAATCGCCTGGTCAGCCAGCCATCGGCGTTGAGTTGCAGCAGGTACTGGTAGCGCATGAATTCGAAGAACCAGGACTCCCCCGGCCCGATCACGCTGTGCACGGCGAACATCTCCCGCACGCCGGCGAAGGTCCGGTCCGCGAAGACGACAGTGAGCACCACCGTGCCCGCGGCCAGGATCGGCAGCAACTGCGCCGAATAGCCCACCGACTTCGACCGCTGCACGATTATCGCGGTGACCACGCGCGCACCGGCCACCAGCGCGCCGAGGCAGATCAGGCCAGAGGGTGCGCCCGTGAGGGTGAACGCGGCCACGATCACCGCGACGGCGAACGGCACGAGTCGCCGGGTCGCGATCGCTCGTTCGACCGAGACCCAGGTGACCAGAACACCTAGCGCGACAACGAATTCCGCGCGCAGACCATTGTTGTAGGGCAGCCAGAAGGCGAGGAAGACGAAGGCCGCGGTCCAGGTGGCGACGCGTTCGCGGCGCACGGCCACGCCGAGGCGCGGCAGCACTTCGCGGCTGATCAACCACCAGGTGAGCACGCCCGCGCCGAGTGCGGGCAGCCGAACCAGCGGGCTGACCGCGGAGATGTGGGTGAGCCAACCGATGATGTCGACGTAGGGGGTGTAGAACGGGCCCTCGTCCACGCTGAACCAGCGGTAGTAGTTGGACATGTTGCCCGAACTGCGCGCACCCCTCGCCATGCCGAGGATGTAGCCGTCGTCGGAGGTGTTGGCGCCGATGAAATGCCAGACGACCAGCACCGAGAACACCAGCCAGTCGACCGGGCGCAGCCGCCACCAGCGTTGCGGCAGGAATCGGCGCGCGGAGCGGCCGTCGAGGGCGTCGAGGCGGTGCAGGGCGAACAGGGACACGGCCGTTGCCAGCAGGCACAGCACGATCGCGGCCAGTTTGAGCCAGGTCGGGGAAGACGTGTAGCGGGCGTCGACGTCGACGCGCACCGCGAGGTCCGCGGGGGCGGCGCCGGTCAGCTCGCTGAACACGCCCACGACCTGCGGACGCAGATCGGCGGCCACGGCGGCGCCCTCACCGAGACCTGTTGTGGTGACCGTGGATTCCTGCGGAGTGATCGCGATCGTCAGCGCGCAGGATCGGTCGAGCACGTCGGCGAGCGGGGCCGTCCACACCAGGGTCGAGCGCGAGACCACGTCCACGCGGCCGGGGCGTTCGGCGGTATCGGCGACCACCTTCACGACGAAGCCGTACTTCTCCATGTCGGCCGACTGACGCGGCACGGTGGAGACGGCCACACCGCCGGTTCCGGCCAGGGAACTCAACGCGGCACACGGCACCGTCGCCGACAGCGCGGCGGGCGCGTAGGCGACGAGCGGGGATTCGACCGCGGCGGGCGATCCCTGCTGGGGCCACGACACCGTCGCGGCGTCGACCCGCACGGGCAGGAACGGGATCACCGCGGCACTGAGAATGCCGATCAGTCCCGCGACGATCGCGACGATGCGCGCCCACCCCGGGCGAGCACGTCGCGCGGGCCCCGAAACATCCTTGGGCGGATGCCCCTGCCGCACGATCGTCTCTACCACGGGGCCCGATAGTAGCCGTGGCACCGACAGCAGGCGAAACACCGTCTCGACTCGCACGCAAAAGCCCCGTTCGGAAACAACCGAACGGGGCCGGAGCGGGGAAGATCAGGGGCAGGCGACCGAGGTCTGACCCAGGTTGGTCATCATGCCGCAGGCCCACGACTTCTGGACCTTCCACTTGCCGTCCTCGGCCACGAACGGCACGTCGACGACATTGGTCTGACCGTTGACGGTGAAGTTGGCCTTGGCGTTGACGCTGTCACCGAAGGAGGTCACCTCGGTGACCTGCACCTGAACATTGGCGTCCGAGGCCGCCTGGGCCAAGCGGTTCGGCAGCTCGGGATCGGCCTCGCCGCCCTGCACGAAGTCCAGCTTCTGATCGTTGGGGACCGCCGGATCCAACGCGGTGTTGAGCTGCTCGTTGAGCTGCTCCACGGTCGGCACGGGGGGCAGGTTCGCTGCCGCCGAGCCCGAAGCCTTCGCGCTGGTGGTGGTTTTGGCGGCGGGCTTGTCACCCTTGTCGTCGCTGCACGCGCTCAGGCCGAGGGCGGCGACCACGGCCAGTCCGGCGATCGCTACACGTCCGGTCGTACGAAGCTTCAACTGCTCGTCCTTTGCGTTCGAGGTGGGAGTGGTTCCATCGCGGTAGACGAGGCTACTCGCTCACGCGAGACTGGCGAGCGGATCGGCCCGTGTCAGCCCCGTGTCGTCGGCTGGAAAGGTACGCGCCGCGCCGGGGCCTGTCGAACTGGTCTCGAAACGCACGGTCACCACGCCGTACCCCGCACCCTGCACCCAGCCGTGCCCGAATTCCGGATGACGCACGTCCATACCCGGAAACCACAGTCCCACAGGCAGATTCGACTTGCCCTCCGGCGACGGCGGTGGCGGGTCCTCGACTGTGCCGACATCGGCGGGTACCGCCTGATCCAGTTCGGGGAACAGCGATTCCTGGCGCACCAGCGACAGTCCGCCGTAACCGACGCCGACTAGGCGGATCGGGCCGAGCTCGGCGGGATCGATCGCCGAGCGTTGCGCGGCCGCGGCCAGGGTGGTCAGGTCGGCGGTGGCGTAGGGCAGGGTGAACGACCTGGTCACGATGCCCATATCCGACTTCTTGAGTTTGAGGACCACGGTGCGGGCGGCGCGGCCGTCGCGTTCGAGCCTGCGATGCGCCGACGCGGCCATCGCGGTGACGGCGGCGCGCAGGTCGGCCATGGTGACGATGTCGCGCTCGTAGGTGTTCTCGGCGCTGATCTGCTTGGCCTCGGCGCGTTCGGTGACCGGGCGGTCGTCGATCCCGCGCGCGAGCCGGTGCAGGGCGGCGCCCATGCTGCCACCGAGGGTGGAGACCGCCTCCGACTCCGGCAGTGCGGCGAACGCGCCGACCGTCTCGATACCGAGGCTGCGCAGCCTTGCCTCGGCCACCGGACCGATCCCCCACAGTTTGCGCACCGGCAGCGCGGCGAGCAACTCGCCCTGTTCCGAGGGCGAAATGACCCGCATACCATCGGGTTTGGCCAAGCCGGACCCGATTTTGGCGAGTTGTTTCCCGGTCGCCGCGCCGATCGAAGCAGTGAGCCCGGTCTGCGCCCGCACCAGTGCGCGCAGCATCGCGCAGTAGTCCTCGACCTGCGCGACACTCGCGCCCACCAACTCGGCCGGTTCGGCGAAGGCCTCGTCGAACGACAGCGTCTCGAGCACCGGAACACAGCTGCGCAACGCGTCGAACACCTGCGCGCTCAGCACCGAGTACAGCGCGCCACGCGGCGGCACGACCACCGCCGACACGCCGATCAAGCGCCGGGCCTGATGCATCGGCATGGCCGAGCGCGCGCCGTAGACCCGGGCCTCGTAGCTGGCCCCCGCGACGACACCGCGCTGAGTCGCCCCGCCGACAAGGACCGGGCGGCCGCGCAAGGTGGGTCTGGTCAGTTGTTCTACCGAGGCGAAGAAAGCATCCATATCGATGTGCAGCACCCAGCGACGGGCGGTGACCGCCGCATCGGGCCTGGCCGGAGCCCCGGCGGCAGGGGTGTGGGTGCTCACGGGCGCAATCTACGCCGGGCCACCGACAAATTTCTCGAGCACATTGCCAGCCGTCGCACACAGATGACACAGCCGAATATGTGATGATCGGGAGATGAAGATCCGCAAGGCTGTCATTCCGGCGGCGGGAATCGGCTCCCGGCTGCTTCCGCTGACCAAGGCGACGCCGAAGGAGATGCTGCCGGTCGGCGACAAACCGGTGATCGAGCACACCGTGCGTGAGCTGGTGGCCTCCGGCATCACCGACATCACCATCGTCGTGAGCAGCGGCAAGTCGCTGATCCAGGATCACTTCCGGCCGAATCCGGCGCTCGTGGCGCAGCTGCGCGCCGACGGCAAGTCCGCCTACGCCGATGCCGTGGAGGAGGTGGGCGAGCTCTCCCGCGAGGGTCACATCACCTACCTCGACCAGCACGGTCCGTACGGCAACGGCACGCCGGTGCTCAACGCGGCACGCCACCTCGGCGACGAACCGATGCTGGTGCTGTGGCCCGACGACGTGTTCGTCGCCGAGGTACCGCGCGCCCAGCAGCTGATCACCGCCTACGAATCGACGGGGTGCCCGGTGTTGGCGCTGCTGCCGATGTCGCCGGGTGAATCGCAACGCTACGGCGTGCCGGTGGTGCGCGAGGACCTCGACGACGGGCTGCTCCGCATCTCCGGCCTGATGGAGAAGCCCAAGCCCGAAGACGCGCCGTCGGCCTTCGCGGCGATCGGTGGGTATGTCGTGACGCCCGGCATCATCGACGAGCTGCGTATCCAGACCGAGAACTGGTACACCCACCAGACCGGCGAGGTGTACCTGACCGACGCGATCAACAACTACGCCGCCGAGCACGCGGTGTACGGCCAGGTCATCCAGGGCCGCTGGTACGACACCGGCAACCCGGCCGACTACCTGGTGGCCCAGTTCGCCTCGGCCCTGGCCCATCCCGAATACGGCCCGTTGTTGCGTCAGCTGGTGGACGAGAACTAGAACCGGCGAATCGCGAAGATATCGAATTCGCGCAGCGGGTGCAGGCCGACGGGGACGCCCCAGTCGTGGGCGTCGAGGAGTTGGCCCATGCCCGCGTAGATGCCGACATGGGAGCCGTCGCCGTTGAGGATGACGACGTCGCCGGGTGCCAGACCGCCGAAGGTCACCGGGAGGCCGACCTTCGCCTGCTCCCAGGTGGTACGCGGCAGGGTGACGCCGACCTGCCGGAACGCCCACTGGACCAGCGCCGAGCAGTCCCAGGAGTGCGGGCCCACGGCGCCCCACTCGTAGGGTTTGCCGAGCTGGGTCATGGCGGCGGTGAGTGCGCCGATACCGGTGGCGCTGGGAAACGGAATCATGCCGGAGCCACTGGAACTCCCCGACGATGATCCCGACGCTCCGGAGCCCGACCCTCCCGAGCCCGACGCGCTACCCGGCTGCGAAAAGGCGGGACCGGCGAGGGCTGCTGTCGTGGTGACGGTGGCGACGAAGCCCAGGGCCATCCGTCTCAGAATTTTTCGCTTCATGTGCGCGCCCTTCCTCACGGCCGGGAGCTGAGCTTCCGGCTGGTCGGCTATCGGGCGGCATCGCCTGATCCTCGGGTGAGCCACCCACTGATCCGGTGTCGCGCCGGGATGTCGCCATCACCGGCGCGGCACCGTTTCCACAGGACAATCGTCACGAGCAGTCACTGTCGCCTCAGCGGTTCCATGCGCATCAGCAGTAACATCACGATTGTGCCGGACAGGCTCGCCGATGTCACCAACTTCAGCAACTTTCCAGCATATTTTTGAGAACGCTCAGGCGATGTGGGTCAGCGCCGCCCGAATACCGGCGCGCACCGTGTCGCTGTCACCGACACCGCCACTGATGGTGACGCCGTCACGGGTGAGCAGCAGGGCGCGGGCCGCGTCGTCGGGGGCGGAATGGCCGCCCGCACGGAGGTGTTCGGCCATCAGTTCGCGAAACCAGGCGCGGTATTCGTCAACGACGCGACGCACCGGGTGTTGCGGGTCGGGGAATTCGACGGCGGCATTGAGAAAGGGGCAGCCACGGAAGCCGGGACCGCAGCTGATGTCGCTGAGGGTGTCGAAGATGGTGGTGATGGTGGCGAAGCCCTCGCCCTGCACCGATTCCAGCGCGTCGCGCTGGCGGGCGTATTCGCGCTGCAAATAGGCGACCACCAGGTCTTCTTTGGTCTTGAAGTGCCGATAGAACGTGGCCTTGGCGATGCCGGCCTCGGCGATGATCCGGTCGATACCCACCGTGTGGACACCCTCGGTATAGAACAACCGGGTTGCCGTGTCGAGTAGACGTTCACGAGCCGCACTCATCGGTGACCTGCGTCCTTTCAGGGAATCAGCGCTTCCCCTTGACGATACCAGACAGGTCTGTCTACTCTGGGATCACAAGCGAACAGACAAGTCTGTCTAGGAGGACAACATGGCACCCATCTACACCGCGGTCGCAACCTCGATCGGCCGCGACGGCCGTTCCTACACCGATGACGGCGTCCTCGATCTGACGCTCGCCCGCCCCAAGGAGATGGGCGGCGACGGCGCGGGCACCAACCCGGAGCAGCTCTTCGCGGCGGGTTATTCGGCCTGTTTCGCCAGTGCGCTGCAGTTGGTCGCCAAGCGGATGAAGCTCGACGCCGACGACGCCTCGGTGACCGCCGAGGTCGGCCTGAACCCCCTGGAAGGCGGCCGGTTCGGACTCTCGGTCGTGCTGCGCGTGGAACTGCCGGAGCACCTGCACAACGAGCAGGGGCAGCAGCTCATCGAAGCCACCCACCAGGTGTGCCCGTACTCCAACGCCACGCGGGGCAATATCCCGGTGGAACTGGTTGTCGAGTAACCGAATTCACGCGAAAAAGGGCGGGACCAACAGGTCCCGCCCTTTCGCTGTCACGAATAACTAGACCTTCGCGACCGACACCTTCACGCCGCCCGTGATCTCGGCGGCATCGGCACCGGCGTCACCGAAAGTCAGTGCGGTGGCGAGGATTTCCCCGGCGATCAGGTCGCGATGGGTCGCGGCCCACTCCGCCCGTTCGGCGGGCACATCCAGGACCACACTGATCCGGTCGGACACCTCCAGACCCTGCGACTTGCGGGTTTCCTGCAGGTCGCGGATCAGGTCACGGGCCCAGCCCTCGGCCTCGAGCTCCTCGGTGACCACCGAGTTCAGCACCACCAGGCCGGCATTGCCGGGCAGGGCGGCGGTGGACTCGGGCTCGGCGGCCACCAGGCGCTGGGTGTACTCCTCCGGCAGCAGGGTGATTCCGGCGGCGGTGACGACACCGTCGGCCGATTCGCTCCACTCCCCCGCCTTGACGGCCTTGATCACCGTCTGGACCTGCTTACCGATGCGCGGGCCCGCGGCGCGCGCATTGACGACCAGCTCGAACCGGCCGTGCGCGGAGACGTCGGTGGTCAGGTCGACCTTCTTGACGTTGACCTCGTCGGCGATCAGCTCGGTGAACGGCGCGAGCCGCTCGGCATCGGCCGCGGCGATGGTGACCTCGGCCAGGGGCAGCCGCACCCGCAGGTTCTGCGCCTTGCGCAGACTCAGCACGGTGGAGCAGACCACCCGCACCTCGTCCATCGCGGCGACGAGTTCGGGATCGTGCGGCAGCTCGGTCTCGGTCGGCCAGTCGGTGAGGTGCACCGAGCGCTCGCCGGTGAGCCCACGCCAGATGACCTCGGTGATGAGCGGCAGCAGCGGTGCGGCGAGGCGGGTGACCACCTCCAGCACCGTGTGCAGGGTGTCGACCGCTTCGCGGTCCTCGGACCAGAACCGCGAACGCGACCGGCGCACATACCAATTGGTGAGCGCGTCGGCGAACCCACGCAACTCGTCGGCGGCACCGGCGATGTCGTAGGTCTCCAGCGCCTCGGTGACCACGTCGCGGGTGACCGCGAGCTTGGCGAGGATGTAGCGATCGAGCACGTTCGGCGAATCCGTGCGCCATACGCCGGGCTTCGAGGCGTAGAGCTGCAGGAACGTCCACGCGTTCCACAGCGGCCGCATCGCGTGGCTCACGCCTTCGCGGATACCGCGCTCGGTGACGATGAGGTTGCCGCCGCGCAGGATCGGCGAGCTCATCAGGAACCAGCGCATGGCGTCGGAGCCGTCGCGGTCGAAGACCTCGTTGACGTCGGGGTAGTTGCCCTTCGACTTCGACATCTTCAGACCGTCGTCACCGAGCACGATGCCGTGCGCCGCAACAGTTTTGAACGAGGGCGAGTCGAACAGCGCGGTCGAGAGCACGTGCAGCGTGTAGAACCAGCCACGGGTCTGCCCGTTGTACTCGACGATGAAATCGCCGGGGAAGTGGCTGTCGAACCACTCCTTGTTCTCGAACGGGTAGTGCACCTGGGCGTAGGGCATCGAGCCCGATTCGAACCAGCAGTCGAGCACCTCGGGCACCCGGCGCATGGTCGAGTTCCCGGTCGGGTCATCGGGATTGGGCCGGGTGAGCTCGTCGATGTGCGGGCGGTGCAGGTCGGTGGGGCGCACGCCGAAGTCGGCTTCGAGCTGGTCCAGCGATCCGTAGACGTCCACGCGCGGGTAGGCCGGGTCGTCGGAGACCCAGACCGGGATCGGGCTGCCCCAGTAGCGGTTTCGGCTGATGTTCCAGTCGCGCGCGCCTTCGAGCCACTTGCCGAACTGGCCGTCGCGGATGTGCTCGGGCACCCAGCTGATCTGCTGGTTGAGCTCGACCATGCGGTCGCGGAACTTGGTGACCGCGACGAACCACGACGGCACGGCCATGTAGATCAGCGGCTGACCGGAGCGCCAGCTGTGCGGGTAGGAGTGCTCGATCGTCTCGTGCCGCAGCAGCTTCCCGGCGGCCTTGAGGTCCTTGATGATCACCGGGTTGGCATCGAACACCATCAGGCCCTCGTACGGCGGCACCATCGAGGTGAACTTGCCCGCCGGATCGAGTGGCTGGACGATCTCGATGCCGTTGGCCGCGGCGACATCCATGTCCTCTTCACCGAAAGCCGGTGCGAGGTGGACGATTCCGGTGCCGGAGTCGGTGGTGACGTAGTCGGCGGTGAGCACGCGGTGCGAGTTCGGGTGGCCGACGAAGAAGTCGAACGGCGGGGCGTAGGACAGGTCGGCCAGTGCCGCGCCGTCGTACTCGCCGAGCACTTCCGGCTCCTCGCCCAGTTCGCGGCTGTAGTGCGAAAGACGCTCGGCGGCAAGCAGATAGCGCTTGTCATCGGCGCCGCGCACGTGCACATACCGCACGTCGGGGTGCACCGCGATCGCGAGGTTGGACGGCAGGGTCCACGGCGTGGTGGTCCAGATCAACGCGTTCGCACCGTCCAGCGCGGCGAACGGGTGCTCGGCGGGGACGGACAGGCGCATGTCGACGGTGACCGCGGGGTCCTGACGCATCTTGTACGCGTCGTCGAGGCGGGTCTCCTGGTTCGACAGCGGCGTCTGCTCGTACCAGCTGTAGGGCAGCACGCGGAAGCCCTGGTAGATCAGGCCCTTCTCGTGCAGCGACTTGAACGCCCACATGACCGACTCCATGAAGTCGAGGTCGAGGGTCTTGTAGTCGTTGTCGAAGTCGACCCAGCGGGCCTGGCGGGTGACGTAGTCGCGCCACTCACCGGTGTAGCGCAGCACCGACGACTTACAGGCGGCGTTGAACTCGGCCAGCCCCATCTCGTCGATCTGAGCCTTGTCGGTGATGCCGAGCTGCTTCTCGGCTTCGATCTCGGCGGGCAGGCCGTGGGTGTCCCAGCCGAAGCGGCGGTCGACCAACTTGCCGCGCATGGTCTGGAAGCGCGGGATCAGGTCCTTCACGTAGCCGGTCAGCAGGTGCCCGTAATGGGGCAGGCCGTTGGCGAAGGGGGGCCCGTCGTAGAAGACGAACTCACCCTCACCGTCGCGGTTGTCGATGCTGGCGCGGAAGGTGTCGTCGCGGGCCCAGTAGTCGAGCACCTGGGTTTCGAGCTCCGGGAACGTCGCGCCCGAAGCCGCGCCGAAATCGACCCGGGGGTATGCGCTACCGGTAGTTGTCTCGTCCGCCATCGCGGATTGCTCCTCGTGCCGCCGCGCCGTGAGCGCGGAATATGGGCACGGGGACGATGTCGGCGCCGGTGCGCCGTACCGCGGTACCACCCCGTTTGCTCGCGCTGTCCCTCGCCGGGGAGCGGCACGAGCCTCTCGTTGTGTGAGCTGTGACGGGCTCACCCGTTCGGTTCTACTGAGCGCTGCGCGCCGTTCTTCCGAAGGCTCCCCGGTGATAGCCGGATCAGCGCCATGTGTAGTTCGATTCTAACCGGGTGCGTCCAGTCGATATTCCGCGCCCGTTCAGTTCCGCCGGGCGTGTCGGCCCGGTGGGACCGGTTCGTTCTCGGGTTTTCGGCTGGTCAGCGCACTCACGAGCAAACTCGCGGCACCGACAACGCAGATCAGAATGGACCCCCACGCCCATACCACCGAACCGGTGGCGAGCGCCGCGACGAGCAGTCCGAAGCCGATCGCCGCAAGAACAAGCGTCAAGACGAGCATGGTGACTCCCAAGCCAACCGAGCAGCCCGACGATAACTGGGCATTCCCGAATCACGCGACGCGCTGCGTCGCGCGACTCGGGAACTAGTTTACTTGCCGCCCTTGGCGAAGGAAGCGGGAGCCAGACTGTTGGCCGAGCCGTTGGTCTCGCCCGCGAACTCGCCGCCGTCGACCGGCACGGCCGACCCACGGTTCTCGAGCTCTTCCAGCTGCGATTCCAGGTAGGACTTCAGGCGCACGCGGTACTCGCGCTCGAAGGTCTTGAGCTGCTCGATGCGGCTTTCCAGCACCGTGCGCTGCTGGGTGATGGTGGCCATGATCTCGGCGTGCTGACGCTCGGCGTCGGCGGTGAGCGCCTCGGCCTTGTCCTTGGCCTGCCGGATCTGGGTGTCGGAGCGGTTCTGCGCGTCGGACAGCATCGCGTCGGACTTCTGACGCGCGTCGGCGATCATCGCTTCCGAGCGGGTGCGGGCGTCGCCGACCAGTCGCTCGGAGTTTGCTCGCGCGTTCGAGAGCAGTCCCTCGGCCTCGGTCTTGGCGTCGGTGGTGAGGCGGTCCGCCATCTCCTGCGCCAGGGTGAGCACCTTCGCGGCCTGCATGTTCGCGTCCGGGCCGTTGTTCTGCACCGGCGCCGCGACGGGCATCGGAGCGGGCGGCGCGACCGGGATCGGCTGCGGAACAGGTTCCGGCGCGGGGGGAGGTACCTGCTGCACGGGCGCCTTGGCGGCGCTGACCGGGGCAGGTCCGCGGTTCTTCTTGGCGTCGGCCAGCTCGGTGTCGAGTTCGGCGACCCGCTGACGCAGGTCGGCGTTCTCCTCGATCAGGCGCGAAAGCTCCTGCTCGACGAGATCCAGAAAGGCATCGACCTCGTCCTCGTTGTAGCCGCGCTTACCGATCGGCGGTTTGCTGAACGCGACGTTGTGCACATCGGCAGGAGTCAGCGGCATCGAAGGATCCCTTCACGCGTCTTTTGGAGAACTAGCAAGCGGTCTACTCGATTCATTGTGTCACACGGAGGTCACGGGCTGACCGAGCCTACCCACGATCGACATCAGGATGAAGACGAGGAAGAGCAGGACCATTATCGAAAGATCGAGACGAATCCCCCCAAGATTCACAGGAGGTATCAACCGCCTCAGAAGTTTCACCGGAGGGTCGGTAACGGTGAAGATCACCTCTAGGACGATCACCACCACACCGGTCGGGCGCCAGTCGCGCGCGAAACTGCGAATGAACTCGACGATCACCCGACTGATGAGCAACAGCCAGAAGATGAAAAGCACGAGGTACAGAACCGCGAACAGGGCCACGGCTTCACTCTGCCGCAAAATCGGCAGGGCGCAAAATGGCCGCGCCGCGCAGTGCGCGGGCGGCCATCTCGGTATCGGGTGTGCGGTGTCTATTTCTGGTTGTAGAAGCCGTTTTCGGCGATGCGGCGGCGTTCTTCCGCTGATACGTCGACGTCGGCCGGTGAGAGCAGGAACACCTTCGTCGCCACCTTGTCGAACGAACCACGCAGCGCGAAAGCGAGTCCGGCCGCGAAATCGACCAGCCTTTTTGCATCGGCATTGCTCAGGTCGACCAGGTCCATGATGACCGGATTCCCTTCGCGGAACCGTTCACCGATGATCCTGGCCTCGCCGTAGTCGCGTGGACGCAGCGTGGTGATCTTGGACAAGGGACCTCCGTCCTCGAAGATCCCAGGACGCCGCGCGGGCGCGGGCTCGGGGCGCATGCGCTCCTCCAGCCTGCGCTCCTCGGCGTCGGGATCGACCGCGAGCGCACCACGAGTGGAGCCGCGCATACCGGGTGCGACACCGCCTGCCCGGAAGGACCGGCCCGACGACGGCGCCGTTTCGATCCTGGTGGGGCGACGCGGCGTCTCATAGCGATCGTCGGCGTAGGTGTCGGCGACATAGTCGTCACGACGCGCCTGGTAGGCCGACTTGTACGCCGGCTGTGGGAAGTCGTCGGCCTCGTCCTCGAAACGGTCGGAGCCGTACCGGTCTTCGGCATAACGGTCGTAGCTGCGCGGACGGACGCGACCCGCGCGCTCCTCTGCGCCGCGAGGGGCATGATCGTCGACGTAGTCGTCTTCGTACTCATCGAGCGGAACCATGCCGAAGTACGCCTTGAACTTATGCAGGGTACTCATCTGGTCGACCTTCCTTCGGCCCCGGTGGCGGCCGGGTGTTGAAGTTCTTGCTCAGCGCCTCTTCAGCCCCATCGTATGAGTCGAATGTGACTGGTGAGGTTTCTTTGCTACGCCGAGGTTATCGGTCGCGCGCCCATCAAGGCGGTTCCGACACGCACACACGTCGAACCGTGTTCGACCGCAATCTCCAAATCACCCGACATACCTGCAGAAAGGTCGGTGGCTTCGGCGTGTTGCACAAGCAGCGAAGTGTGCAATGTCGCAAGATTCGCAAACGACACATCACTCGGGGCGTCAAGGGGCGGAATCGCCATCAGACCGGCCAGATGCAAGCCGGGCGCCTTCGCTACCAGGTCGGCCAGGGAGAGTAGATCAGCCGGTGCGACACCCCCGCGTCCGGGGTCGGCATCCAGGCTCACCTGCAGCAGCACTCGCAGCGGCGCGATACGCTCGCCGGCTGCCAGTGCGTCCTGCGCGGCACGGTCGAGAGCGTTTGCCAGCCGTTCGCTGTCGACCGAAGCCACGGTGTGCGCCCACCGCGCCACCGCGCGTGCCTTGTTGCGTTGTAAACGGCCGATCATGTGCCATTCGACGTCGTCGTAGCCGAGCTGATCGACCTTCGCGGAGGCTTCCTGCTCGCGGGACTCGCCGAATTCGCGTCGGCCGAGGGCGTGCAGGATCGCGACGTCGGTGGCGGGGAAGAACTTCGTCACCGGGAGGAGGCTGACCGAACCTGCCGGGCGACCCGCCGCTGCGACGGCGGCGTCGATGCGGGCGAGCAAGCCGTCGAGACGAGTTGAGAGCTCCGCGGCGCGTCCCGTTTCGGTCATGCGGCGGAGCCCATCCAGATCACACCGGCGATGCGGCCGGTGGGGGCGCCGCGGCGGTGGCTGAACAGGGTTTTGTCCTCGATGGTGCAGCGTGGGTCAACCGCGATTCCGCCGACACCCGCCTCGGTGAGCTGTCGGCGGATACCCGCCCGCAGGTCGAGACCGGGGGTTTTGCGAACGGTGGTGGTCGCGCTGCCGGGCAGGTGGGCTTCGACGTCGGCGCGCATGGCGGCGGGGACTTCGTATTGGCGACCCGAGGCGGCGGGACCGAGGAAGGCGCCGATGCGGTCGATGCGGGCGCCGACCGAGACCATCGCGTCGAGCACGCGCGGCACGATGCCGATCCGGGCGCCGATGCGCCCCGCGTGGACGGCGGCGATGACCCCCGCCTCGTCATCGGAGAGCAGGATCGGCACGCAGTCGGCGGTGAGCACCACCAGCGCCAGTCCCGGCACGGTAGTGACCAGCGCGTCGGTCACCGGTACCGGTTCGGCGCGCGGGCCGTCGACGATCTCGACGGTGCGCCCGTGCACCTGCTCCATCCACACCAACCGATCAGGGGTGAGGCCGATGCCTTCGGCCAGCCGAATCCTGTTGCGGCGCACAGCTTCCGGATTGTCACCGACGTGGTCACCCAGGTTGAACGAATCGTAGGGCGCGGCGGAGAAGCCACCGGTGCGGGTGGTGGTCACCCGGCGAACGGTCACGGTAGGAGGTGCGGAAGTCATGTGTTCGAGCGTAGTGCCGTTGTGAGGTCGCGCGGTCCACGCCCGGGGTGACGTCGGTCAACCTCGGGTACGAGGTCGGCCGATCAGGCGGACGAATCAGCGCCGTCGAGATCGCCGAGCCTGCGGGCGATGCCCGCGCGGCCGGTCAGTCCCAGTTTGCGCAGGACCCGGCCGAGATGGTCCTCGACGGTGCGTGGACTGAGGTAGAGGTGCTCGGCGATGGCCTTGTTCGTGTGGCCGTGGGCGGCCAACTCGGCGACCTCGCGCTCGCGCCTGGTCAGGGCGGCGGGCGCGCCGACTCGCTGGGCGCCTGCGAGCCGGCGCTGCGCGGTCGTCACTTCGTCGAGCAGGCGAATGGCGCCGGTCTCGGTGAAAGCCGCGCGGGCCGAGGCGAATCGGCTGGTCGCCTGGCCGAAGTCACCCCGTCTGCCCGCGATCGCACCGGCGAACAACTCGGCTTGCGCCCGGTTCACCACCATTCCGGCGCGCGCGAACGCCGCGATCGCCACCTCGGCCGCCGCCGCCGCTGCCGCGGTATCGCCGATGGCCGCGGCGTAGTCGGCGCGTGCCAAGGCTGCCGCGCCGACCTGGCTGCCGAGTCCGTCGACTGACCGACTCGGCGGCGCTCCATCGGGGGCGGCGGGGTCGCCGGTGATACAGGAGATGAGCTTCGGCTCGATGCCAGCGTTGTCAGCTGCCCGGGGCGACTCCGCGTCCACAGTCGCGTCACCGACCGGGCCAGATGCGCCGGGGACGTCGTCGCGGTGGGGAGGGCGGGCGCCAGCAGTCGCCGCGGCGGCTGCTTCGGCTCGGGTGATCAAGGTGTCGGCGGTCGAGAGATCGCCGGTGACAATCGCGGCGTGGGCCGCTCGGGCCAGGTGGGTCGGGTGGAGAGGGCCCGGGCGGTCCTCGGGTGGCATCGGCCCGGGGAGGGCTCGGGCGGTGTCGGAGAGGGTTGTCTCCACGACTTGTCGCCACCAGCGCATGGTGGGGCGTGGGAGGGCGGCGATGGTGTGCCACTGGGCGGCGACCGCTTCGGGCGCAGCGGTCAGTTGCAGGGTGCGCAGTTTCAGTGCGCCGGCGAAGGAGAGCAGGTCGGGGTAGTGGAAGGTGGTCGCGGCGTCGGTGGCTTCGTCGGCGGCGGCGATGGCGTCGTTGAGGCGGCCGAGTTTGGCCAGGCAGTAGGCACGCACGGTGTGGAGTTCGGCGAGGGCGTAGGTGCGGCCGAAGCGCCTGCTCACCGCGATCGCGCGATCCAGCTGGCGTAGGCCGCTCGCGTCGCGGTCGAGGAAGTACGCGCACCAGCCGAACACGGGAGCGGCGTGGACCACTTCGCGCAAGGCGGCGTCGGTGAGCCGACCGAAGGCACGGTCGCAGGGGTCGTAGAGCTGCGCTGCCTCGACGATTCGCGCGTCGGCGAGCAGCCCGAGGCAGCGCAGGGCGGTTGCGGCGGCGCGTACGGCCGGGTCGTCGATGGCATCGGAGTCGAACAGGGCGGTGAGGCGGGCCCGGCCCTCGGAGTCCTGGTGGTCCTGCATTTCCAGGATCGCGAGTTCCAGTTGCACCGGTCCGTCACCGGGGCGGCGGGGCAGAGTCGCACCGTGGGCGAGCAGTGTTCGTGCCTGATCGATGCGGCCGAGCATGCGCGCGCACCGGGCCGACAGCAGCAGCGCCTCCAGTTGGTGCCTGCCCGCGGTGGCCGCCGCTGGTTCGAGCGTCTCCCCCGCCTGCGCGGCCGCACCGGACAGCAACTGCGCGCGGCCGAGTGCCAGAGCTTCGGCGAGCGGGTCGTCGGTCGCGGGGGCGATGCGCGCGGCGGCCGAGAGCCAACGCGCGCTCGCCGCCGGTGCGTCGGCGAGCACCTGCTCGGCGGCCAGTCGCAGTTCCGCGCCCGCGATCTCGTCCCCGCCGAGAAGGGCGTGCTCGAGATGGCGTGCGCGCGAGGGCATCGACGCGTCGCGAGCACGCAGCGCGAGGGCAGCCCGGCGGTGGGCCATCGCTCGCCATGCGTGGCCGGATACACGGTAGGCGGCGGTGCGAATCAGCGGATGGGCGAACGTCACCGCGCCCTCGCCCACACCGACCACGCCGCGCCCGACCAGGCCGTCCACCGCCGCGACTACCACGGACTCCGCGAGCGCAGCTGTCGCGCACAGTAGTTCGAAATCGGGCGGAACCCCGCACACCGCGATGGCCTGCGCGACCAGCCGCTCGGTTTCCGGGAGCTGGGCCAGTTCGGCGCGGATCGTCCGGTCCAGCGCCGCGAAGTCGTTCGACGCGGGGTCCGGTTCCTCCCCGCGCAGTGCCCGGTCCAATTCGCGGTCGGGTAGATCGGCGAGCAGCGTCAGATACAGCGGATTGCCATGGGAGGCACTCAACAGTCTGGCCCGCCGACGCGGGTCCTCCCCCGGCAGCAGACCGTCGACATCGGCCTCGGTGAACGGCGGAACCCGCACCTGTACGGTCCGCACCCGGGGCGCCCGCACCAGCCGGGCGATCGACGGCGGGCAGCCGCCTTCGCGGAAGGCGAGCAGCAGCCGGAATCCGCGGACGGGGCGGTTGCGAATCAGAAAGTTCAGCAACCGCAACGATTCGAGGTCCGACCATTGGAGGTCGTCGACGACGAGCAGGGTCGCCTTGGCGCCGAGCTCACGTCGCACCCGGCGAGCCAAGTCGGCACCGTCCGGTGACGACTCACTGCTGTCCGGCGTGCCGGCCTCTGGCGCGGCCGGTGCCTCGTCGGCGTCGACCGGGCTGTCGTCCAACTGCTCGACGATGTCGTCGGCGAGGTAGCGCGGCTGGGCCTTGGCGTCTTCGGTGCCGGTGACCATCAGCACCCGACAGTGGGCGGCGCCGACGAACTCGGCGATCAAGCGGGACTTGCCGATTCCGGCCGGACCGTCGACCAGCAGCAACCAGGGCGCGTCGGGGTCGGTGAAAGTCGTGGTCAGTGCGGCGAGTTCGGCGGCGCGGCCGACGAATGCGCGTTCGAACATGACACTCCGTACCTCACTGGCGAAATCGACCGTGAACGGCCGGATCAGAGCATAACGGTGCCGCCGACCCGGAATTACCGTGGTTTCCCGGATGCTCGGCGGCCCGGGGTGAGGTTGGGTGATCGGGGCCTACACCGCCGAAGGGTCCGCGGTGAGGTTCTGCAGAAAGAAGGTTCGCATGACGTTCACCGGCAAGGGCATGGTTTCGCGGTTCTCGCTCGCGCTGCTGGCGGTCACGGCACTCGGTGCCGCGGGTTGCTCGGCCATCGACAAGGTCTCCGACGTGGCCAAGGACGCGAGCAAGTCCGACACCGCCCGCTCGAAGGTCGGTGAGTGCATCAACGTGATCTCGGCGTCGATGATCGACTCCAAGACCGAGCCGGTCGCCTGCTCGGCCGAGAATGCCGTCTACCAGGTCGTGCAGGTCCACGACCAGAAGGTCGAGTGCCACGAGGATTACACCTCCTACGAGGAGACCTTCGGCAGCGGCGGCACTGTCGCGTTCCTCTGTCTGGCCCCGAACTTCAAGGAGGGCAGCTGCTACAACGAGGGCATGATGACCGGCTACAAGTTCGTGCCGTGCACCGCCTCCGACGCCAGCTTCAAGGTCGTCAGCCGCGTCGACGGTCAGGTCGACGAGCAGCTGTGCGGCGAGGACGCCGACCAGGTGCTCGTGGTCAATGATCCGAAGATCACCTACTGCCTCGGCAGCGCCAAGGGCTGATCCCCCGCACAACGCGAAAGCGCCCGGACTCGACAGGAGTTCGGGCGCTTTCGTGTCTGCGAATGTTTATCGACGCATGAAGTCCGGGACGTTGATCTCGTCGTCGTCGTCGCCTTCGTGAACTTCCGGGTTGTTGACGCGGTTCATGGCCGCCTCTGTCACCCGCTGACGCTCCGACTCCCGGTACCGCTCGGTATCGCGGTAATTCGGCGCCGCGGCCCGACCACTGGACACCCCGGCCGTGGCGGGCTCGGTGGGACGCGACGGCGCCTCGGACGGACGTCCTTGGCCGATCTCGCCCGCGCGGCCGGAACCGATCGGGTTAGCCCCGGTCCGGCTCGTGGTGACCGCGCTGGTCTCGGTATTGCGTCGAGACGGGCCGCCACCGTCGAAGCCCGCGGCGATGACGGTGACCCGCACCTCGTCGCCGAGCGAATCGTCGATGACCGTACCGAAGATGATGTTGGCCTCGATGTGGGCCGCCTCCTGCACCAGCGAGGCCGCCTCGTTGATCTCGAACAGGCCGAGATCGGAACCGCCCGCGATCGAGAGCAGCACGCCGTGCGCACCATCCATGGAGGCCTCGAGCAGCGGCGAATTGATCGCCGTCTCGGCCGCCTTCACCGACCGACCCTCACCACGCGCCGAGCCGATGCCCATGAGTGCCGATCCGGCACCCGACATCACGCTCTTGACGTCGGCGAAGTCGACGTTGATCAAGCCGGGGGTGGTGATCAGGTCGGTTATACCCTGAACACCGTTGAGCAGCACCTCATCCGCGGAGCGGAAGGCGTCCATCAGACTCACCGCCGCGTCGCCCAGCTGCAGCAGCCGGTCGTTCGGAATGACGATGAGGGTGTCGCACGACTCGCGAAGCAGGTTGATCCCTACTTCGGCCTGGTTCCCGCGCCGCTTGCCCTCGAAAGAGAACGGCCGGGTGACGACTCCTATAGTCAACGCGCCCAGCTTGCGGGCGATGCTGGCGACGACGGGAGCGCCACCGGTACCGGTGCCACCACCTTCGCCGGCCGTGACGAAGACCATGTCGGCGCCCTTGAGCACCTCTTCGATCTCGTCCTTGTGGTCTTCTGCGGCCTTGCGGCCGACTTCCGGATCGGCTCCGGCACCGAGACCTCGGGTGAGTTCGCGGCCGACATCGAGTTTGACGTCGGCATCGCTCATCAGCAGGGCTTGCGCGTCGGTATTGACCGCGATGAACTCGACTCCCTTGAGTCCTTGTTCGATCATTCGGTTGACGGCGTTCACGCCGCCGCCGCCGATACCGACGACCTTGATCACTGCAAGGTAGTTGTGCGGGGGCGTCATGGGCTCTCGCCTTCCTTCGATCTTAAACCCTCAACCTCAACCATAGGGTTGGCGTTATGTCAAGTATCCGACTGCTGCGGAACGCTATTCGCAGCCACTGCGATCGCGGCGCAGGCGCGCCGAGATGAGAGCCAGAATCTTGTGCCACAAAGAATGTCGCTCACTTTACCGTGACCAGATTCGGACTCGAAACGTCGAACACGGTCCCCTCACGGGTCAGTAGCGGCAACACGACGGCAGCTTTGCGCTCGCCGTCGCCCGTGCCGCCCCACACTACCCTCCTGCCATCGCGAAGGCTCAGCGAGACATCCGAAATCGACCGTGCGACAACCTCGCCCACCTGCACAGACAAGGCGGGTGGCAGGGTGACCAGCACATCCACCGCCGCCCTGGCCGCCGCGGGCCCGGTGAACGAGCCCTCGGTGAGCAGTTTCGGCACCCCGATGGGCAATTCGGGCTCGATCGCGAATTCGACGCTCTCGGCGTCGATCAGGTGGGCGCCGTCCGGGCCTTCGAAATACACCACCGGTGTTCGCTCCACGACGGTGACCAGCACTGTCGAGGGGAATTTACGCTGCACCCTGACCGAGCGCACCTTCGGGATCGCGGCCACGCGCTGGGCGATCGCGGTGGTATCGATCCGTAACATCGAACGGCCGTCCGGAATTTCGAGTCGACCTCGCACATCGGCGTCCGGCACCGCCGACAGGCCGTCGATGCGCACGGTGCGCACCGACAGTGCCGGGGTGAACCAGGCCAGTGCCACCAGCAGGGTCACCACGACCACCCCGACCACCGTCCAGAGGCGGTAGCCGTGCCACCCGCGCGCGGCGGGCATCGGCAATCTCACCGGCCGCCCTGCTGCGGCCTGGCCCGCAGGCCGTCGAGGATCTGGCTGCCGAGCATTGTGACATCGCCCGCGCCCATGGTGATCACGACGTCGCCGTCGCCCGCGAGCCCGGCGACCTGCTTGCCGACCTTGGACATATCCGGCTGGTAGTGCACGGGTTCGGTCACCGACTGGGCGACCAGCGCGCCGTTGACGCCGGGCAGCGGGTCTTCACGGGCGCCGTAGACGTCGAGCACGACCACCTCGTCGGCCAGGCTCAACGCCGTGCCGAACTCCGTGGCGA
Organism: Nocardia sp. XZ_19_231; assembly: GCF_015355705.1. Taxonomy (NCBI): domain Bacteria; kingdom Bacillati; phylum Actinomycetota; class Actinomycetes; order Mycobacteriales; family Nocardiaceae; genus Nocardia; species Nocardia sp. XZ_19_231. Next base: position 163,160 of record NZ_JACUZI010000008.1, on the reverse strand, counting down.
AAGTGGCGGTGCGGCTGTAGAGATGCGGCTGGAACACCACGATGACCCGGCCGCGCCGCAGGCGGGCGCCGTCACGCGCTTCCTGGGCGACCAGTTGCGCGGCGGCCTCGAGCACCGCGCGGACCTCGGTCGGGTGGTGGGCGTAATCGTCGAAGACGCGCACCCCGTTTTCCCGACCGGTGAACTGGAATCGGCGATGCACGCCGCCGAATCCCTCCAGACCCTGCACGATCTCGTCGATATCGGCGCCGGTGGCGCGGGCGGCCAGCAGCGCCGCCAGCGCGTTGAGCGCCATGTGCCTGCCGGGCACCGACAGTCGCAACGACCGCGGCACCGTTTCGCCGTCGAGCTGGAACTCGACGATGCCGCCCACATCCCGCGGTTGCCAGTCGAGCAGCCGGGCGCCGACGGTCACGGGGGCATCGGCCAGATCGCCGGAGCCGTAACCGAGAACCTCGATTCCGCGTTCGGCCATGCGCGGTGCGACCCGCTGTGCCAACGCGAGCGAGCCGGGATCGTCGAGGCACACCACCAGCAGACCGCCGGGGGCGAGCCGGTCGGCGAAGTCGTCGAAGACCTGGACGTAGGCCTCGTCGGTGCCGAAGTAGTCGAGGTGATCGGATTCGATATTGGTGACCACGGCGACGTCCGGGTCGTATTGCAGCAGTGAGCCGTCGGACTCGTCGGCCTCGGCGACGAAGATGTCACCGCTGCCGTGATGGGCGTTGGTGCCCGCCTCGTTGAGCTCGCCGCCGACCGCGAACGACGGATCGGCGCCGCAGTGCTGCAACGTGACGATCAGCATCGAGGTGGTCGAGGTCTTGCCGTGGGTGCCCGAGACCAGCAGGGTCCGGTGCCCGCGCATCAGCGCGGCGAGCACGGTCGGGCGCATCAGCACGGGGATGTCGCGCCGATGTGCCTCGACCAGTTCGGGGTTGGTCTTCGGGATGGCGGCATAGGTGGTGACGACGACCGTCGGGCCGCCGGGCAGCAGATCGAGCGCGTCGGCGGCGTGGCCGATACGTACCTCGGCGCCGCGAGCCCGGAGCGACAACACACCGCGGCTCTCGCGGGCATCGGAACCGGAGACCTGCCCGCCGCGTGAGAGCAGGATGCGCGCGATACCGGACATGCCGGCGCCGCCGATGCCCACCATGTGCACGCGTTGGAGTTCGGGTGGCAGGGCCGCGCCGGTGGACTCCCCGATCTCCTGTTCCGGCTTGCTCATCGGGCGACCTCGGTGACGATCCTGGCCACCGTGTCGGCAGCATCGCGATGGCCTGCGCCTGCGGCGGCGCGGCTCATCTGCGCGAGTCGAGCGGGGTCGAGCAGCAGCGGAATCACCTCATCGATCACGTATTTCGGGGTCAGCTCGGCGTCGGCCACAATTGTGCCACCACCCTGCGCGACCACTGGTCGGGCGTTGAATTCCTGTTCGCCGTTGCCGTGCGGCAGCGGCACATAGAAGGCGGGCAGTCCGACCGCCGACACCTCGGCCACGGTCATCGCGCCGGATCGGCACACCACCGCGTCGGCGGCGGCGTAGGCCAGGTCCATCCGCGACAGGTAGGGCACCGCCACATACGGTGCGGGCGCGTCGGCGGTGCTCACCTCCACACTGTTCTTGGGGCCGTGCGCGTGCAGCACCGAGACGCCGGCGGCCGCGAGTTGCGGTGCGGCGCCGGAGACGGCCTCGTTGAGGCTGCGCGCGCCCTGCGAGCCACCGAACACCAGCAGCACCGGCCCCTCGGCGGGCAGTCCGAAGTGCGCGCGAGCCTGCGCCCGCAAGGCGGGACGATCGAGTTCGGTGATGGAGGCGCGCACCGGAATACCGACGACCTGCGCGCCTGCCAGCCCCGAATCCGGGACGGCGGCGAGCACTTTCGCGGCGAGTTTCGCGCCGACCTTGTTGGCGATACCGGCCTTCGCGTTGGCCTCGTGCACGATCACCGGCACCTTGCGCTTGCGGCCGAACAGCCCACCGCGCGCGGCGAGGTAGGCGGGCAGTGCCACGTAACCGCCGAATCCGATGATCACGTCGGCCTGCACGTCGTCGATCACCGCCCTGGTCGCCTTCACCGAGGCGAGCACCCGGCCGGGCAGTCGCAGCAGATCGGCGGAGGGCTTGCGCGGCAGCGGGACCGGCGGGATCAGTTCCAGTGGATACCCGCGTTCGGGCACCAGTTTCGTCTCGAGTCCACGCTCGGTACCCAAGGCGGTCACCCGGATCGAGTCGTCGAGCCTGCGCAACGCGTCGGCGACAGCCAGCGCGGGTTCGATGTGGCCTGCGGTTCCCCCGCCTGCAACGATCACCGACAACCCGGATCGCGGGTTACTCACCTGGATCTACCTCGTTCTCTCTATCTCGAATCGATCTCGCGAAGGCGTGCGTCATGCGCCGCCACCTCCGCCGGTCCGCCGTTTCACCGGGCGGTGTGGCATCGGGTAAGTCGGCTCCCATGCTCGTGTCGACCGTAGCGAACTCGTGCCGCGGCTCTCCGGCGCGCGTCGCCTGCGGTCGGCGGGCGGCTGGCGGCGAGGGGCCTGACGTGGGCGTTCGGTTCTGGGGCGCGGCGCGACTTTTCGCGGCACGGGCGGGGTGTACACCTCGGGCACCGGCAGTCGCAGCAGCCTGCTGAGTCTGCCGTCCTGGCCTGCCTTCAACGCCGAGACCGCTTCCGGTTCGTGCCGGGCGGCGCTGGCGATGATGCCGAACATGAACAGCGTGATCGCCAGCGACGAACCACCGGCAGAGACCAGCGGCAACTGCAGACCGGTCACCGGCAGCAGCCCCACGACGTAGCCGATGTTGATCAGCGCCTGCGCGGTGATCCAGGTGGTGGCGGTGGCGGTGAGCAGGCGAAGGAACGGGTCGACCGAGCGCAGCGCGATGCGGATGCCCGCGTAGGCGAACAGCGCCAGCAGCGCCAGCACCAGCATGCAGCCCAGGAAGCCGAGTTCCTCGCCGATGATGGCGAAGATGAAGTCGTTGTGCGAGTTGGGCAAATAGCTCCACTTCGCGCGGCTCTGTCCGAGGCCGCGGCCCCAGATGCCGCCGTCGGCGAGGGAGTACTTCGCCTGACGCGCCTGGTAATTGACACCCTGCGGATCGTCACCGGGATTGAAGAACGCGCGCACGCGGTCGGAGCGGTACCCGGCCGACAATGCCAGCACCGACGCGGCGACCAGACCGGTCACCAGGATCCCGACGAACAGTCGCACCGGCAGCCCGCCGAACCACAGCAGCGCCATCAGCACGATGCCGAGGGCGATGGTGGTCGACAGGTTCGGTTCGAGCACCACCAGCAGGCACACCAGCAGTCCGGCGGGCACCAGCGGCACCAGGATGTCCTTGAGTTGGGCGCCCCGGCGCGAGGCGAGCAGGTGCGCACCCCACACGATCAGGGTCACCTTGACGACTTCGGAAGGCTGGATCGACAGCGGGCCGATGTCGAACCAGCGTCGCGCGCCGCCGTGGATCGAGCCGATGCCGGGAATGAGCACCAGCACCAACGCGAGCACCGAGATGCTGAAGATCGGGAACGACCATTGGCGTAAGAACCGCAGCGGCAACCGCAGCGCCACATAGAAGGCGATCGCACCGAGCCCGGCGAACATGGCCTGCTGGATGAACAGCGCGTAGGCCGAACCGCCACCGGCATAGGCCTCGACGCTCGACGCCGACAGCACCATCACCAGACCGAGCACGGTGAGCAGGGTCGCGATGGTGACGATCAGATGGAACGACGCGAGCGGCCGGGCCAACCAGGCGCCGAAGCGCTCCCCCGCCCAATTCGGCTGCCCCGAACCGCTTCGGGTAGCACCCGCGCTCTGACCGACCCGACTGCTGTCGACGCTGCCCCGGCTCTTACCCACGCTGCCCCCTTTCGGGCGGTGACGGGTCGGCCGGGCGCGCCTTCGTCACAGCGCCCGCCCGATGTCACCATCTTCCAGTGCCGTCACCGCATCCACGAAACAGCGTCCGCGATGGGTGTAGTCGTCGTACATATCCAGGGAAGCGGCCGCGGGCGCGAGCAGGACGGTGTCTCCGGCGCTGGCCAGGCCCGCCGCGGCGCGCACCGCGCGGCCCATGACCGCCTCGGCTCGCTGGGATCTCGACGACTCCATGTCTGCATCGTCTCCCGCATCCAGCTCGATGACCGGGACTTCGGGTGCGTGTCGCGCCATCGCGGCAGCGATCACCGGCGCGTCGGCCCCGAACAACACCGCGCCGACCAGTCGATCACCGACCTCTTCGATCAGGTCGTCGACACTGGCGCCCTTGAGCAGACCACCCGCCACCCACACCACCTGCGGGTGCGCCATGATCGCGGCGCGTGCGGCGTGCGGGTTGGTGGCCTTGGAGTCATCGATGAACTCGACACCACCCAGTTCGCGGACGAACGCGGTGCGGTGCGGGCCCACCTTGTGCTCGGCGAGACCTTCTTTGACGAACTGCGGTGCCACATCGATGGCCCTGGTCAGCGCGGACGCGGCCAGCGCGTCGGCGATGCCTGCGGGTCCCGGCGGGCTGATGTCGCTGGTCTCGGCGAGGATCGCGGCCTTGGTGAAGGCGCGGTCGAGGAGCTTGCCGTCGACCACGCCCAGCTCGCCGTCGGCGGGGACGCCGATACGGAAGCCGACCGTGCGGCGGGCCTTGGCTTTACGGGCCAGTGCGCCAGCGACCGGATCGTCGAGGCCGACCACGCCGACCCGACCGGTCAGCGCGCGCGCTTTCGCGGCGGCGTAGGCATCGAGACCGCCGTGCCAATCCAGGTGATCCTCGGCGACATTGAGCACGACGCCCGCCTCGGGGCGCACCGAGGGAGCCCAGTGCAGCTGGAACGAGGACAGCTCGACGGCCAGGACTTGCGGACCGGGGTTGCGGCGCAGTGCGTCCAGGATCGGCAGGCCGATATTGCCGCAGGCCACGCTGGAGATGCCCGCGGCGCGCAGGATCGAGTGCGTCATCTGGGTGGTGGTGGTCTTGCCGTTGGTGCCGGTGATCACCAGCCACTTGCGGACCGGGCCGTAGATGCGGGCCTGATCGACCCACCAGGCGAATTCGACGTCGCCCCAGACGGGCACGCCGTCGGTGACCGCGGAGACCAGCACCGGCGAATCCGGTCGCCAGCCGGGACTGGTGATCACCAGCGCGAACCGGCTCAAATCGGCGCCTTCGAGTTCGACGCTGGTGGCGATCTCGAGGCCGAGTTCGGCGGCTTCGGCCAGTGCCTTGGCGCCGTTGTCGGTCACCACCGGGTGGGCGCCGATATCGCGCAGCGGTTCGATCAGCGAGCGTCCGGAGACGCCCCAACCGGCGACGAGAACGTCACGACCACGCAGGAATTCGAGCATCGGGCCCGGGGAACGCAGGGCGCGGGGCGAGTGTTCGACCATGTCTCTACTCACCCGACCTGTGACAGATATTCGCTGTAGAACAGGCCGAGGCCCACTGCGGCGGAGATGCCCGCCAAAATCCAGAACCGGATGATCACCGTGGTTTCGGCCCACTTACTCAACTCGAAGTGATGGTGGAACGGCGCCATCTTGAACAACCGATTGCGCGTGGTGCGGTACACCGCCACCTGCAGCATCACCGACGCCGCCTCGGCGACGAACAGCGCGCCGATCACGGCCATCAGCAGCTCGGTGCGGGTGGTGATCGACAGACCGGCGATCAGACCGCCGAGCGCCAGCGAACCGGTGTCGCCCATGAAGATGCGCGCGGGCGCGGCGTTCCACCACAGGAAGCCGATGCACGCGGCGGCGGCGGCGGCACAGACCAGGGCCAGATCGAGCGGGTCGCGCACGTCGTAGCAGCCGGGGCCGGGATTGGTGGAGCAGGAATTGCGGTACTGCCAGAAGGTGATGATCACGTACGCGCCGAGCAGCAGGCTCATCGAACCGGCCGCGAGACCGTCGAGACCGTCGGTGAGGTTCACCGCGTTGGACCAGGCCACGACCAAGAACAGCACCCAGACGACGAAGATGAGCGCGCCCATCGACACCGTGCTCCAGTCGCGCACATACGACAGGTGCTTGCTGGCGGGGGCCAGCCCGTCGGCGCTACGGAACTGCAGGGCCAGCACCGCGAAGATGACCGCGGCGGCGGTCTGCCCGATGTACTTGCCCGCGGCCGAGAGTCCGAGGTTGCGCTGCTTGCGCAGCTTGATGAAGTCGTCGAGGAATCCGACGATGCCGAGCGCGGTGGTGAGCCCGAGCACGAGCAGACCCGACGCCGTCGGACCTTCCGCGTCGTAGCCGATACCGATCAGGTGCGAGCCGAGATAGCCCGCCCACATACCGATCAGGATCGCGACACCACCCATGGTGGGGGTACCGCGCTTGGCCTGGTGACTGGCCGGACCGTCGACCCGGATCTCCTGGCCGAAGCCCTGCTTGGCGAACACCCGAACCAGCAACGGCGTCAACAGGATCGACACCGCCAGTGCGATCCCCGCCGCGAACAGAATCTGCCTCATCGAGCTGTATTACCTTCCGCTGCCCCGGTCAGGTGCTCGGCGACGGCCCACAGGCCCACCGCCTTCGACGCCTTGACCAGTACCACATCGCCTGCGGCGATCTCGTCGTCGAGCAGCGCGATCGCCGCGTCGATATCGGGAACGAGGATCGATTCCTCGCCCCATGAGCCTTCCATTACCGCTCCCTGATGCATGCCGTGGGAGGGTCGTCCGGTGCCGATCACGATCAATCGGTCGACATCGAGGCGCACGGCCAGGCGTCCGATCGCGTCGTGTTCGATCACCGAGGTGTCACCGAGTTCGCCCATCTCGCCGAGCACAGCCCAGCTGCGCCGGGGTTCCGAGCTCGACTTCGCGAGGGTGACCAGCGCTTTGAGCGCCGCGCGCACCGAGTCGGGATTGGCGTTGTAGGAGTCGTTGATGACGGTGACGCCCGCGGGCGTGGTCGTCACATCCATCCGGCGGACCGAAGCCGCGGTGGCGCCGGACAGCGCCTCGGCCACGGTCGCCAGATCGGCACCACATTCGAGGGCGACCGCCGCGGCGGCCAGGGCATTGCCGACCTGGTGTTCGCCGTGCACCGCGAGCTGGATCGAGATCGATTCGCCCACCGCGTGCAGGGTGAAACGGGCGCGGGCCTGGTCGTCGGTGACCACATCGGTGGCACGGATGTCGGCGTCGCCGGACAGGCCGACCTTCACCACTCGCGCCTTCGTCCGCGATGCCATGGCCGCGACGTTGGGGTCGTCGGCGTTGAGCACGGCCAGCCCTTCGGCGGGCAGAGCTTCGACGAGCTCGCCCTTGGCTTGTGCGATCGCCTCACGGCTACCGAATTCCCCGAGGTGGGCGGTGCCGACATTGAGCACCACGCCGATCCGGGGCGGTGCGATGCGGGCAAGTTCCGCGATGTGTCCGCGACCGCGCGCGGACAGTTCCAGAGCGAGGAACTTCGTGTCGGCGCCCGCGCGCAGGGCGGTCCACGGGTGGCCGAGTTCGTTGTTGAACGATCCGGGCGGCGCGACCACCGCGCCCAGCGGTGCCAGCACCGCCGCGAGCAGGTCTTTGGTCGAGGTCTTGCCGGAGGACCCGGTGACGCCGACGACGGTGAGCCCGGTGCGCTCGGCCAGCCGCTCGGTGCTCACGCGGGCCAGTTCGGCCAGCGCCGCCAGCACGGCGGCACCGGAACCGTCACCGTCGGCGCTGAGCGCGACCGAGGTCGCGGGCACCGAGCCGAGATCAGGGGCCACGACGATCGCGGGCACGCCGACCGGGCGGGCGGCGAGTACCGCGACCGCCCCGGCGGCGACAGCGGTGGCGGCGTAGTCGTGTCCGTCGGAGTTGGCTCCGGGTAGGGCGAGGAACAGATCGCCGGAACCGATTCGGCGCGAATCGAATTCGACCGAACCGGTCACCAGTGCCTGGGGGTCGGGTACGTCGTGCAGCTCGCCGCCGACGACGTCCGCGATCTCCCGCAGTGTCATCTCGATCATGAAACCGTCAAGTCCTCCGAGTCCGTGTGCGGACTGTGTCGTCTCCGTAAGGCATCCAGCGCCGCCGCGACCACCTCGCGGTCGTCGAAGGGATGCTTGACGCCCTTGATCTCCTGCCCCACCTCGTGGCCTTTGCCCGCGACGAGCACCACGTCGCCCGAACGCGCCCAGTCGAGTGCCGCGGCGATGGCCGCCGCGCGGTCACCGATCTCGCGGATCTCGCCGCGGTCGGTGTCCGGGAGTTCGTGCGCACCGGCCACCACGGCGGACCTGATGGCCGCCGGGTCCTCGGTGCGTGGGTTGTCGTCGGTGACGATCAGCAGGTCGGCGCGGGCCGCCGCGGCGCCCATGAGCGGGCGTTTGGCCACGTCACGGTCGCCGCCGGCGCCGAGCACGACGGCCAGCCTGCCGACTCCGGCTTCGGTGAGATGGCCGCGCAGGGTCGTGACGACCGATTCGATGGCGGCGGGCTTGTGCGCGTAGTCGACGACGGCGAGGAAATCCTGGCCGTGCTCGACGCGCTGCATCCGGCCCGGCACATCGACAACGGCGAGCGCCGGGGCCGCCACGGCGGGATCGACGCCGGCCGCGGCGCAGGTGGCGACGGCCAGCAGCGCGTTGGCGACGTTGTAGCGGCCGGGCAGGCGCAGGCGCACCGTCAGTTCGCCGTCGGGTCCGGCGGCGGTGAATTCCTGTTCGCCGCCGGTGGTCTTGATGTCGCCGCTGACCTGCCAGGTGGCCGCACCGGTCGTCGACACGGTGACCGGCTCGACCAGGTCACCGGCCAGGCGGGTGCCCCATTCGTCGTCGACGCAGACCACCGTGGTGCGCGCGGCGACCGGCGAATCCGCGTCGAACAGCCGACGTTTCGCCGCGAAGTAGTCCTCGAAGTCCTTGTGGAAGTCCAGATGATCCTGGGAGAGATTGGTGAACGCGCCGACCGCGAATCGCACACCGTCGACCCGGCCCAGCGCGAGCGCGTGGCTCGACACCTCCATCACGACCGCGTCGACGCCCTGCTCGACCATCGCGGCGAACATCGCGTGCAACTGCGGCGCCTCGGGCGTGGTGAGCGCGCTCGGCACCCGCTGCCCGCCGATGCGGGTCTCGATGGTGCCGATCAGCCCGGTGGACAGTCCGGCCGCGGCCAGACCGGCCTCCACCAGATACGAGGTGGTGGTCTTGCCGGAGGTGCCGGTGATGCCGACAATGCGCAGCCGATCGCTGGGATGGCCGTAGATCTCGGCGGAGAGTTCACCGAGTACCGCGCGGGGCTGCTCGCGCACCAGCACGGGTACCGCGACGTCACCGATCAGCTCGGCGCCCGCGGCATCGGTGAAGACCGCCACCGCGCCGTTGGCGATCGCGTCGGCGGCGAATCGGGCGCCGTGCGCGTTCGCGCCGGGTAACGCGGCGAACAGGTCACCGGCGCGCACCGCGTTGGATCGTTGCTCGATGCCGGTGACGCTTACCTCGGCGGACGCCGGAGTCGCCGTCGTGGCGCCGGTGAGGTCCGCCACGGCCTGCAGCGACGTCGACAATGGAGTGGTTGGCCGGAGCGCGTGCGGGCTGGACTGCGCGGGCACAAGGCTCCTCTCTGAGAGTGATCGAGCGCGTAGGCGAGACGAGCAGTCAGGTTACCGACGCGCGGTGTCGGTCGGACAACGCGGGTTGAGTTAATTGTTGTTCTCGGCCCGCCCGCCTCTGGACTGAGTGGAGGGTGCGACGAAGGAGTACCCGGAGGGAGGGAAGAGGCGGGCAACCAGGGGCCGAGAACTGCGGCACCAGCCGTTATGTCACCGCCTCCAGCACCAGCCGCTTGGGCTCCGGCGACGGTGGCACCCGGTCGCGCTGCAACGCCCAGGAGGCGATGCTGTGGAACAGCGGGGCGGCGGACCCGCCGCCGGTGCCGTCGGAGCTGCGCACGGGCGCGTCGAGCATCATGCCGATCACGTAGCGGGGATTGTCGGCGGGCGCCATCCCGGCGAACGTGCTGTAGAACGACGAGGTCGAATAGCACCGGCACGCGGGGTCGACCTTCTGTGCCGTGCCGGTCTTGCCTGCCACCTGGTAACCCTCGATCGAGGCGGGTGCGCCGGTACCCATCTGGACGCCCATCGGGTCCTTCTGCACGGTCGCCTGGAACAGCTCGCGCAGGGTGTGCGCGGTCTGCGGGCTCACCACGCGCACGCCGTCGGGCTGCAGTTCCTCGGTGCGGGTGCCGTCGGGGGCGACCTTGGCCTTGACGATGCGCGGCGGAATCCGCAGGCCGTCGTTGGCGATGGCCTGGTACATGGCGGTCATCTGCAGGGTCGTCATCGAAAGACCCTGGCCGATGGGCAGGTTCGCGAAGGAGCCGCCGGACCACTGGTCGCGGGCGGGTACCTGGCCGCCGCTCTCGCCGGGGAGGCCGACGCCGGTGCGCTGTCCGAGCCCGAATCGGTTGACCATATCGGCGAACCGGTCCTCACCCACCCGCTGGGCGAGCATGAGAGTGCCGACGTTGGAGGACTTTCCGAAGATGCCGGTCGTCGTATAGGCCGCGACGTCGTGTTGCCACGCGTCGTTCACGGTGACGCCCGACATGCGGATCGAGCCCGGCACCTGCAGCACCTCGTCGGGATCGGTCACGCCGTATTCGATGGCGGCCGCCGCGGTGACGATCTTGTTGACCGAGCCGGGTTCGAAGGGTTCGGCGACAGAGGGGTTGCCCATCTTGCCCGAGGCCCAATGATTCGGGCCGAGTGCGGGATTGAAGGTGCCGTCGTTGGCCATCGCGAGCACCTGGCCGGTCTTGGCGTCGAGCACCACCGCCGAGGCCGAGGACGCGCCGGACACCTGTTTGGCCTGTTGCACCTGCTGCTGCACGTAGTACTGCAGGTCCGCGTCGAGGGTCAGCTCCACGCCGTAGCCGTTCACGGCGGGCTGCAGGTCACGGTAGCTACCGGGGATCACCGCGCCGTCGGAGCCCTGGTCGTAGGTGCGCGAACCGTCGGTACCCGACAGCACCGAGTCCAGTGCGGATTCCAGGCCCATCTGACCGTGCCGGTCGCCGCCGATCGCGCCGACGACATTCGACGCCAGCGAACCACCGGGATACTCGCGCAAGTCCTGCCGTTCGGCGCCGACCTCCGGGAATTTGGCGGTGATCTCGGAAGCGACCCGTGGGTCGACATTCTTGGCCAGGTAGTGGAACTTCTTGTCGCTGCGCAGTTTGTCGAGCAGTTCCTGCTCGGTGGGTGCGCCGAGCTTGTCGTGGATGAACTTCGCGATGTCTTTGAGCCGCTGCTCCGGATCCGGTGCGCTCGGCTTGAGCTTCTTGGCTTCGGCCAGTTGCTCGCGCACCGTCACCGGCTGGAAGGTCAGGGCTTTCACGGTGAGCGTGAAGGCGAGCTGATTACCGTGCCGGTCGGTGATGGGACCGCGTACGGCCGCCTCGGTGGCCTTGATGGTGCGCTGTGAGGCCGCCTGCGCCGACAGCGCGGGGGCGGCGAAGCTCTGGATGTAGAGCAACTGCAACGCGACCACCGCGAGGGTGGCCAGCAGGGTGACCCGGCCGACGCCGAGGCGAAGGCGGATCGGCCGGTCCGGCGAGAGCGAGCCCGAGCGACGGGCCCTCGACGAGACCGGCCCGCGTCGCTGCTGCGACGCGGGCCCGCTCTGCTTCATCGAGGACCATCCTGCGATTCGACGACCTGCGGCTGTTCGCTCGGCGGTCCGGCCGCGGGGGCTCGTTGTCCGGGGGCCGACGCGGCGACGCCCGGCGCCGGTAACGGCGCATCGACCGGAGCCGACGGGTCGGCCACGACACCCGGTGCGGGTGATGGCGTGTCGGCCGCGACGAGCGGTTCACCCTGACCTGCGACGTCGACCCGATCGGGCACGGTCGTCGGCGCGAGCGGAGCCGGGGCACCGCCGTCGACCGGCGCGGGAACCTCGCCGTTCGCCGGAGCGGGGACGGCCGCGTCGACCGGAGCCGGAGCGATCGGGGCCGGAGCGGCCGCCGGCTGCGGTGGGTTCACGGCGGTGGGCGTCGGCACCGCCGGTGACGCGAGCACGTTCGTCGGAACACTGTTGGGCACAGCACGGCTGGGTGCGCTCGGACTCGCCGCAGCCGCACCGGGCTGCACCGGCACCACACGCTCACCCTGCGCCTGGGCGTGGCCCGGCGCCGGATTCGGCGTGGTGGTCGGCGGACCGTTCAGCGGCGGCACCGGCGCACCCTGTGCGGGCGTCGGGTTACCGATCACGGTGACCTCGCCGTCTGGGCCGAGCACCAGCCTGGCCGGATCCTTCGCGGGGATCATGCCGAGTTCACGTGCACGGGCAGCCAATTCGGGAGCGGAGTCGGCGGCGGCGACCTCGCGCTGCAGCGCGGCCCGCTCGTCGTCGAGCTTGCGGTTGACCGCCCTGGCGTCACCGAGCTGGTAGCTGTCCTCGGCGGCACGGGTGGTGAGCAACAGGGTCAGGGCGAGGCCGCAGCCGAGCAGTCCGATGATCGCGGTGACGAACGGGATCCGCCCCGCCATCGTCGAGGACGGTTCGGGCAGTTCGATGCCGTCGAGCAACTGTTCCCTGGTGCGCTTGCGGGCATAGGCCCGCTGTGCCGCACCGGACTTCACTCGTTCGGCCGCCTCCACGCGCCGGGCAGTCTTGCTCGGCACCGCGACTGTGCTCGTCCGCACGCTCATCGTGTCCCCTCCTGTGTCCTCCCTGACCTCTCCGCGATTCGTTCAGCCGCGCGCATCCGCACCGGCGCGGATCGCGGATTGACCTCGATCTCGGACTCGGTCGCTTTTTCCGCTCCACGGGTCAGCATCCGGAATTCCGGGCCCATGCCGGGCAGTTCGACCGGCAGGTCCATCGGTGACCGGGAGATGATCCGTGGCGCGAGTTCGTGTTTGACCAGCCGGTCTTCGAGCGACTGGTACGACATGACGCAGATCCGTCCGCCCACACGCAGTGAATCCAGTGCCGCGGGCAATGCCGCCCGCAGCGAGTCGAGCTCACCGTTGACCTCCACCCGCAGCGCCTGGAACGAGCGCTTGGCCGGATGTCCGCCGGTGCGGCGCGCCGCGGCCGGAATGGTCGCGTAGAGCACCTCGACGAGTTCGGCGCTGGTGGTGAACGGCTTGACCGTCCGCCTGCGCAGCACCTCCGAGGCGATCTTGCCCGCGAACCGTTCGTCGCCATAGGTTTTCAGCACCCGGGCCAGATCGCCGTGGCTGTAGGTGTTGAGCACGTCGGCCGCGGTTATTCCGGTGGTCGGGTCCATCCGCATGTCCAGCGGGGCGTCGACGGAGTAGGCGAAGCCGCGCTCGGCCTCGTCGAGCTGCATCGACGACACTCCCAGGTCCATGAGAATGGCTGAGACGGAACCAGTTTCGTCCAGTCCCGCTTCGGCCAGCGCCGCCGGGATGCCGTCGTAACGGGTGTGCACCAGGGTGATCCGGTCGGCATAGGGCGCCAAGCGCTCGCCCGCCATACGCAACGCGGTGGTGTCGCGGTCGAGACCGACCAGACGCGCCTGCGGGTAGGTGCGCAGGAAATGCTCGGCGTGCCCGCCCAATCCGAGGGTCGCGTCGATGTAGACCGCGCCCGGCTCGCTCAGCGCGGGGCCGAGCAGATCGTCGGCGCGCTCGAGCAGAACTGGCACATGACGGGGGTTCTCGGCGTCATGGTTCACCTCGACCTCCCGGGATACTGCCTCGCGTCGCAGACAGGTCGCCTTGCCACACAGTGCTTTTCGAATGAGTTGGTGATGCGAATGCTTCGAGGTCTCTGACCGGGGCAAGGCACCTGGCGTCGGGGAAGTACGTCAGGGTCCACGCCCGGGCAGAGGCCTCGCAGCACTCGCGTGCTCCGGGTCAGAAGATTCCGCCCAGCGACTCGTCTCCGGCTTGCGCGTAGTCCTCCTCGTGTTCTTCGAGGTAGGTCTCCCACGCCTGCTTATCCCATATCTCGAGGAAGTCGACCGAACCGATCACCACGCAATCCCGCGAGAGGTTCGCGTAGCGCCGATGGTCCGGCGACAGCGTGATCCGGCCCTGTGCGTCAGGACGTTGCTCATCGGTGCCTGCCGCCAACGCTCGAACGAAAGCCCTTGCCTGCGGGTTGCTTCGGGACGCCGACGCGGCTCGCCGCGCGAGCGCGGTGAACTCGTCTTTGGGATACACGGCCAGGCTGTGGTCTTGGCCTTTCGTGACCATCAACCCTCCCGCCAGATCGTCTCGAAACTTCGCAGGCAACGTCAGCCGCCCTTTGTCGTCCAATCGGGGGGTGTAGGTACCGAGGAACATCTCGGCCACCTCCCTACTGGATTCACCTCGCCGTACGGCCTCTCCTGTAGTGCGCGACCCACATTACCCCACTTTCCCCCACTTTCAATCGAAACCCTGAGTGATCCTGCTCCCCGCCAACACAATTCCGCAGGTCATCCCAGCTATCACTGAGATTCGCGGTTATCCGGTGTTCGGGCAACCCGCGCGGGTCGGCCACCTGCGGTTCCGACAACGTTCAGCAAACATCGCAGGTGCGACGTGGGCCGGATGCCCGGGTGGGGGAAGTGTGGGGAACGGTGGGGAAGGTGGGGGGACCGCCCTGACCGTGCGCTGTCAGCGCGGGGCCCACGGACGCACGAAGGCGGCGCCACACCCGGTGGTGGGTGTGGCGCCGCCTTCGTAGTCGGCTAGGTCTGAGCTATTCCTGCTCGAACCGTCGCCGGAATCGGTCTTCCATTCGCTCGGAGAAGCCGCCGGACTTGCGCTGGCGACCACCTCGGGCAGCGGGTCCCGTCGTCGGGCCGCTGCCCGCCGCGGGGGACTCGGTCGCGTCCGGTCGGGCGGCGCGACGCGAATTGCCGACCATCAGCAGGACACCAGCGCCGAACATGGCGATGAATCCGACGAGACTGATGATCGGGAAACCGCCCGGTTTGAACGGGGCGGCGATGCCGGCGACGAGCAGAAAAAGGCCGACGGCGAACAACGCCGCAGCTTGGAGTCTGCGTCGACTCGACGTGGAGCGAAGACGTCCGCCACGAACGGACGAAGCGAACTTCGGATCCTCAGCATAGAGAGCGCTCTCGATCTGTTCGAGCATGCGCTGCTCGTGCTCGGAGAGTGGCACGGTACCTCCCCCGGCACTAGGCGTGGCTGGTCGCCTCCGGGTAGGCGACGGGTAGCCGACCTTGGCGGCTATCTGCTCCCCATGATACGAGTTCGATCGGCGGCGTACCACCTACTCGGTCATAACTAAGCGGTCATGTCGCGGCCACGACTCGGCTGCGGGAGGCTCTTAGCCGCGGCTACCAGCGCATCGTCGACGTCGTAGAGGAATGCGCCCACCCGTGAGCAGAACTCGTCGGCTTGTGTGTCGGTGATCGCGCGGTCCAATCCGGCCTCCAACGCGGCCCGTAATTGCGAGTGCGCCTCGAAGTAGTCGGCCCACATCACGAATTCTGGGCTTGTGCGTCTCAGTAACACCCAGGCGCTGCGTGAACGCGCTCGCGGCGCCCGGTCGGCGCCGGTGAGCGCGATCATCGAGCCCGCACCACGCAGCGCGGCCAGGTACGCGGTGCGGAACCGCTCCCCCGGTTCGTGCTCCCACGCGGAATCGGTGAGCAGAGCATCGGCCTGGCGTAGTAGTCCGCCGGCCCGCCCATCGTGGCCCGCGTGTGCTCGACCATCGTTGTGACCAGCCATCTGCTGCCCCTTTCGCCCCTCGCACTGATCGAACTAACATTCGAACGTTTGAATTGAGATTGAATATAGGGACACCCACCGACAACTTTCCGCGTCCGCGCGCCATCGACGAGAGCCATGACAGCCGTCAAGCCGAATCACACCCCCGCACCCGTCGTCGTCGACCTCAGCGTCGCCGCCCTGCGCGCACGCCTGCACGACGCCCTGTCGGTCTATGTCGCCGCCATGGATTACCCCCGCGGCACCGAACACCATCGCGCCCCGATGTGGACCGAACACACCACAAGGGCGGGCTGGCGGGCGGTGGCCGCGGTGCTGCCCGACGATTCGGGCGGCGTCGACCTGCGCACGGCGCCGATTCTGGCCATCGCCTACGGCTACAGCGGCGCACCGCGGCAGTGGTGGCATCAGCAGGTGCAGACCGGGATGCGGCGCTGCGGGTGGCCCGACGCCGCCGCCCGCGACCTGCTCGCCGACTATTTCGAACTCACCGAACTGCACGTCCACCCGGCCGCGCAGGGGCGTGGCATCGGTGCGCGGCTGCTCGAGCGATTGCTGGCCGACCGCGCCGAGGCGGCCGTGCTGCTGTCGACGCCGGAAGTCCCGGAGGAGGCGAACCGCGCCTGGAAGCTGTACCGGCGGGCCGGATTCACCGATGTGATCCGCAATTTCGTGTTCGCGGGCGATACCCGTCCGTTCGCCATCCTCGGGCGCAGGCTGCCGATGCCTCCCGCGCGCCCGTGACGACAGTAGTGGTCGGTTCGGGCCACAACGCACTGGTCGCGGCCTGTTATCTGGCGCGAGCCGGGCAGCGGGTACAGGTGCTCGAGCGCGACGAGGTGCCCGGTGGCGCGGTGTCGACGGTGGAGCGGTTCCCGGGGCATCTCGTCGATCGCGGATCGTCGGCGCACATCATGATCCGGCACACCGGGATCATCGAGGAGCTCGAGCTCGAGCGGTTCGGGTTGCGCTATCTCGACTGTGATCCATGGGGGTTCACACCGTCCGACGGTGCGCGCGCACCGATCGTGTTCCATCGTGATCTCGACGCGACGTGCGCGTCGATCGCGGCGGCCTGCGGTGTCAAGGACGCTGACGCATATCGTCGGTTCGTCGGAGTGTGGGGCGAGCGCAGCGCGCGGGTGATGCGCTCGTTCGGTGGGCCGCCGACGCCGGGCAGGCTTCTTCGCTCGTTCTGGGGGCTGGACGCGCGGGCCGGTGGATCTGCGTTGTCGCGGGAGTTCTTGCAGACCGGTGACGCGCTGCTGGACTTCTGGTTCGACGACGAACGCCTCAAGGCCTCACTCGCGTGGTTCGGCGCCCAGTCGGGTCCGCCGATGTCGGAACCGGGGACGGCGTCGATGGCCGGGTTCGCCGCGCTCATGCATACCTTGCCGCCCGGACGCGCGGTGGGCGGCAGTGGGGCGCTCAGTGCGGCGTTGATCGCGCGCCTTCGTGCCGACGGTGGCGAGCTGCACACCGGTGACGCCGTCACCTCGCTGCGCCGAGCCGGCGGCGGTTGGCTGGTGGCGACCGAGTCGGGCCGGACTCTGCGGGCCGACACGGTGATCGCGGGCTCCCACATCCTGGCGACGCTCGACCTGTTGCGCGCGGGCGATTTCGACGCCGCTGTCCTCGATGATTGGCAGCGCCGCATCCGAGTGGGCCCCGGCATCGGCATGGTGGTGCGGCTGGCCACCGATCGGCTACCCGAATACCCTGGGGCCTCGCCTGCCGAATCCGCCCGTGGTCTGCAGTTTCTCGTCTCGGACCGCCGACAGCTTCGACTGGCCCACGGCGCCGCTCTGGCCGGTTCACTGCCGCCACGGCCGGTGGTGCTGGGGATGAGTTTCAGCGCGATCGACCCGTCCATCGCCCCCGCGGGCGAACATCAGCTATCGCTGTGGGCGCAATGGCATCCCTATGAGCTCGCCGATGGCGGCGACTGGGCAGCACACGCCGAGCACGAGGCCGATCGGATCGTCGCCGAGGTCGAACGGTACGCCCCGGGTTTCACCTCCTCGGTGCGTCGACGATTCACGCAGACGCCGGTCGACCTCGAGCGGGAGATGGGTCTGCGCGGTGGCAATGTCATGCACGTGGAGATGTCGCTCGATCAGATGATGATGTGGCGCCCGCTGCCGGAGTTGTCGGGCCAGCGCGTCCCCGGCGCTCCCGGCCTGTACCTGACCGGCGCCTCCACCCACCCCGGCGGCGGAGTGTCCGGAGCCAGCGGGCGCAGCGCGGCCCGATTGGTTCTGGGTGATCGCCGTAAGCGCCGCTTCACCCTGCCGCACAAGCGATGAAAGCGTCCTCTTCGTATCGCCTGAGTCCGTTCGGGTGCACACCGCCGCGAACTCGCTGGGTCGATCCCCGCCGTGCGATTCCCGCTGTCATCGCGCTGGCTTTGGTGCTCGTGCAGATCACCTATCCCTTGAGTGCGGGTGTGGCACGCGATCGGATCACCGTCGTCGTGGTGGCCCTGTCGGCCGCGACGGCCTTGTCGCACGCGGCGACGACTCGCGGATTGCGGTGGGCCTGCGGATTCTTCGCCATCGTGTCCGGGCTCGGGCTCATCGCGGAGATCGTCGGCACCGCGACCGGGTTCCCCTTCGGCAGCTACGCCTATGCCGTCGATCGGCTCGGGCCCGCGTTCGCCGATGTTCCGCTGGCGGTGCCGTTGGCTTGGACCGGCGGGCTGTACCCGATCTGGATCGTCGCGAGCATGCTGGTGTCCGACGGGCCCCAGGTCGGGTCGAACGTCCGACGTGTGGGACTGTTCGCCCTCGGTGCGGTCGGCTGGGATCTGTTCCTCGATCCGCAGATGGTCGCCGACGGCCAGTGGACGTGGGCGGTCACCGACGCCGGCCTCCCCGGTCTGCCCGAGATCCCGTTGACGAACTATCTGGGCTGGGCGCTCGTCGCCGTGATCATGGCGGTGCTGCTCACCGTGCTCGATCAGCGACTCGCGCCCCCGCACGACTCCTCGGTGGCGGTCCCGGTCGCGGTGTTCGGGTGGACCTGGCTCGGCTCGGCCCTCGCGCACGCGGTATTCCTCGGCCTCCCGGCGTCGGCGATCTGGGGTTTCGCCGGTCTCGGCTTGCTCGGATTCCCTTTGTTTCGGCGTGCGCGGCACCGAGCAACGCGCGTTTCGACCGGCCGACCCCGCTGAGACACACCCCGATTCTGGGCGAAAATGCCTGATCGGCACGGGTGAGCGGTGCGCGGTGGGCCCGTCGTGTGGGCTCTGGGGCCTGAGCCTGGCACGATGTCAACCGTGCAGCCGAGTCCCGTCGCCGAGATGCCCGCTCCTTCGCCGCGTCGTTCCGTGCCCGCGCGGCGCGTGGCGGCCGTTGCCGTCCTGCTGGCATTGCTCGTGCCCGCGCTGGCCGGGTGCCTGCGGGTGCAGGTGTCGATGGGGGTGTCGTCGAACGACCGCGTGTCGGGGCGGATCGTCGCCGCGGTGGTGCCGACAGGGCCCGAAGACAAAGGACCCCAACTGAAGGCGCCGGAGTCGTTGGCGGCGAAGGTGCGGGTGGAGAACTACAACCAGGACGGGTACGTCGGCACCCAGGTGTTCTTCGACGATCTGTCCTTCGGCGAGGTCGGCCAGCTCGGCGGACTCTCGGATCAGACACAGGGCATGTTCACCCTCGACTTCCAGCGCAGTGGCGATCTGGTGAGTCTCACCGGGCGGGTCGATCTGGAATCGGTCCCCCCGCACGGCTCGGATGTGCAGTTCTCCGTAGCGTTCCCGGCCCGCGTCGCCAAGACCAACGGCACCCGCGAGACCACCGACAGCGAGAACACCGTGTCGTGGAAGCTGCCCGCGGGCGAGGTGTCGACCATGCGCGCCGAGGTGAAGTACGCCGATCCCAACACCCGTTCGTTCGCGGGCTGGGCGGGCATCGTCGGCGGCATCACCCTCGCGGTGGCCGCGCTCATCGCGGGACTGGCGTTCCGTGATCGCAACCCCGGCCCGCCGAACGCGCCGCGCGGCGGCTTCTCCCCCTCCGAGATGTGGCGCGAGATCTCCAGTCGCAGACTGGGCCGTTGACGTGGGCGCGGCGGCCCGCTACCTGACCTGGGCGGGCACGGGCCTGGCCGCGCTCGGCGCGACCACCGCCGCCTACAACCTGGTCACTCTGCGCACCCTGCCACGTGGGGTCGCGGGCGTGATCGAACCGGTCACGGTGTGCGTCCCCGCCCGTGACGAAGCCGCCCGCCTGCCCGCGCTGATCGCCGACCTTCGCGCCCAAACCGGCGTCCCTCGCATGAACGTGCTGATCCTCGACGACGCGTCCACCGACGACACCTACGAAGCCGCACTGGCCGCGATCGCCGGAGACGAACGCTTCACCGTCCTGCGCTCCGCCGCCCACCCCGCCCCTGGCTGGACCGGCAAAGCCGCCGCCTGCGCGCGCCTTGCCGCCCGCACCGACGCCGCAGCCCTGGTCTTCGTCGACGCCGACGTTCGCCTCGCTCCCCACGCCGTCGCGGCGGCGGTGACCGAATTACGCAGGCGCTGTGCGGGTTTGGTGTCGGCCTGGCCGATACAGGAAGCAGGTTCGACCACCGAGCGCTTGGTCCAGCCGTTGCTCGCGTGGTCGTGGGCGTCGACCCTGCCGGTCGGCCCGGCCAATCACAGTCTGCGGCCGTCCACCGCCGTCGCGTGCGGGCAGTTCCTCGCCGTCGACGCCGAGGCCTACCGCGCGGGCGGCGGTCACGCGGCCGTAGCAGCCAGCGCCACCGAGGATCTCGACCTCGCCCGTGCCGTGCGTCGCGCAGGCCACCGCACCGCGCTGGTGACCGCGGGCCCGGCCGCCAGGACCCGAATGTATACCGGCCCGACCGAGCTCACCGACGGCTACACCCGGTGGCTGTGGTCGGCCTACGGCGGCCGTCTCGACACCGGCGCAGCCATCGCCGTCCTTGCCGCCCTCGCCTATTGGATCCCCCCACTGGCAGCGATCTTCGGCCGCGGCCGAACCCGTCGAGCAGGTCTGTTCGGCTACCTGGCCGCCGTCACGAGCCGACTCACCGCCCGCACCATCGAAACCCGGCGAGTGCCTACAGGTTCCGACGTAGCCTCGGCCGTTGCCCACCCACTCTCGGTGGCCCACTACCTCACCCTGTGGACCCGCTCCCACCATCGCCACCGCACCGGCCGCCTGCGCTGGAAACAGCGCCCTCTGGTCACTCCCGACAACCCGATCGCCCAACACGCCTGAGGCCCTTCGAACCCCACCGTCGGCCAGTGCGCTCACTCCACTTCGGTGATCCCGACGGTCGGAAAGAAGAAACAGGACCGGCCCGCATTATCGGTGGTCCCGAAGACAGCGGCCAGCACAGTGCCCCGCCCGGTATCGACGGGCACAGCACGAACACCGCCGACCGGGACAGCGGCGAAGAGGAAGTCACGAATGGCGGTCTCGGCGAGAGGACGCAACTCGACGGGAACCTCGGGCGGCACCATCGCGCGCACGATGTCGGCGATCGGACCCATCGAGGCCATCCCGCCCCGACCGGTGCTGATATTGAGCCAGGCCACCTGCATACCGGAGGTCTTCGTGGCGGCGGTGTCGGGAGCGAGCCCGTAGGGCAGGAAGGTGAACAGCGTCTGGCCGGATTTCACGGCCGAGAGATCGAGCCCGGGTATCGGGAGGGTGTTCGTCGGCCACGGGCCGGGGACCGCGCCAGCGACTGCCGGGACAAGGCCCGCGCCGTCACCGGTGCAGTTCGCGGCGACCGTGGGGTAGAGAAACGGCTGGATGCCCATGGCTTTCAGCGTCTCGACGACGGTTTGGTAGGCGCCGAGCAGATCACCCGGCCCCGCCGCGGGCGTGGTGTTCGGTGCGTCCCTGGTGACAACAGGCGTCACCGGCGCGGCCGGTTCGCCCGCGGCCGACGGCCCGGCCAGCAGCAACGCGGCGGCGCAGGCCACCAGCGAGGTCAGTGTGGTGGAACGACGCGGCATGATCACGACGTACTCCTCATCGACGCAGAGGAGCCCGACGCTACCGCGTGCGATGAGTGAATCAGGGCAGGTGAAGTAACCCGCCGTTCGGCGCGTCGCAATCTCGCAGCGACCGCAGCCCGGTGTCCGCCCGCAACCCGCCACCCGATCCGGCGGCCACCGCGCAGCGCTCCCACGCCAGCCGCCTGGACGACCGATCGTCTCGACCCCGCGATCAGGGCCGCCGCGGGTCACCGACCACACCGAACCTGGGCAATTATGACTGCGTCTACGGCCGCCTCCAAGCTCTGCGCTCACGATGATTTCTACCGTTGTGCGCAGTCGTGCCTATGCCACATGCTGATTCGACTCGGGCCACGAACCCGGGGCGCAACCATCCAGAGCGACCGAGAGACCTGGCTCGATGACGTCGCAGCAACCCGCCCGTTTCGGGGTGTGGGTGCTTCTGCCGGGATCGATGGAGGAGATTTTCGTGCTGAACGTGGGCTACCGCCGCCGACATATCGACCAGTGCCGGGTGACAGCGACGGCGTGTCGGGTCTGAGCGCCGCCAGATCGCGAACCCGTCGCTGGCCGGGTGGAGGTCACCGTGCCTCGTTCCACTGTTTTCCGAAGGACTCCCATGACCGCGTCTGCCGTATCCGGCGCCGAGACCGCGCCCTTACCGCCCGGCGACGCTCCCCCCACTGAGCCGGAATCCGCCGACAAGGCGCCCGAGGACCTTCCCCGGATCGTCAGCTCGTGGCACCCGTGGCGTTGGGTCGTCGGGGCGGTCGCGCTGCTGGTGGTAGCCCAGTTCGCGCACGGTCTGATCACCAATCCGGGCTGGGACTGGGGCACTTTCGCCCAGTACTTCACCGCGAAGTCGGTGATGGCCGCGCTCCGGGTGACCATCGAGCTGACCCTGTGGGGCACCGTTCTCGGTTTCGTGCTCGGCACGCTGCTGGCGATCGGGCGGGTGTCGAACAATCCCGTACTGCGGGTGATCGCGTGGACTTACATCTGGGCGTTCCGTTCGATCCCGTTGATCGTGCAGCTGCTGTTCTGGTTCAACATCGCCTACCTGTATCCCCGCCTGTCCGTGGGCATTCCGTTTGGTCCGGCCTTCTTCGATTTCGAAGTCAACGGCGTCATCAGCGGTTTCACCGCGGCGGTGATCGGCCTCGCCCTGCATCAGGCGGCGTACTCGGCCGAACTGATCCGGGCGGGTCTGCTCGCCGTGGACGACGGTCAGCTCGAAGCTGCCGCCGCGCTGGGCATTCCGCGCTGGCGGCAGTTCCGCACGATCGTGTTGCCGCAGGCGATGCGCTCGATCCTGCCGAACGCGGCCAACGAGGTGATCAGCCTGTTCAAGGGCACCTCGATCGTGTCGGTGATGGCGATCGCGGAGCTGTTCTACCAGGTGCAGGTGATCTTCGGGCGCAACGGCCGAGTGGTGCCGCTGCTCATGGTGGCGACCGTCTGGTACATCGTGCTCACCACGGCGCTGTCGATCGTCCAGTACTACATCGAACGCCACTACGCCAAGGGCGCACACCGTGAGGTGCCGCCGACACCGTGGCAGCGGGTCCGCGCCAAGGTCACCGAGATCGCCGCCGGTGCGGCCGCACCCCG
Organism: Nocardia sp. XZ_19_231; assembly: GCF_015355705.1. Taxonomy (NCBI): domain Bacteria; kingdom Bacillati; phylum Actinomycetota; class Actinomycetes; order Mycobacteriales; family Nocardiaceae; genus Nocardia; species Nocardia sp. XZ_19_231. The sequence continues at coordinate 139,891 of NZ_JACUZI010000008.1, read as the reverse complement.
AGGAGCAACCCGATGACCGCAGCGGTGCTGGCGCGCGGAATCCGCAAGTCCTACAACGGCACCGAGGTCCTGCGTGGCGTGGATCTGGCGGTGCGTACCGGCGAGGTGGTCGCGGTGATCGGGCCGTCCGGCTCCGGCAAGTCCACGCTGCTGCGGGTGCTCAATCATCTGGAAGCGCAGGACGCGGGCACGGTGCACGTCGACGGTGAGCTGATCGGTTACCGGCAACGTGGCAACATCCTGCGTTCGCTACCCGACCACGCGGTGCGCGCCCAGCGCAGCCATATCGGCTTCGTGTTCCAGCAGTTCAACCTGTTCCCGCATCTCACCGTGCTCGACAATGTTGTGCTCGCCCCGATCTCGGCGCAGCGCCGCCCGCGCGGCGAGGTGGTCGCCGAGGCGAAACAGCTCTTGGATCGGGTGGGCCTGGCCGATTTCGTCGACGCCTACCCCCGGCGGCTCTCCGGCGGCCAGCAGCAGCGCGTGGCCATCGCGCGGGCGCTCGCCTTGAAACCACGACTGATCCTGTTCGACGAGCCCACCTCCGCACTCGACCCGGAGCTGGTGGGCGAGGTCCTCGCGGTGATCCGCGATCTCGCGCACAGCGGCACCGCCCTGGTGATCGTCACCCATGAAATCGGTTTCGCCCGTGAGGTCGCCGACACCGTGGTGTTCCTCGACGAAGGACAGATCGTCGAACAGGGCCCGGCGGCCACCGTTCTCGACCAACCGACACATCCACGCACGCAGGCATTCCTGTCGCGCGTGCGCTGATCATCCCCTCCCACGAACAGGTTTCGACACTGATGAAGCTCTCCACACTGATCGGCATCGTCGCGGCAGCCACCCTGCTGACGACCGGCTGCACCGCCGATCCCGAAACCGCGAACACGGTCGAGGCAGGCAATGTCACCTTCGATCTGTCCCCAGGTCAGGAAGGTCGCCTGCACGTGGCCGAGGTCGACACGATCGCGGCCAAGGTGCCGCAGGCGATTCGCGACCGGGGCACCCTGGTGGTGACCGGCGCCTCCGGTGCCGCGCCGCCGCTGCGGTTCTATGCCACCGACGACAAGACCGTGGTCGGATCCGAAGTCGACTTCGCCACCCTGGTCGCCGACATCCTCGGTCTGAAACTGGTCACGCAGGTGGCGGATTGGTCGCAGAACTTCGTGCGCGTCGATTCCGGCGAGGTGGACGCGTTCATCTCGAACGTGACCGTCACCGAGGAGCGCAAGGAGAAGTACGACTTCGCGACCTACCGCAAGGACAACGTCGCCCTAGAGGTGCACAAGGACAGCTCGCTGGTCTACACCGACCGCAAGAGCTTGGCGGGCAAGCGGATCGGCGTCGGCGCGGGCACCAATCAGGAACAGCTGCTGGTGAAGTGGAACGAGCAGAACGTCGCCGACGGCCTGGCACCGATCGACATCGCCTACTACCAGCAGAACACCGACTACTACCTGGCGTTGTCCTCCAAGCGGATCGACGGCTACATCGGCCCGAACCCCTCCGGCGTCTATCACTCGACGACCGCCGGCGAGACCAAGCTCATCGCCACCTTCTCCGGCGCGGGTGAGGCGCTGCAGGGCGAGATCGCGGTGCTCACCAAGAAGGACAACGGGCTCATCGCCGCGGTGCACGAGGCACTGGCACACGCCATCGCCGACGGCAGCTACCAGAAGGTCCTCGATCGCTGGGGCCTGGATTCGGAGAAGGTCACCGAGTCGCGGATCAATCCGCCCGGTCTGCCGAAGAAGCCCGCCGCATGAGGTCCTCGGAGAAGTGGGGAGACCCGGTGTTCTCGGCGAACGTCACCAACCCGATCGACCCGTACGCCGAGCTGATCCGCCACTACCGCGAGCGGTGGGCGCATCACGGTCACGACCCGGCCGACGCGCTGGTCGGCAGCCCGGAGCAGGTGATCGACAAGGTCGGCCGCTTTCACGAGCAGTTCGGGCACGAGGTTATCCACCTGTCCGCCGAACGTGACGGCCGCACCGAAAACCAATACCTGGACAGTCTGTTCCAGGCCGAGGTGGCGCCCGAACTGCGCCGCCGCATCCCCAGCCGTCCGCTGGCCACCGGCCGTGAATTCTCTGGAGTTACCTCGTGATCCGTCCCCGTCATCGCATCGTCGCCCTCGCCGGCGCACTGGCCGCCGTCACCACGGTGGTCGCGTGTGGCAGCGACTCCGGCGGCTCGGGGGTTCAGGCCGGACCACCGCAGCCCGGCGGCACGCTGCGCTACGGCCTCTCGCAGGCCCCGACCTGCTCGGATCCGGCTCAGTCGGCGAGTAATCAGACCATCTATGTCGCCCGCCAGATCGTTGACTCGCTCACCGATCAGGACCCGAAGACCGGCGCGATCACCCCCTGGTTGGCCAAGAGCTGGGAGGTCAGCCCGGACGCGAAAGTGTTCACCTTCAAGCTCGCCGACGGCGTGACCTTCAGCGACGGCACTCCGCTGACCGCGGACTCGGTGCGCGATACCTTCGACTCGACAATCAAGCTCGGCGGGGCGAAAGCCGCGCTCGGCGTCAGCTATCTCACCAACTATGTCGGCACCACTGCCGTCGACAAGCTCACCGCCCGTGTCGAATTCAGCCAGCCGAACGCACAGTTCCTGCAGGCCACCTCGACCCCCCAGCTGGGCATCCTCGCCCAGTCCACCAACGCCAAGCCCGCCGAGGCGCGGTGCGCGGGCGACAACATCGGCAGCGGACCGTTCACCTACACCAGTTGGAAGCAGGATTCCTCGGCCACGCTGGCCAAGCGTGCCGGCTACAACTGGGGCTCGGCCGTTTTCGGGCACCAGGGCGAGGCGTACCTGGACAAGATCGAGTTCACCGTGGTCCCGGAATCAGGTGTGCGAACCGGCAGCCTGTCTTCGGGTCAGCTCGATGCCATCAGTGACGCGCTGCCGCAGGACGCGCCGCAGATCGAGGCCGCAGGTGGGCGGGTGCTGTCCACCTCCAACCCGGGAACCCCGTTCGGCTTCCAGCTCAATGTGACTCGCGGTCCGCTGCGTGACCAGGCCGTACGTCAGGCTCTGCTGACCACCCTGGATCGCAAGCAGCTCGTCGACACCGTATTGGGCCCGCAGTTCAAGTACGCGACCGGCAGCCTGGCCTCGGCCACCCCTGCCTACCTGGATCAGTCGGCCCGGCTCGCCTACGACCCGACCAAGGCCAAGGCTGCCCTCGACCAGGCGGGCTGGTTGCCCGGCGGCGACGGTATCCGCGCCAAGAACGGTGAGCGCCTGAGCTTCTCGGTGACCTTCAGCCAGGTGTTCGCGGGCAACCAGGCGATTCTGGAACTGGCTCAGCAGCAGCTGCGCCAAGTCGGGGTAGATCTGAAGCTCGACCTGGTCTCCGGACCGGAGAGCACCGCGAAGATGAACTCCAAGGACTACGACTCCTTCTACGGCAACTCCACTCGCGCCGATGGTGACATTCTGCGTACCTCGTTCTCGCTGACCGGTCGCAATCTCAGTGTGCGCGGCCCGATTCCGGCTCTGGACGAGGCCCTGGACAAGCAGCTGGCCACCAACGACCCCGCGGCTCGCAAGGAACTGCTCGCGACCGTGCAGAAGCTGGTGCTCGACAACGGCCTGTACCTCCCCACGATCGAACTGTCGCAGGCGATCGGCGCGGCCGGGCACACCCAGGACCTGAAGTTCGAAGCCTCGGCGCGGCTGCAGTTCTTCGACACCTGGCTGAGCGGGCACTGATCATGGGCCGATACGTGGGTTCGCGCGTACTGCAGGCGGTCTGGGTGCTGTGGGCGTCGTTCACGATCTCCTTCCTCGTGCTGTACGCGCTGCCCTCGGACCCGGTCTCGATGGCGGCCGACGGCGCCGGTCTCGGCACCCCGGTCGACAAGGCCGCGGTGGCGGAGATGCAGGCCCGCTACGGGCTGGACAAGCCACTGTGGGAGCAGTATGTGACCGCACTCGGAAACGCCGTCACCGGCGATCTGGGCCGCTCCATCAATACTGGTCAACCCGTCACCGAGGCCCTCGGTGACTCGCTACCGCCCACGCTCGGGCTGGCTTCTCTCGCACTGCTTTTCGCGGTGATCGGTGGGACGGCGCTGGCCTTCGCGAGTACCTACACGCGAAGGCCGTGGCTGCGCAACACCCTGAGTGCGATACCGCCACTAGGTGTTTCGGTGCCGACCTTCTGGACCGGTCTACTCCTGCTGCAGCTGTTCTCTTTTCGGCTGCACTGGTTCCCAGCGTTCGGCGGGACCGGTTTGCGCGGGACCCTGCTACCCGCGCTGACCCTGGCCTTGCCGGTCGGAGCGGTGCTCGCGCAGGTTCTCGCGGCCGGTTTGGAACAGACCTGGCGTCAGCCTTTCACTGACGTGGCGGTGGCCAAGGGTGCCTCGCGGTGGTGGGTACAGCGCCGCCACATCGCCCGCCTGGCGAGCGTGCCCGCCTTCACGATCGCCGGCGTGCTGGTCGGCACGATGCTCGCGGGGTCGGTGGTGGTGGAGTCGGTGTTCGCCCGCGCGGGCGTCGGCCGACTCACCCAGACCTCAGTGCTCAACCAGGACATTCCCGTGGTGCAGGGCGTGGTTTTGCTCTCGGCGCTGATCTTCGTCGGCGTGAATCTGGCGGTGGACCTGCTCTATCCCCTGCTCGATCCACGCATCACCGGATCGCGGCGTAGTCGTCCAGTGGAGGCGCAAGCAGGCGCGTCTGTGGCCGCCTCAGATCTCACGACAACGCCGCGCAGTAGCGGGGTGGGCACAGGTGCCACTGCATCGCGGTGGCCTGCCCGGACTCGCACCACCGACACCGAAGGGACCGAGCATGGTTGACGTTCTAGTGCGACGTGAGGTGGTGGCTGATCGGCCCGTTGCAGCTTCCGGCGTCGCGCCCCGCAATCGTGGTGCACAGGTTGTCCGCTGGACGCGCGGACACCTCGGACTCGCGCTCTCCGGTGTCGTTCTCGTGATCGCCGCCGGGTGGGCCGTTGCGCCGTCGGTGTTCGCCTCCGGTGATCCGCTCGTCGGGGTACCCGCGGAGAAGTTCCAGGCACCCAGCGCTGCGCACTGGTTCGGCACCGACAATCTCGGCCGCGACCTGTACACACGGATGGTGCACGGTGCGGGGCTCTCGCTCACCGCCACCCTGACCGCGGTCGCGATCGCGTTGGTGGTCGGGTCGGCGCTCGGGCTGCTGTCCGGCGCTGCGGGCGGCATCGTCGACACCGCGATCATGCGGGTCGTCGACGTGCTGCTGTCCATTCCGTCCCTGTTGCTGGCGCTCGCCCTGGTCACCGCCCTCGGTTTCGGCACCCGCAATGTGGCTGTCGCCGTTGGCATCTCGCTGATCGCGAACTTCGCCAGGGTGATGCGGTCGGAGGTGCTGCGGGTGCGCCACGCGCCCTATGTCGAGGCCGCGCACGCATCCGGGGTGCGGTGGTACGCGGTCCTCATCCGCCACGTCCTGCCCAACTCCTTTCAGCCCGTCCTCGCGTTGGCCGCCGTCGAGTTCGGTATGGCGGTGCTGGCCGTGTCTTCCCTCAGCTTCCTGGGCTACGGCACCAAACCGCCTACCCCCGAATGGGGTTCGCTGATCTCGGAGGGCCGCAACTTCCTCGCGTCCGCCTGGTGGCTCACCACACTGCCCGGCCTCGTCATCGTCGCCGTGGTGTTGTCGGCCCAGCGTCTCGGCCGCTTCGCGGGAAGGACCGAAAAACGATGAACGACAAGAAGAACGGAACGCGGCGCTCCGCAGCGGACGGCCCCTTGCTACAGGTGGAGGATCTGCATATCGCGTACCGCACCGGCGCGGGGGCCGTTGCCGCGCTGCGCGGGGTGTCGATCGAGGTGGCGCGAGGAGAGGTCGTCGCTCTCGTCGGTGAGTCGGGGTCGGGGAAGTCGACGTTGGCACACGCGGTGATCGGGCTGCTCGGGGATTCGGCGGAGGTCATTTCGGGCAAGGTCGAATTCGCTGGTGAGCGGGTCGATCCGGATGACGAGAAGGCGTTGCGGCGGCTGCGCGGGGCGCGGGTGGGGTTCGTGCCGCAGGATCCGGGTCTGTCGCTCAATCCGGTGCTGCGGGTCGGTGATCAGGTGGCCGAGGCGCTGCTGGTGCATCGGCTGGCCGACCGGCGGGGGGCGGCCCTGCGGGCGCTCGATCTGCTGGAGGAAGCCGGGCTGGATCGGCCGGAGTTGCGGGCACGGCAGTATCCGCACGAGCTGTCCGGTGGACAGCGGCAGCGGGTGTTGATCGCGATCGCGCTGGCGTGCGGACCGGAGTTGATCATCGCGGACGAGCCGACGAGCGCCCTCGACGCGACGGTGGCGCGGCAGGTGCTGGATCGACTGGCCGAACGGATCGCGGCACGCGGCACGGCCGTGCTGCTGATCACCCACGACCTGGCCGTTGCCGCCGAACGGGCCGATCGGCTGGTGGTTCTCGAGCAGGGCAAGGTCGTCGAATCCGGGACTACCGCACAGGTTCTGACCCACCCGGCACAGCGGTACACGCAGCGTCTGCTCGCAGCGTCCTCGGCGCTGTCACCCACCGAATTCCGGCCCCTACGTTCCAGAGCGGAAACACCTTTGCTGTCGGTTCATGCCCTGCACAAGCGATTCCATGCGGGTGCGGGGTCCATCACCGCCGTGGACGAGGTGGAGTTCAGCCTCGATCGCGGGGAAACGCTCGCTCTGGTGGGTGAATCAGGTTCGGGCAAATCGACGACCGCACGGATCGCCCTGCGGCTCACCGAGGCCGACAGCGGGACGGTCACCTTCGACGGCCACAACCTCAGCAGTGCCCGCCGAAATCGCCTGCGCGCGCTGCGTAAACGGTTCCAGGTGGTGTATCAGAATCCGTACTCCTCGCTGGACCCGCGCTGGGAGGTCGCCGACATCATCGCCGAACCCTTGCGCGCCTACGGCGTCGGTGACCGCGCCGCTCGCACCGCCCGCGTGGCCGAGCTCCTCGAACAGGTGGCGCTCCCCGCGGAGTTCACCACACGCAAGCCCGCCGAACTGTCCGGCGGGCAACGACAACGGGTGGCGATCGCCCGCGCGCTGGCCCTGCGCCCCGACCTACTCGTGCTCGACGAACCGGTCTCCGCGCTCGACGCCTCGGTACAGGCGCAGATCCTCGACCTGCTCGACGGCCTCCAGACCGAGCTCGCCCTCGGCTACCTGTTCATCTCCCACGACCTGGCCGTGGTGCGCCGCATCAGCGACCGGGTCGCGGTGATGCGCCACGGCCGCATCGTCGAAACCGGGCCGACCGCAACCTTGTTCACCGATCCACAACACGCCTACACCAGGGAGCTGCTCGCGGCGATCCCGAGACCCGGTGTGCGCATCGATCCCCTCGACGGAAAGGACATCACCCGATGAGTGAGCCAGCACTGTTCCTCGGCATCGAAACCGCGGGGACCGGAACCCATCCCGCCTCATGGCGGCGCGCCGACTCCGGGGCCGAGGACCTCTTCACGGCCGAATATTGGACCGCGATGGTGTCGTCGGCCGAGCAGCTCGGGTTCGACGCGGTCTTCCTGCCCGACTCGTTCGCCATCCAGGAGGGCGGCGCGGCCGTGACCCGCGGCCGACTCGACGCCGTCGCGATCGCCGCCCGCACCGCGCCACCGACCGGCCGGATCGGCCTCATCCCCCAGGCCTCGGTCACCCACACCGAACCGTTCCACGTGTCGAAGGCGGTGAGCGCGCTGGACTTCGCGAGCCGAGGGCGCGCCGGATGGGAGGTGACGGTGTCCACCGACCAGGTCGAGGCGAACGCGTTCGGCCGCAAGGAGGTTCAGCAGCCCGAGTCGCTATGGCACGAGGCTGACGAAGCGATCGAGGTGGTGACCAGGCTGTGGGACAGCTGGGAGGACGACGCCGAGATCCGCGAGGTGTCCACCGGCCGGTTCATCGACCGCGACCGTCTGCACTACATCGACTTCGCCGGTGACAACTTCTCGGTGAAGGGCCCGTCGATCACCCCGCGATCCCCGCAGGGGCAGCCGATCGTCACGGTCCGCGCCGACGACCCCGCGTCGACCGAGGTGGCCATCCGCCGCGCCGACATCGTCCGGATCACCGCGCCCGATCTCGCCACCGCGACCGAACGACGCCTGACCCTGCGCGCCGCCGTCGCCACGGCGGGCCGCGACCCGGAAACGGTGCGAATTCTGTTGGATCTGCCTGTTCACCTGGCTGATTCGGCCGACGACGCGTGGACAGCGGTGCGCGAGCTCGACCGGTGGACGGCACGGTCCGACGCCGCCACCGAGCAGCCGCATCTCGATACCGGTCTGCTCCACCATGTGGGCACAGCCGCCGCGCTCGACGATCTGCTCGGCGAGATCACGCGGTCCGGCGTCGTCGACGGCGTAGTCCTGCGACCACTGGCCCTGCGCGCCACGCTGACCACGCTCACTGCCCACCGCCCTGCCGCCGCACCGCACGACACCGGCGCGCCGCGCACCCTGCGTGACCGTCTCGGTCTCCCCCGCCCACTCAGCCGATACGCCACGACAGGAGCAGCGCTGTGACCTCGAAACCGCGCAAGCAAGTCCGCCTTGCCGCGCATTTCCCCGGCGTCAACAACACCACCGTCTGGGCCGACCCGGCGTCGAAGTCGCAGGTCGATTTCGCGTCCTTCGAGCATCTGGCGCGGACCGCCGAACGCGGCCTGTTCGACTTCTTCTTCCTGGCCGAGGGGCTGCGGCTGCGCGAGCATCGCGGGCAGATCCACGACCTGGACGTGGTCGGCAGGCCCGACACGTTCACCGTGCTCAACGCGGTGGCGGCGGTGACCGAGCGGCTGGGGTTGGCGGGCACCATCAACAGCACCTACAACGAACCGTTCGAGGTGGCCAAGCAGTTCGCCTCGCTCGATCACCTCTCCGGCGGTCGGGCCGCGTGGAACGTGGTCACCTCCTCGGACGCGTTCACCGGCGAGAACTTCCGGCGCGGGGGCTACCTCGAACACGGTGAGCGGTATCGGCGGGCCGAACAGGTGGTCGCCGCGACCAGGGCGCTGTGGGACAGCTGGCCCACCGACTCGCTGGTGATCGATCGGGAACGCGGCATCTTCGCCCGCGAGGTTCCCGAGACCACCTTCCGCAGTACACAATTCGACTTCGCGGCGCCGTTCGTCGTCCCGCCGAGTCCGCAGGGACACCCGGTGTTGCTGCAGGCGGGCGATTCCGACGAAGGCCGCGAGTTCGGTGCGAAGACCGCCGACGCGATCTTCACCGGGCACGGCACCCTCGAGGCGGGGCAGAAGTTCTACGCCGATGTCAAAGGCCGGCTGGCCAAATACGGTCGCGCACACAGTGATCTCCTGGTTCTGCCCGCGGCCACGTTCGTCCTGGGCGACACCACCGAGGAGGCCCACGAACGGGCCCGCGGCATCCGCTACCAGCAGGTGAGCCCACAGACCGCCATCGCCTTCCTCGAACAGGTCTGGGGCCGTGACCTTTCCGGCTACGACCCCGACGGCCCGCTGCCCGATGTCGAGCCCGACGCCGCCGCCGAGATCACCCGCGGCCGGGTCAGACACACGAAAGATCCGCTGGCCGTGGCGAAAGCGTGGCGTGAGCAGGCCGAGGCGAGCAACCTCAGCATCCGCGAACTGATCATCGAGGTCACCGCCCGTCAGCAGTTCATCGGCACGCCGGCCCAGGTCGCCGAGCAGATCGACCAGTACGTGCAGTCCGATGCCGCCGACGGTTTCATCCTCGTCCCCCACCTGACGCCCGCCGGACTCGACGAGTTCGTCGACACGGTGGTTCCCGAACTGCAGGAACGCGGCAGTTTCCGCACCGAATACACCGGCACCACTCTGCGCGACCATCTCGGTCTGCGTCACCCCCACCACCACACCGTCGCCGAAGGAGCACGCGCATCATGACAATCACCGTCGAGAACCCGACCGCCACCACCACATTCGCCGACGACTGGGCGCGCTGGCACCATGCCCGCGAAGACGGCCTGCGCGATCCGCTCGGTTGGCTCAGCCTGGCCGGGCTGCACTGGCTCACCGATAGCCCCGAGCGCCTCGACGGTGTCCCCGGCACCTGGTGGGTCACCGACGAGAAGGTGTTCATCACCGCGCAGCCCGCGGACCGGCTCGATGTGGACGGCGAGCGGATCGGCGGCGTGCAGATCGTGGTCCCCGTGGAGGGCGCGCCGGGGGTGATCGTGCTCAACGAAGCACGGGTCCTCGAGGTGATCCGTCGCTCCGGGCGGTACGCGGTGCGCGTGCACGATCCGGCCGCTCCGACGCTGACCGCGTTCACCGGGGTCTCGGCCTATCCGGCCGACCCGCGCTGGGTCGTGACCGGGCGTTTCACCGCGTTCGAGCAGGCACGCACCATCACCACGGGCGCTGTGGTGGACGGGCTCGAACACCAGCACAGCGCTGCGGGGATCATCGAATTCCGGATCGGTGACAGCCACGAAGCGCTGCTCGCCTTCGGCACCCCCGCCGATCTGAAAGTGCTGTTCACCGACGCCACCAGCGGCGTCACCACCTACCCGGCCGCCCGTTCGCTCGCCGTCGGCGCCGTCGAGGCAGACGGCACCGTCACCCTCGACTTCAACCGGGCGGTGAACCTACCGTGCGCCTTCACCGATTTCGCCACCTGCCCGGTGGCGCCACGCGAGAACCGGCTGCGCGTGGCGATCGAAGCGGGAGAACAGGATCCGAAGCTATGAGCGTTCCGCTGTCGATCCTCGATCTGTCGCCGATCAGCGAAGGGTCCAGTGCCGCACAGGCATTGCGCAATACCGTCGACCTCGCCCGGCACGCCGAGCAGTGGGGATATCACCGATACTGGTTGGCCGAACACCATTTCGTGTCGGTGGCGAGTTCGTCGTCGCTAACCCTGCTCGGCTTGGTCGCCGCGGCCACCTCACGCATCCGGGTCGGGACCGGCGCGGTGCAGGTGGGCCATCACACGTCCGCCTCGATCGTGGAGGCGTTCGGCACCGTCGACGCGCTGTATCCGGGACGACTCGATCTGGGTCTGGGCCGGTCAGGACATCGGCGCAGCCAGTTCGGCGCCGAGACCGCGACCACGAGGGGCGGACATCCGGTGCTCGACGCGGTGACCGGACGCACCGAGATCCGCGACGGCGTGGTGGTACCCCCGCCCTTCGATCCGCGCCGGGTCACCGACCGCTCGAGATTCCTCGCCTCGGCCGAGGCGCTGCAGCAGCCCGGTGCGGAGTCACTGGACTTCGCCGACCAGGTGGCCGAGGTGCAAGCGCTGATCGAGGGCCGCTACTTCACCCCCAAGGGCGTGGAACTGCACGCGGTTCCGGGTGAGGGCATCGATGCCGAGCTGTGGCTGTTCGGCAGTTCGGCGGGCGAAAGTGCCGAGCTGGCAGGCAAATTGGGGTTGCCCTTCGCGGCGGCCTACCACGTCGCGCCGGGCACCGCGCTGGACGCGGTCGCGGCGTATCGGGCGGCGTTCCAACCATCGGAGCAACTGGCCGAACCGCGCGTCATCGTGTCGGCGGATGTGGTCGTCGCCGCCGATGACGACACCGCAGGCCATCACGCGAGCAGCTACGGGCACTGGGTTCACAGCATCCGCAGCGGAGGCGGCGCAGCCGAATACCTCGACCCCGCAACGGCGTCCCCACTCACCCCGGACCAGCTGCGCCTCGTCGCAGACCGCCTGGCGTCCCAGATCGTCGGCTCGCCCACCACCGTGGTCGAGCGGCTCGACGCCCTCCAAAAGGTCACCGGCGCAGACGAACTGCTGATCACCACCATCACCCACGACCACGCCGACCGCCTCGAATCCCACCGTCTGCTGGCCGATGCGTGGGGACAGCGAGCCGCCCGCGCCGCCTGACCACGTAGACCCGCCCATTCGACCGACGAGGGCGCCCCGAGATCTCGACTACGGGGCGCCCTCGTGCTGTCTGTCCATCGCCGTTCGCAAACGCCCGAGCAAACGCTCGAATTCCGCGAGCTGGGCGGGCTCGTATTCGGCCAGGATCGCATCATGCTCGGCATTGACCGGGTGGAAGTACTCGTCGGCCAGTTGTCGAGCATTCTCGCTGCACCGCAATGTCACGACCCGCCGATCGGTGTGCTCGCGGCTGCGGGTGATGTAGCCGGCCTGCTCCAGCCGGTTCAGCAGGGTCGTCATCGCCCCTGACGTCAGGGTGATCCGCTTGCTCAGCAGCGCGGGAGACAGCGGCTGCGCGGCGTGTTCGGCGGCGGCGATCTCCATCAGCGCGAAGGCGTCGGTGGAGTGCACGCCGAGCGTTTCCGCGAATCGGCGGCCCAGTTCGGTGAAGCTCTTGCCGTAGTCGATGAGCCCCGCGGCGAGTCGCTGCCGCCGCATCACAACATCGCCGGATGTCTGCTCCACCATCTCGTCCTCTCGTCGACCGCCCGATTGACAACTTACCGCCCGACATTTACCTTCATCGTAAAGTAACTTTATGACGGAGGTTATCGTGCGGACAGAAACCGAGACTCCACCGCTGCGCTTGTGGTTGGGGCTGATCGCCGTCTCGCTCGGCGTCGCGTTGATCGTGGTCGACCTGACGATCGTGAACGTGATCCTCGCGCCGATCGTCGAGGATCTGGGGATCACCTCGATTCAGGCGCAATGGATCCAGGAGTCGTACGCGATCGTTTTCGCGGCGCTACTGCTGGTCGCCGGCCGACTCAGTGACCTCTACGGCGCGCGCAGGCTGTTCCTGATCGGACTGGTGGTCTTCGGCGCCACCAGCCTGCTCGCGGCGCTCGCACCGAGCGGCGGCCTGCTCATCGCGGCCCGTTTCCTGCAGGGTGTCGGCGGGGCGATGATCCTGCCGACCTCGCTGGCCCTGGTGAACGCGGCATTCACCGGAAAGGCTCGCGGGCAGGCCTTCGCGATCTGGGGATCCACGATCGGCGCGGCCGCGGCGGTCGGTCCGCTGCTCGGCGGCTGGCTCGCCGACTTCTCCTGGCGGTGGGCCTTCGGCATCAATATCCCGGCGGTCGCGCTGATCATGGTGGCCGTGCTGATCTACCTTCCCGCCGCACCGAGGAACACCGGTCGCGTCGATTGGCTCGGGGCGGCCCAATCCGCGCTCGGTCTCGGTCTGCTCGCCTTCGCCATGATCGAGGGGCGGCATCATGGCTGGCTGATCGTCGCCGAGCCGTTGAGTATCGGTGAATTCGTGTGGCGCAGTGGGCTTTCACCGGTTCTCGTCGCGTTCGTCGGCGCCGCGTTCGTCCTCGGGCTCTTCTGGCGCAGGCAGGCGATGCTCGGTCGCGCCGATGGGCAGCCGCTGGTCGATGTGCGGCTGTTCTCGATCGATTCGTTCCGCCGGGGCAATGTGGTGACGCTGATCGTCGGCGTCGGCGAGTTCGGCATCATCGCGGTGCTGCCACTGTGGATGCAATTCGCCCTCGACTACACCGCACTGCAAGCGGGGCTGGCCCTGATGCCGCTCGCGATCGGCAGTTTCGTCGCCAGTGGCGCGAGCTTCTCGCTGACAGCCTCGGTCTCGGCCTTGGGTCAGGTCAGGATCGGCCTGGCGCTGGAGGCAGCCGGGCTGGCCTTGCTCGGCTTGTTCGCCGCGGCGGACAGCAGTTGGTGGTCGATCGCGCTCGCGCTGTTCGTCTACGGCATCGGCGTCGGCTTCGCTACCGCCCAGGTCACCAATATCGTGCTCGCCGACGTGCCGGGCGAGAGCGCGGGTCAGGGCTCGGGAATTCAAAGCGCGGCAAGGGAACTCGGCTCAGCGCTGGGCATCGCGGTCCTCACCACCGTCTACTTCAGCACGGTCGGCACCGGCCTACGCGAGCGACTGACCGATGCAGGCTTGCCCGAATCCGAGGTGGCGCAACTGGAGTCGACCGTCACCGACAGCGCGGGTGCGGCGATCGGAGCTCTCGCCGAGAATCCGCACACACTGCCCGTCGCGGAAGCGGGCCGCGCGGCCATGGCCGCAGGCATCGAGGTGGCGAGCTACCTGTGCGCGGGCCTGCTCGTCCTCGCGTTGGCCACCACTGCATTCGTCAAACCCGCACGACAGGAGTGATACCACCGAGTGCGGGGGCCGCGGACTCGCGCCGTGGCCCCTGCGCTCGTCGAGCCCGCATCCGTCACACCTCCACCTTCTATACGTAGGCGTATATCAGCGGTATTCTCAAGTTATACGCAGCCGTACACATGGAGGTTCCAGCTATGCGACTACCCGAATCGGCCCACACCGACCAACCCTGGCGCATCCACGAGATCGCCCCCGATTTCGACGTCGAGGACATCTGGCAGTTCCGCACCCCAGGCGGCGGCCCCGACGACTTCCCTGCCCTACTGGCCGCCCTCCAGGCCGAACGCGCCTCCGAATCCACCGGCATCAGCGGCCTACTGTTCAAGATCCGCTGGAAGCTGGGCGAACTGTTCGGCTGGGATCGCGAAGACACAGGCACCGGCACCCGAGTCGCCTCCCTCCGCGACCGCCTGCCCGCCGACCTCCGCGACACCGACGTCCCCGCCGAAGACAGCCCCCTCACCGCCCTCTACGTCCTCGACAACGAGTACGCCGCCGAAATCGCCAACGGCACGATGCACGGCATCATGCACCTCGGCTGGGTCCCCGACACCACCGGCTACCACCTACAGATGGCCGTCCTGGTGAAGCCCAACGGCTGGTTCGGCCGCTTCTACATGGCCCTGATCAAGCCCTTCCGCTACGGCATCGTCTACCCCGCGATGACCCGCAGCTGGGAACGAACCTGGAACGACCTCGCCGTCACGCGGTAGCCGACACGATTTCAGCCGGGTGCCGGAACGCGCTGGAATCAATGGCTTCTGGTCGGCAAAACCAATGGTAGAGGTCGGGGAGTTCGAGCACTATGTGCTGCGTGGATGCATCGTGTTCTACCGTGCTGCGTTGGCAGTTCGATCTTATCTGGTCCCTGTTCGAGTTCCATCTCGATCGGCTGGAGGACGACGACTTCCTGTGGGAGCCCGCGGATTTGTGCTGGACACTGCACCTCGATGAACGTGGCACCTGGAAGCCGGACTGGGCGGACTCCGAACCCGATCCGATTCCGGTCCCGACCATCGGTTGGATCAGCTGGCATATCGGGTGGTGGTGGAGCGTCGCCATCGATCACCTGGCAGCCCGCACTCCACGCGACCGTACCGAAATCGTGTGGCCGGGACCCGGGCCCGCGGTCGCGGACTGGCTGCGCGACTTGCGCGAGGAATGGCTACCGATTCTGGACCAGGCCACCGAGGCCGACCTTGCTGCCCCAGCGCCATTTCCATGGCAGGGCGACTCGGACAAGTCCGTTGCCCACACCTTCGCATGGGTGAACGCCGAGCTGATGAAGAACGTCACCGAGATCGGACAGTTACGGCTACTACGCGCCGCTCGCGAATCCGGCTTCTAGGCGCTGAGCGGGGCGGCGGTGACGCCATAGCCGAGGTTGGTGAGGACTTCGCTGGTGGCTTTGGCGAAGTTCAGGGTGATGAAGTGGAGGCAGGGGGCGCCTTCGTCGGTGAGGCGTTGGGCCATTTCGGTGGCTATCTGGATGCCTTCGGCGCGGACCGCGGCGCGGTCTTCCTCTGGGCCGGTGCCTGCCGCGCGGGTGAGGCGGGCTACGACGTCGGCGGGGACGGGGCGGCCGCTGAGCTCTTCGGCGCGGGCGACGGTGCGCAGGGAGGTGATGGGCATCAGCTCGGGGATGATCGGCTTGGCGCCCTCGATGGGGTCCATGGCGATCACGCGGTCGCGTAGACGCAGGTAGTGCTCGACGTCGAAGAACATCTGGGTGATCGAATACTCCGCTCCCGCACGGAGTTTCGCGGCCAGGTGGTGGGTGTCATGGTCGAGGTCGGGCGAGCGGTGGTGACCCTGGGGGAACGAGGCGACGCCGACGTGGAAATCGCCGAGGTCACGCACGATGCGAACCAGTTCCTCGGCGTATTCGACACCACCGGGGTGCTTGGCCCATTCGCCCAGTGGGTCGCCGGGCGGGTCGCCGCGCAGGACCAGGACGTTGCAGATGCCGGAGTCGGCGTAGGAGCCGATCAGGGAGCGCAGTTCGGCGATGCTGTGGCCGACCGCGGTGAGGTGAGCGACCGGGAGCAGGGTGGTTTCCTGCGCGAGGGCACCGGTGATGCGCACGGTGCGGTCGCGCGTGGAGCCGCCCGCGCCGTAGGTCATCGACACGAAGGCGGGATGCATGCGTTCGAACTCGCGGACCGCACGCCACAGCCGAGCCTCGCCCGCCGCGTCGCGCGGGGGGTTGAACTCCACGGAGAAGGGCACGCCACTGCCCGAGTGAGTGCGCAGACTCTGCACCACCGAAGGGGTGTTCGAGACGATCGACGGCCGCTGGGCGGGTCGATCTGGGGTCGAACTTCCCCGTCCATTGTCGAAATCCACCGGCTCAGTCTAGTGGGAAGCGATGACGCAGCAGCACCGACTGGGAATCCGGCCACCGAACACCGGGGCAGAACCCACCGAAACGCCGGGTGTGGGCTGCGTCGCAGCGGCGCTGTGCGCCGGGAGCCCGCCGAGCCCGCCCGCGTATCGTTCGACACAACGCTGGTGACCGCACCACCGAGTGCCCAACCGGTCCCGCTGTTCGCCCACTTCGCCCCTGGAGGCCGCCCTGTCCGCCGGAATCGGTACCCCGCTCTCCCGGTCTGCCGCCGACGCTCTGACCTCGGTCGATCTCGTCGCGCTGACACCGGGCACATCGGCCTTCGTCGCCGCTGTCGAACAGGTGCTGACCAGTTTCTTCGCCACCCGGCGTGAGATCGTCGAGCCGCTGGGACCCGTCTTCATCGATGCCGTCGAGGCGCTGCAACAGTTCGTTGTCCGTGGCGGCAAGCGGACGCGGCCGGGGTTCGCGTGGACCGGGTGGCTGGGCGCCGGTGGCGACCCCGCGGGGCCCGACGCCGCCGCGGTACTCACCGCCTGTTCGGCGCTGGAATTGGTACAGGCGTGCGCGCTCGTGCACGACGACATCATCGACTCCTCGCGGACGCGGCGCGGGTTCCCGACCGTGCACATCGACTTCGAGGATCGGCACGAGGCGGCGGGCTGGCCCGGCGACGGCGCCGCCTACGGCTCGGCCGTCGCGATTCTGATCGGCGATCTCGCGCTGGCCTGGGCAGATGATCTGGTCAACGAAGCCGGGTTGCACCCACTCGCGCTGGCCCGGTTCGCACCGGTGTGGGCGCGGATGCGGACCGAGGTGCTGGGTGGGCAGCTCCTCGACATCAACGGCGAGGCCGGTGGCGACGAATCGGTCGAGGCCGCCTTGCGGATCAACCGGTACAAGACCGCCGCTTACACGATCGAACGGCCGTTGCACCTGGGTGCGGTGCTCGCGGGCGCCGACGACGCGCTGGTGGACGCGCTGCGAACCTATGGGACCGACGTGGGGATCGCGTTCCAGCTGCGTGACGACTTACTCGGCGTGTTCGGCGACCCGGTGGTGACCGGGAAGCCGTCGGGCGACGACCTGCGCGAAGGCAAGCGCACCGTACTGATCGCCGAAGCGCTGCGCCGGGCCGACCAGGCATCCGCGGACCTGATCCGGACGGGCCTCGGCACCGACCTCGACGATGCTGCCGTCGATCAGCTGCGCACTGTGCTCACCGACCTCGGCGCGGTCGACGAGGTGGAGCGGCGGATTGCCGAGCTCACCGAGACCGGGCTCGCCGCGGTCGCGACCAGTTCCGCGACGCGGGAAGCCAAGCAGTTGCTCCACGCCATGGCGTTGGCCGCCACTCGCCGCGCAGCCTGATAGGAAAAGTGTTGTGGGACAAGCGAATCATGTCGTCGTAGTCGGAGCCGGGCTGGCAGGTCTGGCGGCCGCGCTGCATCTGCGGGGCGCGGGCCATCAGGTGACGGTGCTGGAGCGAGCCGATCATCCGGGCGGGCGGGTGGGTCGCTACCGGTTCGACGACTACGAGATCGACAGTGGCGCAACCGTACTCACCCTGCCCTCGGTGATCGACGACGCACTGGCCGCCGTCGGGCACACCAGGGAGAGCGTCGACCTGCGCATCCACCGTCTCACCCCCGCCTATCACGCACGCTTCGCCGACGGCAGCGACATCCGCGTGTTCGACGATGCCGACCAGATGGCCGCCGAGGTCGAAAGTGCTTGCGGGCCCGCCGAAGCGCACAACTACCGGCGACTGCGCGACTGGCTCGGTCGCATCTACGACGCCGAGTTCGACGAGTTCATGAACGCCGATTTCGATTCGCCACTCGACATGGTGCGCACGCCGCGCGCCAGGGCCGCGTTGGCCGCGCTCGCCAAGCTCGGCGGGTTCGGCAAGCTGGGGCCTCGCGTGCGGTCTTACCTGCGCGACGAGCGGCTGACCAGGCTGTTCACCTTCCAAGCTCTGTACGCGGGCATGTCCCCGGATGACGCGCTGGCGGTCTACGGTGCGATCCCGAACATGGATACCTGCCTCGGGGTCTACTTCCCCGAAGGGGGGATGCGCGCGATCACGGCCGCGCTCGCCGAGGCATTTACCGCCGCGGGTGGTCAGCTCGTTCTGAACGCCGAGGTCGACGGCATCGACTACGGGTTGCGCACCGACCGGATGCCGAACACCCTCGGCCGGAAGGATTCCGCGTGGACCCGCAGCATCCGCGCGAACACCGGTGGCCGACGCGCCGAAGCCGTTCGCACGACAGACGGCGGCACCTATCCTTGCGACGCGGTGGTCCTCACCGCCGATATCGGCTCACTGCCTCGATTCGGCCTGCGCCACCGCCGCGGCCTGCGCGCCTCGCCGTCGGCGGTGGTCGCCCACGGCACCATTCCCGCCGAGATCGCCGCGAACTGGCCCGTGCAGGCGCATCACACCATCGAGTTCGGCGCCGCCTGGGCGCAGACGTTCGCCGAGATCGCCGCGCGCGAGGGTCGCGGCCGACTCATGAGCGATCCTTCGCTGCTGCTCACGCGGCCCGCGCTGACCGACGCCGACCAGTTCGTCGACCGGGCGACCGGCCGCTTCGAACCGCTGTCGGTGCTCGCACCCTGCCCCAACCTGACCGCCGCCCCGCTCGACTGGGACCGCCTCGGCCCGGCCTACCTGCGCGAACTGCTCGCAGTACTGGAGCAGCGCGGCTACACCGGAATCACCGAATATTTCCGCGTCGACCACCTCGACACACCCGCCACCTGGGCCGCCCAGGGCATGATCGCCGGCACGCCGTTCTCGATCGCGCACCTGTTCCGGCAAACCGGCCCGTTCCGGCCACGCAATCTGCCAAGGGGTGTGGACAACGTCGTTCTCGCAGGTTGCGGCACCACTCCGGGGGTGGGTGTGCCCACCGCGCTGCTGTCGGGCAAGCTGGCAGCGGCACGAATCACCGGCAGCCGGGCACACGCCGGTACCGACCACCGGGTTAGTGTTCCCACTTGAAGCCGTAAACTGACGGCCGACTTATCAGCTCGCGGTTGCGACCGCCGACCATCCGGGGGGACCGACCGAACATGCCGCCCTCCGAGACGACCGTAGGCACAATGGACAACACGCGCACACTCGAGCGCCAGCGCCACCTACCCGCTCGAACCGACCCCGGCGTTCGGACATGGCTGCGCACCGCAGGTGAGTTCGCCAGGAGCCCCGAAGGCCACGCGGCCCTCATGGGATTCTTCGGCGCGGCCATGATCACCTTCGGTGGCTTCGGCGCGGGCGCTGTCCGCAAACGCGACCCGCTGCTCGAGGCGCTGCACCTGTCCTGGCTGCGGTTCGGCCACGGGTACGCGTTGTCGTCGATCCTGATCTGGATCGGCGTGTTGATGATGATCACGGCGTGGGTTCGTCTCGGCCGGATCACCACCAGCAAAGGCGAGTCGACGGTCACCCTCAACGAGTTGCGGGCGATCGTCGGAATCTGGATCACGCCACTGCTGTTCGCGGCGCCGATGTTCAGCCGCGACGTGTACTCCTACCTTGCCCAGGGCGCGCTGCTACGCGACGGTTTCGACCCCTATCAGGTAGGACCCGTCGCCAATCCGGGTGTGCTGCTGGACAACGTGAGCACGGTCTGGACCACCACCACCGCGCCCTACGGTCCGGTGTTCTTGCTGATCGGCCGCGCGATCACCTCGATCACCGGCGACAATGTGATCGCCGGGACCATCGCCCTGCGCTTCGCGATGCTGCCCGGGCTGGCGCTGATGATGTGGGCCGTGCCGTATCTGACCAAGCATCTCGGCGGTAAGCCGACGGTGGCGCTGTGGTTGGCGGTGCTCAACCCACTGGTGCTGGTGCACCTGATCGGCGGCGTGCACAACGAGATGCTGATGGTCGGGCTGATGTGCGCGGGCGTCGCGCTCGTCCTCGAACGCCACCATGTGGCGGGCATCGTGGTGGTCGCCATCGGTGTCGCGATCAAGGCGACCGCGGGGGTGGCGTTGCCGTTCCTGGTGTGGATCTGGATTCTGCACGAGAAGGAACGACGAGCCGCCGAGCGTCGAGCCGTGGTGGATTCCGATGCCGCGCTCATCGAAGAGCAGAATCACCCCGACGCCGCCAGACCGTCCGCGGATATGCCGCACCCACTGTTCGTCTTCGCCAAGATCGCCGGAATCGGCGTGGCCGTGTTCGCGCTGGTATTCGGCGCGGCGTCGGCGATCGCGGGGGTCGGCTTCGGCTGGGTTACCGCGCTGCAGGGTTCGAACAAGATCATCAACTGGCTTTCGCTACCGACGATTCTCGCGCACATGGTCACCTGGGTGACCCCGCTGAATCACGACTCGGTGCTGCAGGTGACCCGCCCCCTGTGCCAGGTCGCCATGGTGGTGTTGCTCGTCGCGACGTGGTGGCGGTTCCGCCACAGCGAACGTGAGGCCGTGATGGGCATCATCATCGCCTTCGTCGCGATCGTGCTGCTCTCCCCCGCCGCGCTGCCCTGGTACTACTCGTGGCCGTTGGCGCTGGCCGCCGCGTTCGCCCTGTCGACCACCACGTTGATGTGGCTGGTGGGGATCTGCACGTGGTTGATGCTGGTGTTCCAGCCGGACGGGTCGATCGGGCTCTACAACTTCTGGCACGTCGCGCTGGCGACGTTCGCCGCCGTGGTCGCGGCGGTGTCGCTGCGGACCGTTGATCCGCTGCGTCTGCGCTCGGCCACGTCGAAGGCTGTGGCCGGCAAACCCTCGCCGCCCGTCCGGGCATGAGTGGTGCGCGGGAGCGCCAGGCATGATCGCGCACTCGGTACTTCCCGAGGCCCTGCCGCCGAGCGGCGATCTCGACGCGGCCTATGCGAGTTGTCGGCGGATCGCCGCTGAGCACGGGCGCACGTACTACCTGGCGACCACGCTGCTCTCGCCGGAGCGTCGACGGGCCGTGCACGCTCTGTACGCGTTCGCGCGAATGGTCGATGACATCGTCGACGACCCCGCGCGTGTCCTCGACCCGCGCGATGGCGCACGGCAGGTCGTCGACGTCGCCCCCGCTGACCACCTCGACCTCGTCGAGAAACAACTGCGCACGGCCCTCGAGCACCGTGCCATCGTCACCGCCGACGCGCGCCGACGCCAGATTGTCACCGCGGCCGCCGACACCATCGCCCGCTACGACATCGCACACAGCCATATCTGGACGTTCCTCGACGCCATGCGCATGGACGTCCCCGGTACGGCCGCCCACCGCACCCGCTACGCCACGATGAGCGAGCTCCGCGAGTACATGCGCGGATCAGCTGCCGCTATCGGCCTGCAACTGCTGCCGGTCCTCGGCACCGTCGTCCCCGTCACCGAGGCCGAACCCGCGGCCGCCGCCCTCGGCGAGGCCTTCCAGCTCACCAATTTCCTGCGCGACGTCGCCGAGGACCTCGACCGCGACCGCGTCTACCTGCCCACCGACGAACTACGGGCATTCGGCGTGGACGAAGCCCACCTGCGCGCCTGCCACCATCGCGGCCACACCGACGCACCCCTGCGACGCGCGCTGGCCCACCTGATCGCCGTCAACCGTGACATCTATCGGCAAGCCGTGCCCGGCATCGCCCTGCTCGCCCCCCGGGTCCGCCCGGCGATCGCCACCGCGGCCACCCTCTACGCCGAGATCCTCGACCGCATCGAAGCAGCCGACTACCAGGTCTTCAACAGCCGCGCCACGGTCCCCCGCCGTCGCCGAATCCTGGTCGCCGCCAAAGGCTTGGCCACCGGCCACCGCTAGTCGCCGGTCGACCGAACCAGCACCGCAAACCAGCTGATCCCCGCCCACATCGACGTCAGCGACGGTCTGATCGCGCAACGGCATCGACACACGGGCACACCGTGGCGACCCGAAATACCAAGCACTTCAAGGGCTCCGGTGCGGCCCTGGTGAACCCGTTCGATCCGGTCTGACGATCAGAAGGGTTCGGCGTGGGCGCGGCGGACTACCTCGCGGGCCAGTTGGCCGTGGAGGGCGTCGACGGGGCGGCCGGGGAGGGAGGGGTCATCGGTAAAGAGCCACTCGAGGATGTCCTCGTTGCTGTACTTGCCGTCACGCATCACGGTGATCACGCCGGGGAGCATGCGGACGATCTCGTCTTCGGAGTCGAAGAAGCGGGCGGGAATGCCGGGGACGCCGTTGCGGCGGATCGCGAGGATCTGGTGGTCACGCAGCAGTTGGTGCACCGAGGTGACCGGGACACCGAGTATGTCGGCCGCCTCGGGGAGCGAGACGATGGCTTCGGTGTCGGGCAGCACGTCGTTGCCGCAGGGGAAGGCACTCACCCGCACAACGGTAGTACGTGTCGGCGCGCACGCATCGTCTGGCATGCCAACACCACCCGGTTACCATCGTGGTGGCCGCACACGGCGGCCGGTTGAATGCCGGAGGACATCACTTGATCGGCCAGATGCTGGAAGGGCGCTATCGCATCGATGCGCCGATCGCTCGTGGCGGGATGTCGATGGTCTTCCGCGGGACCGACACCCGGCTCGATCGCCCCGTCGCGATCAAGGTCATGGACCCGAAATTCGCCGGCGACCCGCAGTTCCTGAGCCGCTTCGAGTTCGAGGCGCGCGCGGTGGCCAAGCTCAAGCACGCATCACTGGTCGCGGTCTACGACCAGGGTGTCGACGGCGAATACCCGTTCCTGATCATGGAGTTAGTCGAGGGCGGCACGCTGCGTGAGCTGCTGCGCGAACGCGGGCCGATGCCGCCACACGCCGTGCGGGCCGTGGCCGAGCCGGTGCTGCGCGCGATCGGCACCGCCCACGACGCCGGCCTGGTGCACCGCGACGTGAAGCCGGAGAACGTGCTGATCTCCGACGCGGGCGAGGTGAAGATCGCCGACTTCGGCCTGGTCCGCGCCGTGGCCGCGGCCAACACCACCTCCGCGAGCGTGATCCTCGGCACGGCCGCCTACCTCTCCCCCGAGCAGGTCACCACCGGCACCGCGGACGCCCGTAGTGATGTGTACTCCTTCGGCGTCCTGATCTTCGAACTGCTCACCGGGCGGGTGCCGTTCACCGGCGACAACTCGCTGTCGGTGGCGTACCAGCGGGTCGAGAACGACGTGCCCGCGCCGAGCAACTTCATCGGCGGCGTGCCCCCCGAATTCGACGCGCTCGTCGCCAAGGCCACCTCCCGCGACCCCGCGCAGCGCTTCGCCGACGCCAACGAGATGGCGGCGAAACTGCAGTCGATCGCGATGGAGCTGAACCTGCCGCCGTACCGGGTGCCCGCACCACGGGATTCGGCCGAACATCTCAGCGAGAGCTATCAGACCGGCGCCGCGCATCATCCCGGCGAGCGCCCGCTCACCCCGCCTCCGATCGCCGCGCACCATTCCCCCGCTCCGGAACCGCACCACACCAGGGTGGTGACCGCGCCGCGCCCGCGACCGGAGGTGTACGCCCCCGCACCGGCGGCGACTGCGTTCGGCACTGGCGACAGCCATGCTCGCCGAACAGGACTGGTGTGGGTGGGCATCGTCACCGCGCTGACCCTGTTGGTCGGCATCGGCGGCTGGTGGCTCGGGGTCGGTCGCTACAGCTCGGTGCCCCCGATCGCGGGCATGGACTCCGCGCGGGCCGTCGCCGTGCTGCAAGAGGCCGGTTTCGAAACAGAGCTGCGGCAGAAGGCTTCCGACACCATTCCGGTGGGCGGGGTTGTCGGCACCGATCCGTCGGCCGGGTCGCGGGTGACCAAGAGTTCCACGATCGCGGTGCTGATCTCGAACGGCAAACCGCGGGTGCCCGATATCAAGCCGGGCGATCAGATCAGCGCCGTCAATCAGGCGATCCGCGACGGCGGTCTGCAACCGATCGACGCCGGTGAAGCGGCCAGTACCGCACCGAAGGGCTCACTGGCGAAGGTGGAGCCAGCGCCGGGCACGATCCTGCCGATGGGCGGCCAGGTGAAGGTGTACCGCAGCAAGGGATCTCAGCCGGTGAACGTGCCCGATGTGCGTGGCAAGACCACCGAGGAGGCAGCCAGTGCGCTGACCACCGCGGGCCTGGTCGTTCGCGAGACGCGCGTGCAGTTCGACAAGAGCATCGAGGGCGACAAGGCCATCGCCACCGAGCCCGCCGTCGGCACCACCCTGCAGTCGGGCGACACCGTGACGCTGATCGTGTCGAACGCGGTGAAGGTGCCCAATGTGATGGGTCAAAGCGTCGGCAGTGCCCGTTCCAAGCTGCAACAGCTCGGTCTGCGGGTAGAGGTCAAATCCCTCACCGACTCCGACAGTTCGCTGGTGATCGGCCAGGTTCCCGGTTTCAACTCGAACGTGGAGGCGGGCAGCGTCGTGACGCTCACCGCCCTGCCTTGAAGGGGTAAGGATCCCGAGAAGGACAAAGAAAAACCCGGGCGCGGTCCTCGCTGACCGCCCCCGGACACCCCAAGTCCGCCATGACCGCACTGCCAGCCACGTACGACCCGACCGCGAGGAGGGTCCGCCGCGCAGCGGCGGTTCGCGCCAGCGCTCCAGAATTACCGCAGCATCTCGGCTACCAGGAACGACAGTTCCAGGGACTGCTGGGTGTTCAGGCGCGGGTCGCAGGCCGTTTCGTAGCGGCCGCCGAGGTCGAGGTCGGAGATGTCCTGGGCGCCGCCGAGGCACTCGGTGACGTTCTCGCCGGTCAGCTCGATGTGCAGGCCGCCGGGGTGGGTGCCCAGCGCGTGGTGGACCTCGAAGAAGCCCTGGACCTCGTCGACGATGCGGTCGAAGTGGCGGGTCTTGAACCCGGTGGACGACTCGTGGGTGTTGCCGTGCATCGGGTCGCACTGCCAGATCACCTGGTGGCCGGTGGCCTGCACCTTCTCGATGATCTGCGGCAGCACATCGCGTACCTTGCCATTGCCCATGCGCGCGACCAGGGTGAGCCGGCCCGGCTCGTTGTTCGGGTCGAGCCGCTCGACGTATTCCACGGCCAGATCCGGCGTGGTGGTCGGCCCGATCTTGAGGCCGATCGGGTTCGCGAGCAGTTCGGCCAGCGCGATGTGGGCGCCGTCGAGCTGACGGGTGCGCTCACCGATCCACAGGAAGTGCGCGGACAGGTCGTAGAGCAGCGGTTCACCGGTTTCGGACTCGCTCAGCCGCAGCATGGCGCGTTCGTAGTCCAGGACGAGCGCCTCGTGCGAGGCGTAGATGCGCGCGGTCTTCAGGCTGGGGTCGTTGACCTGACAGGCTGCCATGAAACGCAGCCCGCGGTCGATCTCCTCGGCGAGGGTCTCGTAGCGCGCGCCCGCGGGCGACTGGGCGACGAAATCGCGGTTCCAGTCGTGCAGGCGGTGCAGGTCGGCGGTGCCCGCACTGGTCAGGGCGCGGACCAGGTTCATCGCGGCGCTGGCATTGGCGTAGGCGCGGACCAGGCGGGACGGGTCGTGACGGCGCAGCGCCTCGTCGGCGACCAGGGAGTTGACCATGTCACCGCGGTAGGACGTCAGGCCCAGCGCGTCGGTGTCGGACGAGCGCGGCTTGGCGTACTGCCCGGCGATCCGCGCCACCTTCACCACCGGCAGGCTCGCGCCGTAGGTGAGCACCACGGCCATCTGCAGCAGCGTGCGGATATTGCCGCGGATGTGGGGTTCGGTGTTGTCGGCGAAGGTCTCCGCGCAGTCACCGCCCTGCATGAGGAACGCCTCGCCGCGAGCCACCTGTGCCAGCTGCGCCTTGAGGTCCTCGACCTCGGCGGGCAGGCAGATCGGCGGCACGCTCTCGAGCACAGTGCGCATGGTCGCGGCCTCGTCGGCGTCCCAGGACGGCTGCTGCAGGGCCGGGCGGGCCAGCGCAGCATCGAGGCGACCGCGCAACTCGTCGGGCAGCGGCGGCAGTTCCGGCAGGCGGTCAATGGGTACGTCGACGGTCCAGGTCACCAGTTAAGAATACGGCCCACAGCCACGGGCGTATATTCGGCGCACCTGTGGTGGCACCGCCGACCCGTGCGCGGTATGCGCGGCATACCGACATAAGGTTTCGTCAACCCGTCGTGGGTCCCTCGCCCGTCGCGTCGGGTCGGACCCCCCACGAGCAACCTACCGACACGAAGAGGCGATCTCCCTGCGATATTTCTACGACTCGGAATTCATCGAGGACGGCACGACGATCGACTTGATCTCGATCGGCGTCGTCTGTGAGGACGGGCGCGAGTATTACGCGGTGTCCACCGAATTCGATGCGAAGCGGGCAGGGCCGTGGGTACGCAAGCACGTGCTGCCGAAGCTGCCGACTGCCGGGTCGCCGCTGTATCGCACCAGGGAACAGATCCGCGACGACCTGTTCAAGTTCTTCCTGCCCCGGCCGAGTGTGCAGCCCGAGCTGTGGGCGTGGGTCGGCGCGTATGACCACGTGGCGCTGTGCCAACTGTGGGGTGACATGACCGCACTGCCCAAGGGCATGCCGCGCTACACCAACGAACTGCGCCAGCACTGGGCCGTCAACGGCAGCCCCGCCCTGCCGCCCATCCCCGACGACGCACACGACGCCCTCGCCGACGCCCGCCACAACCTGGCCAAGTTCGAGGCCATCGAGACATATCGGCGCACCCCGCGTCTGTAGGACAAAAGCGAAGGCCCCGAGTCGAATTCGACTCGGGGCCTTCGTGCTTCGTGCGGTTCGGTCAGTGACCGGACGGCTCGCTGTTGTTGGCGATCGCCTGCTGCTCGGCGAGAACGGTGAGCATCCGGTGCTCCTCGTTCTCCTCGATCTCGACCCAGCGCTCGCCCTCGGCCTTGGGATCGGCCTTGAGGAAGCTACCGGTACCCGGCTTGCCCGCCGAACCCAGCTTGTTCATCTTCTTGGGCACCGGGGCGCCCTGGTATTCCAGCGGGA
Organism: Nocardia sp. XZ_19_231; assembly: GCF_015355705.1. Lineage (NCBI taxonomy): Bacteria > Bacillati > Actinomycetota > Actinomycetes > Mycobacteriales > Nocardiaceae > Nocardia > Nocardia sp. XZ_19_231. Next base: position 112,625 of record NZ_JACUZI010000008.1, on the reverse strand, counting down.
TGGCGTGGCCGTGTGCGTCCACACCACCCAGCGGCTGGTGCACCTCGATGTACTCACCGTGCGGCAGACGCTTGATCACACCGGTTTCGATGCCGTGCTCGAGCACCGCCCGGTCACTGCGCTGCAGACCGATGCAGAACCGGTAGGTGATGAAGTACGCGATCGGCGGCAGCAACAGCAGACCGATACGACCGATCCAGGTGGTCGCGTTCAGCGAGATGTCGAACTTCAGCGCGATGATGTCGTTGACACACGACAGCGTGAGCACCACGTAGAACGCGATGGACATGGCGCCGATCGCGGTACGCACCGGCACGTCGCGCGGACGCTGGAGCAGGTTGTGATGCGCCGTGTGGTCGTTGGTGAGGCGCTTCTCGATCCACGGGTAGGCGATCAGCAGCGTGAACACCAGACCCATGACGAGCGCGACCCAGAACGCCGCCGGGATCGTATATCGACCCAGGTAGAGCTCCCACGGCGGCATCAGACGCGCCATACCGTCGGTCCACATCATGTAGAAGTCGGGCTGTGAACCCGCCGACACCTGTGACGGGTTGTACGGACCGAGGTTCCAGATCGGGTTGATCTGCAGGACACCGCCCATGATGCCGACGATGCCGAGGGTGAACGCGAAGAACGCGCCCTGATCGGCGGCGAACACCGGGATGATGCGCGCACCGACGACGTTGTGCTCGGTGCGGGCCGGCCCGGGGAACTGGGTGTGCTTCTGGTACCAGACCAGCGCGACGTGCGCGCCGATCAGCGCCAGGATGATGCCGGGCAGCAACAGCACGTGCGCGATGTAGAGGCGCGGGATGATGATGTCGCCGGGGAAGTCGCCGCCGAACATCAGCCAGTGCATCCAGGTACCCATGATCGGGACACCGATGGTGATACCCGAGAACGCGGCACGAAGACCGGTACCGGAGAGCAGATCGTCGGGCAGCGAGTAGCCGAAGAAGCCTTCGAACATCGCCAGGATCAGCAGCAGCGAGCCGATCACCCAGTTCGCCTCACGCGGCTTGCGGAACGCGCCGGTGAAGAAGATGCGGAACAGGTGGATGATGATCGACGCCGCGAACAGCAGGGCCGCCCAGTGGTGGATCTGCCGGACGAACAGACCGCCGCGCACCTCGAAGGAGATGTTCAGCGCGGTCTCGTACGCCCGCGACATGCCGACGCCGCGCAGCGGCTGGTAGGCGCCGTCGTAGACCACGTGGGTCATCGACGGGTCGAAGAACAGCGTCAGGTACACACCTGACAGCAGCAGGATGATGAACGCGTACAGCGCGATCTCACCCAGCAGGAATGACCAGTGGGTCGGGAAGACCTTGTTGATCGACCGCTTGACGAACGCCGCGGCGCGATACCGCTCGTCCATCTCGTTTACCTGGCTCATGAACGACGCTCCCAGAAGGCCGGGCCGAGCGGCTCGATGAAGTCGCCCGCGGCGACCAGGAAGCCCTCGGAGTTGACGGTGATCGGCAGCTGAGGCAGTGCACGGGCGGCGGGACCGAAGATCGGCTTGGCCCACTCGGTCGCCAGGAACTGCGACTGGTGGCAGGGGCACAGGATCCGGTTGGTCTGCTGCTCGAACAGCGAGGTGGGGCAGCCGAGATGGGTGCAGATCTTCGAGTAGGCGAAGTAATCGCCGAAGTTGAAGCTCTCCTGGCCTTTGCGCTTGATCGCCTTCTCGGCGTCTTCGGTGCGCAGGCGGATCATCATGACCGCGTTGCGGATACCGCGCAGCGACTGCAGGGTTTCGTGCTCGTCCCCGCGCCACTTCTCTTTCCACGGGAACACGGTTTCCATCGAGCCCGCGTCCAGGTCTTCCGGACGCACCAGCACGATGTCACCGGGGCGACCGGTGTCGCGGCGGATGTAGATGGTCTCGCCCGGGTAGTCCGGGGTCCAACCCGATACCCACAGCGGCGACTTGTCGCCCTTGGCCCACGGGTTCTTGACCATGCCGCCGATGAAGACCAGCGCGGCACCGATACCGAGCACGCCGACACCGGCGCCCGCGGTACCGAGCATCATCTTGCGGCGACCGAGGGTGGAGGTGTCGAGCGCGTCCTGCATCTGGGCCGCCAGGGTGCGACGCTCGACCTCGTCCGACGGGCCGTCGTGGCGCTGCTGGATCGAGATCTCGGCCGGGATGAACCTCTTACGGATCAACACGACCGCGATGCCGATGACCAGCACCGAGATGCCGAAGGTCAGGCCGATGAGCGGGGTGTACAGCGAGTAGGCGGCATGGCCTTCATCGCCGTAGCCCTTCCACTCCCACGGCCAGAACAGGAAGACACCGATGAGCGCGGCAGCGGCAAGGCCGGAGATCGCGAACCAGAACGTGACCGCACGTTCGGCGCGCTTCTCGGCCTTGGTGCCCGGCACCGGCCACCGCTCGTTGCGGTAGACGACATCGACGTCGTCGCGATTGGTGCCGAGCTCGACCAGCTCGTCACGCGACATCGCGTCCAGTTCGTCTTCGGTGGGTTCGCGACCCATGTCGCTGTGCTCCTGTCCACTCATGATCGGGATCCGATCCACATCGCGGCGCCGACCACTGCGGTGATGCCGATGACCCAGATCGCCAAACCTTCGGTCGCCGGACCGAAACCGCCGAGGTCCCAGCCGCCGGGCGACCTCTCCTCCGCGGAGTTCTTGACGTAGGCGACGATGTCGCGCTTCTCTTCCGGCGTCAGCTGCCGGTCGGAGAACTTGGGCATGTTCTGCGGGCCGGTGATCATCGCGTCGTAGATCTGCTGCTCGTTGGCCTCGGCCAGCGGCGGCGCGAACTTACCGCCGGAGAGCGCACCACCGCGACCGGTGAAGTTGTGGCAGGAGGCGCAGTTCATGCGGAACAGCTCCGAACCACGGGCGATGTCGTCGCCGCGCAGCGATTCCTGGGCGATCTCGCCGTTGGCGTCACGGATCACCGAGGGGCCACCACCGTTGGCGGCGACGTAGGCGCCGATCGCATCGGTCTGGTGCGCGTCGAACTTCTCCGGCTTACGCACCGCCTGGGCGCCGTTGACGGCCATCGGCATACGACCGGAGGAGACCTGGAAGTAGACCGCGGCCTCGCCGACACCGATCAGGCTGGGACCACGATCGGCGACACCCTGCAGGTTCGCGCCGTGGCACGTGACGCAAGAGGTCTCGTAGAGCTGCTTGCCCTCGCGAATGAGCGCGGACTGGTCCTCGTGCGCGGTCGCGACCTGGGCCTGCGGGGTGAGCGCGGTAGCCAGGAAGCCGGCTCCGACCAAGCCGATCATCAGCGCGAGAGCACCCGCGATACGACGGCGGGCGCGGCGCTGCTTACGCGCCTTGGCGGCCTGTGCGTCCTGCCCGGCGCCGGGGCCGGCGGGCTCTTGGGCCGACGGGGGAGATGAACTCATCTGTGTCCCTTTGGAGTAGACGGAACCGACTTGTGCAAAAGCTGTGTGCGCCGCGCGCTAACGGACGAAGTAGATCGTGGCGAACAGCCCGATCCAGACGATGTCGACGAAGTGCCAGTAGTACGACACCACGATCGCTGCGGTGGCCTGGGCGGGGGTGAACTTGCTCAGCGTGGTGCGGACGAGCAGGAACACGAACGCGATCAGACCGCCGATCACGTGCAGACCGTGGAAGCCGGTGGTGATGTAGAAAACCGAGCCGTACGAGCTGCCGGCGATCGAAGTTCCCTCCTCCACCAGGTGGTAGTACTCGTAGCCCTGCCCGGCGACGAAGAACGCGCCCATCACCAGGGTGATCGTGTACCAGCGACGAAGGCCGAACACGTCGCCCTTCTCCGCGGCGAACACACCCATCTGGCAGGTGAACGAGGACGCGATCAGGACGGCCGTCACCGGAATCGCGAGCTTCATGTTCAGCTCGGTCGGCTCCGGGGGCCAGTTCCCGTGCGCCTGCGCGCGAGCAACGAAGTACATGGCGAACAGGCCGGCGAAGAACATCAGCTCGCTGGACAGCCAGATGATGGTTCCGACGCTGACCATGTTGGGCCGGTTCAGCGAATGCACACGCTGAGTAATGGCCGATCCTGGGGTGCCTACTGCGGTCGTCACGGGGTAAGTATGACTCTTCGTAGTACGACACATGTACCCGGGTACGAAAGTTTGTGGCGCAAGTCGGAAAACCCACGCACAGAGGGGGTCTACGGCTTCCGTCGGCGTGTTGGCGACGATCGCGCGACAACTCATTGTGGCAGCGTTGGATGTGGATAGGCTGAGACGAGGAGGCGACGATGGTCGTGGTGCGGATGTGGCGGCGACTGTTCGGTGGGTCGACGCAGAAGTTGGACCCGGAGCGCGACGATCTCGTCGTGGTCGCATCGAGTTTCGACGATGTCGAGGCTTGTTCGACCGCGCTGGACCGCGCCGGTGAGCTGGATCGGGAGGCCGACGCGGTGTTGCGCCATCATCTGCGGCTACCCGCCGACCAGATCGAGGCCGCGTGCGAGATCGCCGGATATGACGGATACGAACGCGCCGAGGCCACCGCTACCGCGCCGGACCTGGTTCCGATCATCTTGCAGCGGATACAACGGCTCGATCCGCTGACCTGCTCGCAGGAACGCTCGCGAATGGCCGGGCTCGCCCAGCGCCACGACGGCGTAGCCGACGGTTGGGACGCGCTGCAGCCGCCGCGTACCGCCCCGTAAACTTGCCCGACGGCGTAAATGACCTTGCGCCGCCTCCGCGTGCCCGATCTACAGTGGCGCAACGGTGTCGTCGAAGGAGAAGCAGAGCAGATGAGCGCACGCAGCTGGCCCCAGGTGCTCGGAACCCTCGCCGACGGTGGCGACCTGGCCGCGGACGACACCACCTGGGTGATCGACGAGATCTTCACCGACAACGCCACCGCGGCCCAGATCGCGGCGTTCGGCGTCGCCATGAAGATCAAGGGCCCGACGCCGACCGAACTGGCGGGCATGGTGGCCGGGATGCTCGGGCACGCGCGCCTGGTCCGCATCGATGGCGACGCGGTCGATGTCGTCGGCACCGGTGGCGACCGTTCCGGCTCGGTGAACATCTCGACCATGTCCTCGGTGGTCGTGTCCGCCGCCGGGGTGCCCGTGGTCAAGCACGGGAACCGGGCAGCCTCGTCGAAGTCCGGTGGTGCCGATGTGCTCGAAGCGCTGGGGGTCAAGCTCGCGCTCGGACCCGAGTCGGTGGCCCGGTCGGTGCGCGAGGTGGGGATCGGGTTCTGTTTCGCGCCGCTGTTCCACTCGGGGCTGCGTTTCGCCGGGGCCGCGCGCAAGGAGATCGGCATTCCGACCGTGTTCAACGTGTTGGGCCCGCTGACCAATCCGGCACAGCCACGCGCCGGGCTGATCGGGTGCGCGTTCGCCGATCTCGCGCCCGTGATCGCCGGAGTCTTCGCGGCGCGCGGGGCGAGCGCGCTGGTGGTGCGGGGGCGCGACGGGCTCGACGAGATCACCACCTCCGACCTCACCGATGTGTGGATGGTCAGCGGTGGGCGGATTCGTCAGACGGTGATCGATCCGACCCGGCTCGGCATCGTGCGGGTGGATCTGGACGACCTTCGTGGCGGCGACGCCGAGGTCAACGCCAAGGTCGCGCGCGATGTGTTCGCGGGAACGCCGGGGCCGGTTCGTGATGCGGTGCTGTTGAACTCGGCCGCGGCGATCGTGGCCTACGACCTCTCCCGCGGGGTCGGCGACGTCGATTCCGATCTCGACGCGGCGCTGGTCGGCGGGCTCGAGCGCGCCGCCGCCGCGGTGGACAGCGGAGCCGCCGCCACATTGCTGCAGAGCTGGGCCGAACTCACCCAGGTGCTCGACGAGCGCTGAGCCCGAGGGCTCACTCCCCCAGCGAGAATCCGGCCTCCACGTCGGCGCTGGAATAGGACTTGAAGGCGATGTGGGTGGTGGTGCGAACCACGCCGTCCACCTTGTCGATGCCCGCGGTGACCACCTCGGCGATGTGCGCGTGGTCGCGGACGCGCACGATCGCGATCAGGTCCACGTCGCCCGCGCAGGAGTACACCTCGGCGACTCCGTCGGTGTCGGCGAGGGCCTGCGCGGTCTCGGGGATGCGAGAGTTCTGCGCCTGGATCATCACGATCGCGGTAATCATGGGATCACTCTAGAACTTCCGGCCGCTCGGTGGCCGCTTTGAACCGTCGCATCAGGTCAAAGCTCTTCACACCGGGCGCCGATTCCACCGAACTGGACACGTCGACACCGTAGGGCCGATGCCGGGCGATGACGGCGGCGACGTTGTCCGGGTCGAGCCCGCCCGCCAGCACGACTCGCCCCGGCTGCGCGCGCACCCAGTCGGGGAACTCCTCGAAGACACCGGAGCCCGCGCTGGCGTCGTAGAAGAAGAATTCGCTGGTCTGCTCGAGGGCAGGCGGGTTCGAGGAGCAGAAGGCCAGGTTCGGCAGGTCGGCCCACTGGTAGAGCTGCACCACGTCGAACGCGTCGGCCACGTCGGTGACCTCGCTCGCCTCGAGGGCGACGGCGAAAGTCGTGATGCGACCGCGCGCGTAGTCGGCGAGGGCGCGCGCCTGTGCGGGGGTGCGGTAGCGCTTGCTCTTCGTTGTCACCATGACGCCGATCGCGGAGTACCCGAGCTCGATCGCCCAGTCGATCTGCTCCTCGGTGGTCAGACCGCACACCTTCACGAACATCCGCCGCTACTCCTCAATTCATAGGACCCGCCACACGGAATCCGGGTTCCATGATCCCAGGACGCCGGAGCGCACTGAGTAGTGCCTCGACCGCGCGGGCGATCTCGCTTCGTCATCGTTCGGCGAGGTACTGCTCCTGTTCGCTCCTGGTGGTCGCGGCGGTCCGCGCGAGCTGCGCCCAGCCCACCCACCGTGCGGCGCCGTGCAGCGGTTCGCGGTAGCCGTCGCTGGTTCGCACTATCCGGGCACCGGGTTTGGCGAGCCATCGGGCGATGACCCCGACTTCCTCCGGGGGTGCACCGCGCAGCGGCGGGATGTCGTCGTCGGGCTCGACGATCATGCCGTCGAGGGCAGCTACGGGCGGATCGCCCGCATCGGGGATCACGGTTTCGGCGGCGGCGACGATCTGGTCGACGACAGCCATCGGCGGGGTGCCGCGCGGGGCGGTGCCCGCGGCGGCGAGGCGGCCGTAGCGGATGACGGAGAATTCCCAGCCGCCCGCACCGTCGGGCAGCGCGATGATCAGTTCCGCGAGGCGAGCCAGGGCGGCGAGGCGCTGGGTGCGGTGCAGTTTGGTGACAACGGTGGCGGTGCGGTCACGCAAGCGAGCAGCTGCCTCGAAATGCTCTGCGGTGGAATGGGTTTCGATGCGATAGATCATCGCGCGCAGCAGGGTGTCGGCGCGGCCGGTCAGCAGGTCGCGGACCGCCTCGACGGCCGGGGCGTAGCTCGTCGCGTCGAGGTCGCCGTCTTCACGCGCGGCGGGGCAGCCGCCGACGACCGCGGGCGGACAGGTGTGTTTCGCCGTGCGGGTGAGGCGGGTGGCGCAGGTGCGCATCCCGGCGAATTCGGCGATCGTCGACGCCACATCGACCGCGTCGATCCGAGAGTTGAACGGCCCCAACGCTGTTCGACTCGGTGTGCGCACGGCTACCAGCCGAGGGAAGGCCTCGTCGCTGAGCGTGAGCCACCACCCACGCTGGGGGAACTTCGAGCGGCGGTTGTACGGCGGCGCGTGCGCGGCGAGCAACCGGAGCTCGCGCACCCCCGCTTCGAGACCGTGCGCGCACACCACATGGTCGACCCGAATCGCCAGTGCCACCATCTCTTTCATGCGGCCACGGGTCTCCGAGCCGGTGAAGTAGTTGCGCACGCGACGGCGCAAATTCACCGCTGTCCCTATATAGAGGACTTCGTCCGACGGTCCGCGGAAGAGATAGACGCCGGGCGCGGCGGGCAGGTCGGTCGCGAAAGTGCGCTTGGAGCGCTGGGTTCCGGTGACGCCGGGCAGATAGTCGAGCAGTTCGGTCAGGCTGTGCACGCCCTGATTGCCGACCCGCCCGATCAATGCGTGCAGCACGTCGACGGTGGCGCGGGCGTCGTCGAGCGCGCGGTGCGTCGGCGTGGTCGACGCACCGAGGATCTGCGCCAGCACACCGAGCCGCGCCGACGGGGCCTCGTCGCGCGTGAGCACCCGCCGCGCCAGCTTCACGGTGCACAGCACCTGCGGATTGGGCCACGCGATGTCCTGGCGCGCCGCGGCCGCTTTGAGAAACCCGGTGTCGAATCGCGCGTTGTGCGCCACCAGCACTGCCCCCGCCGCGAACTCGAAGAACCCGGGCAACACCCCCTCGATCCGCGGCGCGTCGTACACCATCGCCGTGGTGATCCCGGTGATCTGCACGATGGCGGGCGGAATCGCGTACCCCGGATTCACCAGGGTCGCGAACTCCCCCAGCACCTCGCCCCCGCGCACCTTCACCGCCCCGATCTCGGTGATCGCATCCCGATCAGCGCTGGTCCCGGTCGTTTCGAGGTCGACGACGACGAAAGTGGTGGCATACAGCGGGGTATCGAGCTCGTCGAAGGCCAACTGCCGAGCGGCAGCCGGGAGCGGAACGGGATCGGGCACGGCGAGCAGCGTAGGACGGGGGTCCGACAAGCTCGCCGTGCTCAGCGCTTCCTCATCCCCTTCAGATATCGCGCGAGCTCGTCGTAGCTGCCATCCCCGTTGGCGAATTCGACCACATTGCGGGCGGATTCGAACCACGCCCCAGTGCTCGGCCGGGTCCGGGCGAGCGCCGCCTGGATATCGGCCATACCGACCGGGCGTACCTCCCCCGACCGCATCGAGTCGGCCATGGCCAACTGGGTCGCCGAGGTGCAGACGTGGGCGAGGTCGGCGCCGGAGAGTCCGTCGGTGTGGGTGGCGAGGCTGTTGAGGTCGATGCCCGCCACGGGGCGGTCGCGCAGGTGGTAGTGCAGGATCGACTTGCGGGCGGCGAGGTCGGGCAGGCCGACGAAGATCATGCGGTCGAAGCGGCCGGGCCTGCGCAGCGCGACGTCGACATCCCACGGGTGGTTGGTCGCGCCGAGCACGAACACCCCTTCATTGCTGTGGGTGGCCGAATCCATCTCGGTGAGCAGTTGGTTCACCACCGTGCGCATGGTCGTGGACGCCTGCATCTGACTGCGCTTGTGGCCGAGCGCGTCGACCTCGTCGAGGAACAGCACGCACGGAGCGTTGCGACGGGCCATCTCGAAGATGCTGTGCACATTGCGTTCGCTGGCGCCGGTGTAGATGTCGAGGATGTCGGTGATCTCGATCGGGTAGAAGTTGGCGCCGAGCTCGCCTGCGACCGCCGAGGCGATGAAGGTCTTGCCGCAACCGGGCGGGCCGTAGAGCAGCAGGCCGCCGCGCGCCGAGGTGCCGAACGCCTTGGCCAGTTCCGGATTGCGCAGCGGACCGAGCAGGGTGAGGTCGAGTTGCTGTTTCACCTCGGACATACCGCCGACATCGGCCAGACGCAGGGCCGGGCGCTCGACGGTGGCGGCATCGGCATCGGTGACGAACTCGGTGGGGGCACCGTGCACGAACGCCGGTTCGATGATGCCGCCGACCTCGTCCTCGGCGGCGGCCCAGTCGAAGTCCGGCTGCGCCGCGGCGGGTGCGCCGACGGAACCGGGCGAGGAGGTGTCAGACAAGGGCGCCGGAGTTGCAGCAGGCACCGGAGAACCGCCGGACAACGCCGTTGTACACCGCGTTATCAACCCCAGGACCTGGGCATTCCCCGGATCCTGGCCGAGCGCGGCGCCGCAGTGGGCGAGTGCGTCGGCATAACGCTGCCGCTCGATCAACAGCTCGATGACGCACACGCGCAGCGCGAGCACCCCCGGACTGCGATCCAACATCGTCAGCATGTCGGTCAGAACCTGGTCGTCAGCCACCCGCGCCCCCTTCGAACTGCGAACATTCGGCCGTACCCTAACCACCACAACGGCTTTCCCGCCAAGCGGCGAGCATGCGAATACCACGAAGCGGCCCGTCCCGCGACCCGGCACAACGTGGACCCGCGAACTCCGAAGCAGACAATTCGGCGCGAGCCTTTCGTTCTGATGCGAACAAAATGACCGCGATCAAACACAATAGTGACCGGGCTCACATATTTATCGGATTCACATGAGTTCTTCAGATTTCAACGGGTAAGTGGCCTTACCAATCTGCGCGCGCCGTAGCATACGGCGCGCCGCCCGCGAGGCGAACCTCGCGGCGAACCGGCGATGATCACCACGAGCACGCACCACCTGCGGATTTGCCCGTTTCAAACGGCGAAAACTACCGCGTGAGCCCTATTGGCGACGCGCCGGTAGCACTCGAAATCGAGATCGGCGCGACCTGGCGTTATCGTTTCGTGATCGGGTGTGACCCAGCTCGCACACTTTCCCCGGTGATATCGCCCCGAACCCCCTTTGGACCGATGTCCGACTTTACAAACCCCCGTGATGTCTTCGTAACCTTTTCGAGACCTCACGGAGTCCCGCCGATCGGAAACGGTCAGCGAGACGAAGCCCGCCGCGTCAAACGGACACGGCGTCGTGGGGCAGATTGGAAGTTCCGCATCATGGCGAACAACACCGTCAAGCGTCAGGCGCAGCGTGCCGTTGCCGTCGGAGCCGTCGGCGCTGCCACCATCGGCGCGTTCCTCCTGCCGGCCGCCCCGGCATCGGCCACGCCGGTGACCGTGCCCGGCATCGGCACGTTCGAGGTTCCGAACGAGATTCCGCTGCCCCAGGGTGTGCCCGGTATCGAGATCCCGGCCGCACCGCAGGTTTTCACCGCACCGCGCGCCACCGCCGCCGACATCGCCCTCGATGCCGCGCTGAGCAAGATCGGCTCGCCCTACGTCTACGGCGCCGCGGGCCCGAACGCCTTCGACTGCTCGGGTCTGGTCCAGTGGGCCTACTCCCAGGCGGGCATGGACATTCCGCGCACCAGTGACGCACAGCTGGGCGCGGGCACCCCGGTCTCGGCCGACGAGCTCCAGCCCGGCGACATGGTGTCGTTCTACGGCGGCGGCCACTCCGGCCTCTACGCGGGCGACGGCAACGTCGTGCACGCCTCCACCGCGGGCACCCCGGTCCAGATCGCGTCGCTGTCGTCGATGCCGTTCGCGGGCGCTCGCCGCTTCTGATCCGCCGGGCACGGTGCGTCGTTCGCGGGGAAGGGCGCACCGAAGCCGCAGTGATCGTCCGGGTAGATGCGCCGTCCACTGGGTTGGGCGGCGCACGTACCTTTTACTGGACACGAATGCATGCGGTTCCGTAACCTGATCGAGACCTTCTCGGCTGACGAGGAGATCGCGCTCAGGTATTGCGCTGTATCGGCGGACAACGAGAGAACGGGGCACGGGCCACTGTGACTGCACACCACCGGAATTCGCACGCTACGCGTGGTTTCGCCGGAACCCTTTCCGCCGCGATCCTGGTGTGCGCGATCTACACCGCCGGTCCCTCCGGCGCCGACCCCGTCGCCCTGCCGACCACCGCGACCGACGCGATCTCCCGGATGGTCGACCTCTCGCGCCAGTCCGAACAGCTCAACCAACAAGCGCTCACCGCGCAGATCGATCTCGACGCCAAGCTCGCGCTGCAACGCGACGCCGACGACAAGGTCGCCGCCACCTCCGCGGTCGTCGAGGCCGCCCGCGCCGAAGTGCGCAAGTTCCAGCCGATGATCGACCGCACCGCTGTGGCCGCCTATACCGGCGTGCGCACCAACAGCATGTTCGCCGTGCTGTCGAGCGGTTCACCGCAGCAGTTGCTGGACAAGATGTCGACGCTGGACGTACTCGCCCAGCAGACCACCGAGACGGTCCGCCAGTTCAAACAGGCCGCCGATGCCGCCACCGCGGCCGACACCGTCGCCCGCACCGCCGCCGAGGCCGCGCATGCCGCGACCACCGCCGCCGACGCGGTGCGCGCCGATGTCGAACGCAAACGCCAGGATCTCGCCACCTCGACGACCTCCGTGGTCGAGGCGTGGAGCCAGCTCTCGGCCCGGGACAAGTCGACCCTGGCCGGTTCGCCGTTCCCGCCCGGCTTCGACCGTGATTCGTTGCTGGCGGGTCTGGTTCCCGGCAGCGGCACCAGCGCGCTGGCCGCCGCGCTCACCCGCGTCGGCGATCCGTATGTCTGGGGCGCCACCGGGCCCGACCAGTTCGACTGCTCCGGTCTCGTGCAGTGGGCGTTCAAGCAGGTCGGCAAGAACGTGCCGCGGACCAGTTCCCAGCAGGCGGGCTACGGCACGCCGGTGTCCAAGGACGAACTGCTGCCCGGCGACGTGATCCTGTTCTATCCCGACATCACCCACGTCGGCATCTACGCGGGCAACGGAATGATGGTGCACGCCTCCACTTTCGGTGTGCCGGTCGCTGTCGCGCCGATCAACACCACCCCGTATCACTCGGCCCGGCGATACTGAGCCGGACCGGTGACCGATCCGTTCCCCCGTTCGGGCCTGCGTTCGTGGTTCTCGTCGAACGGCCGCCTCGAATTCTGTATCACGCTCGCCTCGGTCACGCTGCTGACCGGAGCGTGCGTCGCACTGATCCTGGTACCGCGCAACGCGGGCTCGTTACAGCTGGCCACCGACGAGGCCGAGGTGCTCGATACCTCCGAGGGCCTGGACAATCCGCGACTGAGCCCGGTGCGCCGCGAGCTACAGCCCTACGGCCCGATCCTGGTCCGTGAAGTCGCCGACGGCGCCGCCTCCCGGGCACTGCTGGTGGCGCATCCCAGCCATCGTCCCGACCTCGATGTCCTCGAACATCAACTGGGCCAAGCCATTTCGGATGTGAGCGCGGTGTGGGGCACCGACTGGAATCGCGCGCCCGTCGTGGTCGTGGCGAGCACGACCGCCGAATTTACAGCGCTGACCAGGTCCGCGGGCGCCACCGGCACCGACGTGGCCGCCGTGTCGCTCACCGGGTCCTACGCTCCGGGCACCCAGCCCACCGACCAGCGCATCGTGTTCAACCCCGACGCGCGGCGGCGAGTCGGCGACGAGGGCCTGGCCACGCTGCTGCGCCACGAGCTCACCCACCTCGCCACCAGAGCCGACACCACCGACGGCGCACCGTTGTGGATGCTGGAAGGCTTCGCCGAGTACGTCGCCCAGCGCGATCAGCACACCACCTTCTCCCAGATCGCGCCCACGCTGACCACCCGGTTGCGGGCGGGCGCCCTGCCCACCGAGCTCGTGGCCGATGCCGATTTCACCGGTGTCGACGCGGCTTACGCCTACGAAAGCGCGTGGAGCACCTGCGCGTTCCTCGCCGACCGCTACGGCACCACTGCCCTCACTACGTTGTACAAGCGGCTGGCGACCGGCCCGCAGTCCCCCGCGGCGCAGGACGCCGCGTTCGCCGCCGAGCTCGGGGCCTCGCGCGCCGAGGTGCTCGACGGGTGGCGGGCCTGGTTGCGCGGTCGCGCCGCATGAATGAGCGCGGGTACGCCTGACCACGTCCGCCCACCTGTCAGCCGACCGATTAGGTTGTTCTCTTATGGCCCGAACTCTGCTGGTTACCAACGATTTCCCGCCTCGGCCGGGCGGAATCCAGTCGTATCTGCAGGCACTGTCGAATCGGCTGCCGCCCGAGGACCTGGTGGTGTACGCCCCGCGCTGGCGCGGTGACAGCCACGAGAAGTTCGACGCCGCGCAGAAGTTCCAGGTGGTGCGTCATCCGACCACGCTGATGCTGCCGACCCCCGCGGTCATCAAGCGGGCGAGCGCGCTGTTGCGCGAACACCGATGCGACACCGTGTGGTTCGGTGCGGCCGCACCCCTTGCGGTGATGGCGCCGATGCTGCGGCGCGCGGGCGCCGAGCGCATCATGGCCAGCACCCACGGTCACGAAGTGGGCTGGTCGATGCTGCCCGGTTCGCGCCAGGTGCTGCGTTCGATCGGCGAGCACACCGATGTGGTGACCTATGTCAGCAAGTACACCCGTGGCCGCTTCGCCTCGGCCTTCGGTCCGCGCGCGGCGCTGGAACACCTGCCGCCGGGCGTCGACCCCACCGAATTCCGGCCCGACCCGGCGGCCAGGGAAGAGCTGCGCGCCCGCTACGGACTCGGCGAGCGTCCGACCGTGCTCTGTCTGTCGAGGCTGGTCCCGCGCAAGGGCCAGGACATGCTGATCGTGGCGATGAGCGAGATCCGCGAGCGCGTCGACGGCGCGGTGCTGGTGATCGCGGGCGGTGGACCGTACGAGACGCGGCTGCGCGCGCTGGCCGAGGCCCTCGGCGTGCAGGACAGTGTGGTGTTCACCGGGCGGGTGCCCTCGGGCGAGCTGGCCGCCCATCACACGATCGCCGACGTGTTCGCGATGCCGTGCCGCACGCGTGGGGCAGGCCTCGACGTCGAGGGCCTGGGGATCGTGTTCCTCGAGGCGTCGGCCTCCGGGGTCCCGGTCGTGGCCGGCGATTCCGGTGGCGCTCCCGAGACCGTGCGCGAGGGCGAGACCGGCATCGTGGTGCACGGCCGGTCGGTCTCGCAGATCAGCGACGCCATCGTCGAGCTGCTCACCGACCGGGACAAGGCCGCCCAGATGGGCGCTGCGGGCCGGGCCTGGGTCGAGCAGAACTGGCATTGGGACCGCCAGGGCGCCCGCTTGCGGGAACTGCTGCGGTGACACCCCGCCCGGGCCCGGTGTGGCGTCCACTACGCTCAGCCGGGTGAGCAGTATCCAGGTCGCAGATCAGACCTTCCTCGCCGCACCGGGCGCCGCGATCGCCGAGGTGCTGAGCGCCGCGAACAACTGGCGCCGCTGGTGGCCCGATCTACGCCTCGACGTGCGCGAGGATCGCGGCGACAAAGGCATCCGCTGGACGGTGGCAGGCGCGCTGAACGGCACCATGGAGGTATGGCTCGAGGCAGTCCCCGAGGGGGCGATCCTGCACTACTTCCTGCACGCCGAACCCGCGGCCGAACCGAAGTCGGCGCGCGTGCTGGCCGCGGCCAATCGGTCCCGCCGGGTCGCGGGCCGCGCCATGGCGTTCGAACTCAAGGCACGGCTCGAAGCCGGTCGACCCGCAGGCGTCGCACCAGCGGTCGCCGCCCCCTGACGCACGTTCTCGGCGCGCCTTCGCCGATGAACCGACCGGCAAGGGTGCGACAAAGGAGAACCGCGGCACCAGCCGCCATAAACAGAGAAGAGGGCTTGGGCGCCATGGCTGACCGGACTCAGAGATCGATCCTGATCGACGCACCGTCGCAGCAGGTGATGGCCGTCATCGCGGATCTGGAGTCCTATCCGGAGTGGGTGGCTGCCGCGAAGTCGGTGGAGGTCACCGAGCGGGACGCGCAAGACCGCGCGGCCACCGCCCGGTTCGTGCTCGACGCGGGCGTCGTCAAGGACACCTACGTACTGTCCTACACCTGGCGGGCCGACGGCAAAGCCGTGTCTTGGCGCCTGCTCAGCGGTGACCTGCAAAAAGCCCAGGACGGCAGCTACGAACTGCTCGACCGGCCCGGCGGCGGCACCGAGGTGGTCTACGAACTCACCGTCGATCTGAACATCCCGATGATCGGCATGTTCAAACGCAAAGCCGAGAAGGTCATCACCGATACGGCGCTCAACGAGCTGAAGAAGCGAGTCGAAGGCTGAGCGCCCCGGGCGGTACCCGCGTCGAGCTGTTCGTCGGCAAGGGTGGTGTCGGGAAGACGACGCTGGCCTGCGCGACGAGCATGGCCTATGCCCGCTCGGGTCAGCGTGTGCTGATCGCCTCGCTGGATCAGGCCCATTCGCTCGGCGACGCGCTCGGTTTCCGTTTCCCGCACGATCCGGGCACCGTCGCCGGAGTGGCCAGGGTGGCACCCGGTATCGAAGTGATCGAGATCGACTCCCTCGCCCTGCTCGAAGACCGTTTCCGCGATGTGGTGGCGATGCTGGCCAAGGGCGGCGTCCACGATCACGGCTTCGACCTGGCGGCGCTCGACCCGGCCGAACTCACCGGCCTGCCCGGTGTGCAGGAACTGTTGATGCTGGTCGAGATCGGCCAGTACGCCGAGGAGAACGACTGGGACGTCATCGTCGTCGATTGCCCGCCCTCGGCCGACATGCTGCGCATCGTCACCGCCCCCGACACGATGCTCAACTACCTCGAACGGCTCTGGCCCAAGCACGCGCGCACGATGAGCGCGATCGGGCTCGACCTGCGCAAGGCGGTGCTCGCGGCCGCGGTCGAACGGATCGTGGTGGCGGTGACGCAGGTTCGCGATTTGCTCGCCGACCGCACTCGCACCAGCGCCCGCCTGATCACCGGCCCCGAACAGGTCGCCGTCGCCGAGGCTCGACGGGTACGTTCGGCGGCCGCGCTGCTCGGCCTGCGGATGGACGCGGTGGTGGTGAACAAGGTGCTCGCCCCGGTGCCGCCGCCCGGCGACAACGCCCACCCGGCCGTGCACTGGTATCTCAACCGCCGCGCCGAGCAACTCGAGGTGGTGGCCCGGCTCCACGAACAACTCACCGACGTCCCGATTCTGATCGCCCAGCACGCCGGTGCCGAACCGGTGGGGGTGAATTCGCTGTCGGCGTTCTCGCATTCGGTCGACACGCCGCCCGCCCCACACGCGCAGGGCGCGGATTCGGGCGAACCGGTGGTTCGATGGGAGTCCGGCTCCGGTGTCGACTCCGTGTACGCGATGCGGATGCGGCTACCGGTGGTCGATCCCGGCACCTTGCGGCTGGGCCGAGTGGAGGACGATCTGATCGTGGGAGCCGACGGGGTACGCACTCGCGTACGGCTCGCGCCGGTGCTGCGCCGCTGCACGGTGGCGGGCGCCGAACTCGACACCGGTCACCTCGTAGTCCGCTTCCGGCCCGATCCGCGGGTGTGGCCCGCCGATCCGAACTACACGAAGGCCACCGCAGATGAGCACTGACTCCCAGTCCGAGCGTCACGGCCACGACGGCTTCGCCGAGTTCACCGAGGAACTGCGCCTACTCTCCGAAGTCCTGCTCGCCCGAGTCGAACCGGTGCTGCGCCGCACCGCCGCAGACGGTCGAGCCGACCTCGGCGGCTGCGCCTGGTGCCCGGTCTGTGCGGCCGCGGCTCTGATGCGCGGCGACCACCACGACGTCGTCGCGGCCCTCGCCGAACACGGCACCTCCCTGGTGACGGTCCTGCGCGAAGCCCTCGCGGGCATCCCCGTGGAACCGGTCCTCCCCCCGGAGTGGGCCGATCACGCTGCGGGCCACCCGGATTCGACCGACGGTCCCGGTGCCCGAGGACGTGCGGCACACCCCGATTCCGACCCCACCGCGGCCGGTCCCACGGGTGAGGCCCCCGCATCCGGCCCACAGCAGCACACCGCCGCCGCGCAAGCCGACGCCGCAGGCGGGCCGAAGTGGGGCACGCCCCGCAAGAACGCGGCCGCCGCCCCGCGCCCCCGCCGGGTCGACGAGTACTCCGCTCCACGCACCTCCCGCACACCGCAAGCCCCCCGCATCGCCCCCGAATCGGCCGATACCGCCGCGAACGCGTCGGGCACAGGC
This sequence comes from Nocardia sp. XZ_19_231, assembly GCF_015355705.1. NCBI lineage: Bacteria > Bacillati > Actinomycetota > Actinomycetes > Mycobacteriales > Nocardiaceae > Nocardia > Nocardia sp. XZ_19_231. Next base: position 95,127 of record NZ_JACUZI010000008.1, on the reverse strand, counting down.
GCTTTCGCCACCACCGAGGATCGATCGGCCACCGCTCGCGCGCCACGCTCGCAATATGTCGACATCCCGGTGACGATCCGGGGATGACCAGCCGGATCGACCCTCAACACCTACTCACCGTGGGTATCGACGTGGGTGGCACGAACATTCGCGCCTCGGTGGTCGACGCCGAGGGCGAGGTGCTCGACACGGTGCAGGCGCCGACCCCGCATTCGGCGCGTGCGCTCGAGGACGCGATCGACCGCTCGGTGCGCGAGCTGGCCCGGCGCCATCCGATCGCGGCGGTCGGGCTGGCCGTGGCCGGTTTCATCTCCACGGATCAATCGACGGTCCTGTTCGCCCCGCACCTGCCGTGGCAGAACGCCCCCGTCGCCCAACGGCTCACCGCGCGTCTCGGCCTGCCGGTGATCCTCGAACACGACGCGAACGCCGCGGGCTGGGCCGAGTACCGCTTCGGCGCGGCGGCGGGCGGGCAGACGGTGGTGCTCGTCGCGATCGGCACCGGCATCGGCGCCGCGCTGCTCATCGACGGTCGGCTCTATCGCGGCAGCCACGGCATCGCCCCCGAGCTCGGCCATCTCCAGGTCGTCCCCGAGGGCCGCGCGTGCCCCTGCGGCAAACACGGCTGCTGGGAGCGCTACTGCAGTGGAACGGCACTGGCCGACACCGCCATCGAAATGCTCGCCACCGACCCCGTGCGCTCGGTGCTGGCCCGTGACGTGATCCGTGATCCCGGCTCGCTCACCGGTCGACGGGTCGCGGGCGCGGCCCAGGACGGCGACCCACTCGCGGTCCGGGTGATGGCCGACTTCGCCCGCTGGCTCGGACTCGGCCTCGCTTTCGTCAGCGATCTGTTCGATCCCGACCTCGTGGTGATCGCGGGCGGAGTGAGCAGTTCGGCGCCGCTGTTCCTCGACGAGGCGCGCGAACACTACGCGAGCGCGGTCACCGGAGCCGGGCATCGGCCGCTGGCCAGATTGCGTACCACCCAGCTCGGAGAGGCCGCGGGCATGATCGGCGCCGCGGAGTTGGCCAGGGCGGCGATCGACACGCCGGTGGCCGGTCGATCGGCGAGATAAGGGTCACAGCCATGTGCTCCAGCTACCATCCTGGGTTGGTTGTGACCTGCGACCAGCGGTAAAGTCGTTGTCCGACGAGGCTCTACACAATTATCCCGGTCCCTGGGGAAAGGACGCCATGTTCTACTGGCTGCTCAAGTTCGTTCTCGTGGGACCCTTCATGCACGTGTACAACCGGCCCGAGGTCGAAGGGGTCGAGAACATTCCGACCGACGGCCCGGCAATCATGGCGGGTAATCACCTCTCCTTCTCCGACTGGCTCTTCGCTCCCCTGCTGAGCCCGCGCCGGATCAACTACCTGGCCAAGGCCGAGTACTTCACCACTCCCGGTTTCAAGGGCCGCCTGCAGAAGTTCTTCTTCAGCGGCACCGGCCAGTACCCGATCGACCGCAGCGGCGCCTCGGCCGCCGAGGACGCGCTCGCCGCGGCCACCAAGCTCCTCGACGAGGGCCGTCTCGTCGGCCTGTACCCCGAGGGCACCCGCTCCCCCGACGGCCGCCTCTACAAGGGCAAGACCGGCATGGCGCGACTCGCGCTCGAGACCGGCGTCCCGGTGATCCCGGTCGCCGTGATCGGCACCGACAAGGTGAGCCCGCCCGGACCGTTCAAGTGGCGTCGTCAGAAGGTCACCCTGAAGTTCGGTGCGCCCCTGGATTTCTCGCGCTACGAGGGGATGAGCGGCAACCGCTTCGTCGAGCGCGCCGTCACCGACGAGGTGATGTACGAACTGATGCGCCTCACCGGTCAGGAGTACGTCGACGTCTACGCGCACAGCCTCAAGAAGGGCGTCGCCCCGACCGACAATCAGCTCGACGCCACCCGCATCCCCGAAACCAAGGCGAGCTGAGCCGAAACCTGTTGCGCCGCACGTGAGCTGACTCGCGGCGGCAGCACACTCGCAGGCGCGAGCGATTTCGGCAGGCACCTGGACAACATCGAACTGTGCACGCGCTGATCGGCTGGACGTCTACGCGATCGACTGTCGTTGCCCGGACACCCGCGCGCCCGATTGATACCCTGTGCCAGGCACGAGCCGATGGGCGGGTGGGCCACCAGAGGTGGCGAGCGTCGGCGGACAGCGAGGTAGGCATGGCCGGAGGCGAATCCGACGAGGGTCGCGTCATGGCGTTCACCCGCCGTACGACACCTCGCGACGGCAATCCACCTACGGGCCGGGTAGTACGCAGCGCCCGCTTGGCCGCGGTTCCGGTCGCCTACGCGGGCCGGCGCATCGCAGGCTTCGGCAAGCGCGCCGCGGGCCGCGATCCCGCCGACGTAGACCGCGACATCCGCGTCCGCACCGCCGAACACCTCTTCCAGGTGCTCGGCGAACTCAAGGGCTGCGTCGCGAAACTGGGCCAACTCCTCGGCCTGCTCGAACTCGGGCTGGCTCCCGATCTGGCCGAGCCGTACCGCCAGGCCCTCGCTCGCTTGCACGATTCGGCACCCGCGATGCTGCCCGGCGCAGTCCACGCGGAACTCGCCACCCATCTCGGCCCGCACTGGCGCTCACTGTTCCTCGAATTCGAGGACCGCGCCGCCGCCGCCGCCTCGGTCGGCCAGGTCCACCGCGCCCGCTGGCACGACGGCACCCAGGTTGCGGTCAAGGTGATGTACCCCGGTTCCCGCCGCGCGGTACTGGCCGACCTGCAGGCCCTGCGTCGCGCGACCCCGCTGTTCACCGCGCTGCTGCCCGGCGCCGATACCCGCCCGGTGGTGGAGGCGCTGTGCGACGAGATCCGCGACGAACTCGACTACGCCCGTGAGGCCGTCAACCAGCGCGCCTTCGCCACCGCTTTCGCCGACGACCCCGACGTGGTGGTGAGCCGGGTGATCGCCCAGCGCGGCGACGTCCTGGTCACCGAATGGCTCGACGGCGTTCCCCTGTCCCGGTTGATCGTTCGCGGCAACGCCGACGAACTCGACCGCCTCGGCGTGCTGATCATGCGCTTCCTGTTCTCCGCCCCCGCCCGCGCCGCCCTGGTCTACGGCGACCCCCACCCCGGCAACTTCCTTCGCATGCCCGACGGCCGCCTCGGTGTCGTCGACTTCGGCGCCTGCACCCCCTGGCCTGCCACCTTCCTCGACGTAGCGAGCGACGTAGGCGCCGCCGTCATCGCCGACTCCCCCGCCGACCTCGAGGCCGCCATGCGCCGCCACGGCTTCGTGGCCCCCGACCGCGACCTCGACATCACCACCGTCGCCGCCCGCCTGCAACCGGTCCGCGACGCCCTCCTCGCCCCCACCTACCCCCTCTCGGCCGCCTGGCTCCGCGAACAAGTCCGCCTGGCCACCGATCTCCGCCTCTCCAACGTCCTACGCCAACTGACCATGCCCCCCGGCCACACCCCCATTCTCCGCTCCTTCCTCGGCGGCGTAGCGGTCCTGTGCCAACTCCACACCGCCGTCCCTCTGCGCGCCGAATGCACCCGCTGGTACCCCGAAACCGCCGCCGCCGCAGGGCTCTAGACGCGTCAGCTGAGTTCGGCCCGTCGTACGGCATCGTTCATGTTCCGTTGCCTTGCTAACGACCGGGTGTTACGACCAGTGGCGCACCGTGAGGCTCATGGCTGTCTCGGATTTCGCGATGTCTCGGCGCACGCTGCTGCGCGCAACCGCACTCGGTGTGGTGACCGCTCCTGCCCTGGTGGCCTGCGGTGATGACGGGCCCGCGCTGGTGCGGGCCAGGCCCGCGCTCACGCACGGGATCGCCGTCGGTGATCCGCGGAGCGACGGTGCGCTGATCTGGGCTCGGTCGGATCGGCCTGCCACGCTGGTGGTGGAGACCTCGGCGAGCGAGAAGTTCAGCGACGTCAAGCAATTCACCGGGCCGCTGCTCACCCCGGCCACCGATGGCACCGGGCGGGTGCGGGTGAACGGTCTGCCCGCGGGCCAACTCGTGCACTACCGGGTGCGCCTCGACGGGGAAGACGGTGCGAGCTCGGAGACTCTCACCGGTGTCTTCCGCACGGCGCCGACCGCGCCCTCCGACATCTCGCTGCTGTGGTCCGGTGACGTCGCGGGCCAGGGGTTCGGCATCAACCCCGACCTCGGCGGCATGAAGGTGTTCTCCACCATGGCCGCCCGCGACCCACACCTGTTCCTGCACTCCGGCGACTGCATCTACGCCGACAACGCCCTCAAAGAGTCGGTGACGCTGCCCGACGGCCGGGTCTGGAAGAACATCACCACCGAGGCGAAGAACGCTCCCGCGGAAACCCTCGACCAGTTCCGCGGCAACTACGCCTACAACCTCACCGACGACAACTATCGCCGGTTCAACGCCGCCGTCGCCCAGATCGTCCAGTGGGACGACCACGAGACCACCAACAACTGGTCGCCCGGCGGCACGGTCGCCGCCGACAAGGGCTACACCGAGCGCAGCATGGACACCCTCGCGACGCGTTCCTGGCAGGCCTTCCACGAGTGGATGCCCTTGGAGACCGAGGAAGCCGTCGACGGCCGTCTCTACCGCAAGATCTCCTACGGCCCACTGCTCGACGTGTTCGTCCTGGACATGCGCGCCTACAAAGACGCCAACACGGCCAATACCGCGCCCCAGGGCCAGATCCTCGGCGCCGCCCAGATCAAGTGGCTCACCGACGGCCTGAAGGACTCCGAGGCCACCTGGAAGATCGTGGCCGCCGATCTGCCGTTGGGCGTCGTCGTCCCCGACGGCAAGACCGCCTTCGAAGGCCCCGCCAACGCAGCCCCCGGCGCACCCTCCGGCCGCGAAACCGAGATCGCCCAGGTGCTCTCGGCGATCAAGGCGAACAAGGTCGCCGACGTCGTCTGGCTCACCGCCGACGTCCACTACACCGCCGCGCACCACTACTCTCCCGCCCGCGCCGCCTTCACCGATTTCGACGAGTTCTGGGAGTTCGTCTCGGGCCCGCTCAATGCCGGCGCGTTCGGCCCCAACCCCCTCGACCCCACCTTCGGACCCGAAGCGGTCTACGTCCACGCACCGCCCACGCCCAACGCCTCCCCGCTGGACCCGGAGTACCAGCACTTCGGTGAGGTAAAAATCGACGGACGCACCGGAGAAATGACCGTCAACTTGTGCGACGCGACCGGAAAAGTCCTGTTCACCAAACAACTCGCGCCCACGCGGAAATAGGTGCGAAGTACCCTGCGCAAGAAGCGCCCACCTGTGGTTAGCTATGCGGTCATGGGCACGCCGCATACCGTCATCTCCGAAGAATATCTCCCCACCGACACGGCGGATGTCGTTCGCACTGTGCGTGATTCACGCGGTCGGTCGGAACGGTTGACGGTGCGCGGCGGTGAACAGACCGAAGAGTCCTACGGTCTGGCCGATCAGCGCGGCGTGCTCTCGCTGCGCAAGATGAACTCGGTGCTCGACATCAACCTGGGCAGGCGCACCGTGCGGGTGCAGGCCGGCGCGAAGCTGTCCGAGATCGACCGCCGCCTCGGCGCGCACGGTCTCGGCCTGCCGGTGGTCGGCGACCATCGCGACATCACTGCGGGCGGCTTCGCCTCCGTCGGCGGGGTGAGCACCGCCTCGCACCGCTACGGCATGTTCATCGACCAGATCGTCGACCTCGAGTACGTCGACCCCGACGGCCGGATCGGCACCTGCGGGCGGGGTCACCACACCGAGCGTTTCCATCGCATTCTCGGCGCGGGCGGTCGCGCGGGCATCATCACCGCCCTCACCCTCGATGTGGTCGAGGTCGACAAAGACCACACCATGCTCACCACCGACGCCGACCGGTTCCTCGACTTCGACTCCTTCGTCGAGCACGCCACCAACGAGATCACCAACCCCGGTAGCGCGGCCCTTCAGGTCGGCCGCTGGGTCGATACCGCCCCGCTGAAGGTGGCGCGCCCCGTCGGCGCAGGCCAGGTGACCCTCGGCGCCGTGCGCTTCGGTCAGTGGTCGAGTCTGTATCCCACCGCCCCCACCCGTGGCCTGCGGGCCCGACGTGAGGTCGGCACCCGTACCCGGAAGTCGTTGGGCGCCATCGCGTCCGCGGCGGGCGGGCGCGCGGGCATGCCGGTCCGCAACGCGGCGGCGGGCGCGCTGATGTTCGCGCCGAAGGTGCTCACGATGCGCGATGCCGAGTACCTGGCCGACACCGTCATCAACTCCTCCGAGCGCGGCCCCGCCTACCGCGTGGGCGTCTTCGCTCCCCTGGCCAACTACGGTTCGGTCTTCTACGGCCTGCACGACCTGTTCTCGGCCCACCGTGAACGCTCGGGCTGCTTCACCGTCATCTCCGCGATGACCTACGGCGTGCGCTCGGAGTACCTGCGCGCCGAAGCCGCCGCCCGCGGCCTCACCCCCGCCGACTACGGCCTGATCACCTTCACCTGCCGCCTGCGCCCCTCAGCCCTGCCCTCGGAGCAGCTGCGCGAGATCGTCTCCGGCATCGACGACATCTGCCGCTCGGAGCAAGCTCTGCGCTACAGCGTGTAAGTCACCGAACGATAAAGGCCCCCCACCGTATTCGGCGGGGGGCCTTCACGTTCGGTATGACGAAACCCCGTGGGGCCGACCTCGAGGAGGCATCGCGAGCGCAGCGAGCGTCGCGGCCGCCCCGAGGAAAAACGACCCGAGACAATGCACCGCCGGTGCGAGTATCGGGTCGTTTTTCGTCGGGGCCCTCAGGCCGCGACTCGAGCGCGCCAGCGCTCCAATAATTCAGTGCTTCTCGGCACCCAAGTAGTACTCGAACACCAGGCCGGCTGCGGCGGCGAGCACGAGCACCACACCGAGACCGATCAGCCAGAACTGGAAGAACGCCAGGCCCAGCGCGGTGACCGAACCGGCGCCCGCGAGGAGGATGGGCCAGAAGCTACCGGGCGAGAAGAAGCCCAGGTCGCCGGCGCCGTCCACGATCTCGGCCTCTTCGTAGTCCTCGGGCCGCAGGTCGATGCGGCGCGCGACGAACCGGAAGTAGGTGCCGATGATCAGCGACAGGCCCGCGGTCAGCACGATCGCGGTGGTGCCTGCCCACTCGATACCGGTGCGCGACTGCGCGGTGAAGAACCCGTAGACGATGCCCACCAGGATGAAGAAGGCCGTGAGCAGTTCGAAGATCCGCGCTTCGATCCTCATATCAGAATCCTCACTTGCTCTCGTTCACCGAAGCGCTCTTGGCATCGCGCTTGGTGTTGAAGGGGTACGTGGAGGTGGCCACCGGCGACTCGCCGATCGATGCCAGCGCCTCACCGTTGGTCTTGCCCTCGATGCGCGCCTGCATGTACTTGGCGTACTTCTCCGGCGAGACCGCGCGGACCTCGAAGTTCATCATCGAGTGGTAGGTGCCACACATCTCGGCGCAGCGGCCGACGAACGCGCCTTCCTTCTCGATCTCGGAGATCTGGAAGACGTTGTCGGACTGGTTTTCCTTCGGGTTCGGCATCACGTCGCGCTTGAACAGGAACTCCGGCACCCAGAAGGCGTGGATCACGTCGGCGGCGGCGAGCTGGAACTCGATGCGCTTACCGGTCGGCAGCACCAGCACCGGAATCTCTTCGCTGGAGCCGTACGTCTCGACCTTGTCGTAGTGCAGGTACGAGAGGATGTCGTTGGCCGGCTTGCCGTGCAACGGACCCGGCTGCGGGTGACCCTTGTCGTTCTTCAGCTCTCGGTACTCGGCGAGCTGCTCTTCGTTCAGCAGCTCTTTCTCGGTATCGATGCCGTTCCAGGTGAGACCGCCGACATTGTTGATGTTGCGGTAACCGAACTTCCAGTTCCACTGGAAGGCGGTCACGTCGACGGTGACATCCGGGTTGTCGGTCTTCTCGTGCACGTAGTTCTGCACGACCACGGTGAAGTAGAACAGCACCGCGATGATCACGAACGGGATCGCCGTGTAGGTCAGCTCCAGCGACACGTTGTACCCGGTCTGACGCGGGAACTCCGGGGAGTTCTTGCGCTTGCGGTGGAAGATGATCGTCCAGAAGGTCAGACCCCAGACCAGCACGCCCATGGCGAGCGCGGCCAGCACAGACCAGGTCCACAGCTCGCGCATCCGGGTGGCCTGCGGGGTGATACCCGATGGCCAGCCGAACCGGAGCCAAACATTGTCGATCGAGCAGCCCGAGACGAGCATCGCGGTGATCCCCAAGGACACCGCCAGCCCGGCCCGCCGAAGGATCCGGCCCTGCCGACCCTTAACGGGTCGTGCCCCGATCTCTTCGCTCGCCTTGTGCGCCACGCTCACGCCTTCCTGGTCGCCACACATTCCGACACATTGCGTCGTTCGGGCGGCGATTCGCCCGTTCGACACCTCTTCAAAGCAGTTTCAGGCCGTCCCGAAGTATTGCCGCTGTGACGCCTGCACACCTGAGAAGGACCTGAGTACTACGCAGCGTAGACCAAAGCGGGCACTGTCTTGTCGCGGGGTCGCTTTCGACACTCCGCCGTGACCGCGTGGATCGTCGCGACCTGCGGTTTGACTCTCGTCCGGTTGCCGCGCACCCCGAGCGAGCGGGCGAGCGCGGCGTGTCGGGCAGGTGTGCGGCATACTCGGACACAGCGTTTCGGCCCGTTTGTGGCCACCCCATCATCGAACGAGAGAAGGTTGCCGACACCGTGTGCGGACTGCTCGGATTCCTGACAGCTGATACGGCGACGACCGCGGTGGTCGATCAGGTGTACGACGCGCTGCACTGCCAGCGGCATCGTGGCCCGGACGAGAAGGGCACCTGGCACGACGATCACATGATCTTCGGGTTCAACCGCCTGTCCATCATCGATATCGAGCACTCGCACCAGCCGCTGCGCTGGGGCCCCGCGGACAACCCGCAGCGCTACGCGATGACCTTCAACGGCGAGATCTACAACTACCTCGAGTTGCGCGAGCAGTTGGCCGCCGAGCACGGCGCCGAATTCCCCGATGGCAAGATCTTCGCCACCGACGGTGACGGCGAGGCCATCGTGGCCGCCTTCCACTTCTGGGGTCCCGAGGCCGTGCGCAAGCTGCGCGGCATGTTCGCCTTCGCGATCTGGGATACCGAGACCTCGGCACTGTTCCTCGCGCGCGATCCGTTCGGCATCAAGCCGCTGTTCATCGCGACCGGCCCCGGCGGCACCGCCTTCGCCAGCGAGAAGAAGAGCCTGCTGGAGCTGCTGAGCCCGCTCGGGGTGTCCGACGAACTCGACCCGCGCGCGCTCGAGCACTACACGGTGCTGCAGTACGTGCCGGAGCCCGAGTCGCTGCACCGCAACATCCGCCGCCTCGAATCCGGCAACTACGCCACGGTGAAGGTCGGCCAGGAGCCGGTCGCGACCCGCTACTTCCGCCCCGACTTCCGGGTCCGCCCGTTCGCCGAGGGGTCGGAGAAGGCCCGCTACGCCGAGATCGCCGCGGCGCTCGAGGACTCGGTCGCCAAGCACATGCGAGCCGACGTCACCGTCGGTTCGTTCCTGTCCGGCGGCATCGACTCCACCGCCATCGCCGCGCTGGCCATGCGGCACAACCCGAAGCTGATCACCTTCACCACCGGCTTCGAGCGCGAGGGGTACTCCGAGGTCGACGTGGCCGCCGAGAGCGCCGAGCTGATCGGCGCCCGCCACATCGTCAAGGTGGTCTCCCCCGCCGAGTTCGCCGCCGCGATCCCCGAGATCGTCTGGTACCTCGACGACCCGGTCGCCGACCCCGCCCTGGTCCCGCTGTACTTCGTGGCCAAGGAAGCCCGCAAGCACGTCAAGGTGGTGCTGTCCGGTGAGGGCGCCGACGAACTGTTCGGCGGCTACACGATCTACCGGGAACCGTTGTCGCTCAAGCCTTTCGAGTACCTGCCGCGCGGTGTGCGCAAGCTCGTCGGCAAACTCAGCGACAAGATCCCCGACGGCAGGCGCGGCAAGTCGCTGCTGCACCGCGGGTCGCTCACGCTCGAGGAGCGCTACTACGGCAACGCCCGCAGCTTCAACGACGCCCAGCTGCGCTCGGTCCTGCGCGAGTTCCGCCCCGAGTGGACCCACCAGGACGTCACCGCCCCGATCTACGCCCAGTCCGCGGACTGGGACCCGGTCGCGCGCATGCAGCACCTCGACCTGTTCACCTGGCTGCGCGGCGACATCCTGGTCAAGGCCGACAAGATGACCATGGCCAACTCCCTGGAACTGCGCGTGCCGTTCCTGGACAGCGAGGTCCTGCGGGTCGCCGAGGGCATCCCGTTCGACCAGAAGATCACCAAGGAAACCTCGAAGTACGCGCTGCGCCAGGCCCTGGACGGGATCGTGCCCGATCACGTCCTCAACCGCGCCAAGCTCGGCTTCCCGGTCCCCCTGCGCCACTGGCTGCGCGGCACCGAGCTCTACGACTGGGCCGAAACCCAGATCGCCGAGTCCCAGACCGACCACCTGCTGAACAAGCCGGCCATCCTCCAGATGCTCCGCGACCACAAAGCGGGCCTGTCCGACCACAGCCGCCGCCTCTGGACCGTCCTGGTCTTCATGGTCTGGCACGGCATCTTCGTCGAGGACCGCATCAAGCCCGAGATCCAAGAACCGGTCTACCCGGTCTCGCTGTAAACCCACGAGAAACGCCCCCTGGATCGAAAGATCCAGGGGGCGTTCGTGTTCCGTAGGTCAGAGCAGTGAGGCCAGCTCGTCGGCGGCGTCGGTGCCGTAGGCCTTGGTGAGGCGCTCGAGTGCGTCTTCGGTGTTGAGGCTCCACTCCTGGGTGCCGGTGGTCTCCAGGATGAGCACGGCGATCAGGGAGCCGAGCTGGGCGGCGCGTTCCAGGCCCAGGCCGGCGCGGTGGGCGGTGAGGAAGCCCGCGCGGAAACCGTCGCCGACGCCGGTCGGGTCGACCTTGGCCACCTCGGGCACCACGCCGACGCGGACCTCGGTGCCGTCGGCGTCGACCACGAGCACCCCTTCGGAGCCCAGCGTGGTGACGCGGATGCCGACCTTGGCGGTGATCTCGGCCTCGCTCAGACCGGTCTTCTGCTGCAGCAGGGCCCACTCGTACTTATTGGTGAACAGGTAGGCCGCGCCGTCGATCAGTTCGCTCGCCTGCTCGCCGTCGAGGCGGGCCAGCTGCTGGGACGGGTCGGCGGCGTAGGCGATGCCCTGCGCCTTGGCCTGACGGGTGTGGGCGACCATCGCGTCGGGATCGTTCGCCCCGACCAGCACCAGGTCGACGTCGTGCGCGGCGGCGATCGCGGCGATGTCGATATCGCGCGCCTCGCTCATCGCACCGGGATAGAACGACGCGATCTGCGCCATCGTCTCGTCGGTGGTGCACACGAACCGCGCGGTGTGCGACGTCGCGGAGACATGCACCGCGGAGCAGTCGACACCGCTGTTCTCCAGCCACTGCCGGTACTCGGCGAAATCGGCGCCGACAGCGCCGACGAGCACCGGGCGCTGCTTCAGCAGTCCCATCGCGTAGGCGATGTTGCCCGCCACTCCGCCGCGGCGGATCTGCAGATCGTCGACGAGAAAGCTCAGGGACACATGATCGAGTTGATCAGCGAGCAGCGCATCGGCGAACCGGCCGGGAAAGCGCATGAGGTGGTCGGTGGCGATGGATGCGGACACGGCAACAGGCACGAGGCAGGGCCCCTTCGACGCTAGAGGTAGGAAAACAAAGAAGTCCGGGATCACCGGATCCCGGACTTCAACGTTAGCAAGCGCTACCGCCTGTGGTTCACCTGTTCGCTACCTCGCCACGCAACCAAAATGTTCCCGGGCATGGCACGGAAGGCACGGCTAACTCGCAGCTCCGTACGTCAGTTGAAGCTGTCGCCGCAGGCGCAGGAGCCGGTGGCCTGCGGGTTATCGATGGTGAAACCCTGCTTCTCGATGGTGTCGACGAAGTCGATCGAGGCGCCGTCGATGTACGGGGCGCTCATGCGGTCGACGGCCAGCTTCACGCCGGAGAACTCGACGACGATGTCACCGTCGAGGATGCGATCGTCGAAGAACAGCTGGTAGCGCAGACCGGCACAGCCACCGGGCTGCACGGCGATCCGCAGGGCCAGGTCGTCGCGGCCCTCCTGGTCGAGCAGCGCCTTCGCCTTGATGGCGGCAGCGTCGGTCAGCGTCGCACCGTGGGTCTCGGTGGCGGTCTCGTTCTGCACAGTCATGGACACTCCTAGTTCGACTCAGCCCGTCAACGGACCTCAGGTGCACAGCGCACGACTGATTCCAACGCTGTCGCAGCAACTGCTATTCCTATTTTGCCACCCTCGGCGCAGCCAGTAGACGCCACCTGGGTGCTTGTGCCCACACTACGCCCTGTGACGGCGTGATCTGCGTCCTAGCCCGCTCAAGATGAGACCGGGCTCACCGCTGAGCGGACCGCATTTCCCGATGCTCGGCATCATCGAATAGCCTGGTGAACGTGAAATTGTTTCGTCGCGACGAGTCCAGCACCATCGACGAGTCCGTCGACCCGTCGGTGTCCGGCTCCGAACAGGCCGCCGCCACCGCTTCGACCACCCCCGGTAAGGGCAGGCCGACGCCGAAAAGGCGTGAGGCCGAAGGCAAGCGGCGCGGCCCGGTCGCGCCCGCCCCGCTGACCGCCAAGGAAGCCCGCGCCCGCCGCAAGGCTGTCAAGGGCACCAAACAGGACCGCAAGGCCGCGTCCGCCGACCGCCGCGCCGCCGTGCAGGACCGTCGCGCGCGCATGCTGGCCGGCGAGGACAAGTACCTGCTGCCCCGCGATCAGGGCCCGGTCCGCGCGTACGTGCGTGACCTGGTGGACGCCCGCCGCAACCTGGTCGGGCTGTTCATGCCGATGGCGCTGGTGCTGATCCTGTCGATGTTCGTGGCCCCCGGCCTGCAGACCATCGTCACGCTCGCGATGCTGGTGATGATGGTCTTCATGATCATCGAGGGCTTCGTCCTCGGCAAGATCGTGAGCAACCGGGTGATCGAACGCTTCCCCGACACCACCGATACCGGCTTCAAGCTCGGGTGGTACGCCTTCGTGCGCGCCTCCCAGATCCGCAAGATGCGCGCTCCGAAGCCCCGGGTCGGCCCCGGCGACGCGGTCTGAGTTCTTCCCGACTCCGCGATGCCGTCTCATCCCTTGCGGATGGGGCGGCATTCGTGCTTTCAGTGGTGACCGGTTCGGATGTAGTCGGCATAGCCCGCGATGGCATTGAGCTCGGCGTCCATGCGCTGGGCGTCACGGTCGACGATTCCGGTGGATCCGGCGGTGCCGCGACCGATCAATACGGCGAGTCCGACGATGACGGCGAGGACGATCAGTAAAGTAACCATGGCAGTAATTTTGCGCTCGATGATTTTCAGCCGAAAGTGGCAGTTACGTCATTGTGCGCAAAGATTCAGCCAGCTACGATGAGGCATGCTCTCGAAGGTTGCCGTGGTTCTCAGCGACCGGCTCGCCATGTTCGAATTCGGCGTGGTCTGTGAGGTTTTCGGCCTCGATCGCACCGCCGACGGCCTGCCCGGCTTCGACTTCCGGGTCTGCGGCGCCGACCCGGGCAAGCCGCTGCGCTCCACCACACCCGGCATCTCCGTCACCCCCGAGTTCGGCCTCGACCAACTCGCGAAGGCCGACTTGGTCGCCATCCCCGCCTCCCCGATCGACCAGTACGACGACCGGGTGCTCGACGCGGTGCGCGGCGCCGCCGCCGCGGGCGCGACCGTGCTCACCGTCTGCTCGGGCGCCTTCCTGGCCGGCGCGGCAGGTCTGCTCGACGGCCGCAAGTGCACCACCCACTGGCGTTATGTCGACAGACTCGCCGCGATGTTCCCCGAAGCCACCGTCGACCCCGACGTGCTGTTCGTCGACGAGGGCAACCTGATCACCAGCGCGGGCACCGCCGCGGGCATCGACGCCTGCCTGCACCTGGTCCGCCGCGAGATCGGCACCGCCGCCGCCAACGGCATCGCGCGCCGCATGGTCGTCCCGCCACAGCGCGACGGCGGTCAGCGCCAGTTCATCGAACAGCCGGTCCCCGAGTGCAGCTCCGTCGGCCTGTCCACCACCCTGGCGTGGCTCACCGAGAACCTCGCCCACCCGCACACCGTCGACGAACTCGCGGCCCGCTCCAGCATGTCCACGCGCACCTTCGCCCGCCGCTTCGCCGCCGAGACCGGCACCACCCCGGTCAAGTGGCTCACCACCCAGCGCGTCCTGTTCGCCAAGCACCTGCTCGAAACCACCGACATGGCCCTGGAGCGGGTCGCCGACGAGTCCGGCTTCGGCTCCGGCGCCCTGCTACGCCACCACTTCCAGCGCCAGGTCGGCCTCGCCCCCACCGAATACCGCCGCCGCTTCGGCGCGGCCGGTTGAGCCGACGTTCACTCCTGCGCGGAATTCCGCTTTCCGAAGCGGCCGGTGACGAAGACCGCCTCGATGGATTGGTGCGGCGCGGCGCTGCCGGGCCGCTGTGAAGCCCCACAATTACCTTGACTCGATCGGCGGACACTGGTCGGCTAGCAGGGTGTTTCACGCTGGATGCGGTAGTTTTCGTCGGCTGAGCAGAGCTCTCACGATCGTCACGGCGGCCCTGATCGTGTCGTCGGTCGGCACGTCCGCGGCCGGCGCCGCGCCGATCATGGCACCGGTGATACGTACGCCCGCAGGCGGTTTCGAGAATCTGGTCGTTCCATCGAGCATGGGTCCGATCAAGGTCCAGGTGCAGTGGGCGGCGCGCGGCGGCACTTCCGCGCTGTATCTACTCGACGGATTGCGCGCGCCCGCCGACCACAGCCAGTGGACCACCGACACCGACGCACTGCGCCAATTCGCCGGTGACAACGTCACTTTGGTGTTCCCGGTCGGTGGTCACTCCAGTTTCTACACCGACTGGTACCGGCCGAGCAGCACCAACGGCCAGAAGACGACCTACAAGTGGGAGAGGTTCCTCACCCGCGAACTCCCGAATTTCCTCGCGGGATACGGGGTCTCGCGCACCAACAACGCGATCATCGGCGCGTCCATGGGCGGCAACGCCGCACTGACCCTCGCGGCCAACCACCGCGACCAGTTCCGCTTCGCCGGTTCGTTCTCCGGTTTCGTCAACCCGACCTACCCGATGTGGCACGAAGCCATGCGCGTCGCCATGCGCGACGAGGGCAATTTCAACGTCGACGACATGTGGGGTCCGGCCAGCGACCCCGCGTGGGCCCGCAACGACGCCACTGTCCAGGTCGAGCGGCTACGCGGCCTGCCCATGTACGTCACCACCGGCAACGGCATCCCCGGCTCCGCGGACGTTCCCTACGGCCTCGGCAACACTCTCAACGCGATGAGCCTCGAGGCCATGACCGTGGTCGCCGCGACCATCTTCCGCGACCGAGCCACCGCCCTCGGTGTCTCCGCCCGCGTCGACATCGTCAACGGCACCCACAACTGGCCGTACTGGCAACAGGCCCTCACCAACGCCCGCCCGATGGTTCTGGAGTCACTGGGCGTGCGCTGATCGCCCGGTGCCGCACCATTGGTGAACAACACAGTTCCCCACCCTCGTGACTGTCAGGTCTCCGAATCAGCTTGACCGGCCCCTCCGCTACTGGTCAGCTGACTGCGTGTTCAATGCGCGGGGACGTTCTGGTTGGCTGACAAAGATTCTCACAGTGGTCGCTACGGCGACCGTTCTGTCGATCGGAGCGATTCCGGTCGACGCGGCACCGGTGATGCGGACGCCCGCGGGCGGTTTCGAGGAGTTGGTCGTTCCGTCGAGCATGGGTCCGATCAAGGTCCAGGTGCAGTGGGCGGCGCGCGGCGGCACTTCCGCGCTGTATCTACTCGACGGTCTGCGCGCCCCCGGCGACCACAGCCAGTGGACCACCGACACCGACGCACTGCGCCAATTCGCCGGTGACGACGTCACTTTGGTGTTCCCGGTCGGCGGCAACTCCAGCTTCTACACCGACTGGTACCGGCCGAGCAGCACCAATGGTCAACCGACGACCTACAAGTGGGAAACGTTCCTCACCCGCGAACTGCCCGACTTCCTGGCCGGATACGGCGTCTCCCGCACGAACAACGGCATCGTCGGCGTCTCCATGGGCGGCAATGCCGCCGTGACGCTGGCCGCCCACCATCGCGACCAGTTCCGGTTCGCCGGATCGTTCTCCGGGTTCCTCAACCCGGCGGCCCCGATGTGGAACCCGGTGATCCGCGCGGCCATGTTCGATGAGGGTCGCTTCAACATCGACGACATGTGGGGCGCCGCGGGCGATCCCGCGTGGAATCGCAACGACGCCACCGTCCAGGCCGAACTGCTGCGCGGCCTACCGCTGTACGTGACCAGCGGCAACGGTGTCCCCGGTCCCCTCGACCTCCCGAGCGGCGCCGGTAACACGATCAACGCGGCGGCGATCGAGGCCTTCGCCGTGATCACGGCGAGCACCTTCCGCGACCGCATCGCCGCCCTCGGCATCCCCGCCCGCGTCGACTTCACCAACGGCACCCACACGTGGCCGTACTGGCAACAGTCGCTCGCTACCGCCCGCCCGATGATCCTGGAAGCTCTTTCCGTTTCGCCGGGCGCAGGCGGTCGATGAGTGTCGTGCCGTAGTCGGGCAGTTACGGTGCTCGGATGTCCACTCGCATCCTCGTTCTCGGCGGTGCGCGGTCCGGTAAGTCGGCCTATGCCGAGGCCCTGCTGACCGACGCGCCCGCGGTTCGTTATCTGGCTACCGCTGTTCTCGACGCCGCCGATCTCGACTTCGCCGACCGGATCGCCGTCCACCGCGATCGCCGTCCCGCGCACTGGACCACCGTCGAGAACACCGAACCCGCAACGGTTCTCGCCACCGAGACTCCCGCGACACTGCTCGATGACATCGGCACCTGGATCACTGCCCGCCTCGATGCCCGCAGGGCGTGGGATGCTCCGCGCGGCACCGTGGCCCCGGACTGCGACGAGCTCGTCGCGGCCGTCGCGGCGTATCGGCAGCGGCTGGTGATCGTATCGCCCGAGGTCGGGATGGGCGTGATCCCCGCGACCCGCTCGGGGCGGCTGTTCCGCGACGAGATCGGCACGCTCAACCAGCGTCTCGCGCAGGCATGTGATGAGGCGTATCTCATCGTCGCCGGGCTGCCGATTCGATTGAAATGAGCCGGGTCGGTCGGCGCCACGCACCGTGATCCGGGCAAGATGAGCGTCGAACACCACGTACCACCTCCGAAAGGCTTGCCAGTGACTCACGGATTCGACCCGGTCGCGGCCCCGGACGCGCAGGTGCGCGCGGCGGCCGAGCAGC
Source organism: Nocardia sp. XZ_19_231 (assembly GCF_015355705.1). Lineage (NCBI taxonomy): Bacteria > Bacillati > Actinomycetota > Actinomycetes > Mycobacteriales > Nocardiaceae > Nocardia > Nocardia sp. XZ_19_231. The sequence goes on along the minus strand of NZ_JACUZI010000008.1, from coordinate 77,874 downwards.
GCCAGACGCAGCTCACCAAACCGGCCGGATCGCTGGGACGGCTCGAGGAACTCGGCAACTGGGTCGCCGCGTGCCAGGGAGTGTGCCCGCCCGCGCAGTTCGAACGCGCCAGGGTGGTGCTGTTCGCGGGCGATCACGGCGTGGCGAAGCACGGCGTTTCGGCGTACCCGAGTGAGGTCACCGCGCAGATGGTGGCCAATTTCCTGGCGGGCGGCGCGGCCGTGAACGCACTGGCCGCCGTGGCGGGCGCGACCGTGCGGGTCGTCGATATCGCCGTCGACGGCGACACCGAGCCCTCGGTGTCCCAGCACAAGGTGCGCCGCTCGAGCGGCTCGATCGACCGCGAGGACGCCCTCACCGAAGCCGAGGTGACCGCCGCACTGGCCGCGGGCCGCGCGATCGCCGACGAAGAGATCGACGCGGGCGCCGACCTGCTCATCGCCGGCGACATGGGTATCGGCAACACCACCCCCGCCACCGTGCTCATCGCCACCCTCACCGGCACCGAACCCGTCGCCGCCGTCGGCCGCGGCACCGGCGTCGACGATCAGGGCTGGATTCGCAAGGTCGCCGCGATCCGCGACGGCATGCGCCGCGCCCGCCCGATCGCCACCGACCCCGTCGACCTGCTCCGCGTCGCCGCGGGCGCCGACTTCGCCGCCATGGCCGGTTTCCTCGCCCAGGCCGCCATCCGCCGCACCCCGGTCCTGCTCGACGGTGTCGTGGTGACCGCCGCCGCCCTGGTCGCCGAAGACCTCGCCGCGGGCGCGAAAGCCTGGTGGCTGCCTGCCCACCGCTCCACCGAACCCGCCCACGACCTGGCCTTGAAGCACCTGCGCCTGACCCCGCTGATCGACCTCGAGATGCGCCTCGGCGAAGGCTCCGGCGCCCTCACCGCCCTGCCGATCCTGCGGGCCGCCGTCGCCACCCTCGCCGAGATGTCGACCTTCGCCGACGCGGGCGTGAGCACATCAGCCGAGGAATCGGACACCGTCGACCTGGCCAAGTGAGCGAACCGAACGCGGGCGGATCCTCGTGAACGCGCTACGGCTGGCGGTCTCCTGGCTGACTGTCGTCCCGGTCCGAGGCCCCGCAGCGGTCGACCGGCGCACAGCCGGCCACGCGATCACACTCGCCCCGGTGATCGGCCTCGCACTCGGGGCCTGCACGGCTGCTGCCCTTTGGCTGCTGGTCAGCGCGGGTCTGACCACCCTTCTCGCAGGTCTGCTCGTCGTCGGACTCCTCGCGCTGCTCACCCGAGGCATGCACCTCGACGGCTTGGCCGATACCGTCGACGGCCTCGGCAGCTACGGCCCGCCCCAGCGCGCCCGCGAGATCATGAAGTCCGGCGGTGCGGGCCCGTTCGGTGTCGCCGCTCTCGTTTTCGCCATCGCCATCCAATCGGTCGCGTTCGCGACCCTGGCCGATCAGCACCGCTGGCTCGCGATCGTCCTCGCTGTCGCCGCGGGCCGAGTCGCCGTCGTCCTCACCTGCCGCACCGGCATCCCCGCCGCCCCCGACGCGGGTTTCGGCGCATTGGTCGCGGGCACCCAGCCGCGCACCGCCGTGCTGCTCTGGCCGGCGCTCGCCGTGATCACCGCTGTCTGGGCGGTACCAGACAACCTCTGGCTCGGCCCGGTTGTGGTGATCGCCACCCTCGCGCTGACCGTCGCGATCACCCGCCACTGCGTCCGGCGTTTCGAGGGCCTCTCCGGCGATATTCTCGGCACTGTCGTGGAAATCACGGTTTCGATTGCCGCAGTAGGCTTCTCGCTGGAGTTATAGCGGATCGCACAGTTACAGCAAACTCGGACTGGTCACAAGTCCAAGATATCGGCAATTGTGTGCTCCCACAGACCGTCCGGTCAACGGTACTCGGGTGCGTCGCCAGCACACCGGTGGCAATACAGTGGACCGCATGTCATCCGAGCGCCTCTACTTCCGCCAGCTGCTGTCCGGCCGGGACTACGCCGTCGGCGATCCGATCGCCACGCAGATGCGCAATTTCGCGTATCTGATCGGCGACCGGGAGACCGGCGAGACCCTCCTGGTCGACCCCGCCTACCAGGCAGCCGACCTCGTCGACGTCGCGGAGGCCGACGGCATGCGCGTGTCCGGCGTGCTCGCCACCCATCACCATCCCGACCATGTCGGTGGCACCATGCTCGGTTTCACCCTCGGCGGCGTGGCCGAACTGCTCGAGAAGACCAGCGTCCCGGTGCACGTCAACAAGCACGAACTCGAGTGGGTCGCCCAGACCACCGGCATCGCCCCCGGCGATCTGACCGGCCACGACCACGGCGACAAGGTGACGGTCGGGGCGTTCGACATCGAGTTACTCCACACGCCCGGCCACACGCCGGGCAGTCAGTGCTTCCTGTTCGACGGCCGCCTCATCTCGGGCGACACCCTGTTCGTCGACGGCTGCGGCCGCACCGATTTCCCCGGCGGCGACTCCGACGAGATGTTCCGCAGCCTGCGCCGACTCGCCGCCCTCGACGGCAACCCGGTCGTCTACCCCGGCCACTGGTACTCCGAAGCGCCGAGCGGCGCACTGGCTACCCTGCGTGACAGCAACTATGTCCTGCGCCCGAAGTCCCTCGGCGAGTGGCAGGCCCTGATGCCGGGCTAGCCCCCTCCCCGCAAACCCAAGTCCGCCACGACAACACCCACCCCCAACCAGCCACCACCCGCGACCCCTAGGGAGCGGCGGCCACGAAGTGGCCGGTCCGCGGCCGGGTCGCCGGTCAGGCGCCGTTGCGTAGGCGACGAAGGAGCAAGCAACGGTGCCTGACCGGCGGCCCCTTGGGGCCGCGGACACGCGCGCGCCAGCGCGCCAAAAACACAGCGTTCACTATCTAGGACTACCGAACCCCGGTCTCTGGAACTACCGAACCCCGGTCCCGACCACCTCCGACTACAGCGTCCGCATCCACCCATGAGTGTCGGCGAACGTGCCGCGCTGGATCCCGGTCAATGTGTCGCGCAACGCCATCGTCACCTCACCGGGTTCCCCACCCCCGATGGTGAATTCACCGTCACCGGACTTCACCCAGCCGACCGGCGTGATCACCGCGGCGGTCCCGCACGCGAAGACCTCACTGATCTCACCGGATTCGGCACCCTTGCGCCATTCCTCCACCGAGATCTTGCGCTCCTCCACCGGGTAGCCGGAATCGGCGGCCAGGGTGAGCAACGAATCGCGGGTGATACCGGGCAGCAGCGAACCGGACAGCTCGGGAGTCACCAGGCGTGCCTCGGAGCCGGTGCCGAACACGAAGAACAGGTTGTTGGTGCCCATCTCCTCGACGTAGCGACGCTCGCAGGCGTCCAGCCAGACAACCTGGTCACAACCCTGATCGGTGGCCTGCGCCTGCGCGAGCAGCGACGAGGCGTAGTTGCCCGCCACCTTCGCCTCGCCGGTACCGCCGGGGGCCGCGCGCACGTATTCGGTCGACAGCCACACCCGCACCGGCTTCACACCGCGCGGGAAGTAGGCGCCCGCGGGCGAGGCGAGCAGCAGGTACTTGTACGCCGAGGCGGGCTTCACGCCGAGGCCCGCTTCGGTGGAGAACATGAACGGCCGCAGGTACAGGGAGTCCTCGCCACCGGCGGTGGGCACCCAGTCGGCGTCGACGTCGAGCAGCTGACGCACGGATTCGATGAACAGCTCCTCGGGTAGCTCCGCCATCGCCATGCGCGCGGCCGAGCGGCGGAAGCGCGCGGCGTTGGCGTCGATGCGGAAGGTCGCGATCTCGCCGTCGGGCTGGCGGTAGGCCTTGAGCCCTTCGAAGATCGCCTGACCGTAGTGGAACACCATCGTCGCCGGGTCCATCGAGAGCGGGCCGTACGGTTCGACGCGCGCGTTGCCCCACTGGCCGTCGGCAAAGTCGATCGAGACCATGTGATCGGTGAAGAACCGTCCGAAACCGGGGGCCGCCAGTACCTCTGTCCGCTGCTGCGCCGAAATGGGCGCGGGGTGCGGAATACGGGTGAACTGTGCGGCGACTGTCATGGTGCGATCCTATCCGGGCCGATTCGGTGCTGTCTCGCCCCCACTACGGGGGAGTTACTTGGTCTTGGTGTCGACGAACGGCGGCTTCACGACCGTGGCGCGCAGCTTGCGTCCGCGCACGTCGACCTCCACCTCGTCGCCGGGTTCCAGCTTCGCGTCGGTGTCGAGCAGCGCCAGCGCGATGCCGACCTTCAGCGACGGTGAGAACGTCCCCGAGGTGGTCTCGCCGACCGGCTCGCCATCGCGCAGCACCGTCTGGCCCTGGCGCAGCACGCCGCGATCCAGCGCTCTGAGCCCCATCAGCGTGCGACGCGGGCCGTCGGCCTTCTCCTGCTCGAGTGCGGCCTTGCCCCAGAATTCCGGCTTCTTCCAGCCGACGGCCCAACCGGTGCGGGCCTGGTTCGGGGTGATGTCGAGGGAGAGTTCGTGCCCGTGCAGCGGGTAGCCCATCTCGGTGCGCAGGGTGTCGCGCGCGCCGAGTCCGGCCGCCTGGCCACCGGCCGCCTCGACCTCGGCGATCAGCGCACGGAACACCGGCTCCGCGTCGGCCCACTTCGGCAGCAGCTCGTAGCCGTGCTCACCGGTGTAACCGGTGCGGCACACGCGCACCGGGCGGCCCTGCCACTCGGCGTCGGCGTAGGCCATGTACTCCATCTCGGTGGGCAGTCCGAGGGCGGTCAGCACCTCGGTGGCCTTCGGCCCCTGCACCGCGAACACCGCGTAGTCGCGATGCTGGTCGGTCACCGTGATCCCCGCGGGCGCCACCTTCCGCAGCTGCGCGACGACTGCCGCCGTGTTCGCCGCGTTCGGCACGAGGAACACCTCGTCGTCGCCGACGTAGTAGGCGATCAGGTCATCGATCACGCCGCCGTCTTCGGCACAGCACAGCGTGTACTGCGCCTTTCCCGGCCGGATCCGGCCCAGGTCGTTGGTCAATGCCGAGTTCACGAACGCCGCGGCGCCGGGCCCCGCCACCGTCGCCTTGCCGAGGTGGCTCACATCGAACAGTCCGACGGTGGTGCGGACCGCGGTGTGCTCGCCGACCGTTCCGCCGTACTGCACCGGCATCTCCCACCCGCCGAACGGCGCGAAGGTGGCTCCGAGCTCGACATGTACGGCGTGGATGGGGCCCTCGAGCAGCGCGGTGTCGGTCATGGGCCGAAGTTTATCGGTCTCGCGCGGCCGGTCGAATCGGCACCATGCCCCTGCAATTGGGGGGCGGTCCGCAGGGTTCGATTTCCGCGCTTCGGTGCGAGGATCGACGTCATGATCGTTCGCACAATCACCGCGGGGACCGTGTTGGTCGCCGCTTCCTTGTTCGTCGCCACACCCGTCACCCAGGCCGATACCGGCAGCGGCAATTCGGCTTCCTCCTCGATCGACATCGGCTGCCTAATCCAGGCGCTCCAGGGGATACCGCCCACCGCCGACTGCGATCCGCCCTCGATCCCGACGCAGTAATACGGCGTCCACCACCGACGGCGCGCCGCGCCTGCCATCGAGGGGTGCAGGGGTGGCGCGGTTCGAGTCCAAAGAGTGTGATGCCCAACGGCTGTAGGGTTCTTACTGTGAGTGAGTTGCCCCGAGCTCGGTTCGGTCATGTCGCCCGGATGGACGACACGATGAGCCGCGCGGTATCGCGTATACCGGAATCCGCAGTCGATCGCGGCATGCTGCGGTTGACCCGATCCGCCAACACCGGAGGTCTATGGCTTGCGGTCGCGGCGGCGCTCGCGGTGAAGCCTGGTCCCCCACGCCGCGCCGCGCTACGCGGCGTCATCGCGCTGGGTGGCAGCAGTTTCGTCGTGAACCTCGTGCTCAAGACGCTGATCCCGCGACGGCGGCCACCGGCCGAACTGATGCCGCTGGGCCGCAGGCTGGTCGCCGCGCCGGTGTCGTCGTCGTTCCCATCCGGCCACAGTGCAAATGCCGCCGCCTTCGCCACCGCCGTCGCTCTGGAGAGCCCGCGCGCCGCGCTCGCCATCGCACCGGTGGCCGCGGCCGTCGCCTATTCCCGCATCCACACCGGCGCGCACTGGCCGTCCGACGTACTGGTCGGCGCGGGCGTCGGCACCGCTATCGCGCTGACCACCCGCCGCTGGTGGCCGATCCGCGAATCCGACGAGGCCGACGCGCACGTCGTGCACGACGCCCCGATCCTCGCCGACGGCAAAGGCCTTCTGCTGCTGGTGAATCCGCGATCGGGCGACTCCAGCTACGACCCCACCGACGACATCGCCGAGACCCTGCCCGCCGCGACGCTGGTGCGCACCGAACCCGGTCGTGACGCCGTCGATCTCCTGCAAGAAGCCCTCGACGCCGCTGTCGGCGGCGCGGCCGACGAGGACGCGTCGAACAACCGCACCACGGTCCTCGCGGTCGGTGCCGCGGGCGGCGACGGCACGATCGCCGCGGCGGCCGCCGTCGCGGTCGGCAACGATCTGCCCCTGGTCGTCATCCCCGCGGGCACCCTGAATCACTTCGCCCGCGACCTCGGCGTCTACGACCTGCGCGAGGTGGCCGACGCCACCGGCACCGGCGAAGCCGTCGAAGTCGACATCGCCGCAGTCGGATTCGACACCCCCGACGGCCCGTACACCCACCACTTGATCAACACCGCGAGCATCGGCGCCTACCCGGAGCTGGTGCGCCTGCGTGAGAAGTGGGAAGACCGCTGGGGCAAGTGGCCCGCCTTCGCCGCGGCTCTCGTCGTCACCCTGCGCCGCGCGGAGCCGATCCACATCCGCCTCGACGACCGCTGGCACGACATGTGGTTCCTGTTCATCGGCAACGGCCCCTACCACCCGCACGGCGCCGTCCCCGCCTTCCGCTCGCGCCTCGACGAGGGCCTGCTCGACGTCCGCTGGCTCCGCGCCGACGTCCGCTTCTCGCGCACCCGCGCTGTCATCGCCCTGATGCTCGCCGCCATCGGCCACAGCCGCGTCTACGGCGAACGCCAGATGCACGAGCTCACCGTCACCTCGAAAACTCCCGTCGCCGTCGCCGCCGACGGCGAAGTAGTCGGCATCGCCACCACTTTCCGATTCTCCGTCGCAGGTCGAATCCCGGTCTACCGCCGCGACGAGGACAACCCCCGCTGGGAAAACCGCCCGCGACCGCACCACCGCCGCCCCCTGGCCTGGCTCACCGACCGCCGACGCTGACTTCCTCACAAACCCGTCTCGTCTCGATCACCATCGCCCACAACAACCTTGCGCCCCGGGCCACCGGTGCCGAGGATGGACGGATGAGCTCGCCGGACGGTGGACGTCCGATCACCGCAACCGAAGCCGATCGTCGCTGGGACCCGTGGACCCCGAGCGTGGTCGCCGCCCGCCTCGCGACCTGTCCCGCGCAGTGGGCCGTCGCGGGCGGCTGGGCCCTCGACCTGTTCGCCGGCGGCATCTCCCGCGCCCACGACGACATCGAAATCAGCGTCCCCCGAGCAGATTTCCCTCATATCGCCGCCGAATTTCCCGAATACGAGTGGGACATCGTCGGTGACGGCGAGCTGTGGCCCTATCCCCTGGCCGCGACCCGCCTCGACCTCCACCAAACCTGGCTCCGCGATCCCTTCACCGGCGCCTTCCACCTCGACGTGTTCCGCGAGCCGCACGACGGCGATACCTGGATCTGCCGCCGCGACCCCACCATCACACTCCCGTACGCCGAACTCATCCGCACCACCACCAACGGGATCCCGTATCTGATTCCCGAGGTTGTGCTGCTGTTCAAGGCGAAAGCCAACCGCCCCAAGGACTACAGCGACTTCCACCGCGTCGTCGGACTGCTCCCCGAGCACCGGCTCGCCCGCCTGAACTCGTGGCTGACCCTGCTCTACCCGGACCACCCGTGGTCGACCGAGATTCAGTCGGCCATCCGACACCAATCTCTTCGATAGTCGGCCCAATCCTGGGGTGTGGCGGCGAAATCCACGTACATCGCCACACCGAAGTTCGCCCGGCTCACCTCGGCCCGAGTCAGGCCGAGCCGAATTCCTCGCACCGCCGCGGCGACGGTCTCGGCGGCTCCGCGATGCCCCGGGTCGTCGGCCCAGAACGCGGGGGCGCCCATCAGCAGGTCGACGCCATCGGGTGTCACCTCGGCGGCCAGCTCGGTCTGCTGCGCCACATACCCGCTGTACAACGCTCGCGTCGGCATCGCCGTGTCGTAGGACATCACCGCCACCTGATCGGATCGACGCGCCACCTCGGCGAAATAGGCTTGGCTCCACCATTTTCCGTGATCGGCCACAGTCAACCCCACCGAATGCAGACCCGGAAGTGGATCGATCACCGGCGCCGATACCGACAGCGGCACCCGCGCCGCGGAAGTCACCGCCCGAGTCGCGTCGAGCAGCGCGAGAAATCCCGGCGATCCCGATCGAATGGGTTCGAGGTCGTAGTGCACGCCGTCGAACCCGTAGGCCAGTACCCGCCGCGCCGACGCCACTACTCGCGCACGCGAGGCCGCCGATTCCACATCCAGCCCGTCGAATTCGGGCTGCACGATGTCGCCCAGCCACGACTGCACCCGAATCCCCGGTAATCGCGCGTGCACCGCGTCGACGAACCATCGCGCACGCGGAGCCAGATCGTCGCGCAGACTCCCGTCGTGCTCCAACGGACCCGTGTGGACATAAAGATCCCGAACTCCGGTACCTGCCAGCAACTTCGCGAGCCCGTCGATATCCGCGTCGGTCTTGCGGCCGTCCACCCAGGCATGCCCGAGCCAGACCGCGTCCTTACCCCGGGTCCGCGCCTGGTCGGCCTGATCGCCGATGTTGTACACCAGCAAGGCCGTCACCACCCCCGCCACCGGCAGCGACACCACGACGACCACCACGAGCGCGGTCACCGCACCCCGCGCCCACCACGACCACGCCCGCCATCTCCCCCGCATCACTCCCCCTTGTTCGAGATCCCCCGATACTACTGACACGTACCGACAAGCAAACTTCCGACAAATCACCCACCCGTGAAACACTGTGCGCCGCTGAACAATTGAATGGAGCACAATGAAATACGTCGCAACCCTCGGTTCCGCCGCCATCGCGGCCTTCGCGTTCGCGATCGCCACGCCGACCGTGGCCGCCGCGCAGCCCTCGAACTGCCACGGCTCGTACACCCCGTGCCTGCCCATCGTCAGTGATGTCGACTGCGAAGGCGGCAGCGGCAACGGGCCCGTCTACACCGGCCGCGTCACGGTGATCGGACCCGACGACTACGGCCTCGATCGTGACGGGGACGGCCTCGGCTGCGAGTGAACAGCACGAGGGGCGTGCGATGAACGACATCGCACGCCCCTCGGGATCAACTGTCAGCGGTTGCCTTCAGGTCCCCAGCCCTGGTCACCGGGCTTGCCCAGATCGGGACCATCGGGGTAACCGGGCCCACCGGAACCCGGACCACCAGCGCCCGGACCACCGTAACCGGGGCCACCCGCGCCCGGACCACCAGCGCCCGGACCGCCGTAGCCGGGTCCACCAGCGCCCGGACCGCCGTAACCGGGCCCACCGGCGGGACCCCCGTAACCCGGACCGCCGTAACCCTGTCCACCTTCGGGACCGCCGTAACCGGGGCCGCCGTAACCCTGTCCGCCTTCCGGACCGCCGTACCCCGGCTGCCCACCGAATCCACCTGCGGGCCCGCCGTATTGCTGCGGGTAGCCCGGCTCAGGAGCCTTCGCCGCGCCGGCGACCGGCCCACCGGTGACGACCCGGTACGCATAGGTCGAGGCGATGATCGTCAACGGGATGGTGACGAGCAGGCCGAGGCCACAGAGCAGGGCGCCGACGACATTGATACCGAACAGCGCCAGTGCCAGCAGCAGCAGCGGGCCCGCGTTGCTCGAGATCGCCGAGAAGCTCGACTTGATCGCGGTGACACCGTCCTGGTCACGGTCGATCACGAATTGCATTGTCCACCAGGTGAAGAACGCGATGACCAGGCCGGGAAGAATGCACAGCAGCAGGCCGATGCCGGTCGCCAGACCGACCAGCAGGCCGGCCACGATCACCGCACCCACATTGGTGAACTGGAAGAACGCCCCGAATCCGGGCTTGTTCCCATCCGTTTCGTGCAGCGCGCCGCGCACGAATGCCGCCGAGATCAGATAGCCGATCACGGTGCTCACGATGGTGCCGATGATCTGCCAGAGCCCGAACCCGAAACTGACACCGCCGTCATAGTCGGTGTCGGTGTTGTTGCCGAGGCCGAACAGGAAGCTGATCACCGCCTGGATCAGGAAGGAGACGACCACCATCCCGATCCAGACGAGCGCGTTGTCTTTGAATTTCGTCCACCCGTACCCGATGGCGTCACCGACACTGAGCGTCGGTCCCGCCGGGGGGTAACCGGGTTGCTGCTGTCCATATGTCATCCGAATCGCTTCCCCTCATCGTTCGAGACGGCCGATGCCGCTCATATGAGTACTCCGATCCGACGTCACGGTCACGCCGACACAGCCGATCATGACATATGGAAAACGCTACTTGTCGGTGTTCTCGCGCTTCGGGAGTTTCCAGCCGGGGCGAGGAAAATGGCAGGTGTAGCCATCGGGGTAGCGAATCAGGTAGTCCTGATGCTCGGGCTCGGCGTCCCAGAACGCACTCGCCGGGGTCACCTCGGTGACGACCTTGCCCGGCCACAGGCCGGAGGCGTCCACATCGGCGATGGTGTCGAGCGCGATACGGCGCTGATCGTCGTCGAGGTAGAAGATCGCGGAACGGTAGCTGTCGCCGAGATCGTTGCCCTGCCGATCCTTGGTGGTCGGATCGTGGATCTGGAACAGGAACTCGAGCAACGCGCGGTAGTCGGTCTGCGCCGGGTCGTATTCGATCTCCACGGCCTCGGCGTGGCCCGGATGGTTGCGGTAGGTCGGATTGTCGTTGGTTCCGCCGGTGTAGCCGACCCTGGTGGCCAGCACGCCGGGCTGACGACGGATCAGATCCTGCATGCCCCAGAAGCATCCACCGGCCAGAATCGCCTTACGAGTGTCGCTCACACATCCTCCTTCATGAGGGCTCAACGGTCGCACAAATCGGCCACAACCGCCTCTATGGAACACCGGTTTCGGCGACAGAATTCCCGTCAGTATTGTTCCGCCCGAGCGTTACCTCAGCAATGTCCACGTGCACTTTCATGTCAGGCGAAGCAGGAGGAATACGGCGCAATGCCACGGTTTGTCATTTCCCAGTGTTTGGCGATCGGATTGGCGGCAACAGCTCTGATGGGGACGGCGGTGGGCAGCGCGGGGGCGCACCCCGGTGCCGACGACACGATCGCGCAGAACGCGGCGCCCTGTGAGGAGGTACGACAGGCCCGTCAGAACAACCGCGGAGTCCGCGCGGCGACCCCGGCGGCGGCGGGCCAGATCGACGCGGTGTTGATCACCGCGACGACCCGTACGCCGATCGCGGGCGGAAGGATCGTCCTCACCGGCATCGACGCGTGCGGCGACAATATTCACCGGCACATGTCCACCGGCTCCACCGGCCAGGTGAGTTTCCGCGGACTGCTACCGGGGCGCTACCAGCTCACCGCGTACCGCAACGACTCGTCGGCGAAGTCGATCACCAGGGCCGATGTCGACCTGTCGACTCCCTCGCTCAAAACGATCCAGTTCACCGCGGGCTCCGCCGACTGATCGAGGCGGGCGGGCCGGGCACTCGCTGCCCAGCTCGAAACCCGTTGACCCCCAGCGCGGTCGCGTGTCCCGTGATACAACTCACCCCAGAATGAAAAGGGGTGGTTTCCGCATGGAACCGACAGCCGAACAGCGGGCCGCGCTGGGCATGATCTGCGATACGTTTCTCCCGGCCGGCGGGCCCGGATTGCCCGCCGCGACCGAGATCGGCGCGGTCGACACGATCTTCCGCATCCTGGGGCGCAACCCCCGCGAAGCCGAGCAGAAGCAACTGGCAACGCTGTTGGGGCTATGGGATTCTCGTGCCTTCGGCCTGATCACGGGCAGCGGCCTGCGCCGGTTCTCCACGCTCTCACAGGAGCGACGCGAGGCCGCCCTGCTGCGCCTGGCCGATTCCGGCCTCGCCCCGGCCCGGGCGATTTTTCAGGCCCTCAAACAAGCATCTCTGCTCGCCTACAACGTGAGCCCCGGCCCCACCGGGGCCAACCCGCTGTGGAAGGAGATCGGTTACCCGGCGCCGGTTGGCCGCCTCGCGACCGCCCCGAAGCCGCCGCTCTCTCCACTGCGGTTCACCGAATCCACCGCGCTCGACTGCGATGTCGTAGTGGTCGGCTCCGGCGCCGGTGGTGGCGCCGCGGCGGCCGTACTGGCCGAGGCGGGCCTGAACGTGATCGTGCTCGAACGTGGAAACTACTACGACGACCAGGATTTCGGCAACGGCGAACTCGACGCGCTGACCAGCCTGTACTCACCCGGTCCCGCCGCGTCGGCGGAAGGCCAGATCACCCTCGTCGCGGGTTCGTGTCTGGGCGGCGGCACCGTGGTCAACTGGAGCACCTCGCTGCCGACACCCGACTCGGTGCGCGCCGAATGGGCCGAGTCCGGCGTCCCACAGTTCGCCTCCGACGAGTTCGGCGACGCACTGGCCGCCGTGCAGAAGCGGATCAGCGTCACCGACGCCAAATCGCCGCTCTCGGCGCGCGACGGCATTCTCGAGCGTGGCGCGCGTGCACTCGGCTGGGACGTGGATACCCTGCCGCGCAACGTCACCGATGCCTGTGACGCCGGGATCGAGTGTGGACGGTGCGGTTACGGCTGCCGCGTCGGAGCCAAGCAGTCGGCGACCAAGACCTGGCTCGCCGATGCGGCCGAGCACGGCGCGCGCCTGGTGGTCGACGCCGACGTCCGCGCGATCACCGTGAAAGCGGGTCGGGCCGAATCGGTTTCGGCGGTCACCGCCTCCGGGGTCGAGATCACGGTGCGTGCCAAGGCGGTGGTGGTCGCCGCGGGCGCGATCCAGACGCCGGCACTGCTGCGACGATCCGGCTTGCGCAACAAGAACATCGGTCAGCATCTGCGCCTGCATCCGGCCGCCGCGGTGTTCGGATTGTTCGAGGAGGAGATCCGGCCGTGGGAGGGCGCGCTCCAGGCCCGGATCAGCAGGCACCACGCGAATCTCGACGGCAACGGGTACGGCGTCATCTACGAGACCGGCCCCAACCACCCCGGCCTGGCGACCGGGTTCATGAGCTGGCGCGGTGCGGACGAATATCGCACCCGCCTGCTCGATTTCGCGCGAACGAGCTCGGTCGGCGTCATCACCCGCGACCGGGATCCCGGCACCGTTTCGATCGACAGCAGCGGTGAACCGGTGGTGAAGTACAAACTGTCCGACTACGACGCCAAGCATCTGCACACCGGCATCGTCGGCGCGGCCTCGGTACTCGAAGCCGCGGGCGCGCGAGAGATCTACTCGGGACATCAGGCGGGCGTTTCGTTCGAGCCGGGTACGCGCGGCTCGCTGGCGGAGTTCGGCGCCGCCGCCGAGAAAGCGGGCTACGGACCCGGTCAGTGTTCGATGGGCGCCCTGCACATCATGGGCTCGGCCAGGATGGGCGGCACGCCGGAGCTCTCGGCGACCGATCCGGACGGCGCCACCTGGGATGTGCCGAACATCGTGGTGGCCGACGGGTCGAGCTTCCCCACCGCACCCGGCGTGAACCCGATGGTCAGCATCGAGGCCATCGGCTACATGAACGCGAAACGGCTCGCGGCCCGACTGAGTTGAGACCTGCGCCGCCGACGACCCCCCGGGCCGTCGGCGGCGCGGCGACAACCGTGCTCCGATATGTAGTGGACACGTAATGTGGTCGGTACATATGTGGTGGATCCGCCCGTGGCCGGGCAGGTGCGCATTCGCGGAAGGGCTGAGATGGACAAGGCGACCCAGTTGGTCGAGTTCGAGACCATGCTTCTCGGCCGTCACAGTCTGAGATCGCGCCGCGGGCCCGACGCCATGGACCGCAGCGCCTATATCTTGCTGAGTCGGCTGCGGATGGGTGGACTGATGTCCATCGGGCAGCTCAGTGACGCACTGGGTTTGGACGCCTCGACCCTCAACCGGCAGACCGCCGCCATGATGCGGACCGGAGTGCTCGAACGGATTCCGGATCCCGAGGGCGGGATGGCGCGGAAATTTCGGGTCACCTCCAAGGGCGAGCGCCGGTTGAATGCCGAACGCGCCTTGATCGTCGACGCTCTGGATTCGATCCTCGCCGACTGGCCCGCCGAGGACATCGCCGCATTCGTCGGCTACCTGCGGCGATTCAACACCGACATCGAACGCCGGTCAGGCGAGTACTGGCCACGGCCGCTCTCGACCCTTCCCGCGGATCACTAGCGGAACTACGACCGACATCACAATTCCTCTCGGTCGAGTCCGCACGCCCAGAGATGTGTACTATACACAATTGATGCAGTATGCATATCTTGTGCTTTGTACATAACTTGCTGGTCGACAGGAGCGGTACGTGGGGATTTCGGAGAAGACGGCCCGGCCCGGAGTGGTCGTGGGCGTGCTCGCCTTCGGCGGCACCGTCGCCGCGATTACGCAGACGGCGGTGGTGCCGATCATCGGGCAACTTCCGGGACTGCTCCACACCAGCGCGGCGAACGCGTCCTGGGTGATCACCGTGACGCTGCTCGTCGGAGCCGTGTTCACCCCGGTCGCGGGCAAGCTCGGCGACCTGTACGGAAAACACCGCATGCTGCTGGTCTCCGGTGGATTTCTGATCGTGGGCGCCGCGGTCGCCGCCATGTCCTCCTCGCTGGTCCCCATGTTGATCGGACGCGGAATCCAGGGCATGGGTGTCGGCTTGATTCCGTTGGGCATCAGCCTGATGCGCGATGTGCTTCCCGCCGAGCGGCTGGGTTCCTCGATCGCGCTGATGAGCGCGTCGCTCGGCGTCGGTGGCGCGTTGGGTCTGCCGGTGTCGGCCGCGGTCGCGCAGTACGCGAGCTGGCGGGTCCTGTTCTGGGCCGCGGCGGCGCTGAGCGCCCTGATCGTGGTGCTCATCGCGACCCTGGTTCCGGCCGAGGCGAAGCGCGGTGACGCGGGTGGACGATTCGATTTCGTCGGCGCGGCGGGACTCGGCGCAGGACTGGTATTCCTGCTCCTTCCGGTGTCGAAGGGCGCCGGGTGGGGCTGGACCAGCGCTACCACGCTCGGACTGTTCACCGCCTCGGCGATGACCCTGGCCGCGTGGGGATGGTGGGAATCGCGGACCTCCGACCCGCTCGTCGATCTGCGCACCACGGCGCGACCGCAGGTGCTGCTGACCAATGCCGCATCCGTCCTGGTCGGCTTCGCCATGTACGGCCAGGCGCTGATCGTCCCGCAGTTGATGCAGTTGCCCGCGGCCACCGGCCACGGCATGGGACAGACCATGCTGGGGATGGGTCTGTGGATGGCGCCGGGCGGCTTGATGATGATGGCGCTGTCACCGGCGGGCGCGAAACTGTCGGCCGCGCGCGGGCCCAAGGTCACCCTCGCGGTCGGGGCGCTGATCATCGCCATCGGCTATGGCTCGTCGGTCGTGCTGATGGGTTCGACCTGGGGCCTGATGACCATGGTCTGCATCACCAATATCGGCGTCGGCCTGGCCTACGGCGCCATGCCCGCCCTGATCATGGGCGCGGTGCCGCTGTCGGAAACCGCCTCCGCCAACAGCATCAATACGCTGATGCGCTCACTCGGTACGTCGGTGTCGGCCGCCGTCGTCGGTGTGGTGCTGGCCAATATGACGACCGACTTCGCCGGGCATGCCGTGCCTTCGGAGGCCGGCTTCCATGTCGGCCTGCTGATCGGCGCCGCGGTAGCGCTCGTGGCGGCGGGTATCGCCCTGACCATTCCGCGCCGATCGGCCGAGCCCACCGATCTCGATACCGAACTCGCGACACTGTCGACGCGGCCGGTGTCGGTGGCGAAAGCCTAGGACCGTTTGATCCCGGCGAGCACCGCCCGTAGGACGTCCAGGTCCGGGGCGGTGTTCAGCTGGTTTCGGGGTGCCCGAGCGCGGAGTCGGCCCTCGTCGATCAGGTCGCCGATGAGGATCTTCGTCGTGGTGAGCGGCAGGTGCAGGTGGGCGGAGACCTCCGCGACCGACAGCGCGGTGCGGCACAACTCGACGATCGCGTCGTATTCGGGCGCGAGCAAGCGTGAGCGCGCGCCCGAGCGCGCGTCGACGAGCAGGGTGGTGAGCTCGAGGTCGAGGCGTTGCGCCTTCGCGCGCCCGCCGGTGACGGCGTAGAGGCGAACCAGCGGGCTCGCCTCGTCCTCGTACCAGTGTTCGCGCTCGTCGCTCATGTTCTCGGCGAGACGGCGGGGAACTGACCCGAGATCGCCGACTCGGGATCGCTCGCCTCGGCCAACGCCGTCGGGATCAGTACCACCACTCGCACACCGCCGTACACCGATTCCGACATCCGCACCGAGATGCCGTGTCTGCCCGCCAGCGTGGCGACGACGAACAGGCCGAGCCGCGAAGTTCCGGCCAGCGTGCCGACACTGAAGGCGGGCGGATCGGCCAGCATCGCGTTGCGTTGCGCCAGATCGGCTTCCGGCATGCCGAGGCCCTGGTCGATGATCTCCACCGCGACACCGCGACCGACCACGATCCCCGACACCGCGACTTGAGTCTCGGGTGGAGAGAAGGCGGTCGCGTTGTCCATGAGCTCGGCGAGCAGATGGATCACGTCGGCGACGGCATGCCCGGAGATCCGAACCTGCGGCATCTGCTTGGCCGCGATCCTGGTGTAGTCCAAGCTTTCCGCGATCGCACCACGCACCAGATCGATCAGCGGGACCGGGTTGCGCCACCGACGACCCGGCTGTTCGCCGCCGAGGATGATGAGGTTCTCGGCGTTGCGCCGGGCGCGGGTGGCGAGATGATCGAGCTGGAACAGCAGATCGAGCTGATCGGCGTTGCTCTCGTCGCGCTCGGCACGGTCGAGCAGGGAGAGCTGGCGGTGCACCACCACCTGGCTGCGGTGCGCGATATCGAGGAAGACCGTGCTGATCCCCGCCTTGGTCTGTGCCTCGGCGACAGCGGCCGACATCGCGGAGACGTGGGCGCGGTTGAACGCCGCGGCGACCTGGCCGAGCTCGTCGGTGCCGAAGTCCAGCTGCGAGCCCTCGGTCGTGGTGTCGACAGCCTCACCGGCCGCGACCTTGCGCATCACCTCGGGCAGACGCTCATCGGCGAGCACGAGGGTGTCGCGGCGCAGACGGTGCATCCGTGCGATGAATCGATTCGCCATCAGCAACGCGATGAGGAAGGCGGCCACCGCGGCGAACGCGATCAGCGCCCCGCCGAGCAGCGCGCTGTCGGAGTCGCGTTCACCCTGCTGCCGGGCGATCACGTGGGCGTCCCCGCTCTGGTCTTCCCACAGTTTCTGCAGAGCCTGGCCGACGAACTTCGACGCGTCCTGCCATTCCGCCAGACTGACGGGAAGTTCCGTCTCCGGGTCCTTCGCGGATACCGGTCCGCGCAACAGCAGCGCGTCCTGCATCGCGATCACCTGCTGCCACTGCGGACTCGCGGTGATCTCCGAAAGTTGCGCCAGGCGGCGGCCTTTCAGCACCGCTGCGGAATAGGCCGCCTCACCACGGAATTCGCCGACCCGACGGCCGAAATCGACCACCTCGGCACTGCTCATCTTCCCCGTGGTCAACGCGACAGAACCGAGAGTGTCGGCCTGCGACAGTGCCTCGGCCGCACGCAGCTGGTCGACGGCGTAGCCCAGCTCGATACCGACCTTCGCCTCCGGGGCGACCCGGGCGGCCAGCATCGAGGCGGCGATGATCGTACTGATCACCCCGGTGTACAACGCGAACACTTCCTCGGGGGAAATCCGCGTGGCTTCGACGCCGTTGCGCACGACCGGCACCATGGCGAAGAGTTTGTTGTAGCCCTCGATATCCTCGCGGGAACCGTCGGGGTTCAGCGCGCGAGCGGCGTCGCCTTTCGCCATCACCGCGGCGAGCGCCTCATCGGAGCGCTGCTTGGCGGTGACCAACGCGGGAGCCGTCGACATGTCACCGGCCAGTCGCAACAGCGAGAGTCTGCGCTCTTCCTGGAATGCCGACACCATGAGGATCGCGGGGGCGGTGGTACTGCTCGCCAATTCGGCCCAGTCGGTGGAATCCCTGGCCGAATTCACCAGATAAACGGCACCGCCACCACCGACCACCAACAGCATCACGCTGGAGATGAGCACCATCGACAGCAATCGGATACGCACACTGACCCGGCCACGAACTCCGGTACGTCTGATATTCAAATCTGAAATCTTTCCACTCCCCGGAACGCCCCTGGCGCGCCGCTACGAGCTGGTGCCGTCGGTGGGCTACCCGCCACGCGTGTCTCGCCGTGAGACTAACCGACTACCCGACCGTGCGCGTGATGTAGACGGATGTCGAAACATACGGTTTATCAGGCAAACCTGTAGCTTTCGACACAATTACCCGTCCCCTCATTGGAGAACGACAGCCCACCCCGCCACTCGCTAGTGCGCCGCCGCCGCACGGACGCGGTGGCTCGACAGGTGGCTCAACACCGCCTGATTCGCCTCCCAACCATCGGGGAATTTCACCGGGACCCCGAGATGGACCGGGTCGGCGGAGGGGTGGGCGTCGAGGAGTTCGGGGATTCCCGCGCGGCCGACGAGGATGCAGGCGTGGCGGTGCCGGGAGGCCAGCACGCAGAGTCGGCCCGCCTCCAGGTGGAAGGCACTGGCGTCGCGTCGGCCCGAGAGTGGGTGCAGCACAAGGGTGACGTCGTATTCACGGCCCTGGAGGCGGTTGGCGGTGTCGACGGTGACGGGTTCGGCGCAGGTGCCGCGCAGGGCGGTGCGAATGGCGTCGGCCTGGTCGCGGTGCGCGGTGCCGATCGCGACCCGTTCGGTGGTCACGGGGTGGCTGCCGGATTCGGAGTGGGCGTTCGCGCCGCGTTCGATCAGCCGGGCCGCGATCGCGGCGATCGCGGCAACGGCTTCACGGTCGGTGCGCAGGGTGTGCCGGGCGGGCAATTCGTACCAGCCCCAGCCTGATTCGGCCGCCTCCGCCAGCACCGCGTCGATCGGGCCGCCCATGCCGCGGGTCGTGAAATCCATGCGCCGGTCGCCGAATCCGGTACCCGACTGGAATTCGGTGAAGGGGTAGAACGCCTTCGACACCACCGGCGCCGCGGTAGCGGGCAGTCGCCACGACACCGGCAGCCGGTGGGTGGGGATGTTGTCGTTGTTGGCCAGCATCACGCTCACGGCGCTCATCGTCGGATCCCAGGTGAGCCCGGCCCAGCGCGCGGTCTCGACGGTCGCGAACGGATCGAGCTGTCCCGGGTCACCCACGAACAGCCCACGATCGAAGCGATTCGCGATGCGCAACAGCATGTCCGAGCGCATCTGGTACGCCTCGTCGATGATCGCGTGCGACCAGCTGCCCTCGGTGATGGTGGCCCACTTGGCCGCGGTGCCGATGACGATGGTGCGGTCCTCGAGATCGCCCGGCTGCTTGGCGACCCGGACATTGCCGTGCCGGTCGACCCGGTCGCTCACCACGTAGGCGGCGCTGGAGAGCCGTCCGATCCGCAGCGCGGGGTCGGCGACGGCCAAGCGGTCGATGAGGTCGTCGACCTGCTCGTTGGTCTGGGCGACGATCATCCGCTGATCGCCGTCCTCGGCGAGCTGGCGGGCCGCGCGCACCACCAGCGTAGATTTGCCCGCTCCCGGCGGGGAGTCGACCACGATCGCGCGATGGCTCTCGTCGCGCAGGTCGGTGAGAATTCCCGCGACGGCCTGGTCCGGCGTGGTCACTGGATTTCCTCCCCTTCATCGTCGGTAGGCGGGGTCCATTCCGGTGGCGGACCACCGTGGGTCCACGGAGTCTCTTCGCGCGCGGGCAGATTCAGCATCCCGTTGAACGGCGTCGGTTTGAAGCGGGCGAAACCGAGGTCGTCGCCCTCCTCCGGCACGCTTCCCGGATCGGCGACGAGTTTGCGCCCCATTCCACCGGACAGTTCGAGAACCATGCTGTCACCGTCGATGTCGACAACCAGCCCGGTCTGCTTCGGACGTTCCACGCACGTCAGTTCCTCGCCGATCACCGCGATGAACGGATCGGTGGTGCGAATATGAATGTGCGGGCGCAGTTTCGGACGCGACCCCGAACGGTCGAGGCGCTCCGGTTCACTGTGCACGACGGTGCCACGGAAAGCGGCGCCGCTCACCCGATGTTCGAGCATGCGCAGCGGATCGTCGAAAGCACATTGGGCCTGCAGCGCTTCCGAGGCTCGTTCACGCTCGAGCAGCCTGCGCACCGCGGGAACGGCGGAATCGCGGCGGGCCTGCGGAATGCCTTCCGCGACATCGGCGGCGAAGCGGGAGAACGCACCGCGATCATCGGTCCACCGATTCTCGACGCTGGCGCCTTCCGGCAGTGCGCTCAGCAGCTCGATCGAGCGCCACATCAGCTGCCAGGTGGGTTCGAGCTGTCCGCGCAGGGAGCGTTCGAGCCGTTCGGCCGCGACGGCTCTGGCCGACTCGTCGAGTGCGGCGTTGTAGGCGGCGATCAACGGCGCGAGTTCTTCGTTGTCGAATCCGGGATCGGTGGCCGGGCCCGCGGGTGGCGACAGCAGCGGATCTTCCGCCAGGGCAGCGGCTTCCGCACCGCTGAGCCCGGCGGGCGGATCGATCCAACCGAGCAGCGCCGCGAGATTGCCGTCTTCGAGGGTGGACTGACCCGACGCCCAGTGCGACGACAGCGCCGCCGTCATCGCGGGCAACACCGCCGAACCGGGATGTTCGGCCCGATCACCGAACCAGGTGAGCCACCGTCCGAGCAGCGGAATCGATGCAGGCACCGGGTTGTCCCCGTCGACCCGGTGAAACCGCACCGAACGTCCCAGCAGCTTCAGGAAATTCACGCCGCCGGGATTGGGCGTCCACATCTGCGGTGCGTCCAGACACCGGGTGTAGGTCTCGCCCGCCTTGCTGGTGAGCTCCTCGGTCTCCACGAGAAAGGTCGAAAGATAGGGCAGCACAACATCGGCCAGCTGCTCGATGAACCGCAATCGCAGCACCCGGTCGCGGGGCTGCGGCACCGTCAATACGTTCTGGTCCCCGGGCGAGGTGCCGATCATGATCGCCACCGGCGCCGCCGCCTCCCCCGCCAGCCGCAACGGCACCGCGACCAGTGGTCGCTCGGCGAGATGGATGTGGCGCACCGCGGCGGTCGCCTGCGCGCGGCCCGCCCGTACGGCCTCGGCCTTGGCCAGGGCCGCCAGCACGCTCATCCGGCGATCTCCCACCGCAGCCGATGGGCGGTCCGCAGCATGGCGGTGATGTCGGCGTGCTCGGGGCCGGGTTCCAGGGTGCCGTCGGCCAGGCCGAGGACGGTGTGGATGTTGTCGATGCCACCGACCACGTCGCACACCCCACGACCGAGCGCGTCCACCGAACCGCAGGTGCGCGCCTCGTCGCGGCAGGCGAACGCGAGCTCACAACTCGACATGCACTCGGGCGCGTAACGAGCCGGAATGGCGGCGATCGTCTTCTCGAGGTTCTCCCCCGGCGCGAACGTGGCCTCCGGCGGCAACAGGTCGAGCAGATCGGGAATCGCGGTGAGCCTGGTCAATTGACGCGAGACGACGGCGAGCTGCTTACGCAGATCCACGAGTTCGGCGGTGGGACGATTCGAGAAGTCCTTCGCGCACACCAGAATCACATTGTGCGACACGATCTCCGGTGACTCGCCGATCTCGGCCATCAACTCGCGCAGGGCGATCACATACACCGCGGACTGCCGCGCGGCCGCCGCCACCTGCGCCGGATCGGCCTGCCCGTCGATGACAGGGAAGGCCTTGACCTCCACCACATGGAACTTGCCGTCCAACTGCACGGCCACCACATCGGGTTCGAGATAGGCGGTGGCGCCGGCGATATCGAGTCGCAGCATGGGGTGATCGAACAGGGTGCCCTCGCCCGTCGCGATCGTGCTCTTCAACAATTGCCTCGTGCGTTGATAGCGCACCGCGTTGCCGGTGTTCTCCCCCACCGAATTCAGGTCGTGGTAGGCGACTTCGGGAATCGTGAAACCCAGTTTGTCGCGCAACAACGCGAGCAGTTCCGCGCAACCGTTCGCCTTGACCATCGCCTCGAAAGCGTTGCCGCGCGTGATGGCGAACTGGGACTGACCGAATTGTGGTGGGAATCCCAGCGATTGGGCGATCACGGTCTTGTCCACCGCGGCCGCGTCTAGCAGGGCGCGGCGGGCACATCCGGGGTTGGCCGTCAGCGCGGCGATGGTGCGGGCATTGTGCCTGGTCGCGGGGGCTTCACCGCGCAACTGGTCCAACTGTGCTGCGAGAGTGCTCATTCCACCTCGATTCGTCGCCGATCGGCTACGCCGAGCCGAACACCGAATAGTTGTGCGGCCGGATCCGCCAGCTGATCCGCCGCCCGTCGCGCGGCCGCGGACCGTTGCCGCGCGTCCTCGTCCTCGTGCACCGCGAGCTCACGCCGTGCGGCCTCGATCACCTTCGCCGGGTCGAGCGAATCCGGGGCACTGGAGATACCAGGAATCGATACGGCGAGCCGCCACAGTACGCGCAAACCAGACGATTCCCCCGCAGGCTGCGCCGAAAGGTGTTCAGCCAAGCGAATAGCCGACACCAGCAGCCCCACCCGCGGACTCAACGGACCGACCATCCGTCTTTCCAGGGGCCACGAACTCACCGCCATCAACCCACGTGCGGGGGCGAGCAGATCGGTGGTGAGCGCCGCGCACAGGTAGTACGGGCGCGCGTACGGCGCCGACCGGAAGGAACGTTCCTCGTCGCGCCGCAGGCTGGTCAGCCGGGCGGGCAGCAGTTCGCCGGAAAAGAACGCGTCATGGGTAGCGAGCACCAATTTCGGCGACGACGGCACCGACAGCAAGGTCAACGCGCGATGCACGTGTTCACGCACCGGTACCCCCGGCGCCTCCGAGGCCTCTTCCGGAATCGACCCGAGAACCGCGGCGTCCCAAGCCGATTCGGCGCGGCGCAATTCCGCGCGCAATTGCCGAGCCCCGGCCCGATCCCCACCGGCGGCGGCCCGCCGCACCTCGGCCCGCAAACCGGAGATGCGCACCTCCAGCTCTTCGGCCGAGTCCGTCACGAGTCGGAGCGTATCCACAGCTACCAGTATTGTCCAGTAAATCCCAGTATTTCCGTGACGACAGAACAAACGCACCGCACACCCGCACACCCGGACTCGTGATGCGAGCACCGATAGCGACCGAATAACCTGGGGCAATGACCGCAGTCGCAGATCGTTCACTCGGACCAGAATTGGCGCGCACCGAAACCATCGCCCCCGACACCGACGTGCTGGTGATCGGGTTGACGTCGTCGGAGAACGGCCCCGCCATCGTCCCCGCCGACCTGTTCGGCGACGTGCTCACCGCCGAGGTCCGCGCGGAACTGCTGGACGCTCTCGGCTCGGTCGGCGCCAAGGGCAAGCCGGAGGAACTCACCCGGGTGCCCGCGCCGTCGGCCCTGGCCGATGTCACCAGTGTGCTCGCCGTGGGACTCGGCGCGGCCGACAAGATCGACGCCGAACAGGTGCGTCGCAGCGCCGGTGTCGCCGGTCGCGCGCTCAGTGGCACCGAACTCGTCGCCACCACCCTGTCCGGCATCGATCTCGGCGCCGCGGCCGAAGGTTTCTACCTCGGCGCGTACACCTTCTCCACCTTCAAGTCCAAGAGCGCGCCCAAGCCGGACGAGCGGCCGGTGGTCCGCGTCGAGTTGCTGGTTCCCGAACCGGAATTCGGCACCCTCGACCTGCTGCGCGCCCAGCTGGTCGCCGAGGCCATCGCCACCGCGCGCGATTTCGTGAACACCCCGCCGAGCGCGCTGTACCCCGCCGAGTTCGCCGACCGGGCCCGGGTGCTCGCCGAAGCGGCGGGCCTCGAGGTCGAGGTCCTCGACGAGAACGCCCTCGCCGCAGCCGGTTACGGCGGGATCATCGGCGTCGGCCAGGGTTCCTCGCGGCCGCCGCGACTGGTGCGCATCACCTACGCGGGCGGCCCGAAGAAGGTCGCGCTCGTCGGCAAGGGCATCACCTTCGACACCGGCGGCATCTCGATCAAACCCGCCGCCAACATGGAGAACATGACCTCCGACATGGCGGGCGCCGCGGCGGTCGTCGCGACCGTGCTGCTGGCCGGACGCCTCGGCCTGCCGGTCACCGTCACCGCGACCGTCCCGATGGCCGAGAACATGCCATCGGCTACCGCGCAGCGCCCCGGCGATGTGCTCACCCAGTACGGCGGCACCACCGTCGAGGTCATCAACACCGACGCCGAAGGCCGTCTCATCCTGGCCGACGCCATCGTGCGGGCGATGGAGGACGAGCCCGACTACCTGATCGACGTCGCCACCCTCACCGGCGCGCAGATGGTCGCGCTCGGCACCCGTACTCCCGGCGTGATGGGCACCGACGAATTCCGCGACCGCGTCGCCGCGATCTCGCGCTCGGTCGGCGAGAACGGCTGGGCCATGCCCCTTCCCGCCGAGCTGCGCGCCGACCTCAATTCCAAGGTCGCCGATCTGGCCAATGTCGCGCCGCACCGCTGGGGCGGCATGCTCTCGGCCGCGCTGTTCCTCAAGGACTTCGTACCGGAGGGCGTGCAGTGGGCCCACCTCGACGTCGCAGGTCCGGCCTACAACACCGGCGGCCCGTTCGGCTACATCGGCAAGGGCGGCACCGGTGTCCCGGTGCGCACGCTCATCACCGTGATCGAGGAGATCGGCGCGGAGTAGTCACTCCTCCAGCTCGGCTTCGCGAGCCCGCCGCTCTTCGATGCGGCGGCGGGCATCGAAGTCGCGCATGCGTTGCGGGTAGCCGGTGCGGTTGACGTCGTAGACCGGAATCTTCAACGCACCGGCCAACCGGCGCGCACCCTTTTCGCCGACGATGCGACGGGTCCATTCACCATCCGCGGCCACCAAGACGGCTGTGACATCGGTCACAGTCGTTTTCGGTTCGACGAAGGCTTCGACGCCACGCCGCGTGCGCGCCCAGTCCGCCAGGGCGCTCACCTCCGACGCGCTCTCGCGACCGCCTGACCTGCTCGCACCGCGCCCGCCACGGAAACGATCCAGCAAACCCATCCCGCTCGACCTCCTACATTCCGGCGGAATTCTGCTCACCGCCGTACATTCCATGGTGCCAGCTTCGCCCGGATCGCCGCCCTGCGCTACACCCGCGACGGACGAGTGCAAGGATGGTTGCCGGAACAAGAACCAACGTTTCCCGGGTGCTCCGCCGAGACCGGCGGGGTGGACGAAAGCCGCGACCCGCGACGGATGTCCGCCGGGTACACACTCAGAGGAGTCAGAGGACATGGCCTTCTCCGTCCAGATGCCAGCCCTTGGTGAGAGCGTCACCGAGGGCACGGTGACCAGGTGGCTGAAGCAGGAAGGAGACACGGTCGAGGTCGACGAACCGCTGCTCGAAGTCTCCACCGACAAGGTCGACACCGAGATCCCTTCGCCGACCGCGGGCGTGCTCTCCAAGATCGTCGCCCAGGAAGACGACATCGTCGAGGTCGGCGGTGAACTCGGCGTGATCAGCGATGCCGACGAAACCCCCGCGACCGCTCCTGCGCCTGCTTCCGCGCCCGCCGCCCCCGAGCCGGCCCCCGAACCCGAGCCCGAGCCCGCCGCGCAGGCCCCCGCCGCCGAGGCCCCCGCCCCGGCTGCCGCGCCTGCCGCGTCCGCCGGATCCGGTACGCCCGTGAAGATGCCCGAACTGGGCGAGTCGGTCACCGAGGGCACCGTTACCCGCTGGCTCAAGGCCGTGGGTGACACCGTCGCCGTCGATGAGCCGCTACTCGAGGTGTCCACCGACAAGGTCGACACCGAGATCCCTTCGCCGGTCGCGGGCACGCTGCTCGAGATCACGGCGCAGGAAGACGACGTCGTCGACGTGGGTGGTCAGTTGGGTGTGATCGGTAGCGGTCAGCCCGCGGCCGCCGCTCCTGCCCCCGAGCCCGAGCCCGCTCCCGAGCCCGAACCGGCTCCCGAGCCCAAGGCGGCACCGGCTCCCGAGCCCGCCGTCGCTGCGCCCGCGCCGAAGCAGGCACCGGCTCCCGAGCCCGCTCCGGCTGCCAAGCCCGCGTCCGCTCCTGCCCCGGCTTCGGCCAATGGCAGCACCCCGTACGTGACGCCGCTGGTCCGCAAGCTGGCCGACGAGAACAACGTCGACCTGTCGAGCATCACCGGTTCCGGTGTCGGCGGCCGCATCCGCAAGCAGGACGTCCTCGCCGCCGCCGAGGCCAAGAAGGCGCCCGCCGAGGCACCGGCTCCGGCCGCTGCCGCCGCGGCACCCGCGGCCCCGGCCAAGCAGTCCGCCGCCCCGAAGCTGGCCGCCCTCGTCGGCACCACGCAGAAGGCGAGCCGGATCCGTCAGATCACCGCGACCAAGACGCGCGAATCGCTGCAGAGCACCGCGCAGCTGACCCAGGTCCACGAGGCCGACGTCACCAAGATCGCGCATCTGCGTCAGCTCGCGAAGGCGTCGTTCAAGGCACGGGAGGGCGTCAACCTGACGTACCTGCCGTTCTTCGCGAAGGCCGTCGTCGAGGCCCTCGGTGTGCACCCGAACGTGAACGCGTCCTACAACGAGGACACCAAGGAGATCACCTACCACGCGTCGGTGCACCTGGGGATCGCGGTCGACACCGAGCAGGGTCTGCTCTCGCCGGTCATCCACAACGCCAGCGACCTGTCGCTGGCCGGTCTGGCCCGCGCGATCGCCGACATCGCCAACCGCGCGCGCACCGGTGGGCTCAAGCCCGACGAGCTGTCCGGTGGCACCTTCACCATCACCAATATCGGTAGCGAGGGCGCGCTCTTCGACACCCCGATCCTGGTCCCGCCGCAGGCGGCCATGCTCGGCACCGGCGCGATCGTGAAGCGCCCGGTGGTGGTGACCGACGAGGCCGGTGGCGAGTCCATCGGCGTGCGCTCGATGGTGTACCTGCCGCTCACCTACGATCACCGTCTCATCGACGGTGCCGACGCGGGCCGGTTCGTCTCCACCATCAAGCACCGCCTGGAAGATTCGGCGTTCGAGGCCGATCTCGGCCTGTAGCCGAGGAATTCGATGAAGGTGGTCATCGCCGGTTCCTCCGGCCTGATCGGGACGGCGCTCGTCGCGGCACTACGCCGCGACGGGCACCAGGTCTCCCGCTTGGTGCGCCGCACTGCGGCCGCACCGGACGAATTCGCGTGGGATCCCGCGCGCGCCCAGCTCGACGAGCGGGCGTTGCGCGGGGCCGACGCGGTCGTGAACCTGTGCGGTGTGGGCATCGGTGATCGCCGCTGGAACGGCACGTACAAGCAGTTGCTTCGGGACAGCCGCATCACCCCCACCGACGTGCTGGCCACCGCGGTCGCCGCCGTCGGCGTGCCGACACTTATCAACGCCAGCGGCGCGCACTACTACGGCGGCGAAACCGGTGACACCGTCGTCGACGAGACCTCACCCGCCGGAACAGATTTCCTGGCCGTGCTGTGCCGGGACTGGGAGGCCGCCACCGAACCGGCAGCCGAAGCGGGTGTCCGCACCGTGCTGATCCGCAGCGCCGCGGTGCTCGCCCGCAACGGCGGCATCCTCAGCAAGCTGCAACCGCTGTACTTCGTCGGCCTGGGCGGACGACTCGGCAGCGGCCGCCAATACTTCCCGTGGATCTCCCTCGACGACGAGGTCGGCGCCATCATCTTCGCGCTCACCCATCCCGAGATCTCCGGCCCGATCAACGTCACAGGCCCCGCGCCTGTCACCAACGCGGAATTCAACCGCGCCCTCGCCCGTGCGCTGCACCGGCCGACCCCGTTCATCGTCCCCGGTTTCGCCGTGCAAGCCCTGGTCGGTGAGCTGGCCGACTCGATCCTGCACGGCCCACGCGCCATCCCCGCGGTGCTGGAGGAGGCCGGGTACACCTACCAGCACCCGACCCTCGGCGCCGCCCTGTCCGCCGCCGTCGGCAGACAGTGAGCCCATCGATGCTGATCCGCGACGCCGACAAGGCCGACCTCCCCGCTGTGCTGGCTATCCACAACACCAACATCGCCGAGTCGACCGCGATCTGGGACACCGACGAAGTCGACCTGGACGACCGCCTCACCTGGTTCGCCACCCGCACCGCCGCCGCCATGCCGATCCTCGTCGCCGAGATCGACGGCGAGGTCGCCGGCTACGCCTCCTACGGCCAGTGGCGCCCCAAATCCGGCTACCGCTTCACCGTCGAGAACTCCGTCTACGTGGACAACCACTTCCAGCGCCGCGGCGTAGCCACGACCCTGCTCACCGAATTGATCGCGCGCGCAACAGATTCCGGTCGCGTCCACGCGATGATCGCCGCTATCGAGGCCGGCAACAGCGCGTCGATCGTCCTGCACGAACGCTTCGGCTTCCACACCGTCGGCGAACTCCCCGAGGTAGGCCACAAATTCGGCCGCTGGATGGACCTGACCCTGATGCAGCGCAACTTCCCGATCGAACCCTGACACCCTCTTTGGCCTCCTCGGTCTCCCGGCGTAACGTCAGAACGGTGAACGACACGCGCCCCACCGCGTCCGCTCGATTCGATTCGACCCCGATCGTGGTCGAGGATCTCGGACTCATCGACTATCACGCCGCCTGGGAGCTGCAACGGCAGACCGCCGATCAGCGCGCAGCAGGCGAAGGCGCCGACCGGCTGTTCGTGCTCGAGCACCCGTCGGTCTACACCGCGGGCCGCCGCACCGAGGCCGAGGATCTGCCGATCGACGGCAGCCCGGTGGTGCAGGTCGACCGCGGTGGCAAGATCACCTGGCACGGTCCCGGCCAGCTGGTCGGCTACCCGATCATCCGCCTCGCCGAGCCCGTCGATGTCGTCCACTACGTCCGGCGCCTGGAAGAGGCACTGATCCAGGTCGTCACCGGGCTGGGGATCACCTGCGGCCGCATCGACGGCCGCTCCGGCGTGTGGCTGCCCGCCACCGAACTGCTCGCCGAGCGCAAGATCGCCGCGATCGGGGTGCGCGTGCAGCGCGGTGTCGCCCTGCACGGCATCTCCCTGAACTGCAATTCCGCCCTCGACGGCTTCCAGGCGATAGTGCCCTGCGGCATCAAGGACGCCGGCGTCACCACCCTGACCCGCGAACTCGGCCGCGAAGTCACCGTCGCCGAGCTCAAGCCTCTCGTCGCCGCCGCGATTGTTGCCGCGCTCGACGGCGAAATTCCCGTCTCGCCGCATGACATTGATCGCACCACCGCACCGGCGAACGCGCAGGCCCCGAGCGTAGAGTCGGTCCGGTGAGTTCCGTAGACGCCTCTGCCCCCGCCGGACGCAAGCTGCTGCGCATCGAAGCGCGCAATGCGGAGACCCCGATCGAGCGCAAACCCAAGTGGATTCGCACCCGCGCCACCATGGGCCCCGAATACACCGAGCTCAAGAGCCTGGTGAAATCCGAGGGCCTGCACACGGTCTGCGAAGAAGCGGGCTGCCCCAACATCTTCGAATGCTGGGAAGACCGCGAAGCCACCTTCCTCATCGGCGGTGAACAGTGCACCCGCCGCTGCGATTTCTGTCAGATCGACACCGGCAAGCCCGCCGCCCTCGACCGCGACGAGCCCCGCCGCGTCGCCGAGAGCGTCCAGTCGATGGGCCTGCGCTACTCCACCATCACCGGTGTCGCCCGCGACGACCTCGACGACGGCGGCGCCTGGCTCTACGCCGAAACCGTGCGCGCCATCAAGGCGAGCAACCCCGCCACCGGCGTCGAATTGCTCATCCCCGACTTCAACGCCGACCCGGCCCAGCTCGCCGAGGTCTTCTCGTCGCGCCCCGAGGTCCTCGCGCACAACCTGGAAACGGTGCCGCGCATCTTCAAGCGCATCCGCCCCGCCTTCCGCTACGAGCGCTCCCTCGCCGTGATCACCGCCGCCCGCGAGGCCGGCCTGGTCACCAAGTCCAACCTCATTCTCGGCATGGGCGAAACCCCCGATGAGGTCACCGAGGCGATGCGCGACCTCCACGAAGCGGGCTGCGACATCCTCACCATCACCCAGTACCTGCGCCCCAGCCCCCGTCACCACCCGGTCGACCGCTGGGTGAAGCCGGAGGAATTCGTCGAGCATTCCCGGGTCGCCGAAGAACTCGGCTTCGCCGGCGTCATGGCAGGCCCCCTGGTCCGCTCCTCCTACCGGGCAGGCCGCCTCTACGCCCAGGCGATGACCCACCACGGCCGCGAGATCCCCGAAGCCATGGCCCACCTCGCCAAGGAAGGCACCGCCTCCCAGGAAGCCAGCTCGGTCCTGGCCCGCTTCGGCAGCTGACTTAGGCTAAGGGTCCCCTCACCCCTTCGGAAGGACCCATGTCGAAGTTCGAGAACGTCTCCGTCAGCAAGAAGGCCAACGTCTACTTCGACGGCAAGTGCGTCAGCTACAGCCTCGAGTTGCCCGACGGCACCTCGGTGTCGGTCGGCGTGATCCAGCCGTCGTCACTCACCTTCACCACCAACGCTCCGGAGATCATGGAGCTGGTCGCGGGTGAGGCCAACGTGACGTTGGCCGGTACGACCGAGGCCATCACCTACCGTGCGGGCGAGTCGTTCAAGATCCCCGGCGACAGCTCGTTCGACATCGAGGTCGTCGACACCATGCACTACGTCTGCTACTACGGCTGACGAACCCGGAGCCGGGGCGACCATCTCGGTCGCCCCGGATCGCCGGATCTACTTCACAAGGAACTCGTCCTTGTACAGCCGGTTGGGCCGCGGGGCGGTGGCCTCGCTCAATTCCACCTGAAAGTCACTCTCGCGCTTGGTCCTCGGTCGGTAACTGCCACCGAAGGTGACCATCACCGACCCGCCGACACCGGTCGTGCCGCGAGCCGACGTCGTTTCCCGGCCGGCGTTGAACACCGTCGCCACATCGCGTCCGTCGTTGCCGACAGCGATCGTGCCGTCGTGGAAGAACTGCACGAAGGTCCCGTTGTCCGCGCCAACGGTGGCAGCCACCGTGTGACCTTTCTCCGGGTCGAGCTCGAACTCCGCATCGCACTGCTGACGCCGATCCACGGGACCGGGCTCACCGAGTGTGCGCCCGATACCGAGCAGCACAGTCTCGCCGAGGGCATTGTGCCGCTCGCGACCTTCTTCGGTCCACAAATGGGTGGTCGACCAAACCTTCACGCGCCCGTCATCGAAAAGCGACACCCGGTCGTCGGTGCCGTTGCTGATCAGATATTTCGCACTGTTGGGGGCCATACTCCCCATCTTCCTCGCTTTTGCGGGTCGAGATCACCCGTTCCGGTGAGTCGATCGCCCAAAACGCGCTGCACGCCAGGTCAGAAGCTTTTGTGCGGTACACCAACAGTGAGGCCACCGTCCACCACGAACTCCGCGCCGGTCGAATACGAGGACTCGTCGGACGCCAGATACGCCACCAGCGCCGACACCTCATCCGGCTCGGCCGCCCGCGCAAGCGGAATCTGCAAGAAGTCCGCGGGAATCCCCTCGGTCATCGGCGTGGAAATCAGTCCCGGGTGCACCGAATTCACCCGAATCCCCTGCGGCGCGAGCTCGAGTGCCGCCGACTTGGTGAGCCCACGCACCGCGAATTTCGTCGCCGTGTATCCGTGCAGACCAGGACTACCCCGCATCCCCTCCACCGAGGAGATATTCACAATCGACCCACCGCCAGCGGCTTTCATCGCCGGAACAGCCGCCTGCATCCCGAGAAACGTCCCGGTCAGATTGATATCGATAATCCGCTGCCACTCGTCCAACGCGAAGTCCACCAACAGATTCCCATTGACGATCCCCGCATTGTTCACCAGCACATGCAGCCCACCGAACTCCTCGACCGCCGCCGCCACAGCCCCCGCCCACTGCTCAGGCTCACGAACATCGAGGTGCCGATACACCACCGCGTCCCCGAGTTCCTTTGCCACCGCGGCACCTTCGTCATCGAGAACGTCCCCGATCACCACCGACGCCCCCTCGGCGACAAACCGCCGAGCATGCGCCGCCCCCATCCCCCGAGCACCACCACTGATCACCGCAACCTTGCCGGCCAACCGTCCCATGTCCGCATACTCCTTCGTCGAATCGAACCCCTCACACCGTATGAGGAGGCTCGCTCGAATGGGCAGTATTGCTAGAACACGTTCCACTTTTGCTCAGCGGACGGCGGTTCGCTCCCAGGCCGACCACGAGCTGGAATCAGCAGGCGATGTTGGCCGCGCCTGACGACTCGAACGAAATGTGCACGTGGTCATAGTGATTCTGCGTCGGGCTGCCGCGATCCTCCATGTAGGACCAGCCGTTCCCGTCGTTGTAGCGCTGCTGCCAGATCACATAGGTGACACCGAAGCGCGCCTTGTTGGCCAGGACGAAATCGGCGATCGTATTGCCCAACGCGGCGTTCGATGTCATGACGTCGAGCGCTTGCCCCGCGCCGTGGTCACCGTCATAGCGACCGTGCGCACCACCGATGTTCGAGACCCCGAACATCTTCTGCAGCAGATTGCCGACCTGCGCCACATGCGGCAGCGTCCCGTTGAACTCCGTCCCGCACAGAACCTTGACCTTCAGCGCCGACAATGCGGCCAGCTCGTCATCAGCCCTGACAATCGGCCCCGGCTGCGGCGCATCGTGCATCGGCGCGGCGGCGATCGGGTCGAGCTCGATGGCCGAAGTCGACAGCGGTTCGACCGAAGCCACTGCCTCGACCTCCGCCGCACCCGGCCGCATCACCATCATCAACATGCCGGGAATAGTTGCCGCGAGACTGCATACGGCCAGCGGCATGCGGCTCTTGGGAGCCGACGTTTTGCGATGCGAAGCAGTCACGATGTAGATCACCAGTCGTTGTCGAGAACAGGTCACTGTAAGATTACGAAACGGTCGCGGAAATGTCACGTCCAGACGCACACTACACAGTCGGACCAGCATCTATCACCCGAAGCGATCTCGCAATCCTTTCGCCGCGTGTCGTTATCAAGACGGCCTGTCGCGACGCAAGGCGCTTCAGCTGTCGCTCACGTCACCGGCTCGACCCGTCGACATAACAGGGATCGGGATCACTCGCCTCCCACGAACCCATCGGCCATCGCCGCGATCCCACTATCTGGGCGGCTTGTGCGCAGTCGGGGTCGAGCTGCCGATGCGCCCGATCAGCTTGTTCACCGCGCAGGCGGTCCAGTGCGGTCGGACCACATTCGCCTACCCTCCGGCGGCCGGATACCCCACCGCCGACGAGCGCCGCGCCAATGTCGGTGCCCCTTGCTACTTTTCGTGCATTCGATCTCCACGAGCTCAGCGAGGACGCATGACCGCCGAAACCACCTATCTCGAACTGTCCGACGACGCGGGCTCCTCGCACAAGTTCTACGAGGTAGTCGTCACCGGAACGAACGTCAATATCCGCTACGGCCGCATCGGCGAGCAGGGAACGTCCAAAGCGAGCTCCTTCGCCACCGACGACAAGGCGAAGTCGGCCGCGCAGAAGAAGATCGGCGAAAAGGTGCGTAAGGGCTACGCCCCCGCCGTCATGGGCGCGCGCGAACGCCGCACCGTCACCCGCCGCAGCATCACCAGCCAGCGCTCCACCGCCAAGTCAGCTCCCGTGCTGTGGCGTTTCGACTCCGGCGCCGCCGCCTTCGGCATCTTCGTCGACGAGCAGCGCTGCTGGGTCGGCAACGAGGACGGCGAGGTCTTCACCCTCTCCCCCGCCGGCGTCGTCACCAACAGCTACAGACTGCCCGACGCGGTCAAATGCATTGTCGCCGACGACTTCTGGATCTACGCGGGTTGCGACGACGGCCGCGTCTACGACCTGTCCGGCAAGGTCCCCCGCGCCGCCTACGATGTCTCCGCCGACGACGTCTACTGGCTCGACATCCACGACGGCATCCTCGCCGCCTCCGACTCCGCGGGCGGCCTGACCGTCATCGACCACGAAGAGGAATCCCTCTGGTCCGCGCGCAGCAAGGGCAACTCCGGCTGGATGGTCCGCGTAGACCCCACCGGCGTCTACCACGGCCACAGCGCCGGCGTCACCAAGTACCACCTGGAAACCGGTCGCTCCCAGTGGAATTCGTCCACCCGCGGCGCGGTCCTGTTCGGCTGGCAGGAATCCGACACCGTCTACGCGGGCACCTCCCACAACCAGGTCGAGGAAATCACCAAGCAGGGCACCGCCACCCGCACCTACCAGTGCGACGCCGCTGTCTTCTCCTGCGCCGCCTCCCCCGACGGCCGCTACGTCTTCGCAGGCGACTCCCACTCCTCGGTCTACTGCTTCGACGCCACCGGCACCCGCCTCTGGAAACTCGCCACCGGCTGCGGCTCCGCCTACTCCATGCAGTACCACGACGAAAAGCTCTACCTGGTCACCACCTCCGGCGCCCTGGCCTGCCTAGACGTCAGCGAAGCCGCCATCCGCGACGCCGACCAGGGCGTCCTCCCCACCACCCGCTCGGTGAAAGCCCCCGAATTCTCCGCCGTAGCCCCCAGCACCACCCTCGAACTCACCACCGACGTAGGCACCGGCGTCATCGTCGAATGCCTCCAACACGGCGACTCCCTGCGCGTCCACGTCATCTCCCCCGGCTACGACCCCGGCTGGAACGTCCAATTCCCCCGCGACATCCGCCTCGCCGGCGCCCGCTACGTCGTCGACGCCGTCTCCGAATCCGCCCGAGGCGGCTTCTACCGAGTCCGCGGCGACATCCGCCGCCTGGGCTGAGTCGGTGAACCGACCGGGGAAACGTGCTGGATCTGGCCTGTTTCAAGAGCAGGAGGCACTCGCGACGTTCGTACTGCCCTACCGACCTCGCGACTGACAGAGTGAAACGTCCGGCGACTCGAAGTCCGCCGGACGTTTCGCATACCTCAGACTTCGCCGACATCCGGGTTCAACGCCGCCAAGGTGACGAAAATCGGCACCTCGGGATCCGCAGCGATCCCCCGCCCGCGCAGAAACGCATCGATCATCCCCCACACCAATTCATGCACCCTGCTCACGAATTCACCGGATTCCGGCTCCGCGTCGCTCAGCCACAGATCGGTCAGCACGATCATCACACCAACGATCGCCCGCGCAAGATACTCGATCCCCTCGGCATCCAGCGGAATCGAATCCGCCACCGCCCGAGCCCTTTCCGCGAAGCGACCCGCCACCGCACCGGCGAGGTCGTACTGGCCTGTCACCCCCTCACGGTTCGCACTCGTCTGAGTCAGGAACCGGAAAACGTTGGGGTGGGAGAGAATTCCGATGGAATAGTCGGTGAGTGCACGATCGATGGCGGCGCGGGGTGGCTGCAACAGCAGCGTCAGGTCGGTCCCCGTCGCAGCGAACGCCGAGTCTGCGAATCGTGTACCGATGGCCGCGTAGAGGTCACCTTTGTCGGTGAACTGCCGATACAGCCGCGGCTTCGTGATCCCCGCCTCGACCGCGAAAGCATCCATGCTCGGATAAGGCCCGTCCCGATCGAGCACCCGAATCGCCGCGTCGACGATGACGTCCCGGCTCACCGGCGGAGGTCGTCGACTGGCGCGGGTCACGGTCGAGAACGATACACGTACCAGCAGTACGATCGACACTTCCTACGTACCACAGGTGAACGGCTCTTTACAGAAGGCACCACATACCGGCAGTATCGTCATACGTACCGGCAGTACGAACTTCCGGACAACGCATCGAAGGAGACGGTCCGTGTCGGATGCCCTGCGCCAACTCACCGCAACACTCGGCGCCCCACCACCACCCGACTTCGCCACCCTCACCCCCGACGAGCTGGCACTCCTCGACAACTACGTCCGCGCCGCCCTCGACCACCGCAAGGCCGCCCTCGACGGCGCCCTCGACTCCGGCATGCGCCTCATCCCCCGCCTGGCCCGCCCCGCCGTGAAGAAGGTGCTCGGACTATGACCGCGACCCACCACACCACCGTCGAACTAGCCAAACTGGCCCGCGTCCTAGACCGCAACCCCGCCGACCTGGACTTCCTCGCCACCCTCCCACCCGCTGCTCTCCGCGAATTCCGCGACCAGATCACCGATCTCACCGCCCGCCGCGAAGCCCGCCGCATGCAACGAGTCGGCGCCGCCGCCAAACTGGTCCCCGCCCCCATCGCCGCCAAGATCACCGAAGCCGCCTTCGGCCCCGTACTCGCCGCCGCGCTCGCCGGCTCCGTCGACCCAGCCCGCGCCGTAGCCATCGCCAGCGCCCTCTCCCCCAGTTTCCTAGCCGACGGCACCCTCACCCTCGACCCCCGCCGAGCAGTCGAACTGATCGCCCAGGTCCCCGGCCCGATGGCAGCAGCCGTCGCCAGCGAATTGATCAGCCGCGGCGACTATCTGACAATGGGCAACCTCGCAGGATCAGTCCCCGATTCAGTCCTCCGCGCAGCCCTCCCCCACGCCTCCGACCTCGACATCCTCCAGGTCGGCTACTACCTCGAGGAAACCTCAGCAGCCGACCGCCTCCTCGCCATCGTCACCGACCGAGTCCCCGGTGTCATCCGCGCAACCCACGACGCCGACGAATGGCCCAAAGCAATCACCCTGCTTGCCCTCCTCGGCCCCACCGAACGCTCCAAACTCGCCAACGTCGTAGCCGCCCAAGAAGACGAAGTCATCGACGGCCTACTCGCCGCAGTAGAAGAAGTCGACGCCTGGGACACCCTCCTCCCCGTAGCAGCAGGCATGTCCCCACAGCCCCTACAACGCCTGGCCCAGCGCCCAGCCATGCAAAACCCCACCCTCCTCACCAAAATCGCCGACCTAGCCCTAACCCAAAACCTCTGGCTCTCCCTACTCCCCCTAGCCACCCACCTCTCCCCCACCCAACTCCACACCGTCGCCGCCCGAGTAGCCACCGAACCCGACGACTCCCTGACCACCCTCATAGAACAAGCCCACACCGAAAACCACTGGCCCACCCTCCTCCCAGTAGCCCTCGCCCTCTCCACCCCGGACCGCAAACGCCTGGCCTCCCTCCCGGTAATGCACCGCCCCGCCTACCTCACCGCCGCCATCGAAGCCACCGCCACCCACAACCTCTGGCCCGAAGCCCTCCCCCTCATCAACGACCTCCCCACCACCACCCACGACACCCTCGCCACCACGATTAACACCCTCACCGACAACGAATTCCGTGCCGCGATTCAAGCCGCCCCCGCAGCCGATTGCGCCGCATCCCTGATACAAATCCTTCTCCGCCAAGACTTCTCCCGTCGATCCCGCTCCCTCACCCTCCTCAACGAAGCCGACAACCTGGAAACCCTTATCGGCACTATCACCACGCGAGATCCCGCCATCTGGCAAGGCTTGTCCGAGATCCGCACAGAAATCCCCGAACAACTCCGCGGCCTGCTCGCCGCGCAAGCGACCCAATGCGGTCAACCAGAACTTGCGGGCAACATGACTGCCAGCTGATCGTCCGGGGACCTATCAGCATCCTCGCAACTGTGTAAGTCGTGGAGGACACTCGTACGGGACATACATTGCGGGACAGCGTGTTCCGCGGCGAAGCAAAGCCGGATGTCTACGGCCTTACCCTGAAAGCCTCGCTGCATGGGGATTGCGTGAAAGCCTGGTCATCGCGGTCGCGCAACCGGAGTTGTCGGCGTTGGAAAAGGAGTCGGATAGGGAACCTGCTCGCCTGGACCCGGCAGCCCGGACCTACGCAGACGAGGGTTCTCGGCAAGACGACATCCGGTCTGAGCGGTGATCGTTACGGTGAGTTGGTTCTTCCGGACAGAGATGCGAGCACCGTCCTCGCTGTTTACGAAGTCCTGATGGTAGTTGCCGGGCATCTCGCTGATCACCGGCAGAGTCGCGCCGAAACGGGCGGCGACCTCACGGGCACGGTCAGCGAATTGCTGCCAGCCATTGTCAGGAATGGCTGAGAGCGAAACGACCTTGACCTCGTAGTCCTCCAGCGCAAGCGCCGTTCCCTGAGTCTGGTCGTAGGGACGTCCGCATGGCTTCGGTTCGTACGAAATCCCAGAGTCCCATTCGAAGGTCTCGGACTGGAGGAAGCCGTCAGCGGCCGTGCCGATTTCCTCGACAGCAGACCGCATCTCGGTGAGTTCGTCTTCGAGGCTGCGGCGTTGAAGTAGGCGCTGTTCGGCTGCGGCAGTTTCTTCGAGGGTGGTGGGAGTCGGCTCACCGGCATCGGTGAGCTGTGCTTCGTACAAGCGGCAGCCGACCTTGGTTTCAATGGAGATCCCCTGGTTCCGGCCCAACCAGATTTTGGTCCCGTCCTCCGGGTTGTAGAACGCACCTCCACCTACGAGCGGATCCGGTCCCGAGGAGGGAACAGTCGCACCAACGCGTTCCGCGATGCTCTGAACCCGACGGGCGAACTGCTGCCACACTTCATCCGAAACGGCGACAGTCGGAGCAGAACTGTAGTTCTCCAGACCGATCATCGCGCCGCCCGTTTGATCATAAGGCTTAAAACATTGCTCGGTGCGGAGGTAGTCGCTCTTCGACCACTCGAAGGTGATACCGGGGATCAACTCGGCAGCGACTGCCGCGATTTCCATCGTTGTGGATCACATCGCGGTGAATTCCGCCTCCGCACTGGGGCGTTCGCGCAGCCGCTGTGTCGCGGCGGCCGTCTCTTCCGGGCCGGTAATGGTTGGGTGAGTTCGCGCCGCATCACATCCGATGACAAGACTCGAAGTGGCAAGACAGCACATCGCTACTACGAACAGGTCGCGCACCCTTGTCATCTGTCGCCTCGTCCGGGTATGTCGTTCGCGTTGCGCCACAGTCGATCGTGAAGTCATCAGCCAGTCTTCGGGTTGGTGGCGTTCTCAGGCAATCCGGCGACGATCGCGGCGAGGTTGTAGCCCGAGCGGTGCAGGTTGCCGTTCGAACCCGTCCGACCGTATTCCGAATGCGGGTTCTCGGCGCCACTCTCGTAGTGCTGGTTACCGACGGTGATCGGGTCAGTGCTCAGATGAGTGACCCAGGGCATCTCATCCGGGCTTCGGCCGAATGAATCGAGGTTGCCGACGATCTCGCCGTGTTCGGTCATCTCGTAAACGTGGCCGTTGCGAAGCCCGAGATCACCCGCGTTCTCCACCGCGTCGTTGAACCCGAGGTTGGTGATGGGCGAACCCAATCCGTTCAGGCCCGGCTGACCCGGAATATCGGCACCCAAGCCCGGCGACCCGTAGTCGACGACGTCGTCGACTACGCCGGACTGCTGCTGCAAGGCATGGCTGGTCGCCAACGATCCGTAGGAGTGGCCGAGCGCGGTGATATGAGGATCGTTTTTCTCGCTGGCAACGTCGAGGCCGGTGTAAAATGACGACAACGGTTGCACCGCTTCCTTTGCGCGACCTTCGTTGGTGACGTTGATCATGTCGGGCTCGACTTCGGACAGACTCCCTATCCCGCCTTGCGGGGACGTTTCGATCGTTTTCTCGGCCTTGCCCGAAATGCCGCCGTTCACGTTTTACACCCGACGCACCCTCAACGCCGCAGTTCAGCTGCATCCTTCGGGAGCCGAACGTAGCGCCCACACTCGACCATCCTCCGCATGTCGGCGAAGGCCTGTCGGTCCGTAATGAGACCGTCGACGACGGCTGCGTTCATCAGATGGATCGTCTCGCGGGTTGTAATTCCCTGCAACTTCGCATACCGCACGGCTTCCCGGTCGTCGGAGATCCACCATCCGCCGTCAAAACGGCCGGACTCGGCGATAAGAAAACAAGTCTGCGACTCTCCGAGGTGCTGCAGGGGCTTGTCCTCTAGACCGCCGAAAACGACCCGCCGAATCTGCTCGACCCTCCGCGCCTCGGCGTCATCGTCGATCTCGATCGGTTCGCCCATCCAGCCGTCTGCCAGCAGGGTCGCCAGCTTGGGCAAGTACTTGGCCGATCTGCTCGCCTCGTAGGCGACTGCTTCGGCCCAGCGGCCGGCGCCGTTCAGAATGGCCGCTAGCAGGCTCACCCGGTCGACGGCGGCGAAGTTGCACAACACGGTGTTGTCTGGAAACACGTACTCACTCACCAGTTTTGGAACTCCCCCCATCAGGCTCCA
Organism: Nocardia sp. XZ_19_231; assembly: GCF_015355705.1. Taxonomy (NCBI): domain Bacteria; kingdom Bacillati; phylum Actinomycetota; class Actinomycetes; order Mycobacteriales; family Nocardiaceae; genus Nocardia; species Nocardia sp. XZ_19_231. The sequence goes on along the minus strand of NZ_JACUZI010000008.1, from coordinate 37,773 downwards.
ACGACAGCCGCAGCGCGTCGACATCGATCTCCAGGAGATTAGCGTACGGCCGCAGAGTCGTCTTGCCGCTTTGATAAGCCGCAAAAGCGTCACGGACCAGCAGCCCCGGTGGCCTCGTCCTGGCCGCGGCAGCAACCCTATGGGCGAAGTCGTCGCCACGACCGGCGAGAGCCGCGGCTTTGGCCGCAGTGATCGATTTCCAGGGTTCAGCGACGCCGGCGTCGATGTACCGCAACGACTGCAAGCGCAGCGCCAGAGTCGACGGCGTCACCATCAGTTCACAGGCCAACGCGGCGAAGGACTCTGTCGTGAGTCCGCCATCGATGTGTGTCCGCAAAAGGTCTTGTGGCATCAGGAATTCAGCGGCAAAGGCGTTGGCACGCTGCTCACTGGGTTCCTTGCGTTGAGATTTGTCGAATACGTCGTTGTCCAAGTGCAGACCCTGGTCGTCGCCCGCCAGCAAATGACAGAGTTCGTGCGCGAGGGTGAACCGCTGCCGGGCCGGAACATGGGCGGTTGCCAGCAAGATGAGCCGGACCTCTGTCGAGGATACAGCCAATCCGTCGAAGCCGGAGCCCAATGCCGCGACGGCGACATCCACACCGAACACGTCCTCGATCAGCGCGGGCAAGTCCGGCTCGGTCACCGAGGTGGAGCATTCAGCGACCCGTGCGAGAGCCGCGACCGCAAGCCGCTTGCCCTGGTCCAGATACCCGCTGGCCTCGGAGATCTCCACCGGCCGCCACGGCTGCGGATACCCGAGGTCGGTGAGGTCGTCGCGTAACCGGCCGTACCGCTTGGCAATGCGCACCGCGTCCCCAGCACTACCGCCGGTGGTGCGGGCCGCCACCGCCAGTGCCGGATCTACACCAGTCAACAACCAGTCCACCGTGACCCCACAAGCGTCGGCGATGCGCGCAAGGTCCAGGGAGGAGAATCGGCGCGCTCCGCTGAGTGACTTGGACAACTTGGAGTCGTCCAAACCTATCTGCCCGGCAAAATCACGCTGATATAGGCCGGACGTGCGAATAAGCTCGCGCACACGCTCGGGAATCTCAGACACAACACAAAACTAGCACCGATTGCGATAATCGCAAACGCTCGATACGGTGGACCGATCCGCTGGAACGAAGGGTGTGGGGAACAATGCCGAAGGTGCCTGAACCGGGCCAAGTCGTCACCGTGCGTGGGTCGACATGGGCGGTCACCGAGGTCCGGCCGCAAGGCCTGCCCCGCAGCCCGGCCGACGAAGGCGCAGCCCACCTGTCACACGTCGTGGAGATGCAGTCGCTCGAAGAAGACCGCCTCGGCGAGGAACTCGCAGTCGTGTGGGAGCTCGAAGTCGGCCACTCGGTAGCACCGCCACAGAACCTGCCCGAGACAATCACCCAGGCCGGGTTCGACGACCCGAACACCCTCGCTGCCTTCGTCGACGCGGTGCGCTGGGGCGCGGTGACCTCCGCCGACGCGAACTCCTACCAGGCCCCGTTCCGCAGCGGCGCGAATATCGAGGCCTACCAGCTGGAGCCGTTGAGCCGCGCATTGCAATCGTCGCGGACGAACCTGCTGTTGGCCGACGACGTCGGCCTGGGCAAGACCATCGAGGCAGGCCTGGTGATCCAGGAGTTGCTGCTGCGCCACCGCGCCCGGTCGGTGATGGTGGTCTGCCCACCGAGTCTGTCGGTGAAGTGGCGCGACGAGATGCGCGACAAATTCGGCTTGGACTTCGTCATCGTTAACAGCGAGCTGATCGCGGACGTGCGGCGAAGCCATGGCCTCAACGCGAACCCGTTCCGCCTGTTCCCTCGCGTAATCGTCAGCATGGCATGGCTGCCGTCGCTGCGCGCCCAACGGCTGCTGCGCGAACTCTATGCCGACGTACGCGATTCCGGCACCGCCCGCCGTTACGCCTTCGACGCCCTTGTCGTCGACGAAGCGCACCATGTCGCCCCAGCGAGCCCGCCCCCCGTCGGGGGTCGGCGCGGCTACGCGATCGACAGCAAACGCACCCTCGCGACCCGCGCATTGGCGCAGCGATGCGAACATCGCCTGTTTCTGTCCGCGACCCCGCACAACGGCTACTCCGAATCGTTCACCGCGCTCCTGGAGATGATCGACGGCCGCCGGTTCACCCGCGGAGCCACCCTCGACGAGCGGGCCCTGCGCGACATCATCGTGCGCCGGCTCAAGACCGACATCACCAGCCTCGACTTTAAAACCCGGGTGCTCAGGATCATCCAGTTCACCCCGAGCGACCCCGAACAGGAAAAGTTCGCCCTGCTGGAACGCATCCTGAAAGACAGTGCCCGCAAGAACGGCCGCAAGGGCCAGTCCGGCGACATTGTCGCGATGCTGTTGAAGAAGCGGTTCCTTTCCAGCCCATGGTCATTCGCGAAGACCTTGGAGCTCTATGACAAGTCTGCGGCCACCGGTCGGTTGCCGGAGATCCCCGAGGACGACGACGAGTACTTCCAGGAAGTCATGTCCTTTGGCCAGTCCGATGAGGAGGAAGGCGAGCAGGACCAACCGGAGTTCGTCACCCTGCGCAAGAGCAAAGGCTCCGACCCGCTCATTGCGGCCACCCCGGCTGAGATCGCCAACCTGGTTGCGTGGGGTAGCGGCTACGAGCACCGCCCCGACTCAAAACTGGCCGCGCTGATCGCTTTCCTCGACGCCGTGTGCCGCCCCGACGGCAAGAACTGGACCAACGAGCGCGTAGTCGTGTTCACCGAATACGCCGCGACGCTCGGCTGGATCGCGGGGGTGCTGGACCAGAAGGGCTATCGCGGCCGGGTCGCAGTCATCCAGGGTTCGACACCCGCCGAAGACCGCGAGACCGTGCGGCAACAGTTCACTGACGAGCCGAACAAGTTTCCGGTGCGGGTGTTGCTGGCCACCGACTCCGCCGGCGAAGGCATCGACCTGCAAGACCACTGCCACCGTCTGGTGAACTACGACGTCCCGTTCAATCCGTCCCGTCTCGAGCAGCGCATCGGCCGTATCGACCGGTACGGCCAGCACGAACAACCCGAGATCTTCCATTTCGCCCCGGACGCCGCGTCGGCCACCTACGCCGCCGACCTCGACTTCATGCGCCGGATCGCCGAAAAGGTCGGCAACGCGCGCAAAGACCTCGGGAAGATGAACCAGGTGATGGCCGCCGAGGTGCAGGACCGGTTCAGTCCGAGCGCGAAACGCCGCTCGAAAGTCGTACCAGACAGCGGCGAGGAAGCTATCTCTCGCGCCCTTGCCGGTGAACGCCGTCTCGGTGCCCGGCTCACCGAACTGGCGCAGCGATACCCCGAGATCAAGGCCAAGATGCATCTCACCCCGGCCAACGCCCGCCGAGTCGTGGACACCGCGCTCAACCACACGAAACAGCCGTTGCTGATCGAAGTTGGCGACGACCGCACCGACGCGCCCGCTTTTGCCGTCCCGGCGTTAGGCCCCGCCTGGCAACCGGCGTTGCGCGGGTTGACCACCGCGCTCGAACCGGACCTCGTCCGACCGATCACCTTCGACGACGAAGCCGCCAGGGACCGCAAAGACCTCGTGCATATCCACCTCGGGCACGCGATCCTGCAACGGTCGGCGCGAATTTTGCGTGGCGCGCTCTTCGGCGTCGACTCACCCGTCAACCGGGTCACCGCCGTCGTCGTGGACGACCTGCCGCAGTCCTGTGTCGCGGCGGTATCGCGCCTGGTCTTGGTAGGCCGAGGCGGATTGCGGCTACACGAAGAGGTGTTCCTGACCGGCGTCCGACTGCGCGGCCGCGCCATGGCCGAAACCAAGGTCGAGGATGTACTCGACGAGGCGCTAGATGCCGAAAACCTCACTCTGGCAAGCGAAGACGTACGGACCATGCTGGCCGAACTGTGGAACACCGAAGGCTCACGGATGCGCGGGCAACTCTTGGAGGCGATCGGCACCCGCGCTCAAGCCCGGCAGAAACGAGTCGCCGAGGCGCTGCGTACCCGTGAGGACGACGACATCACCCGAGCCCGCCAGATTTTCGCGAACTTCCGCACCACATTGACCGAATCCGTCGGCCGCCTGACTAGTGAGATCCAAGCCGAGGAAGACTTGATGGCCCTCGACATGCCCGAGATCGCCCGCGACCAGCAACGGCAACGCCGCCAAGACCTGCGCATCATGCAGGACCGCCGCGCCGGCCTCGCCGACGAGGAACACCGCGAGGTTGAGGCCATCCGAGACCGCTACCGCGATATCGAACCACACGTGTCGGCAGCCGCCGTCGTATTCGCCCTCACCCCCGCCGATGCCCAGCCGGGAGCCCTGCGATGAGCACCAAGCCGAAGCGTAAGCCCCCGACCGTCGCGGAACTGCACCGCGCCTGGCTCGAACTCGTCGATACCGAAGGGCCGTTCCTGTCCGTGCCGACCGTCAAACGGGTGTGGCCGCAGGGCATGCCCCCATTGACCGCCGACCGCAAAGCCGTCCTCTCCGAAGCCAAGCCCGCCTTCGAAAAGGCTTGGGAAAACTGGGACACCCACCGCGAGGACGAGGGCGCCCTCGACCTCTATCGCACCGAACGCGACACCTGGGTCGACACCATATTGCGCGGGATCGTCGGCTGGGTCGGCAGCTACACCACCGAACACACCCAGGCCGTCCGCTCCCCCGACCACAAAGTCACAGTCACGACCGCCGGGGCGCTCGTTCACGGCGGACTAGTGGGCGCACTGGTACTAGTCATCGACCCAGTCGATTCGCTGCGTGACCCCAGCCTCGACGGCTGGTCCGACAGCGCAATCGACCGGATGACCCAATTACTGCGCGAAGCCAGCGTTGAGATCGGCGTAGTCACCGACGGCCGCTGGTGGGGCATCGTCTGCGCCCGCCCGAAGGAGTCAGTCGCCTCTGGGATCGTCGACGCGCACACCTGGATCGAGGAACCGCAGACCCGCAACGCGTTCTTCGCCCTCCTCGCCCGTCGACAACTCGTCGGCGGAGTTCCAGGGGACCGGTTACCGCAGCTGTTTGCGGAGTCGGTGAAGTCGGCCGAGGAGATCACCGAAGCCCTCGGCACCCAGGTCCGACAGGCCGTCGAGCTGCTCGTCCAGGCTTTGTCCGAGTCCGCGCTGACCGTCGTCGAACGCGGCGAACCCGACCCGCTGCCCGCCGACCGCGGTGCGGTGTACGAAGCCGCCGTCACGATGATGATGCGGGTGGTCTTCCTTTTGTTCGCCGAGCAGCGGCAGCTATTGCCCGAGAGCGAGTTGTTCACCCGCGGTTACGGCCTCAGCGACGAACTCGACCTGCTCGACGCCCGCGCCCGCGACGCGGGCACCGAGGCGCTCGACGCCACTCACATGACGTGGCATCGGCTGCTCGCGACATCGCGGGCGCTGTACCAGGGGGCCGGCTTCGAGGACATGCGAATTCCGCCTTACGGCGGCTCCTTGTTCGACCCGGAGCGGTTCGGATTCCTCACTGCCAGGGACGACCGGGGCTTGCTCATCGCGGTAAGCGACCGGGTGATGCTTGCCGTGTTGGCGTCAGTTCAGGTCGCCGTTGTCAAAGGCGTCGCAAGCCGGATCTCTTTCCGCGACATCGACGTCGAACAGATCGGGTACATCTACGAAGGCCTCCTCGGCTATTCCTGCGCCGATGTAGACGAAGTGACTGTCGGTCTGATCGGCAAGGCGGGGTTGGAACCTGAGATCCCGCTGCACATTCTTGAGTCCCTCGCTGCTGCCAACCCGGACCCGGCGAAGTTAGCCGCTGCTGTGATCTCCTGGGTCAAATCCAACCTGCCAGCCGCCACGGGACCCTCGCCATCCGCTTTGGCCGCCGCGATCAAAGCTGCTAATTCTACCGAAGACGCTGACCGTGCGTTGCGCGCAGTCACTACAGACGCTGACCTGCGGGACCGGTTACATCCCTTCGTCGGCGTCATTCGCCGCGACCTGCGCGACCGCCCGTATGTTGTTCATCCCGGCGGCGTCCTCGTCGTTGAAACAGCTTCCCGTGCTTCCGCCGGTGCTCACTACACCCCGAAGGATCTCGCTGAGGAGGTAGTCCGGTACGCCCTTGAGCCGCTGGTATATCGGCCTGGACCACACCAGACCGCCGACCGGGACGCCTGGCGGCTTGTCTCATCCGAGGACATCCTTGAGCTTCGAATTGCCGATATCGCCTGCGGCTCCGGCGCGTTCCTCGTCGCCGCCGCTCGCTACCTCGGCAAACGTCTCGTCGAAGCATGGCGTTACCAAGGTGCCGCCATCGGCACAGCTCACGACCTGGAAGTCCACGCGATTCGTCTCGTCGTTGCCAAATGCCTGTACGGCGCCGATATCAACGGCATGGCTGTCGAAATGTGCAAGCTCTCCCTATGGCTGGTCTCCCTCGACCCAAAGCTGCCGTTCTCGTTCGTTGACGACAAGGTGCTACACGGTAATTCACTTCTCGGACTTACCGATATTCGCCAGCTCAAGTGCCAGAACATATATCCCGTCGACGATCAGATGGTGCTCTCAAACCTGGACATAGACGACGTCTTGGCAAAGGCCGCCAGGCTTCGCGTCGACCTTGCCAGCGAGATCGACGACCGCGACCCGCAACGTTCGGCCACGGCGAAGCGCCGGCAGTGGCGGCAGTACCAACAACTCACCAAGACGCTGTCGGAGGTCGCCGACGGAATCGTCGCCGCCGGGCTACGACTGGGCGCGAAGCGGGGCAAGCCACTACGAGAGGCGTACCAGAACCTAGCTGCCGCTATCGGTGACGCGTTCCCGGATGACGGCCAGGAAGCCGATCGGACAATGCTTGACAATATCCTGGCAGCCGGACTCACGCCTGCCGCCGATACGGATTACACGCGATGGAAGCCGCTCCATTGGGTAATTGCCGTTCCTCACGTGATCGAACGTGGCGGCTTCGATGCTATCATTGGCAACCCGGCATTTCTTCACAGTAAGAAGATAACAACAGCCTACGGAAAGAACTATCGCGACTTTTTGCAAGGCGTACTCGCTAGAGGAGTCGCAGGTGACGCAGACCTCGCTGCATATTTCCTTCTACGACAATCGTCTCTACTTTCTCCCACGGGCGTAATCGGCATCGTAGTTGCCAAGTCAATAATGCAGTCACACACCAAGATCGTTGGACTTGATCAGGTAATGTCGAGTGGTGCGCAGCTAACTGACGTATCTGATACGTTCGATTGGGGTCCAGGCGGAGCTTCCGTGTCCGTAGTGAAGCTGTGGATTACGAAGAACAAAAATGCTTCCAGATCGAGAGTTCTCGTCGGTGAACCAAAACCACCGCAGGGTATATTGCCAGTTCGAGCCTATGTCGGAACATATCCAAACGGGGACGGGTTCCGCGTCTCATCGCAACGCGCACGGGCCTGGCTAAAAATGCACCCCGAGTTGCGTACAAGGCTATTCCCTTACATACGCGCGGCGGAGGTAACGCAGGGAGATCCTGCACTGCCTCACGAGTACTTGATCGATCTAGACGGTCTATCCGAAGACGAGGCCCGTCGCATGGAACCACTCTGGACGCATCTTTATGACCATCAAAGACCTTGGCGTCAGAGCTCCTTAGCGAAGGGGAAGGGGGACCGCCGCTGGTGGGATTTTGAGGGCTCCGCGAAAGCCCTATATGGCGAATTGCGCGGCTTGGACCGGGCAATAGCCATTCCCCGCAACAGCAACCTCCTAATGCCGCGCTGGATACCGGCCTCGACGAGAGTCGATATGGGCGTGATTGTGTTTCCAACTGCCGATTTGTCTACTTACGCACAAATTGCGTCGAGCCTCCATTATCATTGGACTCTAAGTTTTGGATCGACAACTCGAAATGATCCGAGCTATGCACCTCGCAGGCTGTCCAACACTTTTCCATGGATGGTCGATTGCTCGCACATCGACGCCGCGGAACGTTTCAGTGCAGCACTGGAGAACCTATGCAGGAGGCTCGGCGGACTGCGGCCTGTTATGAATGCATTTAACGACATTGGCCACCAAACTTCAGAAATTACCTCACTTCGTGAGCAATTTGTGGAACTTGATTCAGAAGTTCTGGACATGTTCGGCTGGAGCGATATTAAACCTGCCTACGACGTCCGGGAACGGAACAATCTCAAGCGCTTCACCATGGATTCGACATCGCGGGATGAGATCCTATACCGGCTTCTCAAAGAGAACCATCGGCGCGCACAAGCTAAGACGGGGGCACGGCCGCTTGCCGACGACGCGGAGGATAATCAGTGACCATACCGTACGTTCTCTCTTACAAGCCCGACGGCCGGTCGGTCACAGCTCGGGAGAATCTCGCCGACATCCTCGAACGCGAACTTCTCGGCCCCGCGGGCGGCCCAAACGAGCTTCTCGCCGGTCCACCTGATTCCGCATACTTGATCGGCCGGATCGCCCCGGTCCGCCTCACGGACAAAGGTTGGGACGACGACCCCGCAACCGACGTCGGTGACGAGCTGGACGCACTCGAAAGCCGCGGCGTCCCAGTAACCGCGGTCGATGATGCAGCGGCCACCGCCGACGAGGACACGGCCGAGGACGGCCCGCAACGCCGTGGCCTGATCATCCCCGCGTCGATGGGGCTACGTCTGCAGATCCCAACGGGCCTGACATCGTTCACCGTGACGGCATCGTGGGGTACCTACGAGCCGCTGCCAACGGAGGTCGACGAAGAAGGTAAACGGTCAGGCCCCCGATTTCAGCGGACCCCGATCTCGATCGACACCGTCATCAACGTCAAGGACCTGGTCCCGAAGGAGACGACGGCATTCCACCTGCGCGACACCGTGGTCCTGCGCGTCGACCGGTACGACGACCAGTCGCGCGGACGCCGGTTGATCGAGATCGCCTTGTGCAACGACGCGGAGACCCCGGCGAAGATCCCCACCAACGCATGGCTGTTTCAAACGAAGCTCGCGGTGAACGCCGACGGCGCTGAGGTGTTCCTTCCAGTCCGAGACCTGCAGCTCGACGACGACGAAGAGTTCGATGACGAGCTGCGGTTGCTGAACCTGCAATACCGGGATCGACTGGAGTTCGCGGTCGGCCGAACGTGTTCGGTGGATTGGGATGTCGCCGAGAACTCCCGGCGCGCCCGATCCGTGTGGACGACGTGGCTGCCGACCTGCCAAACCCCACAGACCAAGGCCGAGGAGATCAAGGACGCACTGCTGGACATGGAGCGACTGGCAACCGTCGAGGTCGAGGAGTTGCGGTCCGGATTAGAGCCGATCGTCACCGGCTACGCGACCTGGTTGGACGGCGAGCAGGCGACGGGCGAACAGATGCCAGCACACCTGCGGACAGATGCGCTCGAAGCGGTCGCCGAGGCCCGAAATGTGCACGGCCAGTTGAAAAGCGGACTCCAGCACCTCATCGATGACCCGGAGGCGCTGCGGTGCTTCCGCTTCATGAACACGGTGATGGCCGAGCAGCGTATCCAATCCCAGGTGGCCGAACGCCGCGCGCAGCACTCGGACGAGTCCATCGCCGCAGCCCGCGCGACCGTGAAGGCCAAAGGTCCGCTGGCACATTCGTGGCGCACATTCCAGTTGGCGTTCATCCTGATGCAGTTGCCGATGTTGACCGACCCGGCCGCTGACGGCCGCTCCGGCGAGTTGGCGAAAGCGCAGCTGCTGTTCTTCCCGACCGGCGGCGGAAAGACCGAGGCCTACCTCGGTTTGGCGGCGTACACATTCGCGATGCGTCGCCGCCAAGGGGTGCTCGACACACCAGACGGGGCCCTCGACGGCGGAGGCGGGGTGGCGGTCCTGATGCGCTACACGCTGCGGCTGCTCACTGCACAACAGTTCCAACGGGCCACCGCCCTGGTGTGCGCGGCGGAGGTGACGCGCCGCACCGATGTCGCGACGTGGGGTCCGGAGCCGTTCCGGATCGGACTGTGGGTAGGTACCGACGTCAGCCCGAAACGGTTCAAAGACGCTGCGGAACAGTTGAAGAAGGTCAACGAGGGGCGCGGTCACCGGTTGACGGTGCTGCAGATTCAGCGCTGCCCGTGGTGTGGCGACAAGATCACCGCCCGCGACGTCGATCCGGACCCGAGTCAGCGACGAGTGTTCGTTTACTGCGGCGATGAGCTGAGCGACTGTCCGTTCTCGAAAGGTGGTGCCGCCGAACACGGGCTGCCGATCTTGACCGTGGACGAGGAGATCTACCGGCTCGCCCCATCATTCGTGATCGCGACGGTCGACAAGTTCGCCCGCCTGGCCCGCGAAGGTGAGGCGGCATCGCTGTTCGGGTATGTCGCGCAGCGCTGCGACCTGCACGGCTATGTACACAAAGACTATGCGGACTGCGCTATCAAGGACGGCAGCAAGCATCCGGGCACCGGCGCGGCAGTCCGGCCAACCATCCGGTTGCGTCCGCCGGACCTGATCATCCAAGACGAGTTGCACTTGATCACCGGAGCGCTGGGCACCACCGTCGGGTTGTTCGAGGCCGCGATCGACGTTGTCTCGTCGTGGCGCACCGCGGACGGTCGACCGGTGCAGCCGTTAATAGTGGCGTCCACCGCGACCGCCCGCAATGCCGCCGACCAGGTCAAGGCGCTCTACGGCCGCGACGTGACGATCTTCCCGCCGCAGGTGCTCGACGCGGGCCGAACGTTCTTCTCCAAAGAGGTGCCCCTCGACAACGAGAACCCCGGCCGCCGCTACGTGGGCATCTCCACCACGGGTGTCCGGCTGACCACCGCCGAGATCCGGGTCGCGGAGATCCTGATGTCGGCGGGGCAGCTGCTGCTCAACCGGTCCGGGGTTGCCGCCGACCCGTACATGACCCTGGTCGGCTATTTCAGCGCGACCCGCGAATTGGCGGGCATGAAGCGCTATCTCGACGACGACGTGCAGGACCTGCTGGCCAAAGGCCGACCGTGGTCGCGCAGCCTGCCTAAGCGATACGGGACCATCGGCCAACTCAACATCACCGAGCTCACCGCCCGCGTCGCAGGCGCGGACATCACCAAAACCCTCGACGAGATGGGCATCCCGTTCGATCCGGAGATCGACGCCTCCGGGGTTCCCCACACCAAGAAACGACCCAGGCAACCGTTCGACGCAGTGTTGGCCACGTCGATGCTGCAAGTCGGTGTCGACGTCACTCGGCTTGGGTTGATGATGGTCGTCGGCCAACCGAAGAACACCGCGGAGTACATCCAGGCGTCCTCCCGCGTCGGACGTGACGGCGACCGCCCAGGTTTGGTTGTGACACTCGGCAACTGGGCCAGGCCGCGGGATCTCGCGCATTTCGAGCAGTTCCGGCACTACCACGAGACTTTCTACGCGAAGGTCGAAGCACTGTCGGTAACGCCCTACTCGAAGACCTCGATCCTGCGTGGCATGGACGGCGTCCTGGTGAGCGCTGCCCGCGTCCTTCAAGCGGCAAAAACCGGTGGCCTGTCCGAGGAGACCGGTGCAGGCCGCATCGAGACGGAGCAAAAGTTCGTCGACGAACTGATCGACGCCCTGGTGACGCGAATGAGCCGGGCCGCCCGCAGCGAAGACGCCACCCAAGCCGCCCACCAACGCCTCACCATGCGCCGCGACCTGTGGCTCAAGCGTCGCGCGCAGGTGACGGACCAAATGCAGACACTCGTCTACGAACGAGTCGGGAAATCCACCTCCGCCCCCCTGATCATCAGCCCCGAACACGGCAAGGCACTGGCCGACAACCGCGACGTGCCGCCCTTTGTGATCGCGAACTCGATGCGCGAGGTACAGCCGGAGATCAACCTGCTCGTCAGCCCGATTGAAGAGAACCTGTACTACCAAGCGCCGCTGTCCGCGCCGAAGTGGGCCATGCCCGAGGCAAACGAGAAGGACGCCAAGTGACCGTCGAAGCCGACTACATCTACGACCCGAGCCAGGCGGTCGCGCCGCTCGACGACGCGGACAAACTGAAAGAGAAGGGCACGAAGCACAATCGTGCCAAGGTCGGTTCGGCACGGCCGTCGTCCCTGCTGTACACCTACGGTCCCGGCGCGGTGATGGACCTGCCGAACTTCACCATCATGCCGACAGGTCTGGACGACTGGGACAAGATCTACGACCGCCGCGACGGCATCCGGACCATCCACGCGCCTCGGCTGCGCGAGGCCGTGGCCAAGCTGATGAAGTCCCGTGACGTCGCACTGCGACCACACCCCTGGCAGGCCCAAAAGCTGGCTATGTCCACCGAAGGAAACGACCTCGGTGTTCCCGCCCGGGTGTTCCCGCAGTGGCTGCGGTGCACAGGCTGCGACCTGCTCGGCCCGCTGACCTTGTTCAAGTACCACAACACCCACCCATACCGGTCCGACCAAGCCGCGTTCGAACACACCGGCTGCACCGGCCGCAAAGGCACCCGCAAGGCGAAAGGCCGCGACGCCGTCGCGGCCCGCTACCTGTTGGCCTGTGCGGACGGTCACCTCGACGAGTTCCCATACAACGAATGGGTACACCGAGGGAAGCCGTGCACCGCCGCCGAAGCTCCACGGCTGAAGATGGCAACCCGCACCGCAGGCAAGGGCGCGGCGGCCAGCATCGACTGCACCGCGTGCGGAAAGACCCGAGCCATGAACGAGGCCCAGGGCGCGGCCGGTCGGGAGAAGCTGCCGCCGTGTCGTGGCAGGCACCCGCACTTGGACGCGTTCGAACAATGCGGCGCGGACACCAGACTGATGCTGATCGGCGCATCCAATCTGTGGTTCCCGGTGACTCAGTCCGTCGTCGTGATGCCCGTGACCTCGCCGGAGGAGCATCATCGCGATCTCGCCACACTTGTTCGCATCGCGTTGGGGCCCAACTTGGCCAAGTTCCAAGGCAACCTCGATGTACTGAAAGCACTGATCGAACAGTCGGTGCCCGCAGCGTTCGCGTTGCCCGACAACGAGTTCGCAGCCGTCATCGAACTGGCCGAAAAGCCATCGGACGACGCGGAAGGTGAAAAACGCGAATGGGATCCGATCGAACTGCTGGTTCCCGAATGGAAGTATCTGCTGCACGATGCAGTCGCCAACGGCCAACGTGACGAGGTCAGCGGCCTCACCCTCGCCCGGCGCGAGCGCGGCCCGACGCTGCCACCGCAGATCACTCGAGTGTTGGCCGTCGAGTCGCTGCGCAAAGTCAACGCCCTGATCGGATTCACCCGCATCGACGAAATGGACCGGGTCGACGACATCGATAAGCGATTCGTACCGTTGGCCCGCGCGGCGAAACCGAAATGGACTGTTGCAACCGAAGATCTCGGCGAAGGCATCTTCCTGCAACTCGACGAGGACGCAGTCACCGCATGGGAACGCCGGACATACACCAGCAAAACCTGGAAAGCCCACGTCGCCGCCCACAAACTCAACTTCGAACGCCGCCACTCCGAGACGGCCGCCGACGTCGGCCACGAGACGCGGCTCAAGCCGCCCCGCTACTGGCTCGTTCACGGCCTGGCCCACATCCTGATCCGCGAGTTGGCGATGACCTGCGGCTACAACGCCGCCAGCCTCAGCGAACGCCTCTACGCCTGGCATGCCAGTGCAGACAGACCCGCCGCCGCCGGGCTCCTGATCTGCACCACCGCCTCTGACAGCGACGGGACCCTCGGTGGCCTCGTAGAGCAGAGCCGACCAGCCTTGCTCGACCGGGTCGTCACCAACGCGCTGCGCCGTGCGACACGATGCCCGTCGGACCCGATCTGCTCCATGCGGACTCCGCGTGCCCCGGAAGACTTCCTACACGGCGCCGCCTGCCATTGCTGCGTGATGGCGTCGGAGACGTCCTGCGAACGCGCCAACCGGTTCCTTGACCGCCGGTTCCTCATCGATCTACCGGGGAGCAGCCTTGGATTCTTCCAACTCCACCGGTGAGACCGCCCGCCTGCTCGGTCGGTACCTGACCGGCACCGAGGCCAAAGACATCGCCGACCGTCTCGCCGCCGGCGCGACAATCCGGTCGGCGCTCACTGCGCTGTCGATCGACCGTCGCCCGGAAGCCACGGCACTGCTGCGGCAATTGGACCCGTCGCTATCCATCGTGGTGCTGCGCGGCATCCAAGGCGCACGGTCGACCGTGACGAAGCTCGGCCAGCTGTGGACCCTACCCGGCCCCTTGGCCGACGCCGGGCGGCTCACTCCGTCGATCGTCGAGCATGTCGATGGCGCACGCAGTTCGGTGATCTGCTCGACGTTCAACTTCCAACGGTCCTCGGGACTATGGGGCGCGTTGCGCCGAGCCGCCGGTCGCCCGTCGATGCACGTCAAGGTGTACATGGACGCCCGGGCCGCAGACTCCGGGGCAAAATCCCGGTCGCCGACCAGCAACGACGTCGCGAGACACCTCGCTCCAGGAATAGTGTTCCGCACCAAGGAATACGACGGCAAATACGTGACCAACCACGCCAAGTTCGTCGCCGTCGACCACCGGTTCCTACTGGTCACTAGCGCCAACTTCTCGCACAGCGCCGAACACCACAACATCGAGTTCGGATTGATTGTCGACAACCCCACCCTGACCGAAGCAGTCGAGCAGCAACTCCGAGCATCCGAGACGACGGTATACGAGCGCGTACTTCAACCCTGAGGTGCCGGAAGTGTCTCGGGCAGTGACTCAAAGTCAAAAGCTCCCTCCCCAGTACCTGAACTGGATCGACATCCGAGACAGCATCGAGCATTCTGGGCTGCACTCGGCCGATCAAATAGCCGAAACGAACTTTCGCCAGTTCTCCCACCTCATGTGTGCTGTCAACCGAGGTACGGCGCCGGCCTGCCTTCCTCGAAATGCCCGATCCGCAGCCGAACGGTGGGGTGCACTGGCAGTCCCACCAGCTCGTCCGCCCCAACGAATCGGACTTCAGTCGATTCGCTGCTGACGGCGATCTCGCCGCCCACGACCCGACCGAGATACGTGACGGCGAACTCCTGCCGAACCTCTCCGTCCCCGTACTCGATGACGTGCTCTGGGTCGGTGTAGATACCTAATAGTCCCGTGATCTCGATGTCGAGTCCCGTTTCCTCCTTCGTCTCCCGAACCGCACACTCTTCGAGGGTCTCGCCGATCTCCATGGCACCCCCCGGCAGCGACCAATTCCCGGAATCGCCCCTGCGCTGCATCAAGATTCGGCCCGCGCCGTCCGTGACCAGAACCGATCCGCCGGGAACCAGGCTGTTGGCCCTCGGAGCACTCGGGTCCCGGTAGTAGTCACGCCGTGAGCTCATGCGCAAGTCCTTGTGAGTAGGGGGTCGCCGAGCCCCAGATCTGTTCGAATTGCTCGGCAAACGACGAGAAGATCCCGTGCTGGGACAGCTTCCGCAGATGGAGTGCCGGGTGCTGATATCCGCGGGCCCGGAAGAGGTACGGCGTAACGACCATCTTGTCGTCGAACCGGAACACCGAGTTGTAGAGATGACTGGTGTGCAGACCGATGTCGCAACCTGGCGTGTCGGTCAGCGGGCCCAACATGTTCAGCGCATTCCGGATTCGGCCGGCAAGGGTTCCGTTCATCTGTTCCAGCGCATCACGCTCGGCCACGTGCTGGCAGTCCGGATCCGCGAATGCCAGTCGGATGCGAGTTCCGTTGCGGCACTTGGCGGCGAGAATGTCCGCCGCATCCGGCAGCAGTTCCAAGACGAATGGGTAGGCGTAGCCGACGATGTCGATCTGCTCGTCGGCCCCGAGGAGCAGCGAGGTCCACAGGTCGTTCGGAATGTCGGCCCGATGAGCATAGGCACCCTGCACCTCAGCAGTCGCCACCCCACCGGCTGCGAGATCAGGACGAGTCTGCGGCCACAGCAGATCTTCGGTCTCGTGAAGAACCTGCGCGACCAACGCCCGTGTGCGCCGATGAGGCACACGACCGGACAACCACCGGTTGACGGTCTTCACGTCGACGCCGACAGCATCCGCTAGCGCAACCGAATCCAGTCGCGCACGAAGCATCGCCGATTCCAAGCGGGTGGCCATGCTCGAACCATACGGCCCATTTCCTGGACATACCAGCACCTTTGAAATGTCCGCTGAAGTGTCCCAGACGTAGTTCAGGTGCCCGACTCGGAGCAATACCGTCAGATCAACCGTGACGACCAACAGCCAAGGGGGCGACGTGATCTACGGAAGAACATCTCTCACGTATCCGACAACAAATCTGGCCGACGGGGGCCGTTGATGACCACTTTGCTCGACCAAGCACTCGTCCTCCGCCTCCTGCAGCCTGGCGGGCAACTCACCGACCGCCAGATAGCCACCAACACAGCACTTTCCATTCGCCGAACCAGACAAGCACTACGCACGCTCCACCTCAACGGCCTACTCCGCCAGGTCACCCACCGCCAAGCCTGGGAACTGTCGTCCTGCGGCCACGCCTACACCAACACCCCAACCGGCCGAGCCATGCTCGACGTGCCGCGATCGGCACTCGCCGGATGAAACCCATCGCGATCGGATACCTGCGATCCGACATCTCCGGCACAGCACAGGACTGGGACGAGATCCGAATCCGTTCCCTGGCAAGGCGATATGGCTACGACCTCGCGAAAACGATTGTGTTCACCCCACGAACTTCCGATCCGATCACCCAGCTGATTACCATCGCCCACCGGACCGACGCCGAAGCGGTCTTCACGCCTCGTATGGGGCACCTCGGCATCGACTTGCCGATCGCCCTAATCAGAACCTGCGACGTAGTCACAGTTGATGACGAGAACATCTACGCGAGAGCGTATTTCACCCGTCAGAGTCCTACTGTGGCTCCATGATCCGTGAGGAATCGGGAGACCTCCTCACCTGCGGACGTCGAAGCGCTCGCCAATTTGTAACCATCGTCGGAGTGATAGGCAAGGAGATCGTGCTGCAGTTCAAGCAGACCTAGCCGACTGGACGATGCGGCCGCAGGTCTGCCAGCGCTTGTCGACGCAATCGAACGAATGGCATCCGGTAGATGGCCATCCCGCGCTCGGTTGCGGACATGGTGAACTCGTGTGGAACAACGCAGAGCCGCTGATCCGTCCGGCGTTGAAGCCGCAATATCTATCTACCGCACAAGATTGCTATGGTCGGCCGTCCAGGAGAGCATTCTCGTTGTGCCACACGATCTTTCCGAACAACTCTGGTGGATCCACGGCAACTATGGCCTTTTGGTGGAGATGGAACGCAGTCGGAGTGGTGCTACGGGTCAAATAGTGCTGCACTGCTTGAATCGGCTCGACGCCGAGTTCGACCCCGTCGACCAGTCGAAAAATTCCATCGACATGCCGCCCGCGAAACCCCAGTTCTACATCATCAGGATGGCGACCGAACTCCGATGGCCCGAAGTCGATTACGCGGCGCTGCCGGCGTAGCTGAGTCTTGGCTGGATCGAGCCGCACGAAGAATGAGTGCAGGTCGAGGTCCTTGATGCGATGCTTGCCGCCGGAGGCGTAGTGCAGCGCGCCACCCTGAGTCAGCGCAGTCATCAGGTAGGCATCCCGGTAGGCAGCAAGATGAGGGTTCCGTTCGAAGAACACTGCGAATTCGTCCCTGGCGATCGAGGCCAGGCGGTGCAGGTGACTTTCGGAAATCGGTTCGTGCGAATACCTCGACACATCGTTCTCCACTCGCGCAGCCTAGGCGATCAGTCCACCTTCCGCTGCGGGGTCACGGTACCGCGGTGCAGGATGGGACCGTGGAGACGAACGTACGGACGCCGATGCAGATCTTCAGCCTCCCACAGACTCTGGTGGTCCCACTGTTCCAGCGGCCCTACGTCTGGGATCAGGTCGAGCAATGGGAGCCACTGTGGAATGACATCCGGCGTCTGACTGAGCTGCGGCTGCGCGATCCGTATTCCACGGCAACGCATTTCCTCGGTGCGGTAGTTGTCCAAGCTCAGGATGGACAGCTCGGCAGCCTGCAGGTGAGCAACATCATCGACGGCCAGCAGCGACTGACGACGCTGCAGTTGCTTATGGATGCGACCGGCTCGGTGCTGGAGTCCGCCACCGCGACACGCTCGCGGGCCAACTGGAGAGCCTGACCCATAATCAGGCCACCTTCGTACCAGCGGGAGAGTCGCGGCTGAAGATTCGTCACACCAACCGCGACCACGCCGCCTTCGATGAGGTCATGGACTCAGATCCGCCGGTCAGTCACGCCGAGCTCGCGCACGCGAGTGCCCGGATTACTCGCGCCCATGCCTATTTTGCTGATGCCGTCGCCGCCTGGCTAGGCGTATACGACGGAGACGACTACTCGAGTCGGGCCAATGCACTGGTCGGCGTGCTGACCAGCGGGCTCCAATTGGTGGCCATCAACCTCACTGCAGTGGAGAACTTGCAGGAGATCTTCGAAACTCTCAACGCTCGCGGAACCCCGCTGACCGCTGCCGATCTCATCAAGAACTTCGTCTTCCAGCGGCTCGCTGCCGAGGGTTCGGACACGCGCCGCGCCTATGCCGAAGACTGGCCTTTCGACACGAAGTTCTGGGAAGCTGAGGTCAGCGTTGGGCGCTACCGGGTTAGCCGCGGGTCACTGTTCCTCAACCAATGGCTCATTTCCCGGATCGGCGAGGAGATCGGACCGCAGCAGACATTTACGCGCTTCAAGGCCTACGTCGAACATGACAGTGGACAGAAAATGGGCGTACTGCTGCCGACGATCAAACGGCAGGCCGATCTCTACGAGGCTTGGACGCTAGCCGCCGACGACAAGGACCGACAGCTCACCACCGTCGAGATGTCGGTGTACCGCATGAAGGCCTTCGAGGTCGAACTGCTCAAACCGATTCTGGTTTGGCTGCACGACCCGGAACGTGCGCTGACCGGCGACACCATCGACGGTGTCGTTGCGACAGTGGAAAGTTGGGTTGTCCGCCGCATGTTCCTCCGCCTGACGACATCCGATTTGGGCCGCGTCGTCGCCGACATCATCCGCATCCACAACGATGCACCCGATGCCGAACTTGTCGACCAAGTTGCCAAGCACCTGTCCAGACTGAACGTCTCCAGCACATATTGGCCCGGAGACAACGAGATTCGTGCGTCGCTGGCTGCCGAAGCCGCCTACCGCCGCTTCAAGGTCGCACGTCTGCGGGTCTTCCTGGAAGCGATCGAGAACCGGTTCAGGCGGGTGACCAACCAGCCACAGGTGCCGCGACGCGGCTACCCGATCGAGCACATCCTGCCGCAGAAGTGGAAGGATAACTGGCCTGTCGACGGACCCGAGGCCGAGATCGAACGCGGAGCGCATGTGCACCGGCTCGGCAACCTGACCTTGCTCACCGGTTCGCTCAACTCCAAGGTGTCCAACGGCGCTTGGGATCTGAAGCGGGACGCAATTCGAGAACACGACACCCTGCTACTCAACAGTCGACTTCTCAGCAGTATCGGCGACGAGCAGTGGGCGGAGGAAGCCATCGAGGCTCGGACCGAACGCATCATCGACGTGCTACTCGCTGTGTGGCCGGTGCCCCAAGGGCATACCGGGCAGGTGGTCGACCCCCGAGACAAGAACCAAGACTGGGTCGAGGTGAAGGACCTCGTTGCGGCCGGACTCCTTACACCAGGAACGATACTGACGCCGCGACAGGGTAACTGGCGAACGAGTGAAGCGCTCATTCGCGATAACGGCACGTTGGAAGTAGAGGGCCAATCCTTCGGGTCACCCTCCGGAGCGGGTCGTCATGTCAAGGGCAGCGTGACCAACGGCTGGACCTTCTGGAGCTCCCGGACGGACGGCGACTCATTGACGTACGCGCTGCATTCCGCGGTGAGAAGCCGACGGGCGACAACAAGACCACTGCACTTTCCGAAGCTGGCACTACCGAATAATCGCGGCGACTGCACAGAGGTGGAGATCGCTACGCCGGGCGGGATCGGACTGACCACGGGCAAGGGGATGGTGCGCGGTCGGTCAGTGCTGGCCCGGGCCCCTTGCGTTTTGCCCATTAGACGTCCTGCCTTCTCGCTAGCCATCTCCAAAGTGCCGAGCCCCAACGGGTCACAGCGAGGTGCTTCTATCAGGCGGGGGGCGGATCGTTTTTGTAAGCCGATACCTTCGCGACACTCACACTCCCCGCGACAACGTTTAAGCGTGTCGTGGACTTTCCCGATGTCCAAGCGCGCACGGCTACCTTTCCATTACGGTCGATAGTCGATATATTAAGCTCGATCACGGATGCAGTACTCAGCTCGGATATCTCAACACTTTCAACCGCGTACAGACACAGTTCGACTTGAACCGTGTTGTAGCCGACAGCTCCCCACTTCCTAGGCGGATCAGTCGGAAACTCGCATAAATCGAACCGCAGATAAACACTTGGGCCGTCGCGGTGCAAGCGAATCTCGTGGAGCACAACGCCATCCAGCGATGGAGTGAGCGCCCCGAACACTCCTCGAATACTACGCGGCTCGTGCAGCGCATCAACCCAGCTCATCAGTGCATCCTATGTTTGGAAGGGATAGTGCCCAAGGGTTCCCGGCACTTTACCAGTTCGAGTATTTTCAATAGGCCGGACGTTGAAGTGGGGGCCCTGGTCGCCTACGCCGTCTTCCCCATACCGGTGCCCCGCACTGTGATCTTGAATAACTATCCGGTTTCCATTGCCGGCAGTAAAATGATACTCCTCGGTCATGATTTCCTGATAGTTTTCATCGAGGACTGCATGCCCCCACATATCCTCCATTCTTACACGCTCTACAGCGCTGGGCTGCTGACTGGTCGGAATGCCGGCGTCTCGCATTGCCTGTCGGAGCGCTGCGTGCCGAGTGGGTAATTCTTCGCTATTGGAGTCCCCACAAGCCAGGCCCAGTGGATCTATCCATGACATCGGGTTATGCGGATAGGTGTTCGGGTTGGGAGCCGGGTCGAGACCGAGTGGATCCTGAGTTAGGTATCGTCCCGTATCGGGGTCGTAATAGCGGTGGTGATTATAGTGAAGCCCGCTCTCGGAATCGAATTGTTGCCCCTGGAAACGATGCGGCGTATCGATTCCCACCCAGGTCGTAGCACCCCACAGCGTGCTAGCCGAATGGGCCACGACCTCCCCCGTGTCAGGATCAACGAGGTGGGTTGGGCTACCGTCCAGGCCGCTGACGATCGCGTGGAACTCGCGATCTATTTCATGACTGTCGACCGATTGAGTAAGCGGGATGTACGTGCCAGGATGGTACGACCACGCGGTTGTTGTGCGGATACCATCCGCGTTTACCGAAGCTTGTTCAGCAAGATGGGTGCCATCCCAATTGAATTCGCTTCGACTACGACCGTCGACCAATTTTTTCGAACGACGACGCCCGAAAGGATCATACGTATACTGCCACTGCTGGCCGTCTGGAGTTCGGACGTTGATCAGCTGATCGAAAGCATTGTATTCGTAGTGCCACACAGCAGCTTTGCGAGAGATGCGGGACTTCTCCTTCCGCACCAGCCTGCCAGCCGCATCGTAGTGGTAGCGGGTTCGGCCCGCGCGCGCAAGCAGATTGCGACTGTACTCGAATTGAGGTGCGTCAGTCTCATCAGAGCCCAGGCCGCTTCGACCAGCCATCGCGCCGGACTCGAAGATCAAGTTCGAGAGTGAATCGTAGCGGTACTCTTCGGCGATTACACCAGCAGCAGTGATACGCGCTACGCGACCGAGCGGATCTAGCGTGAAGTCTCGACGTTCGGCGCCAGCCCGGTCAATCACAGAATGAGCCGAAAGGTAACCGTCCGGTCGCCACGAATATTCGTCGCGGTGAATTAATTCTGATGGGATACTCGTCCGAGGATCTAGCTGAACGAGCTCACGGCTGACAGTTAAACCTGCCAGCCCGAAGGTGGAGTGCTGACCTATTCCCTCAGAACGCCAGCTGTTCTGGCGACCAACGGCGTCATGGGTGAAATCGACTCGGTGTCCACATGTTCTAAGTGCCACGATCTTGTTCGAATGTCCGTACTCGAACTCCGTGGAAACACCGGTCGGCGAGGTGTGCGAGACACGGCGTCCATAGTTGTCATATCGGTATTCCGTCGGCATTTGACTATCGACCTGCTGACTCAGGAGTCTTCCGGCCTGCGAATGTTTAGATAGGAGGGAATGAGTGACACTACGGGCTGATTCAGAGTTCAGCCCGTTTGCGGCAGTAGTTATCCTTCCCACGAGGTCATAGGTATATGAAACCCATTCCCCGGATTCGGCACGAGTACCAACAAGCTGCCCGAGTTGGTCGTAGGAGTGATACCGGCGAATCCCCATAGGAGTCGTGACCACGGCAACAGCGCCCGACGGATTATAGGCGTATGCCGTTGTCGCATCGTTGTAATCTGTTTCGGAATAGACCTGCCCGGTGGGGCCATAGACGTAGTGCCAGGTTTGTCCGTTCGGGTTCGATACGGACGTGAGTCGCCGCTCTGTATCCCAGGAGTACCGAGTGGTGTCGGTGCCAGCTGAAGTAAAGGACGCACAAAGGCCAAACGGGCCATAGACGTAGGTATCGATCCTGCCAGAGCGATCGGTGCGTGCGACAAGGTTGCCCTCGCCGTCCCAATTCCATGTTTCGACAAGATCATCGGCGCCGATGCGGCGCACGGGCTTACCCTCGTCGGACCAATCATGGTGGATGGACTGACCGAGCTGGTTCGTCGTCGTGGCCGGACGGCCGAAATGGTCACGCGCCACTGCGAGTATCCCGCCAACAGGGTCGATGGCGCGGATGGGAAGGCCTGCGGCGTCGACATCGACAGCTGTTGTCGCATCCGGGGAATCGGAAAATGTATGGATACCACCGTTGGGGTGGTAAGTATACTGCCGGGTAATTCCGTCAGCATCAGTGACTGACGTAGCGTTGCCTGCCTCGTCGTAGGTGTAGCGAGTGACTCCACCGTCGGCGGCCGTGATTACGCTGGGACGGTGACGGCTGTGGTACTCAAAGGTAATGGTTCGACCGTCTGGACGACGGACCATCGTGAGGTCGTCGTTGATGTCGTAAACGTATGTCGTCGTCGCTAGATCCGGCCCCACGCGGCGAACGGGTTTTCGACTTGCGAGATAATCGGTGCGGGTTACATGACCGAGACCGTCTGTTTCGATGTGGAGCCGCATTTGCTCATCGAATTGGTAGGTGGAAGCCACGCCCAGCGAATCAGTCACGGTCGTAATAGAGCCTTCGCCGTGCGGCAAGGTTTCGTAGGTGAATCGAGAGGACCAAATGCCATCGATCCCGTCCTGCGCGATAACGCGACCTTGGTTGTCGTATGTGTTGGTAAACCAGGTATTGTTCGAGTCCCGCCACGACAACATCCGGTGGGAGTTGTCGTACGTGTAATGCGTTGTCGCACCGACGCCATTGGTGACTCCAACGAGATCACCTGACTGGTAAGCGAATTTACGGATTACGGTCGATTCGCCGGTGCCGAAGCGGGCATCGTCCACAGATATCGCCGTCACTCGCCCCGAGCTGGTGCTGAAACTGATCTGGTAGTCGCCCGAGCTGGTGATCCTGGTTGGTGCACGGTCGAGGTCGTAGTGGAAGCGAATCCAGTTGTCATGACGGTCGGTGATCGCAGTGATCGGAAAGTCACCGAGGGCAGCGGATTCAGCATCAGGGGCCGCGAAGTGCCAGGTGATTTCGCGGTCGGGGTCGTGGACTCGGAACGTGTCGGTGCTGGTACGGGTCAGTGGCCACGGTGAATCACCGTGTAGCGGAAGCACTGCCAGATCGGGAACGTCATGCGGGTACGACAGCAGCATGCCGTCTTCGGCGACGAAGGTGACACCAGCGTGGTCGACGACAATCCGCAAGTCCAGCGCTGAGGACCAGGACGGGCCGAACCATCGGCCGAATCGGTAATTGGAGCGATGGCGACGCCACAGAACGACTGGCAGCACCCCTGCCAGGGTGACATCGACAACCGGCACGAAATACTCGCCGGTGGCGAAGTCCACCGGTTCGCGCCCGCCGCAGGTGCCTTTTGCGTCCTGGGTAGTCGAGGGGTCACCGATGCGGGCCTTCTCAGGTGCGCCGTCGTTGGTCGTGGTCGGCGACTCCGGCTTTTTCGCGTTGAGGTCAGGTGTGCTGGCTGGTGTGGTATCTCCTGGACTCGCGCTTTTCGTGGGGGCGTCGGGTGTGCTCGCCGGATTCGTGTGCGTGTCAGGCTGTTTGGTCGTCGATGGTGTTGTCGAGGTATCGGTATTCTTTGCCGCCGCAGGGCTCGTCGTGGTGGTGGTGTCAGCGTTCTTCGACGTCTTCGACGGAGTCTTCTTGAACGCCTTCGCGATATCACCGAACGCCGACTTCAACTGCTTGAGCAACGGCTTCAACTTCGCCATCGTCTTAGCGAGCTTCGAGAACAACTTCGAAATCGTCGCCACGGTCTTCGCGATATACGCAGTGGCCTGGACCGCGACCAGCGGGGTCGCCAAACCAACCGAGAACACCAACTCCGCCGCCCAGACCGCGAGACGGCCGACGGTCTGGGCTACCAAGTCACGCACGGTTTCACGGACCGCGGCTACGATCCCGCCCGCCATCCGGATCGCCGAAGCTGCCGCAGTCGCGGCAGTATTAGCCGCAGTAAGCAGGTTCGTGGTGTTCGACGCCGCCGACTTGTACGCGGTCGCGGTCTGACCGGTCCAGTCCGCAACATCGGCAGCAACCGCCGCGTTTTGGGCGGTCGCTACCTCGCTGATCCGGGCAGCGACGTTGTCCCAGGTTTTGGCATAAGCCTCGATCTGGGCAGGGTCGCCTGCGATCCAGTCCAGGGCATTTTGGAGAGGTTGGCAGTGCTCGATCAGCCAGCCCACGCCGTAGCCGGCCAGTGTTCCGAGGGGGTCCACAACGAGGGAGACTGCTTCAGCGCCGAGACCGACAACACCGAGGCCTACTTCGATCCAGGAACCACCCGAGATCGCGTCGGACAGGTCGGTGACCGAGCTGACCAAACTGATACCGGTGGACCAGTCGGTGGTGTCTTCTTTCGCCGCGATCAACGGGTTGGCGGCCATTACAGACCGGACTCTTGAGACTTGAGCGCGGCAGCGTTGGTGGTATCGCGGGTAGTGAACGCATCAGCCACGGCGGTCAGGTTCGAGCTTGTATCACCGAACGCGTCGATCGCAGCCTGGATCGCGTCGATGCCATCGGTCTCGACCGAATCGACGAACAACGGACCGAGGAACGCACACAACTTCCCGAAAGCGTCCGAAGGCGCCGAGACCGCCTGGGCTGCTTCGAGGGCCTCGGTCAACCCCGAACCGGCCGAGGTGACGTTGGTGGCATGGGACTTGATCTTGTCCGGAGAGACGCTGAGTTCCCCGCCTGCACTGGTCATCTTCGGTGCCCCGCCCCTCGTGTGATGCCACCCCGGGCCGGCGGGCACACCCTGCCCGCGACCTGCGGTGTCGAACTGATCGACCAGGTCGAAACCACCGGAAGAACCGGCAGGAAAGACCTGCGGCACGCAGTGCCAATCGCCGAGCGTAGCGGATACGCGTGGGTTGGTACGTGCGGTGAAATCGATGGAACCAGAAGGCTCTTCCTCGCGTCTAAGGGTGTAGAGCAGTGCCATCTTCGTGGCGCAACGGGCTCACATGGTGGAACATGGCCGGGTCCGTGGTGAGGCGGTGTCGTAGGCTGTGCCAACGACCGGGGTGGCCAGGTGCGCGAAGCACTCGGGGCGGCCGTGGCTGGTGCCAGCTCGGCCGGACGGTGTGGCTCGGTGATCGGGGAAGACGGAGGATGCTCGTGCGGCGACGGTCTGCAGTGGTGACCACGGTGGTGTTTGGGGTACTGGCGGTGGCGGGGTGTTCGACCACAGAGAGTGGGAACGCACAGCCGAGCGCAACTACGGACCTGTCGGCCGCTACCGCGGCGTTGTGGGATCCGTGTTCCCAGATCCCGGACTCGACTTTGACCAGCCTGGGACTTGACGTGACTTCGGAGCGGTCCGGCATCCTCGGTGCTGATGAACCAGGATGGAAGGTATGCCGCTGGGAGGACATCGGGTTCCCATCTGGGTACAGCGTCGGTGCGTACTCAACTGTGCACACGCTGGACGAACTTCGTACCAAAGAGGGCAATATCGAGTTCACAGACATTGTGATCGCTGGTCGCAAGGGCGTCCAGTTCCGGCAGAGTCACTATGAAGCCAATGAAGACTGTTCAGTGGCCTTCCAAACAACCACCGGTTTCGCGCAACTCGACATGCTGAATGCTGGTGTATCCGCAAAATTTGTACCGCCTTGCGAGCGACTGAAGCCGATCGCAGAGTCGATCGTTCCACTCTTTCCAAAGTGAATCTCTAGGGCCGTAGGGGGTTTCGTGGCTGCAAACGATGAAAAATCTCGCTGGCAGTATCTGAACGAGGAGGCCAAGGCGGGCCGACTTTATTTAGATCCATCGGTCGCAAAGAGCTGCCGCGATGCAAGCAACAAGCAGATCGACCTCTTCTTGGAGTTGAAAGGTGATCTCAAGAGTGTATCGAGCGTAACCGGGCTCGGTCGGTTCAACGCCGCCGACGAGTTGGCGAAGATGCTCGGTATGAAAGCGATTGGCGGAGAGCGTGATTTCGACACCGCCTTCAAAGAGCACATCGAGGTGCTCACGTTGATCCGCGACACCATCGAGATCTCGGTGAAGAAGTACGAGGAACAGCAGATAGCCCAAGCGCAAGCAACGAACGCGTTGGGCAACGGCTACTGATCCACGCCGGCCGCTGACAGTCCACCCGACGGGCAGATCACATCCGCTGCGGCGCCGCGATTCCCAGCTGCCCCAATCCGATTTCCAGGGTGCGGGCAGTCAACTGGCACAACGCGATTCGGTTAGAATGTATCGGTTCCTCAGCAGCGAGGACCGGACACGAGTCGTAGAAGCTGGTGTAGGCGTGGGCCAGTTCGTAGAGATAGCCCGCCAGCCGGTGTGGCTCCAACGTGTCGGCCACCTCGGCGAGGACAGTGCTGTAGCCATCGAGACACAAAGCGAGTTCCCGCTCGGCTGGTTCCATCGGCCCGCCGATATCCACGACCGCAGAGGTTGCGGCATCGGCTTTGCGCAGGATCGAGCAGACCCTGGCGTGGGCATACTGCAGATAGACACCGGTGTTGCCGTTGAGCATGGTCATGCGGCCCGGGTCGAAGGTGTAGTCCTTGACCCTGGATGTCGACAGATCCGCGTACTTCACCGCACCGATTCCCGCCTGCTCGGCGATCGCATCGAGCTCGGCCGACGACAGGTCCGAGTTCTTCTCGGCGACCACCGCACGCGCACGCCCGACAGCTTCGTCGAGCAGGTCCATCAACCGAACCGTCCCGCCCGCACGGGTTTTGAATGGTTTGCCGTCCGACCCGAGGATGGTGCCGTAAGCGACGTGAGCAACCTCGATCGCCTCGGTGAGCCACCCTGCCCGCCGTGCCGCTTCGAATACCAATTGGAAATGCAGCGCCTGCCGCGAGTCGGTGACGTACAGCAGCCGGTCCGCGTGCAGTGAGGTGATGCGGTACCGGATCGTGGCCAGGTCGGTGCTGTCGTAGCCGTAGCCACCGTCGCTCTTGCGGACCATCAGGACCGCCGGCTGATCATCGGGTCCTTTGACCTGTTCGGACAGCACGACGACCGCACCATCACTCTCGACCGCGACGCCCTTGTCCAGCAGTTCGGTGACGGTATCGGCGAGCTTGTCGTTGTAGAACGACTCACCGAAGTAGTCGTCCGGAGTGAGCAGCACACCGAGCCGGTCGTAGATCGCGCCAAACGCCTTCTCGGACTCCGCGACGATCTCCCGCCAACGGGCCACGGTGTCAGGGTCACCGGCTTGCAGCGCAACCACACGAGTCCTGGCCCGGTCGGCAAAGCCTGAATCCGAGTCGAATTGTTTCCTGGCCGCCTTGTACAGGCTGTCCAGCGCCGACACCGAGCTGGTGTCGTCATCGAGTTCCTCTGCGTGCCAGGGCGATTCAGTGTGCTCGTCGATGTATTGGATGAGCATGCCGAACTGTGTACCCCAGTCACCCAGGTGGTTAGCACGTACGACATCGGCGCCGAGAAACCCGAAGACACGGGCCAGACTGTCACCGATGATGGTGGTCCGCAGATGTCCGACGTGCATTTCCTTCGCCACGTTCGGCGCCGAATAGTCGATGACGACCCGTTGCCCGGCTTCGGCGGTGGGGACGCCGAGCCAGTCATCGGCCAAGCGCGCTGCGACGGATTGCCACACCGCCGTATCGGCCAGGGTGATGTTCAAGAACCCTGGGCCCGACACTTGCACATCATCGATCACACCATCGGCGAGATCGATCTGGGTGACGAGCTCAGCGCCGAGCTGTGCCGGCGGGACACAGACCCGCTTCGCCAACGGCAGCGCGACATTGGATTGGAAATCGGCACGATCGGAACGTCGCACTACCGGGTCCGCATCCGCCGCTTCCGGACGGACTCGGACGATCGCCTCCGACACAGCGGCAGCGACACGTCCGAGCAGCGGCACAACACCGGCAGAGCTCACCTTGGGTTCCTTCCCGTGGATGGTGAACTCATTGTCGCAAGCACATCAAGCGGATATCGGCTGCTGATCGAGAGACCCTCTGTGCCTCATAGACCGTGGACCCCGCCGCTCGGCATGAGGCTGTGCGACGACCTACCTCGGGCAAGCAAGATCGACCACCGTCCTGGCTGAAAGCTCCCCGTCCAAGCACGATTGAGGAACGATATGGTGTCGAGAGCCGTTGCGGGACTCCACAATCAGGGCTCGGGTGCGCAGACCGTCTGACCTGCATTTACCGCGGTGTCAGCGCGCACGATGTTGTCAGGGGTTGATCGGATTACCGATGGGATCGAACACTCGGCGCCCATCGGGGGCGAGCCAGAAGCCTTCATTATCGCGGCGGTAGACCAGCGCACCGTTCTCGTCGCGCCATTCACGTCCGTCGTGTGAGACCGTCCAATTCTCCTGGGGCGTGCCGGACCTGCCGTCATCTTTGATGTAGGTGACGTCGCGTGGGGCTGTGGGATCCAACGCACGCAGGCGCACCTGTGCGCGCATCTCCTCGAACGCTTCAAGTTGCCGCACTGCCCGCTCGTACTCTTCGTCGTGGGGGGTCGTCATGACTACCAATTACCTCTCGACCATCTGGATCACGATCCGGCCCGTCGCGGAGTCGAAATATTTGTTGTGCACGGCGAATTTGCTGTTCGACGGGAACAGTACTTCGTCATCGGTGCCGAACAACATGCCAATATCGGGTCGATCCTGCGGCTTCGTCATCCCGCAGCACCGAAGGAGCGCAATGATCGAGACCCTCATCCGGCCACGGCTCGAATCCTGATGCACCACAGCAGTTAGAGCTGACGGATCCACTGTTGGTAGTCGCCACGAGGTATGGAGAACGGCTCGAACTCGGCACGCTCGAACAACAGTTGGCTCGGACCGTTCTGGATGTGGATGTTCGCCGTCACCAACACTGTGCCGTTACCGCCTTCGCGCGCCCTCGCTGCGATCACGACGCACGCCTCAGCAAGGCACCGGTCAGCGACTTTGCCACCCTGCCCACGTACCGATAGGCAAACTCCGATCGCGGCAATATGGGCAGCGAACACCGATGGCAGCGTCTCATCGAACGTCAGATGCGCTACTGCGACGATCTGGTCGCCACCACCCTGTCGACCAACAACGAGAAGGTTGCCCGCTTTCAAGCACTGCGGACTCTGCCGAATGATGCTCTGCGCCGCGCGTTCCCAGGGCTTCGGGTGCGACAGCTTTCGACCTGCTGGGCTCCGCGGCCGCGAGGTCGTACAGGTGAATTCCTTGAGTTGTATCGCCTCTCGGCGGTCTGTGATCGTGGCCCAGCAGATCTCGGTTGGATTCACCGGGCAGGCTTGCCATTCGCCGCGAGCCAGCCCTCCAGATCGGCTTGGGACGGCCGGTGCTCGAAAGCTTGCTCGTACGCCTGCGTCAGCACCGCACTGTCGTCTGGTTCTGGGAAGTCGATCTCGTCGACGGACACATCCAGCACCCATGCGAGGTGCTCGGGCGAGACATCACCGTCTTCGACCCGGCGTTGTAGTGCCTCGGCGAGGATCGGCGGCATTGCGCGAGTTGAGGATTCCTGCTGTCTGAGAATAATCGCTCTTCGGCGCTCGAAAGTGCTCTGCTCATCACCAGCGCCAGCTCGAACGGCCACGGGCGTTGACCGCTTCAACGCGACAGCCACCTCTGTGGAGTATCGAATCTTCAGCTTGGCCAAACGATTCTTTGCCGCGATGGTCGACACACCCGTCTCCCACAGGAATCGCGCGAGCCCTTGTTCCCCCATCGTCTGCCAATCATGCTGCCTAACAAGCTCCTCCGGAAGCAAGAGGTGCGCCGCGAACTCGTCGGCGGGAAGCTCTTCTGCTTCACCGGGAAGCTGGTCGCCATTGTGATGCCCGAGCGCCAGATGTGCGAGCTCGTGTGCCAACGACCAGTTGCTCCGAAACCAATTGGGAGTGGTGGCGAGCATGATGATCGCGCGCGAACCGATGGTCAGCGAGTAATCCGTGGAGAGCATCGGCAGGCGAATCACATCGACGCCCAGTCTCGACTCCACTACCGAACCGAACTGCCGCACAAAGCTCCCGCCCAACGTGGCCCGCATGTCGGCGGGATCATCGGGCAGCGGCCTGCTCGGCGGGGGCCCGTCAGGAAAGGCTGCGTTGTACGCGTGAACCACTTGGCCGAGGAGCTCCTCGTCATGCGCCCGTCCGGGGTTGACCCGCACACCGCGGTCGCTATCCCATGCGTGCCGAGCCGCGATTCTGACCCGCCTCGGATCAACCGCACCGGTGACGAGCCAGTGCAGATCAGCTCCGATCTCATCGGCGATACGCGCGAGCTCCTGTGACGAGAAGCCTCGCTGCCCGTTCAAAGCCCGCGACAGCGCGTCGGGCTTCATTCCGGCCCGCTCAGCAAGGCTGCGCTGACTCAGATCCCCCGGCATGAGAGATCGGATCCGCTCCCCGACCGCCCTCAGCTCCTCGTCCATGGTGACGATCCTACCTGCGAAATTGGGAAATTCCCAACGCTTGCAGGACCAGGATCGTCATGCGACGATGGCAACCATGTCCGAGACTGCAACGGGGATCGGTCAGCCTGGCGATGTCGAGAGTCGCGAAACGGATGTCCGATCGCTGGTACGAGATCGCGGGTGACCTCGCCCTCGTCGATGCGAGCGGCACGCGAATGCACGCCTTCACACTGTTCTTCGACTGGAACAATGACGAGCCGCGGCTCTGTGCGGTTGCCGACGAGGCGCCGCCGGAGGGATGCCGGTGGTACCCCGAAGGACCTGGTCTGCACTGTCTACGTCCGGGCGCAACAAAACTGGACGCAATTGCCGCGCTCGCTGCGGAAATTCGCGAAAACCATGGACTAACAGTCGACTTCGGTTACGAAAAAGACGAGTGGGACAACGAGCCGGACCGCATCGCGCACCTCCTGCTGAACGCGATCAACCGGGCGGAGTCGAGTGGCGTCGATAAAGATCAATTGATGCGCTTCATCGCCACAGTGCTCGGCCCGCGGGAACCCACTGGCGCTGTCGGTGGTGCGGCGTAGTGTCGCGCGTGTCGGCGTTGCGGTGACCAATCGGAGGTTCGCGATGGACGTGCTGCTCGGAATCGGAACACGCAAGGGCTTGTTTCTGGCTCGCAGTCGGGACGGGCGGGCGAGCTGGACCGTGTCGCCGCCGCAGTTCCCGGTGGCTGATGTCAAAGCGTTGGCGATTGATACTCGGCAGGAGACGCCGCGGGTGCTCGCCGGGGTGTTGAACAGTCATTTCGGGCCCACGTTGGTGGTCAGTGACGATCTCGGCGAGACGTGGAGCGAGCCGGATGATGCGCCGCTGGCGTTTCCCGAGGACACCGGGGCTGCGTTGGGCGGCGTTTGGCAGATTGCGCCTGCCACCGATGCCGAGCCGGATGTCGTGTACGCGGGCGTCGAACCGTCGGCACTGTTCCGCTCGACTGATCGTGGCCGGACGTTCGAGCTGGTCAGGGGCTTGTGGGACCATCCTCATCGGCCGCAGTGGGAGCCGGGCGGTGGCGGGCTGGCTTTGCACACCGTGCTGCCGCATCCGGTCGATACGCAACGGATAGCAGTGGCGATGTCCACCGGCGGTGTCTATCAGACTTCCGACGGCGGCGAATCGTGGACGCCGACGAACAAGGGTGTGATTGCGGATTTCATGCCCGGCGAATTACCGGAATGGGGGCAGTGCGTGCACAAAGTCGCCCTGGACGCCGAATCGCCGAGCACCATGTATCTGCAGAATCACGGTGGTGTGTTCAGAAGTACCGATGCAGGGGTGAGCTGGCAGTCGATCGACGGTGGGTTACCGCCGTCCAACTTCGGCTTTCCGATCGTCGCGCATCCGCGTAAGCCGGGGGTGATCTACACCTTCCCTCTGGTCGCGGACATGGAGCGCTTCCGCTTCCCGCCCGATGCCGCCTGCGCGGTGTATCGCAGCGAGGACGGCGGCGAGACATGGTCGAAGCAGAACGATGGGCTCCCGAAGGTCCCGTTCTGGGCGGCGGTCATGCGCGATGCCATGTGTGCCGACGACGCAGACCCGACCGGCATCTATTTCGGCACTCGCAACGGCGAAGTGTATTGCAGCGCAGACGAAGGCGACCATTGGCAGCTCGTGGCCGACAAGTTGCCGGACGTGCTGTGCGTGCGCGCCGCGGTCATCGGTTAGCGCGATGGCTCGTGTCTGTCTGCCCTCGATGCTCCGCACCTACGTCGACGGCGCCAAGGAATTGTACGTCGACGGCGCGACCCTGAAGCAGGTTCTCGATGCGCTGCGCGAACGATCGCCCGGGTTGGAACGCCGACTCCGTGACGAACGCGGGGCGTTGCGTCGGTACGTGAACTTCTATGTCGATGGTGACGAATGCCGGCTGCTCGACGGTCAGGACACCGTTGTCGGTGCGGGCACCGAGGTGATGATCATTCCTTCGGTCGCCGGTGGATGATCCGTATTCTGTTGGAGCACAATGCTTATCGGAAATAGGGCGTGGCCTGCACCCAATGGAACCCTCGTGAGACAGCCGGGTACTGCGCGAGATCGACCTGGTCCAGTTGCATTCGCACCGGTCGGCCGCCGAGCGAGCCCTCCAAGATCAGCCGATCCGATTGTGGCTGAACGTAACTGAATGTCGCGAGCTTCCATTGGTGTGTCGTATCTTTCGACAGCGTGATGGTGTGTTGGTCGGTGTCGATCCGGGCAGGGAACGAGACAAGTGAATCGTCGAGCCGCTGCATGGTTATGCCCTGGGGGATGTCGAAGATGATGCGGCGAAATCGTTCGGTGGCGCTCGGTATTCCGCCGTTGGGCCGCGATTCGCGGAAGTCGACCAAGGCGGGCACTTCCTCGCCGCCAACCGAGTACACGGTGACGTTCCAGATGCCGTATAGCGGTGACTTGGGCCGTGCGTTGCCGTAGGTGTGCCAGCCGTCGTATGCCTCGACGGTTGTCGCGCCGAGCAGCCACACCCCCATCAGTACCTGGGCGGCCAGAAGGATTCGGCCGCCGCGCGGTGTGGAAAGCAAAGGTGCCTGCGGTCGCGCTCCTACTGCCCGGCCGAACAGGGCGCGAACGATGCGAACGATGTCGGGTGCGGCCAATACCATTGCATACAGAAACAATTGAAGGGCGAACAACTTCACCGGCACATCGAAGGTGAGATTCATCAGGAGCACCTGAAGCGCCACGATCACGGCCAGCACAGACCCGAGCCCCGCGGTCACCGGCAGGATCAGCAGCAGCGCCGCGGCGACTTCCGCCGTACCCAATGCCATCTCATACGGCTCCGACAGCGACGACTGCGCCCACAGCACCGCCATCGGGCTCATATGGCCGAACGGTTCGACCAGCCGCTCGAGGTTGAACGACATCTGGGACGGAAGCACTTTGATCATCCCGTACAGCAAGAGAGCGCTGACCAGGGAAATACGCAGCAGCAGTCGGAACCACTCGTACAGTCGCACGTAGTTCGGGCGGCGCCGGTCGAGGACCGACCAGGCAGCGGTGACCGGTACAGCGACCAGGATCAGGGTGAAAGCAGCCACCCATTTCGCAGCAGTGTCACCACTGCCGGTGACCGTGTAATCGATACTCACATCGAAGATTTGGGTGCCGACCCAGTCGGTGAGCGGATTCAACGCCGTCCATTTGGCGACCTCGCTCACCGTCTCCTGCGGCACACCCAAAGTGCGTAGCAACGCATGCAGCAGCCATACCCCGGCCATCCCGATACCGAGAACAACGAACCCGAACCGGAAGAGCACCCGGACAGCCGGATGCCACCGCTCCACGACTTCCAGTTCGAAGTCGACGATGGGCTCCCGCTGAGCCAACACCCCTGTCACCATCCATCACTCCTACGGTCGAAAGCCGTGCGGGTGAAACGCTATGGCAGCGGGCGTGACTCGGAAATCCAGCAATATCGTTGCCCCGAGCATTCGGGTCACGCGTCAATTCAGAACAGTCCACACATTGCTATCCGGCCCTTGGCCGAGGCAGAACATCTCCTCACCGTCGGGCGACGTCGCTACTCCCGAGCCCACTTCACAGGAAGTACCAGGGGTGCGCGTGCCGAGCAGCGGCGCTGATTGCACCCATTTCGCGCTCGGACCGCCCGCCTTGGTGCATTTCAGGGTGCTGCCGTCATCGGCGGTCGCGTAGTTGTCACCGGGCGGAGTGCAGGGGACTCCGACTGCGGGAGTCGCCTTCTTGGGTGCGGTCTTGGTAGTAGCGACCGCGGTGGTGGTGCTTTCGGGCACGAACTGCGGGGTGGTGGCGGTGGAAGTCGGTGGAGCGGCGGCCGGCGGCTGAGTCGTCACGGTGGCGGGTGCCGGAGCGGTCGCGAGTGCGATCGTGATCCTTGCCGGTGCCGGGGTGACGAAACGCGGTGCGTCCATCGGAGCGCTTACGTCCTGGACCAGCGGAACGAACTGCAGCGCGACCATTTCAGGTAACGCTTGCACCACGGACCAGCCCTCGACTTTGGTTCCAGCCTGGGGAGACGCGCTGTACGAGTACGACTCGAAACAGTCGTTGGTGAGGATGGCGTGCTCGGTCCGCTGGGTGATGCCGGCGCGATCCACGGTGCTGAGCAGCCACTGGTCGGGTTGGGACATCCGGCTGGTGCCGATGCTCTCGACCTGGGCGCGAACCGCCAAAGCGACGTGGCCCGGCAGCAGCTCGGTCACGCACTCTGCGGGTGCGAGCGCCACTTCGGTGAACGTGATGGCGCCGACGTTCGCGCCATTGGACACATCGGTGAACGCGAAGGGTGTGCCGAGACCCGATGTCGGCGCGGCGCTGGCCGAGGTGGTGGCCGGCGAATCGGCGCTCCCACACCCGGTTACACAGACTAGGACGACTGAGACGGCGATAGGCGCCAGATAACGCTGCACGGATGAAATCCCTTCGTACGGAAGCGAACCGGAAAGCATTGCACGATGCGGCACCCTGCTGGAAATGCGCCAACCACATGACCACGGTCAGCTCGAGGCTCGCCGGAGACGTACGTGCCGATGTCGAGCTACTCGGAGCCCGTCCAACCGATCCGCATGCCGTCGCCTCTGATGTCAACTATGTTGGTATTCAACGCATTACAGCTCCACCCGCTGTACGGAGCTGAGGTATCCGGAGGGGGATCGATGCCGAATATTCATCGCGAGCGGGTAGCACGGTGGGCGGAGCGCACACTCGCCGAGCAGCGACAGTTGACACCTGGCCAGCGTCGTTTCCTAGCAGCCCTACTCACCAATCCCGGCTGGCATGTGCTCGTGGACCGCGGTTCACCCACACCCGACCGGATCGCAGCGTTCGCGCTGGGGCGCACCGGCGTTTTCGCCCTTGTCTTCACCGAGACACTGCCCAGCTCTGCCGACGTCATGAAGATCCGCAGCGAGGCCGAGCGAACCTTCGCCAAGTTGGTGGTCGGCGGCGCCCAATTCGTGCCGCACTCCCTCGACATCGTGCTGCTCATGCCCTTCGGTTCACGGCCCGTGGCAGATGGCCGCTACCTCGTTGTCGATGAGACCAGCTTCGTCGGCACCCTGGTGCATCGTGAGAAGCGGATGCGTGCGGAGCGGGTCGGTGAGCTGGCCGCGACAGCTGCGGAAAAGCTCAGCACGCACAGATACCTCTGCGCCGACGACGCGCCATCAGCCGAAAACGTCGAGGCCGGCGGACTATTCGACCAGGAGGACTTGCACGCTGAAGCGAGGACGGCCGCACTCGCCAAACCTTTCAGCGATTGGGTGACGTTCCTAGACCCCGAGCAGCTCACGCTGGTTCACACCACCTTTACCGGCCCTGCCCGGTTCAGCGGTCCGGCCGGCACCGGAAAGTCGGTCGTCGCGCTGCACCGCATGGCGTACTTCGCCAAGCGCAATCCAGGGCGGCTGCTCTTCACGACGTTCGTCAAGAGCCTGCCCGCCTACCACGAGCGAAGCTTCGCGCAGTTGGCGCCACACGCTGTCGATCGTGTCCAGTTCAAGGGGCTACACGCATGGGCGACCGCGTTCCTGCGCCGTCGCAAGGTCGAATTCGAACTCGACAACGACGCGATCAAGCACGCGTTCAGCAAGGCTTGGCAGGGCGCCGGTGGGGTGTTGGACCGGGTCGAGGGTACCGATCGCAGCTACTGGAAAGACGAGATCGACAGGGTGATCAAGGGCCGCAGGATCACCGACCTGACGACATATAAGCGCGTGGAGCGGGTGGGTCGTGAAGGTATCAGCCTGCGGTCCTCTCGTCGTCAATTCGTCTGGGAGAACCTGTATCTGCCCTACCAGGAAGTCCTGGATGCGCGGCATGTCCACGACTTCAACGACGTCATCTCGCTGGCCGTCGACGAACTCCGAGCACGGCCGCTCGACAGCACCGAGGCATATGCCATGGTGGTCGTCGATGAAGTACAGGACTTCACTCTCACGCAGTTGCAGCTGGTGCACCAGATAGCGGGCGGCGATTCCGACGCCCAGCTGCTCCTGGTCGGTGACGGACAGCAGCAGGTCTATGCCGGCGGTTGCACTCTGTCCGAGGCGGGGATTCCGCTTGCCGGCGGCCGTGGTCGAGTGCTTCGAACGAACTACCGCAATCGTGAAGCGGTGCTGCGGTATTCACAGCGCATCGACGCAGGCAACGCCGTCGACGATCTCGATGGCGGTGCCGGCGTCATCCTCCGAGACAGCGATCCCACGTTGTCGGACGG
Source organism: Nocardia sp. XZ_19_231 (assembly GCF_015355705.1). NCBI lineage: Bacteria > Bacillati > Actinomycetota > Actinomycetes > Mycobacteriales > Nocardiaceae > Nocardia > Nocardia sp. XZ_19_231. The sequence continues at coordinate 570 of NZ_JACUZI010000008.1, read as the reverse complement.
TCGCGCGGATGACGTGTACGTCTCCCGCCGCGATATCGACCGTCTGCTCCCCCTCGCGCTCCGCGATGCGCACCTACAGCCGGGTTCTGAGATCGCCGTGATCGTGAACTGGCCGAGCGAGGTCTATCGGTACCTGCGGGTGCTGCGCCGGGCAGGCTTCGACGCCATCGCATTGGAGGACGATGACGGCTCGCAGGTCGGGCAGGTCAAGGTCGGTACGGTGCGCCGTGCGAAGGGTATGGATTTCACCGCGGTCTTCCACATCACCGCGGAACCGCCGGCCGACCTCGGCGCGCTGTCCGGCGGTGCCAGGGACCGAGCCGAGATGCTCGCCAGGCAGTTGCTCGTCGCAACCAGCCGCGCCCGTGACTATCTCTGGGTCGCCTACCTATCGGACTGAACTATCAGGACTGGGAACGCAAAAAGGCCCCCAACCAATGGTTGAGGGCCTTTCGCAATGATGTTCCGGCAGTGTCCTACTCTCCCACACCCTGTCGAGTGCAGTACCATCGGCGCAGGTGGCCTTAGCTTCCGGGTTCGGAATGGGACCGGGCGTTTCCCCACCGCTAT
>NZ_JACUZI010000007.1:0-233883 GCF_015355705.1 Nocardia sp. XZ_19_231 | reverse complement strand
CCAAGATGAGGTTTCTCTCCCACTTGATGGGTTAAGGCCCCCTACAGACCATGGGGTTGATAGGCCAGAATTGGAAGCCAGGTAACTGGTGTAGGTGACTGGTACTAATAGGCCGAGGGCTTACTACGAAGGTGTTACGCGTCCACTGTGCGGTTTCTGAAACAACAGACACTGCAGCAAACCTGATCAACAGGTCCCATAGATAGTTGTGGGGTGTGTTGGTTGGGGAGCGCTGTCTAGTTTCATAGAGTTACGGTAGTTATAGCGGTGGGGAAACGCCCGGTCCCATTCCGAACCCGGAAGCTAAGGCCACCTGCGCCGATGGTACTGCACTCGACAGGGTGTGGGAGAGTAGGACACTGCCGGAACATCATTGCGAAAGGCCCTCCAACTTCGGTTGGAGGGCCTTTTTGCGTTCCCGGGGAACCTCGTCGGACCACTATGTCCGAATCGCGAGTGGGCCAGGTCACCCTGGAGTATGTTGTCGAGAACAACATTCGCTCCAGCTCGACCGCCGACAGGCGGTGGTTCCACGAAAGGCCCACGCTCATGCGTCAGGGGATCTTCGGCATCGCGGCCGTCTCGATCGCACTTCTCACTTCGGTCACCGCTTGCGGCGACGACACTACGAACTCCTCGGGAGGCGGCGCCAAGATCGGCGTGATCCTGCCCGACAGCAAGACCTCGGCGAGGTGGGAGACTGCGGACCGCAAGTATCTCCAGCAGGCGTTCGACGCCGCGGGGATCAAGGCAGACATCCAGAACGCCCAGGGCGACAAGAACGCCTTCCAGACCATCGCCGATCAGATGATCACCAACGGCGCTTCGGTACTGATGATCACCAACCTCGACAGCGGCACCGGCAAGGCCGTCATCCAGAAGGCAAAAGCGCAGGGCGTCACCGTGATCGACTACGACCGGCTGACCCTCGGCGGCGGTGCGCCGTATTACGTGTCGTTCGACAACGTGAAGGTCGGACAACTCATGGGCGACGGTCTCGCGAAGTGCCTGGCCGACAAGCAGGCCGCCAAGCCAGTGGTCGCCTACCTCAACGGCGGCCCCACCGACAACAACGCCGCTCTGTTCAAGAGCGGTTACGACGGCGCGCTGAAGCCGAAGTTCGACGCGGGCGAGTACGTGAAGGGCCCGGATCAGGCCGTCCCGGAATGGGACAACACCAAGGCGGGCACCATCTTCGAACAGATGCTCACCGGCACGCCGAACCTCGGTGGCGCCGTGGCGGCCAACGACGGTCTGGCCAATGCCGCCATCGCCGTGCTGAAGAAGCAGAAGCTCAACGGGCAGATTCCGGTGACGGGTCAGGACGCCACGGTACAGGGTCTGCAGAACGTCCTGGCCGGTGACCAGTGCATGACCGTGTACAAGGCGATCAACCTCGAGGCCGCCGCCGGCGCGAAGCTGGCCATCGCGCTGGCCAATGGTGAGAAGGGCGAGGCGCCGAGCACCGTCGACGACCCCGAGGCGAAGACGAAGGTGCCCGCGGTGCTGCTCGAGCCGAAGGCGATCTTCAAGAACAACGTGAACGACGTCGTGGCGGACGGTTTCGTCGACAAGGCCGAGCTCTGCACCGGTGAATTCGCGAAGCTCTGCGCGGATAACGGCGTGCGCTGATGACCGATAACCCGCTCATCGAATTGCGCGGATTAGAGAAGAGTTTCGGCCCGGTCCATGTGCTGCACGACATCGACTTCTCCGCCTACCGCGGTGAGGTGACAGCCCTGGTCGGCGACAACGGCGCCGGCAAGTCCACGCTGGTCAAGTGCATCGGCGGCACCCATGCCATCGATGCGGGCGAGGTGCTGTTCGACGGTGAGTCGGTGCAGATCGGCAATCCGAGGGACGCGGCCGAACTGGGGATCGAGATCGTCTATCAGGATCTCGCGCTCTGCGACAACCTCGACATCGTGCAGAACATGTTCCTCGGCCGCGAGAAGAAGCACGGCATCGTGCTCGACGAGTACGGCATGGAGGAACTCGCGGGCGCGACGCTGGCCGGTCTGTCGGTGCGGACGGTGAAGTCCGTGCGGCAGAAGGTGGCGAGCCTGTCGGGCGGACAACGCCAGACCGTCGCCATCGCCAAGGCCGTGCTGTGGAACAGCAAGGTGGTGATTCTGGACGAGCCGACCGCGGCGCTCGGTGTCGCCCAGACCCAGCAGGTCCTCGAGCTGGTGCGCCGCCTGGCCGACAAAGGTCTCGCGGTGGTGCTGATCTCGCACAACATGAACGACGTGTTCGCGGTATCGGACCGCATCGCGGCGCTGTATCTGGGTCGAATGGCCGCGCAGGTGCGGACCGCCGATGTGACCCATTCGCAGGTCGTGGAACTGATCACCTCCGGCCGCAGCGGGAGTCTCGGAATCGGAGTGCAGGCATGAGTGTGGTCGTGACGGACAAGGCCGCCGAGCCTGCCGCGCCGATGACCGAATTGGTCACCGGCTACGTCGGGCGGATTCGCAGCGGCAACATGGGTGCGCTGCCCTCGGTCATCGCGCTGGTCGTGCTGTCGGTCGTGTTCTGGATCGCGCGGCCGGTGTTCATGACCCAGGGCAATATCGCGAACCTGCTCACCCAGGGCGCCGCCATCGCGGTGATCGCCATGGGGTTGATCTTCGTGCTGTTGCTCGGGGAGATCGATCTGTCGGCCGGCTTCACCAGCGGTGTGTGCGCGGCGGTGCTCGCGGTGTTGCTCACCGACAAGGGTTGGCCCTGGTACGCGGCGGTGCTCGTGTCGCTGCTCACCGGGGTCGTGATCGGGCTGACCATCGGTGCGATCGTCGTGAAGATCGGTGTCCCGTCGTTCGTGGTGACGCTGGCCGCGTTCCTCGCGCTGCAGGGTGTCGCACTGAAGATCATGGACAACGGCCGCAATATCTCCATTCACGACGAGACGATCCTGGCGATCGCCAACAAGAACGTGCCGCCGCTGCTCGGCTGGGTGATGTACCTGGTGCTGCTCGGCGGGTTCTCGTTCGTGCAGTACCGAAAGTTGCGGGCGCGCAACACACTCGGGCTGACCGGCGAGACGGCGCCGGTGGTCGCGTTGCGGATCGCGGCGGTCGCGCTCGTCGCGGGGGTGGCGGTGCTGGTGCTCAATGACGAGCGCAGCCGTAATCCGGAGGTCAACTCGTTGCAGGGCATGCCGATCGTGGTGCCGATCATTGTCGCGCTGCTGCTGTTGTGGACCTTCGTGCTCAATCGCACCTCGTTCGGCAGGCATGTCTACGCGGTCGGCGGCAGTGTGGAAGCTGCTCGGCGCGCGGGCATTCCGGTCGATCGGATCAAGATCAGCGCGTTTGTCCTCTGTTCGACGATGGCCGCCGTCGGCGGGCTGATCGCGGCCTCGCGGGCCAACTCCGTCGATCCGAACACCGGCGGTTCCGATGTGTTGCTCACCGCGGTCGGTGCGGCGGTGATCGGTGGCACCAGCCTGTTCGGTGGTCGTGGCCGGATGCTCGACGCGGTGCTCGGCGCCGCGGTGGTCGCGGTGATCAACAACGGGATGGGGCTGATGGGCTACAGCGCGGGCACGAAATTCGTTGTGACAGGATTTGTTCTGCTGCTCGCGGCGGGGGTGGACGCGCTGTCGCGCAAGCGTTCGCTGCCAGGAAGTTGACCATCGACCGGGAAGGCTGGGCCGAATGAGGGCTGCACCCGCCCCGGACGAGATCCGAACCCGCAACCTCGCCGCGCTGCTGCGCCACGTCCATGTGAGTGGCCCGGTCTCGCGGGCGGTGCTGGCCGAGCGAATGGGCTTGAACCGCAGCACGATTCTGGCCCTGACCACCGACCTCGCCGCCGCCGGGCTGGTGAGTGAGGAACTGCCACGCCAGACGGGCAGGGCCGGACGGCCGTCGCTGGTGGTGCGGCCCGAATCGGAGCGGGTGTATGTGCTCGCGTTGGATGTCGGTGCCGACCGGCTCGCGGTGGCGCGGGTCGGTCTCGGCGGCGTGATTCTCGACCGGCGCGAAACACCGCGTGACAGTACGGAATTCGATCCCGATGAGGTGATCGAATCACTGGCGGTGATGGCGGAGACGATGATCGGCTCGGCGGGGCCCGACAGTGTCTGTGTGGGTGTCGGGCTCGCGTTCTGTGGCATGGTGCGCGAGGGTGACGGCGTTGTGCGGTACGGGCCGAATATCGGCTGGGTGGATGTGCCGGTCGGCGCGAAACTGTCCGAGCGGCTCGGTGTTCGGGTCGTGGTCGGCAACAATGCCAACCTGGGTGCGCTGGCCGAGCGTGAGCGCGGTGTCGGTGCCGGGGTGTCGGATCTGATCTATCTGCACGGTGAAGTCGGCATCGGCGGTGGCGTCATCATGGGCGGCGAGCTGCTCGGCGGCGAGGGCGGCTACGGGGGCGAGGTCGGGCACATGATCGTGAACCCCGGCGGACGGGCGTGCAGGTGTGGTTCGCGCGGTTGCCTCGAGGCAGAGGCGGGGGAGCTGGCGCTGATCGCGCTGGCGGGCCGGGCCGACCTCACCGGCCGGGCGGCGGTCGAGGCGATCGTCGACGCGGCGGCCCGTGGTGACGCGACCGCCCGCGATGCGCTGCACCAGGTCGGCGACTGGCTCGGGTTCGGGGTGGCCAACCTGGTCAATATCTTCAACCCGACGATGGTCGTGTTCGGCGGGGTACTGCGCGAGATCTACCTCGCCTCGGCCGCGCAGGTCCGGAGCCGGTTGGCCGTGAACGGGCTGTTGGCGGTCCGTGAGCGCGTTCGGCTACGGACCTCCGCGCTGGCCGACGACGCCCCGCTGATCGGGGCCGCGGAACTGGCGTTCGTCGACGTGCTGACCGACCCACTGCAGACACTGGCACGCGCCTGCGGCAGTTGATCGATCGGCGCCGGTGTGGCGACTATCGTGAAGTCATGGCGACCACCCGGATCGGTACGCACATCAATGCGCCTCGCTCCACCGTCTACCGCCTGTTGCTCGACGGCGACGCGGTGGGTGCCTGGATGGTGCCCGACGGGATGACCAGCGAGGTGCATCGGTTCGAGCCGGTGGAGGGCGGATCGTTCTCGATCACCATCACCTACGACGCCTCCACCGACGCGGGCGATACAGATCTGCAGCACGACGCCTACTTCGGGACGTTCCGTTCGCTCGTTCCGGACGAACAGGTGGTCGAGGTGCTGGAGTTCGTCACGGTGCGGCCGGACATGACCGGCGCACAATCGGTCACCTTCACCCTGACCGACGTAGACGGTGGCACCCTCCTCGATGTCCTGCACGAAGGGGTTCCGCCGGGACTCAGTCTCGCCGACAACGAGGTGACCTGGCAGATGGCGTTGACCAAGTTGGTCTCCCTGGCCGAGCGGGGCACGATCGACTGAAACACCGTGCGCCGCACGGGCCAGTGCCGATCCGGCGCCGACCACCGCTGCCGGCAGCGCGTGGCGCCTTCAAATCATGGCAAGGCTAATGGTGTTCGGGGGTGATCGCGGTTGCTTGAATCCTCCTATGCACCGACCGAACACCTTTCGACCCGGCCTGCGGGGCCGCGCCACCGCCGCACTTCTCGCGATGGCAACCGTTGCGACGCTCGGCCTGACCGGCTGCGCGCAAGGCAACGACACACCGGTCGGCACCCCCGACGCGCCACTGCCCACCGAGGTTCCACCGGGGACCACGCTCGTCGTCGCCGATCAGTCGGAACGTCTGCAATCGGCGCTGCGGCTGTCCGGCGAACTGGACAAGCTGCCGTTCAAGATCGAATTCGCGAACTTCGTCGGCGGCCCGGCCATCCTCGAGGCCTTCCGGGCGGGTGCGGCCGACGTGGGTCAGGTCGGCGACGTGCCGCCGATCCACGCGCTGGCCGCGGGCCAGGACGTTCCGATCATCGGCTCCTACCAGACCAACCCCCAAGCCCTGAAACTCGCTGTGGCGCCGGGCCGTTCGATCAGCAAGCTCACGGATCTGAAGGGCAAGAAGATCGCCTACGCCGAGGGCACCGCCCAGCAGGCGGCGGTGCTGAAGGCGCTCACCAAGGCGGGTCTGAAGCCCACCGATGTGGAGCTGGTCCGGCTGCAGCTGGCCGAGTTCCCTGACGCGGTGCGCACCGCTCAGGTCGACGTCGCGCCGCTGATCGAACCCAACGTGACCCGGTTCCTCCGCACCGAGGGCGCCTCGCTGATCCCGGATTCGGAGACCACGGGCATCTACAGCGGCCTCGCCTACGTGTATGCGCGCCGGGCGGTGGTCCAGGATCCGGCGAAGGCCGCCGCGACCCGTGCTCTGGTCGGCGCGTTCGTGCGGGCCTGGCAGTGGACCAACACTCATCGCGAGGAATGGGCCACCCGCTACTACGTCGGAAGCCAGAAGGTCAGCGCCGACGACGCCAAGCGGATCGTCGAATCGCTGGGCACCTACACCTTCCCGCACCTGGACCAGCAGTTGATCGCCCGGCAGCAGACCACCATCGACGCGATCGACGCCGTGGGCGAGCTGCCGAAGAAGATCAAGGCCGTGGATGGTTTCGACCTGCGCTTCGATGCCGCGGTGACCGAGGCCGTCACTGCCAGCGGGGCCGCGTTCGCACCGGCGGCGAGCTGATGGCCACCATCGACGCGGGCGCACTGCACAAACTCAGGGCCAGCACGGCCCCGGTCGAGGCCCTCGCCCCGCGTGGGCGAGGGCGGCGCAAACTGGGACCTGGCAAGCCGATCCCGTTCGGCTTCGCCCTCGGTCCGGTTCTGCTCATCGGCACCTGGGTGATCGGTTCCGCGATCGGTGCCATCGACCCGGAGACCCTGCCCGCGCCGTGGACGGTCGCGCAGACCGCGGGCGACTTGATCGCCGACGGCCGGTTGCAGTCCAACCTGCTGACCTCGTTGCAGCGCGCCGTGATCGGCCTCGTCCTCGGTGTGGCGATCGGCGTGGTGCTCGCGCTGGTCGCGGGGCTGAGCCGGATCGGTGAGGCGGTGGTCGACGGTCCCGTGCAGATCAAGCGGGCGATCCCGACACTGGCGCTGATCCCGCTGTTCATCGTCTGGTTCGGGATCGGCGAGCAGATGAAGCTGATCGTGATCACCACCAGCGTGCTCATTCCGATCTACATCAATACCCACGCCTACCTGCGCAGCGTCGACGCGCGCTATGTGGAACTGGCCGAGACCGTCGGGCTGTCGCGGTGGGGATTCCTGCGGCGCATCGCGTTGCCGGGCTCGTTGCCTGGCTTCTTCCTCGGGCTGCGGCTGGCGGTGACCATTTCCTGGCTGGCGCTGGTGGTGGTCGAACAGGTCAACGCGACCAGCGGCATCGGCTACCTGATGACCCAGGCGCGCACCTACGGCCAGATCGACGTGATCGTCGTCGGTCTGGTGATCTACGGGCTGCTCGGACTGTTCGGCGATCTCGCCGTGCGGGCAACGGAACGAAAGGTGCTGGCATGGCGACAGACACTGGGCGACTGAGCTCCGACGAGCGGGTCGTCGTACGCACCCGCGCCCTGACCCGCGGCTTCGGCAAGCGAATCGTGTTGAACGGCATCGATATCGACATCCGGCGCGGTGAGTTCGTCGCGCTGCTCGGGCGCAGCGGTTCCGGTAAGAGCACGTTGCTGCGAGCGCTGGCCGAACTCGATTCCGAGGTACCCGGATCCGGCGAGCTGACGGTGCCGACGCAACGCGCGGTGGTGTTCCAGGATTCGCGGCTACTGCCGTGGTCGCGCGTCCTCGACAATGTGGTGCTCGGGTTGACCGGGCGTGACGCGGACCGACGGGGACGCTCGGCACTGGCCGAGGTCGGGTTGGCCGGACGCGAGAAGGCTTGGCCGCGTGAACTTTCCGGCGGTGAACAGCAGCGGGTGGCATTGGCCAGGTCGCTGGTGCGTGAGCCGGAACTGCTTTTGGCCGACGAACCGTTCGGCGCGCTCGACGCGCTGACCCGGATTCGGATGCACGCCCTGCTCCAGGCCCTGTGCGAGCGACATCGGCCCGCCGTGCTGCTGGTGACCCACGATGTGGACGAGGCCGTGCTGCTCGCCGATCGGGTGCTGGTCCTCGACGAGGGCCGGATCACGATCGATCAGCGCATCGAGACCCCGCGCCCGCGCAGGCACGCGCACCCGGAGTTCGTCCGGCTGCGGGAAGTGCTGTTGACCGGGCTCGGCGTCGACACAACAGATCCAGAGAAAGTGAAACAGGCGTCATGAGTGCACCGCGTCAACTGAGTCTGAATGCGTTCATCTACCCGTCCGGGCACCATGAGGCCGCCTGGCGGCATCCCGACAGCAGGCCCGACCGCATCTACGACGTCTCCTACTACCAGGAGATCGGGCGTACCGCGGAGGCGGCGAAGCTCGACGCGGTGTTCTTCGCCGACGGCCCCGCCCTGCGCACCGATGTTCGTCACAACGCCGCGCCGGGCTTGGAGCCGATCACGCTGCTCACCGCGATCGCCGCGGCGACAACACATCTCGGCCTGATCGCCACCGCGTCGACCACCTACTACGAGCCCTACAACCTGGCGCGGCTGTTCTCCTCGCTCGACCACATCTCCGGTGGACGCGCGGGCTGGAACATCGTCACCACCGGCACCGATCTGGCCGCGGCCAACTTCGGACTCGAACGCCACCCGGATCACGCCGACCGTTATGCCCGCGCACGGGAATTCGTCGACGCGGTGGTCGGGCTGTGGGACAGCTGGGAGGACGATGCGATCGTGCTCGACCGCGCCGCCGGTGTGTACGCCGATCCGGACAAGATCCATCCGATCGACTTCGTCGGCGAACATCTCAGTGTGCGTGGGCCGTTCAACTCGGCGCGGACACCGCAGGGACGTCCGGTGCTGGTGCAGGCCGGGGCGTCGAACGAGGGCCGTGCCTTCGCGGGCAAGTACGCGGAGGCGATCTTCACGGCCCATCAACGACTTTCGGACGCGCAGTCCTTCTACGCCGATATCAAGTCCAAGGCCACCGAGTTCGGCCGCACCGCCGACGAGGTGAAGATCCTGCCGGGGATCAGTCCGTTCATCGCCGACACCGAGGCCGCGGCACTGCGTTTGGAACGCGAGTTCAACGAGCTGACGGTGCCCGAATACGGGATCAAGCAGCTGGAATCGATCACCGGCACCTCGCTGCGCACCCTCGCGCTCGACGAGCTGGTGCCCGTGGAAGTGTTCGCGGGAGCGGGCGATGTCACCGACAACGCGCGCAGCAGATTGCAGGTGGTGGCGGGCATCGTCGAGCGGGAACGGCCGACCTTGCGTGGGCTGCTGCACCGGCTGGCCGGCGCGCGCGGGCACCGGGTGTTCGCGGGAACGCCCGAGCAAGTGGCCGACACCATCGAGGAGTGGTTCACCCAGGGCGCGGCGGACGGCTTCAACGTGATGCCGCCGTACTACCCCGGTGGGCTCGAGGTATTCGCCGAAACGGTGGTGCCGATCCTGCAGGAGCGCGGGCTGTTCCGCACGGAATACACCGGGACCACGTTGCGCGACCACTTCGGGCTCGCGCGCCCGGAGAGTCAGTTCGCTCGCAGTGCCGCACTAGCCGGATGACGGTGGGCTGTAGTAGCCGACACGGCACTCGCCGGTCGGTGGTGGCGCCGTGACTCAGCTGCGGTCCATGGCGCTGGCGGTCTTCGTTCCGTCCGCCATCTACGGAATCGGTTCGGGCGCAGCGGCTCCCATGCTGCCGCTGCGCGCACTCGAACTCGGCGCGTCGGTCGGAACCGCAGGCGTGGTCGTCGCCATGATGGGCTTCGGGCTCATCCTGGGCGACCTGCCCGCGGGTCGGCTGGTGGCGCGCACGGGGGAGCGCAAGGCGATCGCGCTCGGTTCCTTCACCTGCGCACTGGGTCTGCTCGTGGCCATCCTCGCGCCGAATATCGCCGTGTTCGCGGTCGGGCTGCTGATCAACGGCGCCTCGGGTGCGGTGTGGGGGCTGGCCAGACAGACCTACATCGTTGCCGTGGTGCCGAGTGTCGATCGGGGACGGGCCTTTTCGGCGCTGGCCGGGTGGATGCGGTTCGGGTTCTTCGCCGGACCCTTCCTCGGGGCGGGTGCGGTGCACTGGCTCGGCCCGATCGGTGGGTTGTGGATCCAGCTCGTCGCCATGCTCGTCGCGGGTGCGCTGGTGTTCGCCATGCCGGAGACCGAGGGTTCGCCGACGGTGGTCAGCGACAACACGATTCGCTCGGTGGTGGTCGAGCATCGCAAGCTGCTCAGCACGCTCGGACTCGGCGCTCTGCTCATGGGCGCGGCACGGGCGGCACGACAATCGCTGCTGCCGTTGTGGGCGGTGCACATCGGTGCCGACGCGGCGACCACCAGCATCATGTTCGGTATCGCGGGCGCGGTGGACGTGTTGATGTCGTATCCGGCCGGAATCTGGCTGGATCGCTACGGTCGCAGGGCGATCGGCGTTCCCGCGATGTTCGCCTTCGCCGCGGGGTATGCCCTGTTGCCGTTGGCGGAGTCGGTGGTCGGGCTGACCGCGGTCGCGGTGTTGCTCGGCTTCGCCAACGGGTTGAGCAACGGCGTGATCATGACCGTCGGCGCCGATGTCGCCCCGCCCGGTCAGCGCGCGGAGTTCCTCGGCGCCTGGCGGCTCACCCACGACATCGGCATGTTCGCGGGTCCGATCGCGGTCGGCGCGATCAGCGCGGTGACGGTGCTCGGCGCGGCGGCGGGCGCGCTCGCGGTGGCGGGTCTCGGTGGAGCGGCCGCGATGTATCGCTGGTTCCCCGGACGGCCGGTGGCGCCGGTCGCGGTGCCCGAACAGCAGGCCGTGAGTCTGCGCGAGCCCCGGGAGTCGGTGGACAGCAGCTGACCGCGCCCGCTCGGTCGGCGGCCTACGGCCAGGAGGGGTCGCGTCCGGTGAGGCCGAGGATGCGGTCCAGGAGGGGAGCGGTGGCATCGACGGGGAATTCGGGGCCGTAGATGCCCATCTGACGACCCTGTTCGGCGGTGGCGGCCGTCTCGTCGTAGGTGGCGCGCAGGAAATCGTCGTCCCAGTGTGGCGTGGCGCCGACGGCACGGGCGAGGTCCCAGCCGTGGACGATCAGTTCGCCGACCACCATTCCGCCGACCAACGGTGCGGGCAGTTCCGTCGGCCCGCCCATGTGGGTGACTCCCCGCCAGGCGGCGGGGTCACTCCACGCGGTGGTGAGTGCGTCGAGGTGCGCATCGAGGGCTGCGGCCCAGTCGCCCGCGGTCAGGTCGATTTCGGATTCGGCGGCTGCCGGGGGTGTGATCGCCTCCTTGCGTGCGGCGCCGACCAGCGACGGGCCCCAGAAGAGCAGGTGGTTGAGCAGGGCTCGGATATCGAACTCGGCGCAGGGGGTCGGGTCGGACAGTCGGGCGGGATCGACCGTGTGGATGAGCTTCGACAGTGGCGTCGCGGCGTGCGCTACGCGTTCGGTTTCGGGCATGTACCGAGGTAACCACCGCGACGCGGCGCTGTCTTGAACAAACGCGACATAGACTCGCCGGGTGGAACGCGACCCCCGCGAACTGGGCGGTGCCTGGCAGGTGTCGCAGCGCCACCGGTTCATCGCACCCTCGGCGGACCTCGCACGGTATGTCGACCGGTACTGGGCCGTCACCTGGGATTACGAGCGGCCGTTTCGGCAGTTGGTGGTGCCGCTGCCGAACGTGCACCTGACCTTCCGCGACGGTCGCGCCGAACTGCACGGTCCCTCGTCCTCGCACGTCTACCGCGAGCTCACCGGCTCGGGGTCGGTGTTCGGGGTGGCCTTCCGGCCCGGCGCGTTCCGCCCGTTCCTGGACGGTCCGGTGGCAGACCTGCGGGATCGAACGATCGATGCGGCAGCGGTTTTCGGCCCGGAATCGCCTGACCCGGTCGATGTCGGCTCGGTCGAGGGGCACCTCCGCGCGCACCTGCCCGTCGCAGACCCGGAGGCCGAGCGCGCGGGGCGGATGGTGGCGATGATCGCCGACGACACGGGCCTCACCACCGTCGACGCGCTCGCGGGGCGCTGCGGGATGAGTGTTCGCCGGGTGCAGCGGTTGTTCGCCGAATATGTCGGCATCGGGCCCAAGTGGGTGATCCGCCGCTACCGCCTGCACGAGATCACCGAGCGGCTCGCCGACGGCGTCGACATCGACTGGGCGGCGCTCGCCGCCGACCTCGGGTACGCGGACCAGCCGCACCTCAGCCGCGATTTCCGCAAGATCTTCGGCGAACCACCGACCAGCTACGCACAGCGGTACGAGCGGTAGCCGGCGCGACAGGTAGCGCATGACACCGCGCGGGCGCCCCTACAGTGGAGATATGTCGTCATTCGATCGGCATCCGTCCACCGTCGCGGACTTCGACGATGCGCGTCGGCGGGATCGGTTGCGTGAAACCAGGCTGGGACACGGGTGGCGCAGTTGGCGCCGGACCAGGCTGGCGGTGCTGCGAATTCTCGGGGTGCTGCTGGTCGCGATGATCGTGTTCGGGCAGTACTGGGTGCACGATGTGGCTCCCGAACGCGATCGGCTGGCACAGACCACGCCGGAGTTGCTGCCCGCGAATCTGCCCGCTGACGCGCGGGATTGGGATACCGCGGTCGTCGATTTGGTGGGGCTCGGGGGAGTCAACGCGGCACCGACCGCCAAAGCCCTGCCCGCGCTCAGTCGCCTCGGAGTGGTGTGGGCGGTGCGCTACGACAACGCGGGCATCGACACCAAGGTCATCGCCGAGATGATCGTGCGGGCCGCGCGATACGGCAATGTGCGCAATATCGTGCTGGTCGGCCACAGCATGGGCGGGATCATCGCGCTCGAGGTGGCGCGTCATATCCACCTGGGCAGCGATCGGCGATTGGTGGCCGTTGTGCTGGACTGCACGCCGATGGATCTGGACGCGGTCCGACCCGAGAGTCGCAGCCGCGGCGCCGATCTGGTGCGGTGGGTGGGCTGGTTGCCCGGGGCGAGGGAGAGCAGGCTGCTGCGCTTCGTGGTCGAGATGTCGGCTCGGCGTGAACGTTTCGCGCAGCGGGACGGACTGTTCTTCGATATCGACTACCGCGCCATGGGTAAGGCGTCCTCAGAGGTATTGCGCGACAAGATCTTCTCTCGTGATGCCGCCAGCAACGGGTTGATCGAGGCGCAGTTCCTGGCGATCGTGGCGGGCGGCGGCACGGCGGATTTGCGGGCGCTCGGCAAGCCGAATCCGGACAAGCGAAACCCGGCGATCGTGTTCATCCGGCCCCGCGAGGCGGCGCGCGACGACGTGGTGGACGTGGAGTATTCGCACAGGGTGCTGATCGAACAGTCCGGCGGCGTCGACGGCACCCTGTCGGTGGTCCGGCCGACCCAGACCGAGCATGCGAATCCGATTCAGCGACCCCGTGAATACAACGAGGTCATCGAGGCGCAGGTACTGCCGTTCGTGCGCCGCTATCAGGAAGCCAATCGCAATGATCCACCCTGATCAGCGCACCCGGGCCCCGAGAATGGTGCGAACGCCCGCGATGAACAGCTGCAAACCGAAGTCGAATCGAGCTGTGGGATCGGGAGTGTCGAGCAAGGGCGTGTCGTCCTCGGGCAGCGCGCCGACGGAATCCATCTGCATGCGCGACTGCTCGTCGACGGTCTGGCCGAGCACGTAGTAGAGCAGGGTGTAGGCCGTGAGATCGGCTTCCTCCCTGGTCATTCCGGCACGGATGACAATGCCCGCCAGGCGTTCACGCGCTTTGCTCGTGGTCAGACGTGAGGCGTAGGTAGCCGAAACCAGTTCCGCGCCGTCGCGATAGGCGAGCAGGCAGTCGCGCAGTCGGTGGGCGAGTTCGGTGAGCTGCGCGGGCCATTCGGTGGCCGTGATCGGCTCGTCCATCGGAGCGAGAATCCGGTCGGCCACCGCGCCGAGCAGGGACTGCTTGTCCTTGACGTGCCAGTACAGCGCCCCCGGCTGCACCTGCAGCGAGCCGGCGAGCCGGCGCATCGTCAGGTCGGCGAGCCCGTACTGATCGAGAATCGCGACGGCGGCATCGACCACATCCGTCTTCCGCAGTTGCACGCGCGTCCTTCCGTCCGATTTTCCGACCCGAGTGTCGTGACTCACTCGCAGCCGCTACCCTATCCTGAACACCGTTCAAGTTGCACGGCCACGCCGGGTGGATCACACCCACGGCTCGTGCGCAGACCCCCGTCGAAGGGACATCACGTCGTGACGCAGGCACCCGTCCAGACCGATATTCTGGCCATCGCCCGTGAGCAGGTGCTCGAGCGCGGCGAGGGCCTCACCGAGCAGCAGGCCGTCGAGGTGCTGCGCCTGGGTGACGAGCATCTGGAAGCGCTGCTCGAGCTCGCCCACGACGTGCGGATGAAGTGGTGCGGCCCAGAGGTCGAGGTCGAGGGCATCATCAGCCTCAAGACCGGTGGTTGCCCCGAGGACTGCCACTTCTGCTCGCAGTCGGGCCTGTTCCAGTCGCCCGTGCGCGCAGCCTGGCTCGACATCCCCAGCCTGGTCGAGGCGGCCAAGCAGACCGCCAAGACCGGCGCCACCGAGTTCTGCATCGTCGCCGCGGTGCGTGGTCCCGACGAGCGCCTGATGGCGCAGGTCGCCGCCGGTGTGGAGGCCATCCGCAACGAGGTGGACATCCAGGTCGCGTGCTCGCTGGGCATGCTGAACCAGGAGCAGGTCGACCAGCTCGCCGCGATGGGCGTGCACCGCTACAACCACAATCTCGAGACCGCCAAGTCGCACTTCCCCAAGGTGGTCACCACCCACTCCTACGAGGAGCGCTTCGAAACCCTGCGGATGGTGCGCGAAGCGGGCATGGAGGTGTGCTGCGGCGGCATCCTCGGCATGGGCGAGACCATCGAGCAGCGCGCCGAGTTCGCCGCGCAGCTGGCCTCGCTGAACCCCGACGAGGTTCCGTTGAACTTCCTCAACCCGCGGCCCGGCACCCCGTTCGGTGACCTCGAGGTGCTGCCCGCCGCCGACGCGCTGCGCGCGATCGCCACGTTCCGGCTCGCGATGCCGCGCACCATCCTGCGTTTCGCCGGTGGTCGCGAGATCACCCTCGGCGACCTGGGCGCCAAGCAGGGCATGCTCGGCGGGATCAATGCCGTCATCGTCGGCAACTACCTCACCACCCTCGGCCGCCCCGCCGAGTCCGATCTCGATCTGCTCGGTGAGCTGAGCATGCCGATCAAGGCGCTCAACGACACCCTGTAAAACGCTGTGTACGATCGAGTATCGACCCAGGTCGCGGCCGTCGAGTCGCACTTCGCAGAGGCGGTAACAGCATTGGACGAGCGCTACAACCCGTTCACGGGTAAGCGGATCGTGCCCGGGCTCGACGACGCGATGCCCGTGTCGGCCGCGCTCGGTCTCGAACCGCCGCGATTCTGCGAGCAGTGCGGTCGCCGGATGGTCGTGCAGATCAGCCCCGACGGCTGGTGGGCCAAGTGCTCGCGCCACGGTGTCATCGAATCGGCACGGCTGGAACGTCGGTAGTGCTCGGCCGCGAGGAGCGCCCTGAGGTGTTGCGTCGCGAGGTCGTCGGCGTCGGCATCGTCGTCGCGGCGGTGCTGGTGGCGAGTGCGGCGGCCGGGGTGGTGTGGGGTCTGCTCGCACCGACCGAGCGGTTGCGGGTGACTCAGCCCGGTCGCGCCACGGTGCTCACCGGCGAGAGTCTGCACCTGTTCGACGCGGTCGGGATGTTCCTGTGTATCGGCGCGGTGGTCGCGGTGCTGAGTGCGGTCGGTGCCTGGCGGGTTCGGATCACCCGCGGGCCCGCTCTCGTGCTCGGCATGCTGTTCGCCTCGGGGCTCGGCGCGGCGCTGATGATGTGGATCGGGGAATGGGTTGCGGGCGTGCGTCATCCGCGTGCCGATGATCCGGCGGTCGGCCAGATCATCGCGCTGCCAGCGGAAGTCGGCACCGATCTCGCCCTGCTGATACAGCCGTTCCTCGCTGCCCTCGTGCTGTTGTTTCTCGCCGCACTGCACCCGTCTGTCGATCTCGGTTCCGGCGCTGCCGGACTGCTCGGTGACCTGCGTCCGGCCGATTTCGGCGACGAGCCCGACGCCTACCGACTGCCGTACGGAGTCGAACAGTATCGGCCCAGCGGCGATTTCGATCCGAGTTCGCAACCACGCGGCTGAGCGATCATTGCGCGATACCATTTCTGCATAACAGCAGGTAGATGCCTGGTGGTGGTGCGAGAGGAACGGTCGTGGCATTCATCGGTGGTGGTCCGGTCGTCGAGGAACTCGACGCGAAATTCTGGCGGCTCACCGAACCGCTCACCTATCAGGGCGCGGTCGAAACCTTCACGGTGCCTGCCGGATTCCGCACCGACTTCGCCTCGGTGCCCCGCGCGCTGGTATGGCTGATCCCGCGCTACGGCGCCTACACCAGGGCCGCGATCCTGCACGACTATCTGTGCCGCACAGCCGAAGTCGGACCCGCCGACGCGGACGGGATATTCCGGCGCAGCCTGCACGAGGCCGGGGTCTCGGTGCCGCGACGCTGGATGATGTGGACGGCGGTTCGCCTCGGTAGCCGGTTGCGCGGGGCGCGTGCGGTCGACGTGCTCGGCTGGTTGCTGATCGCGGTGCCCTCGCTGGTCTTTCTCGCGGTCCCGGTGCTGGTGGTGACCGCTGCGCTGCTGGTGTTCTGGGTGGTCGAGCTGGGGTTCTGGGCCTTGGGTCGGATCACGCGCAGCACCGCGGCACCGCCGCCGACACCGCAGATGAAAACGGCCTGAGCCCGGATCTCACCCGGAACGGGGGAGGCGGCCACCCCTTCGCGTGGCTACCGTTCGGCGCATGTCCGAGCCGAGCACCGAACCCGCGACCGCGGCCCCGCCTGCCGAATGGTCGATTCCGCGCGGCCTGATCGTGCTGCTGTCGCTCGCGGCCATGGTGGTCACCATCGCCGGACTAGAGGCCTTCTCCGGCGTGGTCGGACCGGTCTTCCTCGCACTCATGCTGACCATCGCGGTGCAGCCGATCCAGACTTGGGCGCGGCGCAGGGGCTGGCCCGCCTGGCTCGGCATGGCGGCCGCGCTGGTGGCGGTGGTCTCGATTCTGTTCGGAATCGGTGGCGCGCTGGCACTGTCGGCGGCGCAGCTGGCCTCGCTGCTGCCCAACTATGCCGACGAACTCAACAGATTGCTCGACCATGGGCGCGACTGGCTGTCGAGTGTCGGGGTGGGCTCCGACCAGATCCACAAGGCGCTGAGCGGGATCGATGTGGGCAAGGCCGCCGGTGTGATCGAGGAGGTGCTCGGCGGCTTGCTCGGGGTCTTCTCGAGTCTGTTCCTCGTGGTGGCGCTGCTGCTGTTCATGGCCGTCGACGGGATGACGATGAACCGTCGGCTGGCGATGGTGGCCGACGAGCGGCCCGCGATCGCGCAGGCACTGGGCGATTTCGTTGCCGGGACACGCAAATACCTCATTGTGTCGACGGTGTTCGGCGCCATCGTGGCCGTGATCGACGGTGGCGCACTGTGGTTGATGGGCGTGCCGCTGCCGGTCCTGTGGGCCTTGCTGTCGTTCATCACCAACTACATCCCGAACGTCGGGTTCGTCATCGGCGTCATTCCGCCCGCGCTGCTCGCCCTGCTCGACAGCGGGCCGGAGCTGATGATCTGGGTGATCGTGGTCTATTCGGGAATCAACTTCGTGATCCAGTCGATCATTCAACCCAAGTTCGTCGGTGATGCCGTCGGCCTCGGGGTGACCATCACGTTCGTGTCGCTGGTGTTCTGGGCGTGGGTGCTCGGTGCGCTCGGTGCGCTGCTGGCGATTCCGCTGACGTTGCTGGTGAAGGCGCTGCTGTTCGACATCGATCCGACAACGCGATGGGCGGACGTGTTGATCGGTGCGCCGATGGGCAAAGAGCCCGCGCCGCGCGAGGAACCGGTCGAGCCCGCGCCGCGCGAGGAACCGGTCGAGCCCGCGCCGCGCGAGGAACCGGGCAAGCCCGCACAGGCCGAGACGGCGGTGGACAAGGAATAGCGGGCGCCGTGGATCGGTTCACCGGAAAACCAGTGGAATGTGGTCGCACCCGCTCCCTATCCTGGCGGCATCGTTATTTCGGGGGAGGACCTTGACCATGAAGACCGCAGCCGAGCAGGCCACAGCGCAGCCAGCTGAGCGACCCGATCTTGTCGCCTGGCGCCGCCGCCATGCCCTGCGCAGCTCGTCGGCCGCCACCGCGGTGCCCAGCGGACGCACCTATCGGCGCTCGTCGAAACACCGCGATCGTCGCCACGATTCCTGAACGGGGCCGGGCTATTCCGGTTTCGTCCGGGTCAGCACCACCAGCGGTAGCGGCTTGTCGACCTTGGCCTGATATTCGGCCAGCAGGGAATTCTGTGCCAGTGCCCAGGCCGCGAACTCGTCGTACCGCTCGCCGGTCAGCACGTCGGCCGTCGCCGCGAACTTCTCGCCGGCCAACTCGATCGTCACCAGCGGATCAGCCTTGGCGTTGTGATACCAGGCGGGATACCGATCCTCGATGAACGAGCTCACATACATCACGTCGCCGCGATACAACGCCCCCAGCGGAACCACATGTGGTTTACCGCTTTTGGCGCCCGTCGTCGTCAACAACAACAGCGTCGCACCCGCGTAGTCGCCCCCGACCTGCCCATTGTTCTCCCGGAATTCTCGAACCACCCCATCGTTCCAACCGGCCATCTCGTCGGCTGAGAACTCCCGGTTCCACGGTGCGTCCGGGTCGTCGTAGGAGGTGGTCTCTTTCGCGTCCACGGGGGTGTTGTCCATGACGTCAGTGTGACACCGGCCACCGACAACTTTTCGGCCCTCGGAACCGCCACGGCTATGCGGTCTGCACGGTGATCCGGTAGCCGAGGCCGATCCCCTTGCCGATGTACGCGGCTCCGCCGAGGTGGAGCCAACGGTCGGTGCCGCCGCGCGGATCAGCCAGGAACGTGGCACGCACGTATTCGACGCCGGCGGGAAATCCGCCGGCGGGGGCGGACACGGTGCTCATGACGTACGCCTCAGCCCACACCCGGGGTTCGTCCGCGATGTCGCGCAAGGGCGCCACATCGGGGACGAAGACGCCGAACTCGTCGGCCGGTGCACGAAGAGACTGGAGGAACTTCCCCGTGACGGCGAGCCGCACCACACCGGTGTAGACGGTGCAGCCCGGGGCCAACTGCAACGGCGGGGCGGGTTGGATGTCGCACTGCAAGGCCATCTTCCGACTGTACGGACCGCCGGGAGCGGGGCCTTCGGTCTCACATATCGAGCCCGAGATCGAGTACACGCACGGAGTGCGTCAGGGCGCCGATGGCGAGGTAGTCGACGCCGGTGCCCGCGTACTCGGTGGCCTGATCGAGTGAAAGTCCGCCGGAGGACTCGAGTTTCGTGTCGGGAGCCGCCGCGTTGCGGCGCTGGACGGCTGCCTGCGTCTGCCAGAGCGCGAAGTTGTCCAGCAGCACCAGTTCGACGTTCTCGGCGAGCACCGCGTCGAGTTGTTCGAGGCTGTCGACCTCGACCTCGCAGGCGATATCCGGGGCCAATTCGCGGACCGCGCGCAGGGCGTCGACGACCGAACCCGCGGCGACCACGTGGTTGTCCTTGATCAGCGCGGCATCGCCGAGCCCCATCCGATGGTTCACGCCGCCACCGACGCGGACCGCGTACTTCTGCAGGGCGCGCAGGCCGGGCAACGTTTTGCGGCTGTCGCGGATCTTGCACTCGGTGCCCTCGACCGCGTCGACCCAGGCGGCGGTCGCGGTGGCGATGCCGGACAGGTGACAGACCAGGTTGAGCATGGTCCGTTCGGCGGTGAGCAGGCCGCGGGTGGGCGCGACGACGCTCAGCACCGAAGTGCCCGGCTCCACCCGGGTGCCGTCGGGGACACGCGCGGTGATCTCGTAGGCATCCGCGCCGAGAACCTCGTCGAGCACGAGCAGCCCGACGTCGAGGCCCGCGACGGTGCCGTGCTGGCGTGAGACCACCGAGGCCTTGCTCACGGCGTCTTCGGCGACGGTGGCGACCGTGGTGACATCGGGCCCGTAGCGCAGGTCCTCGTCGAGAGCGGTACGGATCAGCGTCAGCAGCTCATCACGATCCAGGGTGGCGTCCAGAGCCATCACTGCACTCCTGTTCTCCGGGCGACTGTGCGCCGCGTCGATCGGGCGGGGCGAGTTTCGCTCCGCCGGAATTGCTTGAACAACAGACCGGGCGGGCGATGTCACCGCACCCCGGTCGGCAAGGGCTCGAAATCGACTGCCGCGGTGGATAGCTCGAGTGCGCCGTGCGCGTCGAGAGCGACGGCGATGCTGTGCCGCTGTCGGTCGACGGGCCCCGGATACTCCGAGCGGGTGTGGCAGCCGCGACTCTCCTGACGTGCCGCCGCCGCGAGCAGCAGGGCACGCGCAGTCACAGTGAGCGCCGCGTCCTCGATGCGGCGCAGGTGCGGGGCCGCGGTCACCGAATCCTCGGCAGTGTCGAGCATCGGCACGATCGAACTCGCCGCATCGATACGCGTCAGCGCGTCGGTGAGTCCGGCGCCGTCACGCACGACGGAAGCGTGCTCGGTCATCGCCTGCTGTACCACCGAACGATCAGCGAATTCCAGTGTCCACGAAGAGATCTCATCGACCCGAGCTCGCGTCCCGACACGTTCGGCCGCCGCCGCGCCTGCCCGCTCACCCACCACCAGCCCTTCGAGCAAACTGTTGGATGCCAGTCGGTTCGCGCCGTGCAGTCCTGTTCTGGCGACCTCGCCCGCGGCGTAGAGCCCCGCGACACCGGTGCGCCCGTGCGTATCGGTGACGACGCCACCGCACTGGTAGTGCGCGGCGGGCGCGACCGGGATCAGTTGCGCCGCAGGGTCGATTCCCGCCGCCAGGCACGACGCGGTGATCGTCGGGAACCGCTGGGCGAACCCGTCGACGGCACGCGCGTCGAGGAAGACATGGTCGGTGCCCGACGCGCGCATGCGCTCGGCGATCGCGCGCGACACCACATCCCGGGGAGCCAGGTCGCCTCGCGGATGCACCCCTTCGGTCACCGAGTGCCCGTGGGAATCCACGAGTATCGCGCCTTCGCCACGAACGGCCTCGCTGATCAACGGCCGCCTGCCCACCCCGCCCGGGGTGTAGAGCACGGTCGGATGGAACTGCACGAACTCGAGATCGGCCACCGCCGCCCCGGCCCACAATGCCAGCGCCACACCGTCCGCGGTCGCCCCCGGCGGATTGGTGCTGAGCGCGTAGAGCTGCCCGAGCCCGCCGGTGGCCAGCAGGACAGCGGGCGTGTGCACGACACCGAAACCGTTGTCCGACACCGCGATAACGCCCTGCACGCCGTCGGCGCCGGTTACCACGCGCAGTGCGGCGGCACCGAACACCACCGGCAGCCCCGCCGCGTTGAGCGCGCGCTGCACCTCGGCGCCGGTGGCGTCTCCGCCGGCGTGGATGATGCGACGCGTGCTGTGCCCGCCCTCGCGAGTGCGCGAGATCTGCCCGTCACGACCGAGGTCGAATACCGCGCCGAGGTCGGTCAGCGCGGCCACCGCGGCCTGCCCGCCCTCGACGATCGAACGCACCGCGGCGACCTCGCACAACCCGGCGCCGGCCTCGACCGTGTCGAGCACGTGCGAGTCCACCGAGTCACTGAGCGGTGCGACGACAGCGATGCCGCCTTGCGCGTACTGGGTCGAGGTATCGGTCGGACCGCCCTTGCTGAGGATGAGCACCCGCAGCCCACGCAACGACGCCGTACGCGCCGCGGTGAGACCGGCCACGCCCCCGCCGATGACGACCAGGTCGACCTCGGCTTCCCAGGAAACCGGAACCGTCATGGTCGTTACCGGCTCGGCCCCGCGGCGGCGGTCATTCGCCACCGCCGGAGTTGCCGATGGCGATCATCCGCTGCACCGAGGCGCGACCGGCCTCGGCCATCGCCAGGTCGACGTGCACCTCGTCGGCACCCTCGACCAGGCAGCGCAGCAGCGCGGCCGGGGTGATCATCTTCATGTACTTGCAGGACGCGCGATCGTTGACGGCCTGGAAGTCGATCCCGGGCGCCGCCTTGCGCAACTGGTGCAGCATGCCGATCTCGGTCGCCACCAGCACCTGGCTGGAGCGCGAGGCCTTCGCCGCGTCGATCATCCCGCCGGTCGACAGGATGTGCACCCGCTCGGCCGGGAACGCACCCTCGCCTGCCAGATACAGCGCCGAGGTGGCGCAACCGCACTCCGGGTGCACGAAGAGCTCGGCATCGGGGTGGGTGCGGGCCTGCTCGGTGAGCTCGTCGCCGTTGATACCGGCGTGCACGTGGCATTCGCCCGCCCAGATGTGCATGTTCTCGCGGCCGGTCTCACGCTTGACGTGCGCGCCGAGGAACTGGTCCGGCAGGAACAGCACCTCACGGTCGCGGTCGATCGAGTCGACCACATCGACGGCGTTGGAGGAGGTGCAGCAGATGTCGGTGAGCGCCTTCACCTCGGCGGTGGTGTTCACATACGACACCACCATCGCCTCGGGGTGCTCGGCCTTCCAGGCGCGCAGTTCCTCGGCGGAGATCGAATCGGCCAGCGAGCAGCCCGCGCGCTGATCCGGGATGAGCACGGTCTTGGCCGGGCTCAGGATCTTGGCGGTCTCGGCCATGAAGTGCACGCCGCAGAACACGATGGTGTCCTCTTCGGCCTCGGCCGCGATGCGCGAGAGCGCCAACGAGTCGCCGACGTGGTCGGCCACGTCCTGGATCTCGGGCAGCTGGTAGTTGTGCGCGAGGATGGTCGCATTGCGTTCGCGCGCCAGGCGGCGCACCTCCTGCGCCCATTCCGGCGTCGCCTCGACACCCGCGTAGCCCGTGGGTCCGTCGAAGACCGAATCCATCAGCGTCCGCTGTGCAGTCGTCGTCGCCATGGTGGCTCCCTTCATCGTGCGAGCGGCTCCATCGCCGCGATTCGCACCTAACCAGGTTTTCGACTTATAATCGAAAACGTGCCCCATAGTAACACCATCCACGAATCGCTCACCGCGGTGTTCCAGGTACGCCGCTTCCCCTCGAGCATTTCCGCAGGTAGAGGTGCCAAGCATCCGGAGTTGGCGGTTCTGCTGTGGGAACGTGCGCTCGATCCGCAGAAAGGCACGTGGTCGCTACCCGGCGGCCGCCTGCGCGACGACGAAGACCTCGACACCTCCGCCCGGCGCCAACTCGCCGAGAAGGTCGACGTGCGCGATCTGCGCCACCTCGAGCAGGTGTCGGTGTTCAGCAACCCCGACCGAGTCCCTGCCCCGCGCCGCATCGCCTCGGCCTACCTCGGCCTCGTCCCCCTCACCACCGAACCCGAACTCCCGTCCGACACCACCTGGCACCCGGTCTCGAACCTGCCCGACATGTCCTTCGATCACCGCACCGTCGTCGACCACGCCCGCACCCGCCTGGCCGCCAAACTCTCCTATACCAACATCGCCTACGCACTGGCTCCCGACACGTTCACCATGTCGACTTTGCGCGAAATCTATTGCGCCGCACTCGGCTACGACGTCGATACCACCAACCTCCAACGAGTTCTCACTCGCCGCAAGGTGATCACGCCCACCGGCGATACCGCTCCCTCCGGCCGGGCGGGAGGTCGGCCCGCGGCGCTCTACCGCTTCACCGACTCCGGTCTGCGCGTCACCGACGAATTCGCCGCCCTACGGCCACCGACCTGAGCGCGAGGCTCGGGCCGGGGCGAGTGCGAGATTCAGGCTCGGGTCGCCAGCAATTCGGCGACAAGGGCTTCGATGCGGGACTTGATCTCGTCGCGGATCGGGCGCACCGACTCCATGTCTTTGCCCGCGGGGTCTTCCAGGACCCAGTCGCGATAACTCACGCCGGGAAATACGGGACAGGTGTCGCCGCAGCCCATGGTGATGACGACGTCGGAGGTTTCCACAGCGTCGTAGGTGAGGACCTTCGGGGTCTGGTCGGCGATATCGATGCCGAGTTCGGCCATCGCCGCGACCGCGGACGGGTTGATCGTCTCGGCGGGCGCGCTGCCCGCTGACCGGACCTCGACGGCGTCACCGGCGAGGTGGGTGAGGAAACCGGCGGCCATCTGGGAGCGACCGGCGTTGTGGACGCAGACGAACAACACGCTGGGCTTGGTGGTCATGTGGGGCGATGCCTTTCAGTTGGCCGGGGAGGCCGAGGGTGTGGTGGAGGGAAATCGTTGACGCAGTGCCAGCGAGACATAGACCAGCGCGACGAGGACAGGGACCTCGATCAGGGGGCCGACGACTCCGGCGAGTGCTTGGCCCGAGGTGGCGCCGTAGGTGGCGATCGCGACCGCGATGGCGAGTTCGAAGTTGTTGCCCGCGGCGGTGAAGGCGAGGGTGGTGGTGCGGGCGTAACCGAGGCCCATGGCGGCCCCGAGGGCGTAGCCGCCGCCCCACATCACGGCGAAGTACACCAGCAGGGGGAGGGCGATGCGCACGACGTCGAAGGGATGGGCGGTGATCTGCTCGCCCTGCAAGGCGAACAGGATCACGATGGTGAACAGCAGACCGTAGAGCGCCCATGGGCCGATCCGGGGCAGGAATTTCTCCTCGTACCAGTCGCGGCCCTTGGCGCGTTCGCCGAGGCGGCGGGAGAGGAAACCGGCGAGCAGCGGGATCCCGAGGAAGATCAGGACCGATTTCGCGATCTGCCAGGGGGAGACGTCGATCGTGGTCTGCTCGAGGCCGAGCCACCCGGGCAGGACCGACAGGTAGAACCAGCCGAGCACGGCGAACATGAAGACCTGGAAGACCGAGTTCAGAGCCACCAGTACGGCGGCGGCTTCGCGATCGCCGCAGGCCAGGTCGTTCCAGATGATCACCATCGCGATGCAGCGGGCCAGGCCCACGATGATCAGGCCGGTGCGGTACTCGGGCAGGTCGGGTAGAAACAACCAGGCCAGGGCGAACATCAGCGCGGGGCCGAGTACCCAGTTCAGGACCAGCGAGCCGATCAGCAGCTTGCGGTCGCCGGTGACCGAGTCGAGGCGGTCGTAGCGCACCTTGGCCAGCACCGGGTACATCATGATCAGTAGGCCGAGCGCGATCGGCAGGGAGATGCCGTCGATCTCGACCGCGCTCAATGTGTCGCCGAGGCCGGGAATCACACGCCCGAGCAGCAGCCCGGCGGCCATCGCGACCCCGATCCAGACCGGCAGGAAGCGGTCGAGCGTGGACAGTCTGCCCACGACAGGGGGGTGGTCGGTGGTGGTGCTCATATGGTCACCGCTCCGGCCTCGGTCGCGAGCACATCCGACAGCCGCGCCAACGCGTGCGGGATGACCCGGTAGTACACCCAGGACGCGCGGCGTTCGCTGGTCAGCAAACCGGCTTCGCGCAGCACCTTCAGGTGGTGGGAGATGGTCGGTTGGGTCACGTCGATACCCGTCGACAGGTCGCAGACGCAGGCCTCACCACCGGCGCGGGACGCGATCGCCGAGAGTAGCCGCAGTCGAACCGGGTCGGCGAGCGCCTTGAACAGCACGGCCAGCTCGGTGGCGGTCTCGCCGGTCATCGGTGCGCGGGTGCTGAGTGTGGCCTCACACGAGGGTGTGGCCACACTCAGCGGCAGATCCTGATTCGACATACGTCGATATTGATCGATGTCTAATCAAGAAGGCAAGCGAACATCGTGTGAACTCGCTCGCAACGGGGGCCGGTCAGGCGCAGCAGCTCGCGCCGGAGTCGACCGCCTTCGCCTTGGCCTCGGTGCCGCAGCAGGCGCCCTCGGCCTCGGCTTCGGCGGCGGTGCCGCAGCAGGCCTGGACCGCTTCGGCGTCGGTGTGGCCGAGTTCGGGTGCGGTGCCGAAGGTTTCGCTGTCGGACAGCACCGTGTAGACCTCCCACCGTTCGGCGCCCGGCCCGGTCACCCACACCTTGTCCTGGGTGGCGAAGCAACAGGTGGTCGCGATCTGCTCCTCGGTGAACAGGCCCGCTTGCGAGAGTCGGGCGATCTCGCCGTGTACCTGCTCGGAGGATTCGACCTCGACCCCGAGGTGGTTGATGGACCCGCCCTTGCCCGCGTTCTCGATCAGTACGAGCTTGAGCGGGGGCTCGGTGATCGCGAAGTTGGCGTAGCCGGGCTTGCGCTTGGCGGGTTCGGTAGCGAACAGGGTGGAGTAGAACCGCACGGCGGTGTCGAGGTCGTCGACATTGAGGGCCAGCTGGATACGAGACATGATCGAACCTCCACTTGTGTGACATATATCGAAGAACTTGTGATGCCGAGTCTGCTCACCTTTTCGACATATGTCAATACCGCAGGTAGGGTCGATGTCATGCCGAAGGCGCTACCGATGATCGATATGTCCGCCCCCGTCTGCTGCGCGCCCGTGGCGGCCGGGCCCGTCGACGACGCCGCCGCGCTGGAGGTGGCGTTGCGGCTCAAGGCGATCGCCGACCCGGCCAGGGTCAGATTGCTGTCACTGCTGCTGACCAGCCCACTCGGCGAGGAGAACGGCGGCGACCTCGCCGCCGCGGTCGGGCTGAGCGAGTCCACGGTCTCTCACCATCTCGGCCAGTTACGCAAAGCGGGCCTGGTGGAGTCCGAACGGCGGGGGATGAACACCATCCACCGCGCCCGCCGCGACGCACTGTCCGCGCTGTGCACGGTGCTCGATCCCAACTGCTGCACATAGTCTTCCGCGATGCCGCCCCCTGCGAGCTTCGCCGTGGGTTGATCTGTCCTCAGGCGGTGAGCTCGCGTTGCAAAGGGGTGCGGAAGCGGGGGATGGCTCGGACTTCGCCGAACCAGGTTGTGGTGCGGGCGATCTCGGCGTCGATGAGTTTTTCGGTGTCGGTGCCCACATCTTCGAGTAGACGGGTCACTACTTCGCCGTCGGAGCGTTGGGCCCAGCCGCCCACTATGCGGCCGTCGGCCCAGATGGTGGGGCCGATGTTGCCGTTGGTGTCGAAGAGGGCGGCGGTGTGTTGGCCGAGGAACCAGTCTCGGGATTGCCAGCCCATGGGGGTCGGGTCGAGGGCGGGGAGTAGGGCTGCCCAGGGTTCGGGAGTGGGAACGGGGGCGAGGTCGTCGGCGAGGATTATGCCGGGGGTGCCGTCGAGGTCCACTTCGACTGTGTCGAGTTCTGCCAAGGCTTTTCGGACTTCACCGAGCGTCCAGCCGGTCCACCATTTCAGGTCGGTGACGGGGGCCGGGCCGAAGGTGTGCAACCACTGACGCACCAGTTCGACGCGGGCCTGTGCGGCGGGCAACGGTGAAAACCCTGCGGGCAGCCAGGTTTCCACGGGGGCCCAGGTGTACTGGCTGCTGGTCCAGCTGCCGTTCGGGCGGCCGCGCACGATGCGGCCTTCGGCGCCGAGGACGACCAGGACCCAGGTGGTGATGCTGGTCGGTTTGGAATAGGACTTGCCGGGCGCGGTGTCTATCTGGGTGCGCAGGCGTGGCACATCTTTGCTCAGTTGGACGCCGGTCGCCGCGCCGCGGGTCAGCAATGCCGCGTGGGTCTCGGCTTCCACGTCGGCGAGCCACGTCGAGATGTCGCCGTCGACCACGCCGGCCTGTTCGATGTAGCGACCGTAGGTGCGGCGTTGCTTGTGGGCCAGCGCATCGCAGGTGGAGGCCTGCAGAACGGGCAGCAATTCGGTCGGCGCGACGAACATCGTGCGGCGCATGGCGAGCATACGAATCAGGGCGCGGTCGTCGTAGAGCGCCTTCTCGACATCGGCCGGGGTGAGATCGATGCCACGGGCGCCGACCGAAAGGAACACCGTCGCCGGGTCGGTGGCGTGCAGAACCACCATCGAGCGCGCGATGTCGACAGGGTCGTTCGAGCGGGCCGACGGCGCGAGGCAATGCCTGGTCGCCAATCTGGCGCGACGCTGCGCGGTATCGATCGAGAGCATGAGCGGATGGTATGCGGGGACACCGACAACCACGCGCAGGTGCGGCGCGAGCGGGGTCGGCTCGGCTGTGCTGTCGAGGGCGCGTCAGCTCGGCAATTCGTCGCATCCCAGCCGCCACGACAGTATCCACCCCGGTTCGGCAGGGATCGAAGAGTTAGTTCGGGCGTCAGGTGCGGACGAGGTCGGGTACGGAGGTGGATCGCGTTGTGGGGCAACGGTGATCGGCACCCGTGCGTAGTGTCCATTTTGTACAGACTGTGCGGTTGTCGATTTCGTCACCGGGCAGGAATCTCGTTGCTATCGTCCGCTCATGAACGCGGCGCCACCTGTAGTCACTGCGGCTGAGCTGGGGGTGGACGACGACGAGCGGCCCGCACGGGTGCTCTCCGGATTTCCCGGTCGGCTGGTCGGTGTTGTCGCGCTCGGGCTCGCGCTGTTGTCGGTGTGGCAGGTGTTTCGGCCGTTGGCGCAGGGCAGTCAGTACTACCTGGTCATTTTTCTGGCTGTCGCGCTGCCGCTGGTGTATCTGAGCTACCGGTCGTGGTGGGGTCCACTCGATCGGGCTGATGGGCCCTCGGTGCTCGATTGGGTGCTGGCTGGTATCACGTTGGTGGTGTGTCTGTATCCGGTGCTGCCGATCCGGATCGGTGACGCGGGCGGGGGATACGACGCGTTCCTCGATCGCCAGGGGATGCTGGCGCCGCTCGATGTGGTGATGGGCGGGCTGCTGCTGGTGCTGGTGCTCGAGGCGTGCAGGCGTACCACCGGGGTGATCCTGCCGATCGTGTGTCTGGTGTTCCTCGGGTACGGGTACTACGGCGGACTGCTGCCGCAGGACTGGTCGATCGCGCACGCGGGGCTCGATGTCGATCAGATCGTCGACGCGCTCTACAACTCCGGCAGCGGCTTCTACGGCACACCGCTGGACGTGGCCGCCAGTTACATCGTGTTGTTCACGCTGTATGGCGCGGTGCTCGAATTCTCCGGTGCCGCGAGGTTCTTCGTCGATCTGTCGGTGTCGCTGTTCCGTCGCTCGCACAGTGCGGCGGGGCGGACGGCGGTGGCGTCGGGATTTCTGCTCGGGACCGTCTCGGGGTCGGGGACCGCGACCGCGGTGAGCACCGGCGCGGTGACCTGGCCGATTCTGCGCAAGGCCGGATACCGGCCCGAACAGGCGGGCGGGATGCTGGCCGCGGCGGGTGTCGGTGCGATTCTGTCGCCGCCGACGCTGGGCGTCGCGGCGTTCATCGTCGCTGAGTATCTCGACGTGTCGTATGTGACGGTGCTCGGGTGGGCGCTGATCCCGACATTGCTGTACTACCTCGGCATCCTGCTGTCGGTCGAGATCGACGCGCGCCGCATCCACGCGGAAGGCCGCGCGCCCGCGGATCTGGCCGACGGTCCGCTGCCCACGCCGTGGTGGAAACTGCTGGGGCGCTTCGGGTACCACTTCTCGTCTCTGCTCGTGATCGTGGTGCTCTTGCTGGCCGGCGTGAGCGCGACCCGCGCGGTCGTCTACGCGACAGTGCTCGCGCTGCTGCTCGCGATCCCGGATCGGATGCTGCGGACCACCTCCGACGAGAGTGCGAGCCCCTCGCCCGCGGGCGCCGATCTCACGAAAAAACCCGCCGGACAGGAGGCTACGGAATCGGCTGACAGTGCGATCGCTGACCGTGGCTCGGCTCCGAAGGCGGGTTGGTCCGGCTGGTCACAGAAGAGCGTGGGGCAGTTCGTGATCGAGGCATTGCGCTCGCTGTCGTATGGCATGCGCTCGGCGCTGCCCGTGGTCGCGGTGTGTGCCGCCGCCGGCGTGATCACCGCGATGACCACCAAGACCGGACTCGGTGCGCAACTGGCCGCGCTGCTGGTCAAGGCCGGATCGGCACTGTCCGACGATCCCGCCGTGGTGCTGGCGACCACCGCGGTGCTGGCGGCGATCGCGCTGTCGCTGCTCGGCCTCGCGGTGCCGGTGACGGCGTCGTTCGTCATCGGCTGGGTGATCATCGGGCCCGCTCTGCTCGACCTGCACGTGGCCGCACCCGCCGCCGCCATGTTCGTCTTCTACTTCTCGGTGCTCTCGGAGGTGACCCCGCCGACCGCGCTCGCCGCCGTCGGCGCGGCCGCCGTGACCGGCGCGAAGGCCATGCCGACGATGTGGCACGCCCTGCGGTACGCGCTGCCCGCGTTCCTGGTGCCGCTGATGTTCGTGCTCACCGACTCCGGACAGCATCTGCTCGGACGCGGCGCGGTGCTCGACGTGCTATGGGTCAGCGCGGCCGCCTGCGTGGGTGTCGCGGCGCTGGCCGCGGCGACGGGCGGATGGTTGTTCGGAATCGGGGCGATCGGCCCGATCGCGCGAACTATCGCCGCCGCGGCCGGTCTGACACTGCTGTACCCGAATCCGGTCGCCACCGGGATCGGGCTCGGACTGCTGGTCCTCGCCGCGGTGGCGGGCCTGGTCGAACGGGCGAACAGAACATCCACGGACACACCGTGATCCGCGGGAACAGGCAGGCGGCCTCGCCGTCGACGAAAGGAGACCTCATGGTCAGAACAATTGTCGCCGTGGTCGCGGCCGCCGCGTTACTCACCGGCTGCGGTGGGCGCCAGGACACCCCGACGGCCGACACGGGTGGTGAGGTGAGCTGTGAAGTGAAGCAGGACACCCGGATCGGCATCGCCACCGGCAACGCGACCGGGGTGTACTTCGCGCTGGGCAACGCCTATGCCGAGCAGGTCTCCTCCGCCACCGGTGGCACCGTGAAGGCGACCGCGGCCGAGACCGGCGCCTCGGTGCAGAACATCCAGCAGGTCGTCGGCGGCACCTATCAGGTCGGCTTCTCGCTCGCCGACTCCGCGGCCGACGCGGTCGCGGGCAAGGGCAGCTTCACCAGCGAGCAGCCGATTCGCGCACTGGCCCGGCTCTACGACAACTACACCCAGGTCATCGTGCGCACCGACGCGGGCATCAACTCCCTCGCCGACCTGCGCGGCAAACGGGTCTCCACCGGCTCGCCGAAATCGGGCACCGAGGTGATCGCCCAGCGCGTGCTGCAAGCCGCGGGGCTCAACCCGGACAGCGACGTCTCCGCCCAGCGCCTCGACCTGACCAAGACCGTCGACGGGCTCAAGGACGGGTCCATCGACGCCATGTTCTGGTCCGGTGGCCTGCCGACGCCGGGCATCACCGACCTGTTCACCACCGCCAAGGACAAGGTCCGCTTCCTCGACATCACCGGGGTGCTGCCGAAACTGAAGGAGATCAACCCGGTCTACGAGACGGGCTCGATCCCGGCCGCCACCTACGGCCTGTCCGCCGACACGCCGACCATCGTGGTGCCCAATCTGCTGGTGGTGCGCGACGACCTCGACGCGAACCTGGCCTGCGTGCTCACGACGACGTTGCTGGATCGCAAACCCCAACTGGAACAGGCGAATCCGGCCGCCAAGGGGATCAACGCCGACACCGCGAGCAAGACGGCGCCGGTGCAGTTGCATCGCGGGTCGGAGGTCGCGCTGCGCTGAGGTCACCGCGAACGGACCCGCGCCGACACGTGGGGTTCCGGCGGTCCTCGCGACCCCTCCGACTGGTAGAGGTCGCGAGGACCGTGTCATGTGAGCGTGGGAACGCGCGACGATGTGCTGGACCCCCGCCTGCCGGTGGCGGACAATCGCGGCATGAAGCGGGTCGGGGTCGTCGTGGCGGTGTGCGCGTTGCTGTTCGCGATGGCGGCCGCGGTCGGACCCGCCCTGCGCGCGCAACCGCCGTGCACGGCGGGCGTCGATCTGCGACAGGTCGCGATCACGGTCGACGGCGAGCGTGCGACCGGGCGCGTGTACGAGCCGTATCGCTGTGTTCCCGGTGATATCTCGGTCACGAAGTTGGTGGTCGCGGTCCACGGTCACGGCGGGTCCTCGGCCGATTTCGCGCCGTATATGTCCGCGCTCGCCCGGACGGGCGGGTCGCCGATTCTGCTCATGGATCTGCGCAGCGCCGACGGACCGTGGCGCACCGGTGACTGGAATCTGTGGGCGGGCTGGCACGACCTGGTGGCGGCGACGCAGTGGTATCGCGGCGAGCATCCCGATATCGCGTCCACCGTCCTGTGGGGATGGAGCCAGGGCGGCATCACCAGCGGGCTCGCGGTGGCGCACGGTCCACCCGGACTGTTCGACTACTGGGTCGACAACTACGGTCCCTCCGACGATTTCACCATGTGGGCGGCCAGCGGGTCGGTGAACCCGGCACTGCCGCGACAGATCGAACGTGACGCGGGCGGCTGCACGCCGATGATCTGCCCGCTCGCCTACATCGAGCGCTCGCCCGCGCTGCTCGCCGACCGGATGAGCATGCGCAGAGCCTTCCTGATCCACGGCACCGCCGATGCCGTCGTGCCCTTCGCCACCAGTGTGGAATTGCGCGCGGCGCTGACCGCGGCGGGCAAACCGTTCTCCTTCTACACCGTGGTCAGCGGGCGCGATCTCACCGGCGCGATCGTCCCCGGTGACCACGCCGTCGGGCCCGCGCTGTTCGAGGGCGGGTGTGTGGTGTTGCGGCTGTTGGCGGGGACCGAGCCGCTCGCGCCGCAGGTCAGTGACTATGTCGTCGATGTCGGGCACGACCTGGTCACCGCGCCCCCGGCGCCCGCGGGCGCGAAGTGCGCGGCCTGAGGCGACGGGGAACAACGTTCGCCGAACCGCGGTTGTGCGAAAGACACCGACCGGAACGAGGATGCGATGACCGACCCAGTGCCCGACGATCACGGCTGGCAGGGCGCCGAGCTCGAGCTGGACGCCTACCTGGCCCGGATCGGCTATGCCGGGCCACGCACCGCTTCGGTCGACACCCTGCGCGCACTCGTGCGTGCCCACACGACCTCGATCCCCTTCGAGAATCTCGAGATCATCCTCGGCCGGGGCATCCCGCTCGACCTCGACTCTCTCCAGAACAAGCTGATCCGGCAGCGTCGCGGTGGTTACTGCTACGAGAACGTCGGGGTGTTCGCCGCCGCGCTCGAGCGGTTCGGTTTCGGTGTCAGCGGACTCAGCGGGCGGGTCACCTACGGTGTGGCCGATACCGGCGTGCTGCGGCCGGCGACCCATGCCCTGCTGCGCGTGAGCACTCCGGACGACGATCGCGTCTGGATCTGCGATGTCGGTTTCGGTTTCGGACCGCTGGAACCGTTCGAATTGGTCGACAGCAGCGGCGAATTCGCGCTCGGCGACTGGCGCTATCGGCTGGAGCGCCGGGTCGGCGACCTGTGGGTGCTGTACCAGTTCAGCCGCGACGGCTGGATGGACCGCTATACCTTCACCGAGAACCCGCAGTTCCGCATCGACTACGCGGTCGGCAACCACTTCGTGTCGACCTCGCCACGCTCGCCGTTCACCACCCGCCCCTTCCTTCAGCGATTCCTGCCCGAGGTCCACCATGTGCTCGACGACCTGACGCTGAGCTCGGAATATCCCGACGGCACCGCCACTTCGCGTGACCTCGATCCCAGCGAGCTGACCAAGGTGCTGGCCGAAGTGTTCGACATCGACCTCGACGAAGCCGACGCGGCCGCCCTGGCGACCACGCCCTGGCGAACCCGATAGCACCCGCTCCGCGCGGCACGGCGGTTTGCTTCCTGGGTGTCCCTACGGCAAATTGATGGTTACTTGCCGGGAAACAAATCTGTTGTGGGGGCCGATTCTGTGGGGTCGTTGGTGCCGAATATCCGGACCGCATCACCGCTCGTGCCGGGTGCGGCGGTCCGCGGCACCGTCGAACGGCGTCAGGATCTGGACGGGCTGCGCGGTGTAGCGATCGCGCTCGTGGTGGCGTTCCACGTGTGGGCGGGCCGCGTATCCGGCGGAGTCGACGTTTTCCTCGTGCTGTCGGGGTTCTTCTTCACCGGCGCCGTGGTGCGCGGGGTGGAGCGCAGCGGTGGGGTATCGGCCATGGAGACGGCGCGACGGACCGTGCGCAGGCTGATGCCGTCGTTGGTCGTGGTGTTAGGGGCGATTCTGCTCGCTACGGTGGTGTTGCGGCCGTATACCCAGCTGGGCGAGGCCGCCGCGCAGACGTTGGCCTCGATGTTCTATGGCCAGAACTGGTATCTGGCCACCGCCGAGCTCGACTACCTCTCACCCGATCCCTCGGTGAGCCCGCTGCAGCACCTGTGGTCGATGTCGGTGCAGGGGCAGTTCTACCTGGTGATCCTCGCGCTGCTGGCGGGGTGGGCCTGGTTGCGCAGGCGCGGTTCGGCCGGGCGGCTCACCCTGGTGATCGTGCTGGGCGGGCTGGCGTCGCTGTCGTTCTGGTACGCCGTTTCGGGGACCGGGCAGCACCAAGCGTGGACGTATTACGACAGCGTCGCGCGCGGCTGGGAGCTGCTTGCCGGTGCGATGCTGGCCGTCGCGGCACCCTGGTTGCGGTTGCCGAATCGGCTGCGTGGGCTCGCGGCCGCGCTCGGGCTGGCGATGGTGCTGTCGTGCGGACCGCTGTTCGACGGCGCGAATCAGTTCCCCGGTGTCGCGGCGCTGTGGCCGGTGGCGGCTGCCTGCCTGGTGATCGCCTCGGGGTTCGCGGCGGCAACGCGGGCGTGGCCGAACCGGCTGCTGGCCGGCCGGTTCTGTACCGAACTCGGTGCGCTGGCCTACCCGCTGTACCTGTGGCACTGGCCGATCCTGATCTTCTACCTGGGCGAGACCGGGCGCGCGAATGCCGGGGTCGTCGACGGGCTGGTGGTGATCGGCGCCTCGCTGGTGCTGGCCTACGCGACCACTCGGCTGATCGAGACGCCGCTGCGCATGCCGCCGCGGGGCGAGCGGACGGAAACCCGCAAGGCAGCCGGCACCCTGGTCACCGCCACGGCGGTGGCGGTCCTGATCGCCTCGGTGGGATGGCAGGTGGTGCTGGTGGCCAACCCGGCGGTGCCGCCGCAGGCACTGGACATCCACCGGTATCCGGGCGCCGCCGCCCTGTTCACCGGCGCCGAGTACTCGCCGGAACCCATGCGCCCCACGGTCTTCGAAGGCCAGGCCGACACTCCGTCGCCGACCAGCGACGGCTGCATCACGCCCAACCGCGAAGTCCGCGTCTGTACCTACGGCGACCCCACCGCCACCCGCTCGATCGCGCTGGTCGGCGGCTCGCACTCCGAGCACTGGCTGCCCGCGCTGGAACCGCTCGCCGTCGAACACGGGTTCCGGGTGGTCTCCTATCTCAAGGAAGGGTGCCCGGTCGTCCTCGCCGATCAGCCGTCCTATGCCGAGTGGCCGTTCCCCGAGTGCCACGAATGGTCGGTGGAGGTGCTCGACCGGCTGTCGGCCGAACCACCGGACTGGGTACTGACCCTGTCCACCCGCTACCGCATGAACGGCGTGGGCGATGAGGTGCCCGCCGAATACCTCGAGGTGTGGACGGCGATGCAGGACCGGGGCTTCAACGTGCTCGCGCTGCGTGACACCCCACGGCTGCGCCGCGACGGCGTCCTCTACCGCGCCACCGATTGCCTGGCCTACCGCGGCGACCCCGACAGCTGCGGGCTCGATCGCGGCGAGGTCCTCGACCCACACGATCCCGCCCAGGAACCGGCGGCCGGCTACCCGAATGTCCATCCGCTCGACCTGTCCGACGCCGTCTGCCGACCGCAGCGCTGCCGAGTGGTCGAGGGCAATGTGCTCATCTATCGCGACGAGCACCACCTGACCGCCAGTTATGCCCGCTCGCTCGCTCCCGAACTCGGCCGCCAGATCGGGGCGATCACCGGGTGGTGGTAGCGGATCGGCTCGTCACAGCAGAAACGACAACCCCACCGGCACCACGGATCGAGCTAGTCTCGGACCCGTGCGCACTCCACGGAAGGCATCGGTCCTACTCGTCGCGCTCGCTGCGCTGCCCCTGGCCTGCTCGTCCGGACCCGACCAACCACAGACCGTCGCCGAGTCCTTCGCCGCCGCGCTGACCAGCGGAGACGCCGCCGCCGCTGCCGAACTCACCGACGCTCCCGAGGCGGCCCGCCCGGTCCTGACGGCGCTGTTCGACAACCTCGGCAAGAACGACACGGTCCGGGTGACGTCCACCGACGACACGTCGTTCACGCTGGAATCCACCTGGAAATTCGGCCCCGACGGCCGTAACGCGTGGACCTACTCGAGTGCCGGAACCACCACCGGCGCCGACGGGTGGAAGATCGCCTGGCAGCCGACCACGGTCGCGCCCGGCCTCGACCTCGGCGCGCTCAGCTACAGCCCGGTCGCCGCGAAACCGGCCAGAGTGCTCGACGCCTCCGGTGGTGACCTGATGACCCAGCAGGTGGTCACGCTGGTGACCGTCGCACCCGATGCCGACCTGCCCGCCGTCGCCGCGCTGCTCGCCCCGCAGGGCGTCAGCGAGGCCACCTTACGGACGGATCTGGCTGCGGCACAGGGCAAACCGATCACCGCCGTCGCCCTGCGCGATGCCGACATCGCGCCCGTGCAGCAGGCGCTGACCGGAGTGCGTGGGGTGACACTCGCGCCACAGACCCGGCTGCTCACCGTCGACAAGACGCTGTCCGGGCCCACCATCGGGGGACTCGCCGAGGTTTGGCAGGACCAAGCCGACACGGCCGCGGGCTGGGCGATCCGCGCGCAGACCGCCGAGGGCACCCAGCGCATCGCCGGACCCGACGCGAAGCCGACCCCCGACATCGCCAGCACCATCGACATCGACCTCCAGCACGCGGCCGAGGACGCACTGACCCCGATCGCCACCCCGTCCGCCATCGTCGCGCTGCGACCCTCGACCGGCGAGGTGCTGGCCGTCGCGCAGAACGCACCCGCCGACGCCGAGGGCCCGATCGCGCTGACCGGGCTTTACCCGCCGGGCTCCACGTTCAAGACCGTCACGGTCTCGGCGGCACTGCAAGCGGGCGGCGTCACCCCCGACACCGTGCTGCCCTGCCCGGGCCGCGCGACGATCGAGGGCCGCACGATTCCCAACGACAACGGCTTCGACCTGGGTATGGTGCCCCTGCACACCGCGTTCGCACGTTCGTGCAACACCACGATGGCCGAGTTGGGAGTGAAATTGCCCGCCGACGGATTGACCGCGGCCGCCCAACAGTTGGGCCTCGGGGTGGATTATGTGACACCCGGCTTGACGACTGTCACAGGGAAAGTTCCATCCGCCGAAAATCCGGCGCAACGGGTCGAATCGAGCATCGGACAGGGCACGGTGACCGCCTCGCCGTTCGGGATGGCGCTCGTCGCGGCCTCCCTCGCGCACGGTTCCGCGCCCGCGCCGAGCCTCATCCGCGGCCGTCCCGGCACCCCGGATCGGACTTCGACGCCGGTGCCCGCGACGGTGACGTCGCAGCTAGAGACCATGATGGGGGAGACGGTGAGTGCGGGCACAGCCACCGCACTGCGCGACATCCCCGGTCTGCTCGGCAAGACCGGCACGGCGGAGTATCTCGACGACACCCACGCCCACGGCTGGTTCGTCGGCATCGACGGTGATCTGGCGTTCGCGGTGTTCGTCGCGGACGCCGGAAGCTCCGGACCGGCGGTCGAGGCAGCGGGACGGATGCTACGTGTGACACCATGAGTCGTCTTTCCCCCCGCAGGCGAGCAATCCCCCCGCTGCCGCACGCGGTCATCACTGCGCCAGCTACACTCGGCGGCGGACCATACCCATGGTCAATACGCGGGATGTCACAATTTCGAGAAGGTTCGGAGTAGGCGCCATCGATACCGGTCAGAAGATCGCGGAGCATTACCGCCTGGTCGAGCGTATTGGTAGCGGCGGCACAGGCGTTGTATGGCGTGCTGTCGACGAACGCCTCCAACGCTCCGTGGCAGTGAAGCAGATCCACATCAAACCCAGCTTGCCCGAGGGCGAGCGGGATGTGTTGCGCCAGCGCGCGATTCGGGAAGCCCGCAACGCGGCGCGTTTCCAGCATCCCAATGCCATCGTGGTATTCGACATCACCGAGCACAACGGTGATCCGTGCCTGGTGATGGAGTACCTCAAGTCGGTCAGCCTCGCAGGGGAGCTGGGTCAGAAGGGCCCGCTGCCACTGCTCGAGGTCGCCCGCATCGGTGAGATGGTCGCTTCCTCGCTGATCGCCGCCCACCAGGCCGGTTTGGTGCACCGCGACGTGAAACCGGGCAATATCCTGCTCGGCGACCACGGTGAGGTGAAGATCACCGACTTCGGCATCTCCCGAGCGGCCGGCGACGTGACGCTCACCGAGACCGGGCTGATCTGCGGAACTGCCGCTTATCTGGCACCCGAGGTGGCGCGCGGCTCCGATCCCACGCCCGCCGCCGACGTATTCGCCCTCGGCGCAACGCTTTTCCACGCGCTGGAAGGCGAACCGCCCTACGGCGCCAACTCCAACCCCCTCGCGGTGCTCTACGCCGCCGCCAACGGTCAGGTGCGCGAGCCCCACAACGCGGGCCCCGCCACCGACTTCCTGCTCGACCTGCTCAGCCCGGACCCTCTCGACCGTCCGACGATGACCGAAGCCCGCGACGCGCTGGCCTCCTTCGCTGAGGACGACGCGGTCCCCGCTGGATTCGTGCCTGCCAGTGAGGCTTTCAATCGTCGTAACTCCGCGGCGACCACCCAGGTGATCCGGCAGTCCGGTCGCCGGGCCTCCCATGCGGGCGCGTCCACGGCCACGACCCGCCAGATCCGCTCGAACCCGCGTCCACAGGTCCGGCAGGACACCGCGGCGCACCCGCAGACCCAGGCCCATCCCATGCCCGCCCCGCGCAAGCAGGCAGGCAAGGGGCGTGCGGTGCTGATCGGATCCGGTGTCGGCGCGCTCATCGCGGCGATCGCCGTCGCCGTCAGCGCGCTGAGCAGCTCCGATTCCGATTCACCGGGGGTGCAGGCGAGTCCGCCGACCTCGGTGCAGGCCTCGGCGGCTCCCAAGCCGAGCGCGGCGGTTCCTCCGCTGGGGCAGGCCGCCAATGTCGGCACGGTCGACATCGGCTCGGCCGGTCTGCTGGTCGAGAACTTCTTCAGCAACCCGGGCGGTTCGTGGTCGCTGCTCACCCCCGCCGCGCAGGACGTGTACGGCAGTGAGTCCGCGTTCCGCGAATACTGGAACGACCGCACCGTCGAGAACTTCGCCAGCATCACCGCGGTCAGCGGCAACAATGCCGACGGCTCCACGAATATGCGCCTGGCCAGCATCACCATCAACGGATCGACCAAGGCGATGACGATGCGGGTAGTGAACTCGGGCGGCAGTCTGCGCATCGACGGCGACACTCGACACTAGGCGACGCACCGCCTGAACGCCGCCTCGCGCGCCGATCAGGTGGTGCTCGGCCGGGCGCCGGAACCATCGAGCTCGTAGTGTGATCTGGGCCACTTCGTGACCGCGACCTTATCTGAATCCGGTATCAACTTCAATATTGATCGCCGCGTCGCAGCTAAGGAAACGAGAGGTCTCCGTGACGAAAACCCAGCAGGTACGGCTCGCCCAGCGGCCGTCAGGACTTCCCGACGCCGAGACCTGGAACCTGACGACCGAGGAGCTACCAGCGCTGTCCACCGGACAGATTCTGGTGAAGGTCGACTTCATCTCGCTGGACCCGGCGATGCGTGGCTGGCTCAACGACGTGCGCTCCTACGTGCCGCCTGTCGGGCTCGGTGAGGTGATGCGCTCACTGGATATCGCGACGGTGGTCGAATCGACGCACCCGGACTTCGCTGTCGGCGACACCGTGAGCGGGATCTTCGGCGTTACCGAGTACGCGATCAGCGACGGCAAGGGCGTCGAGCAGGTCGAGCTGAGCGTCGCACCCGGACCCACGTGGCTCGGCGCGCTCGGAATGCCCGGTATGACAGCGTATTTCGGACTGCTCGAGGTGGGGAAGCTACAACCCGGCGAGACCGTGGTGGTGTCGGCCGCGGCCGGCGCCGTCGGCAGCGTGGTCGGCCAGATCGCAAAGGCCAAGGGCGCGCACGTCATCGGGATCGCGGGCGGGCCCCAGAAGTGCCGATTGCTCACCGAGGAACTCGGTTTCGACGCCGCCATCGACTATCGCAATGATGACGTCCTGCGGCGGATGCGTGAGCTGGCGCCGAAGGGAATCGACATCTACTTCGACAACGTGGGCGGCGAGATCCTCGATGCCGCGCTCGCCAATCTCCGTCGCGGGGCCCGCGTGGTGCTGTGCGGGGCGATCTCGGCGTACAACGACGAGAAGCTACAGCCGGGGCCGTCGCGCTACATGTCGCTGCTGGTCTTCCGCGCGACCATGACCGGATTCGTGGTCTTCGACTATGCCGATCGCTACGGCGAGGCGATCGGGCAGATCGGTCAATGGCTGGCCGAGGGGACGTTGAAGAGTCGCGAACACGTCGTCGACGGTGGCGTCGCACGATTCGGCGAAACCTTGAATCTGCTGTTCACCGGCGGCAATACCGGAAAGCTGGTACTCGCGCTCTGAGATCGCAGCGGTAGGCGGACTCGGCTTCAGCTGGTGGACACATTGGTTCGTCGGCCGGACCCCTGGTCCGGCTGGTTGCCTCCGGTTACCAGGGCCACGGCCAGTCCAGCGTTGAACGTGCCGAGTTCCTCGGGGGTATCGGGGCCGCTGAGTCGATACCACCGCACCGGGTCGATGGCGAGGGCGATGATGCCGCGCACCACCCGGGTGACATCGATGGGGATGAAGGCGCCACGGTCGATGCCGTGCGAGACCAGGTTTCGATACAGGGTGGTGGTGCGGCGGCGAATGGCGCGAATCTCCGCGAGATGATCGGCGGTGAGGTTCGCCATCTCGTATTGGGCGACGCGTGCGGCCACGTGGTGGCGCGCGTTGCAGGTGACGTGTTCGGCCACCACGCTGCGCAGGTGCTCGACGGGGTCGCCCGGGTCCGGAATCAGCAGGGCTTCATGGGCTTTGTCATGCGCGACGCGGGTGATCTCGAACAGCATGTGCTCCTTGGTCGGGAAGTGCACATACAACGCGGCCGGGCTGAGGCCCGCGCCCGCGCTGATGTCGCGCGTGGTGGTGCCCTGGAAGCCCTTCGCGGCGAAGCAGCGGGTAGCGGAGCTGAGCAGATTCCGGGCGACCTCGCTGTAGGCGTCTGCCCACAGTTCGGGTGAGAAGTCTTGCAGCCGTGGATCGTCGAACTGCCAGTCGTGGAATTCGCCGGGTTGCCGCCTGGTCATGACCGCTCCGATCTGTGCTCGCCCGCCCGTGCGGCCGCGATGGGGACAGTGCGGCAAACCACCGCTGTCCGAGTTCATCCCTTGACATTCCTACCTTAGCTAGCAACTATGCAATGAGTCACATCTGACTGAGCGCTTAGTTGGCTGGTCGAGGGTTCGAAAAGGTTGAGCCTGAGTCGGTCTGGTGCGAAGTAGTAAGAGGGAAGTGCTATGAGTCTTGCGGTATCGGAGATATCTGACCCGCCGTCGGCCGTGCTCGCCATGAGTGGGATCTCGATCTCGTTCGGCGGGCTGGTGGCGCTGTCGGATGTTTCGCTGGACATCGCGCCGGGGCAGGTGCTCGGCGTGATCGGCCCGAACGGCGCAGGCAAGACGACCCTGTTCAATGTCGCGTGCGGGTTCGTCCGCCCCGACCACGGGGCGCTGTGGTGGCAGGGCGCCGAACTGACCGGGCTGCGGCCACATCAACTGGCCGGGCTCGGCATCGCCCGAACTCTGCAGGGGCTCGGACTGTTCGATCACATGACCGTCCTCGACAATGTCGTGATCGGCGCGGACCGGCACGCCGGTGCCGGCTTCCTCGCGGGGCTGTTCGCATCCGGCTCGCGAGACGAGCGCGCGCTGCGTGAGCGTGCCATGGGTGTGTTGGCCGAACTCGGCATCGCCGATGTGGCCCAACGATTTCCGAGCAGCCTGCCCTATCCCGTCCGCAAACGCGTCGCGCTGGCGCGGGCGCTGGCCGGTGAACCACGGCTGCTGCTGCTCGACGAACCGGCCAGCGGGCTGTCCAACGCGGAGATGGACGAGCTCGGTGAACTCATCGGTCAGCTTGCGCAACGGATGTCGGTCATGCTCGTCGAACACCACATGGACCTCGTGATGAGCGTCTGCGACCGCATCGCGGTGCTGAACTTCGGCAAGCTCATCGCCTGCGGAACGCCCGCGCAGGTGCGGGAGGATCCAGCGGTGATCACCGCGTATCTCGGTGAGGAAGTTCACCGTTCGACCTCGGCCGACACTCGGGAAGGGTGAGTGGCGATGCTCGAGATCCAGAACCTCAGCGTCACCTACGGCGCGGTACGCGCACTGCACGACGTCACGGTCACCGTTCCGCGCGGACAGGTCACGGCGGTGCTCGGCGCCAACGGTGCGGGCAAGACCACGCTGCTGCGGACGATTTCGGGCCTGGTCCGCGCGGAGCGCGGCACCGTGCTGCTCGACGGCCGCGACCTGACCCGCACCCCGGCCGAGAACATGTCCGCGCTCGGTCTGTCCCATGTGCCCGAAGGGCGCGGGGTGATCACGGAATTGACCGTGGCGGAGAATCTCCGGCTCGGTGCGCTCGGTCGACGCGACAAGTCCCGGACGGTCGATCTCGACCGGGTGTACACCCTGTTCCCGATGCTCGCCGAGCGTCGCGACCAGACCGCGGGCGCCATCTCGGGTGGGCAGCGGCAGATGCTGGTGATCGGCCGTGCGCTGATGGCCGACCCCACCATGCTGCTGCTCGACGAACCGTCGCTCGGCCTTGCCCCACGCGTGGTCGCCGAGATCTTCGATCTCCTGCGCGGTCTGGTGGAAACAGAGGGGCTCACGATCCTGCTGGTGGAGCAGAACGCTCGCAGCGCATTGTCCATCGCCGACCAGGGCGTTGTGCTCAACCTGGGGAAAGTCGTTGTCTGCGACTCCGCCGCGACCCTCGCCGGCGACGACCAACTCCGCCACGCGTATCTCGGTTTCTGAGAAGCACTTTCGGTTAGGACCTCTCGTGCAGCAATTGGTGAACATCACGCTCACCGGCATCAGTTCGGGCGCGATCTACGCGGCTTTCGCACTGGCTCTGGTACTCATCTGGCGATCCACCCGGATCGTGAACTTCGCGCAGGCGCCGATGGCGATGGTGACTGTGTATGTCG
Source organism: Nocardia sp. XZ_19_231 (assembly GCF_015355705.1). Taxonomy (NCBI): domain Bacteria; kingdom Bacillati; phylum Actinomycetota; class Actinomycetes; order Mycobacteriales; family Nocardiaceae; genus Nocardia; species Nocardia sp. XZ_19_231. The sequence continues at coordinate 190,969 of NZ_JACUZI010000007.1, read as the reverse complement.
CGCTCGTGATCATCGACGCCGGATACTCCTACTGGATCGGGTTCTTCGCGGCACTGGCGTGTGGCTTCCTGCTCGGTGCGGTGACCGAACGAGTCGTCATCCGGCCGGTGGAGGGCAAGCCCGATATCAACGCGGTCATCGTCACGCTCGGCTTGTTCATCGTGATCCATGCGATCGCGGCCATCGTCTTCGGCACTCGGTACCGCTCCTTCCCCGCGCCGTTCGGGTTGCGCGGGTTCCAGATCGGCGACTTCAACATCGCGCTCACCGGTTTCGGTGTCTTCACGATCGTGTCGGTGCTGATCGTGATGGTGCTGATGGCCGCGTTGTTCCGGTTCACCGATGTCGGATTGAAGATGCGGGCCGCGGCGTTCAGCCCGGAGGTCGCCCGGCTGCTCGGGGTGAAGGTCAACCGGATGCTCACGTTGGGCTGGGCGTTGGCCGCGCTGGCGGGCACCCTGTCCGGAATCCTCATCGCCGGCGGGAGTTTGGTGTATCCGGCGTTCATGGACTCGGTGGTGGTGTTCGGTTTCGTCGCTGCGGTGATCGGCGGGCTGGAGAGCCCGCTCGGCGCGGTCGTCGGCGGCCTACTGCTGGGGTTGGGATTGAGCTTCGTCAGCGGCTATGTGGGTTCGGAACTGGTACCGCTGGCCTCGCTGGTCATCCTGCTGGTGGTGCTGCTGGCGCGCCCCGGCGGTCTGTTCTCGCGGACCGCGACCAGGAAGGTCTGAATCATGTTGCGCACCTTGAAGACATCTGTGCTGCTGCGGCATCTGACGCTGGCGCTGCTGGGCATCGTCGCGATCGTCGTCGTGGTGGAATCGGCGAGCGACTACGGGTCTGTGCAGTTGGCGTCCATGGCCTACCTGGCCATCGCCGCGGGCGGGCTGACGATGCTGACCGGTCTCAACGGGCAATTGTCACTGGGGCACGGCGCGTTCCTGGCGATCGGCGCCTACACCACCGCGGTCGTGCTCCAGAAAGCCTCGGATACACCGATTCTCGTAGTGCTGGTGGTCGCGACCGTGGTGACGACGGTGATCGGCGGGGTGGTCGGAGTGGCGGCAGCGCGGCTGCACGGTCCCTATGTAGCGGGAGCCACGTTGGCTTTGGCCATCGGGGTACCGGGGTTGGCTATCTACTTCGACGAATTCCTCGGCGGCGAACAGGGTTTGAACGTGCGCGCCCCTGATGTTCCGGACTGGCTCGGCGACCTGGCGTTCTTTCTGACCGGCAACGAGATGTCGGTGAGCAAGTACATGGCCTACCTCGGCTGGTTCTGTCTGGTCGTGGTGTTCGTGCTGCTGGCGAACCTGTCGGCGGGCCGGGTCGGGCGGCGCTGGCGGGCGGTGCGCGACGATGAGGTCGCCGCGTCACTGGCCGGAATCAATTTGGGCCGCACCCGGATCCAGAGTTTCGTCGTCAGCACCGCGTGCGCGGGGCTGGCGGGCGCGATCATGGCGCTGTCGGTGCGGATCACCGCGCCGAGCGGGTTTCCGCTCACGCTCTCGCTGCTGCTGCTCAGCGCGATCGTGCTGGGCGGGCTCGGCAGCCTCGTCGGCGCGCTGATCGGTGCGGCGTTGCTCACCTACCTGCCGCCCGCCGTCACCGACCTGGGCTCGAGCGCCGGGTTGACCGACATTCAGGCAGCTGAGCTGACCCCACTCATCTACGGGCTCACCACCATCGCGGTCATCCTGCTGGCTCCGACCGGTCTCGTCGGCATCGTCGGCGCACTGCTGAGAAGGCGATCGCAGCCTCGCGACGACCAAGCCCAGATCCGTAACGATCAACCCGGTTCAAAGGAGATTCGGCAGTGATGAAGACATGGATGAAACGGGTGGCCTTGACCACCTGTGCCTGCGCGACGGCAACGTCGCTGGTGGCTTGCGGTGCTGGTGCGGAGCGAGCCGGTGACGGCGGTGCCGAATCCAGCGTCGGCGTCACCGACACCAGCATCAAGATCGGCGGTCATTTCCCGCTCACCGGCGTCGCGGCGCCCGGCTACAGCGAGATCCCCGTCGGTCACCAGGCGTACTACGACTACGTCAACAAACAGGGTGGTGTGAACGGGCGTGCGATCGAGTTCCTCGCCCGCGACGACGCCTACAACCCGACCAACACCAGCCGCGTGGTCAACGAATTGGTGCTCAAGGACCAGGTCTTCGCGATTGTCGGCGGGCTCGGCACCCCGACACACAGCGCGGTGGTCGACTTCCTCAACAGCGAGAAGGTACCCGACCTCTTCGTGTCCTCGGGGTCACTGGCCTGGGGTGATGCGGTGGACAAGAAGCCGTTCACCTTCGGTTGGCAGCCCGATTACGAGGTCGAGGGCAAGATCATCGGCGACTGGATCAAGAAGAACAAGCCGAACGCGAAGGTCGGCTTGTTCCTGCAGGCCGATGACCTCGGCGCCGACGGTGAGAAGGGCATCAACCAGTACATCAAGAACCAGGTCGTCCAGGCCGTTCGCTACACCCCCGGCAACACCGACATCGGCCCCCAGATCGCCGCGCTGCAGGCCGCCGGAGCGGATCTGGTGGTGGGCTTCAACGTCCCCTCCTACACGGCGTTGAGCCAGCTCGGCTCGCTCAAGCTCAACTACAAACCGTCCTGGTTCTACAGCAATGTGGGCTCCGACCCGGGGCTGGTCGGCTCGCTGCTCGCCCGCTTCTCCGAAGGGGCGGTCGGGGGTGCGGGCGGAATGCTCGACGGCGTGATGACCACCTCTTACGTGGCAGACCCCGACGCCGCGGGTGATCCGTGGACGGATCTGTGGCGCAAGGTGTGGAAGGAAAGTGGCCAGCAGGGGGAGCTCACCGGCTACCACGTCTACGGCATGGCACAGGCCTACACGTTCGTGCAGGCATTGCAGGCGGCCGGAACCGCACCGACCCGTGAGGGCATCGTGGCGGCGATCGAGAAGGTCGGCGCCGACTTCGACGGGCCGGGGCTGGCACCGTTGCGGTTCTCCGAAGACAACCACCTGGGGATGTCGGGGGTGCGTGTCGCCCAGATCAAGGCCGGCGCGCTCGAGCCGCTCACTCCGGTGCTGGTGACCGGCGGCGGTGACACCCCGATCACCCAGGACAACTCCGGCGCGGACCAGGACAAACCGACCGCGAACGGGATCCCGGACATTCCCGCGGTGAAGTAGGTGGCGATCGGCAGCGGGCGCGGTGATCGTGGCCGGGTCCGCTGCCTGTTCGCGACAGAGGGCGAACCGACGCGGCCGGGGAGGATGTGCTGGAAAAGCGATGGCGGGCGACCATTAGGCTGGTAGCTGACCCGAGCCCAGCACAGAACAGGACCGTACCCCGATATGACTTCCCGCATCGAGCTCGCCCGCGTCGATCTGCGCGGTCGTACTCCTTCCACTGCCGAGCTGCGCACCGCGCTGCCGCGTGGAGGAGTCGACGTGGACTCGGTGCTGCATCATGTGCGGCCGGTCGTCGAGGATATTCGCGATCGGGGTGCGGCGGCGGCGCTGGATTACAGCGAGAAGTTCGACGGCGTGCGCCCCGCTGTGGTGCGGGTGCCTGTCGCCGAGCTGGCCAGAGCCCTCGCTGAGCTGGATCCGGCCGTGCGCGCCGCACTCGAGGTGGCGATCGAGCGGACCAGGAAGGTGCACGCCGATCAGCGGCGCACCGACACGGTGACCGAGGTCGTGCCCGGTGGCACCGTCACCGAGAAGTGGCTGCCGGTGGAGCGGGTCGGGCTGTATGTGCCCGGTGGCAACGCTGTGTACCCCTCCTCGGTGGTGATGAATGTGGTCCCGGCGCAAACCGCGGGGGTCGAGTCGCTGGTGGTGGCCTCGCCGCCGCAGGCGCAGTGCAGTGGACTGCCGCACCCGACGATCATGGCGGCCGCCGCGCTGCTCGGCGTCGACGAGGTGTGGGCTGTCGGTGGCGCGCAGGCGGTGGCATTGCTGTCGTACGGCGGTGTCGATACCGATGGTGGAGCGCTCGAGCCTGTCGATCTCATCACCGGGCCGGGCAATATCTACGTCACCGCGGCCAAGCGGCTGTGCCGTGGGCTCGTCGGTATCGATGCCGAGGCAGGCCCCACCGAGATCGCCGTGCTGGCGGACGCCACCGCCGATCCGGTGCATGTGGCCGCTGATCTGATCAGTCAGGCCGAGCACGATGTGCTCGCCGCGAGTGTGCTGGTCACCGACTCTCCTGCACTGGCCGACGCGGTCGAGGCTGCGGTGAATGCGCAACTGGCCGTGGTCAAGCACCACGATCGGGTGCGGGAAGCGTTGCGCGGCAAGCAGTCCGGGATCGTGCTCGTCGACGACATCGCACAGGGTCTGCGGGTTGTCGATGCCTATGCCGCCGAGCACCTCGAGATCCAGACCGTCGACGCCGCCGCTGTTGCCGCGCGAGTACGCAGCGCGGGTGCGATTTTCGTCGGTCCGTGGGCGCCGGTCAGCCTGGGCGACTACTGCGCCGGCTCGAACCACGTGCTGCCGACCGCGGGGTGCGCGCGGCACTCCTCGGGGCTGAGCGTGCAGACGTTCCTGCGTGGCATCCACATCGTGGAGTACACCGAGGCCGCGTTGAAGGATGTCGCCGGACACGTTGTCGCCCTTGCCAATGCGGAAGATCTGCCCGCGCACGGTCAGGCTGTGCAGGCGCGTTTCGAGGCGCTGTCGTGAGTACTCCCACCGTGCCCGGCGCCTCGGCGACCTTGGACCAACTGCCGCTGCGGGACAACCTCCGGGGCAAATCTCCTTATGGCGCACCGCAATTGACGGTGCCCGTTCAGCTCAATACCAACGAGAACCCACACCCGCCGAGCAAGGCGCTGATCGACGACGTCGCCGAATCGGTGCGCGCCGCCGCCGTCGACTTGCACCGGTACCCGGATCGTGACGCCGTCGCACTGCGTCACGACCTGGCCGAGTACCTGACCCGCCAAACCGGCGTCGCCGTCGATACCGCGAACGTGTGGGCGGCCAACGGCTCCAACGAGATTCTGCAGCAGCTGTTGCAGGCGTTCGGTGGGCCCGGTCGCAGCGCGCTGGGTTTCGTGCCGTCGTACTCGATGCACCCGATCATCTCGGAGGGCATCGACACCGAGTGGGTCGAGGCGCAGCGCAGCGGTGACTTCTCGCTCGACATCGACTACGCCGTGTCGCAGATCGTCGAACGCCGCCCCGATGTGGTGTTCGTGACGAGTCCGAACAACCCGACCGGGCACAGCATTCCGATCGACGAGCTCGAGCGGATTCTCGATGTCGCGCCCGGCATCGTCGTCGTGGACGAGGCCTACGGTGAGTTCTCGGCGGCTCCGAGCGCGATCACGTTGATCGACCGGTTCCCGACCAAGCTCGTGGTCACTCGGACCATGAGCAAGGCGTTCGCCTTCGCGGGTGGGCGCCTGGGTTACCTGGCGGCCTCGCCAGCGGTGATCGACGCGATTCTGTTGGTGCGGTTGCCGTATCACCTGTCGGTCGTCACCCAGGCCGCGGCGCGCGCGGCCCTGCGCCATGCCGACGAAACCCTCGGCAGCGTCGCGGAACTGGCGGCCCAGCGTGACCGGGTCGCCGCCGCGCTGGTGGCGCTCGGCTTCGATGTGATCCCCAGCGACGCCAACTTCGTGCTGTTCGGCCGGTTCACCGATGCGGGCGCGGCGTGGCAGCACTACCTCGACGCGGGCGTGCTGATCCGCGACGTCGGTATCCCCGGTTACCTGCGCGCCACCATCGGCCTGGCCGCCGAGAACGAGGAATTCCTGCGCGTGAGCCGCGATATCGCGGGCACCGACCTTACTCACTGAATCCACCTGTGGAGGAACACATCATGAGCAGAACAGCGCGGGTGGAACGCGTCACCAAAGAGTCCTCGATTCTGGTGGAGCTGAACCTCGACGGCACCGGGCAGACCGAGATCTCCACCGGGGTGCCGTTCTACGACCACATGCTGACCGCACTCGGTGCGCACGCCGGGTTCGACCTGGTCGTGCGGGCCGAGGGTGACATCGAGATCGAAGCCCACCACACGGTCGAGGACACCGCGATCGTGCTGGGGCAGGCACTCGGTCAGGCGCTGGGCGACAAGAAGGGCATCCGCCGCTTCGGCGACGCGTTCATCCCGATGGACGAGACCCTCGCGCACGCCGCCGTCGACGTGTCCGGTCGGCCGTACTGCGTGTTCACCGGCGAGCCGGAACACCTGGTGCACACCATCATTCCCAGCGCGGGTCCCGGCGCTTCGTACTCGACCGTGCTCAACAAGCACGTCTTCGAGTCGATCGCGCAGAACGCTCGCATCGCCCTGCACGTGCGGGTGCTCTACGGCCGCGACCAGCACCACATCACCGAGGCCGAATTCAAGGCTGTCGCGCGGGCTCTGCGCGCCGCTGTCGAGATCGACCCGCGGGTCACGGGTGTGCCGTCCACGAAGGGTGTGCTGTGAGATCCGTTGTTCTGCTCGACTACGGTTCCGGCAACCTGCACTCCGCTGAGCGCGCGCTGGTGCGTGCGGGAGCGCAGGTAGAGGTCACCGCCGATCCCCAGGCCGCGTTGGCGGCCGACGGACTCGTCGTCCCCGGTGTCGGCGCGTACGCGGCCTGCATGGCCGGGCTGCTCGCGGTGCGCGGTGACCGGATCATCGGCCAGCGCCTGGCCGGTGGGCGTCCCGTGCTCGGCATCTGTGTCGGCATGCAGGTCATGTTCGACCGCGGCGTCGAGTTCGGCGTCGAGACCGAAGGCTGCGGCGAATGGCCCGGCACGGTCGCGGGCCTCGACGCCCCCGTCCTGCCGCACATGGGCTGGAACACGGTGAAGGCCCCCGCCGACAGCACCCTGTTCGCCGGCATGGACGCCGACACCCGCTTCTACTTCGTCCACTCCTACGCGGCCCAACAGTGGGAACTGCCCGAAAACGAGCACATCGCCTCCCCGAAGCTCACCTGGGCCGAGCACGGCGTGCCGTTCCTGGCCGCGGTCGAGAACGGACCACTGTCCGCCACCCAATTCCACCCGGAGAAGTCCGGCGACGCGGGTGCGCAGTTGTTGCGCAACTGGATCGGATCGCTGTAGTTCAGGCGGTGCGCGGGTCTGACGCCGTCGACTCCACGGTCTCGCCCGGGGTGTAAAACCTTTCCACGGCGTTGTCGATGTGCTGATGCCGCAGGAAGTCACGGACCGGTGCCGCGCAGCGGGATGCGTCGTCGAACCATGGGGCGTGGCCGCCCGGAACGACCGTGAGATGTGCGTCGGGGATCTTCGCAACGGAGGGTCGCGCCTGATCGGGTGAGCTGAACACGTCCTCCGCGCCCCAGACGAACAGCGTCGGTGTGTCGATTCGTGCGAGTTCGTCCTCGGTCAGGACGTTCTCGGGGCGTGGGGTGCGGCCGTGCATCAGTCGGCGGAGCAGGGCTCGGTAGGCCGCGGCTTGTCCTGGTAGGCGCAGCGGAAGGCGGTGCAGGTCGAGCATGTCGTCCGACATCGCGCGGGCCGCGTTCGCGCCGAGTGCCTCGGTGAGGGCGAAACGTGCGATGAACCGGGGGGACGGTAGTCGCATCAGGCTCTGGTCGAGTCGGCCTCGGATCGGGGAGGTCAGGGATTCGAACTCGGCGATGCCGCGGGAGCCGGGCAGGGCGGTGGCGGGCGTCGCGACAATCGCTGCCCGCGATACTCGGCCGGGCGCGTCGAGTGTCGTCCAGAGTGTGAACAGCCCACCCAGGGAGCTGCCGACGAACGAGGCCTGTGCTATTTCGAGTGCGTCGAGAGTGCCGGTGACCACGTCGACCGCCAGTTCGCGGACTGTTCGACCGTGCCAGGAGTACGGCGGAGCGAGGCTGTGGCCGGGAAGGTCTATCAGGATGTGGCGAAAACCGGGCAACCCGGCGATCAGGGGTGCCATGCCCATAGCGGGCGCTGAGATGCCGTTGATGTGGATCAGTGGCTCACCCTTCCCGGCTGTCAGGACCCGCACCTGCACCGAAGGATCGACCAGCCTCAGCATGGTTTCTGTGATCGTCAGTCCGTAAGTGTGTGCCACACGGCGTTCGGCCGCGCGGATCCGCTGCTCGAGTTTCCGAAAATTGCTCATGTGACCACTGTCGGGCCTGCGTGCGGACGGCGTCTTGGACGAATGTTCCCCTCAGGTGGCCGCGAGGGTGCCCGGGGTGATTCCGGCGAAGGTCGACATGTCGCGGTGCAGGTGCGATTGATCCCAATAGCCGCATGCCACAGCAACGTCAGCGGCGGGGCGGCCTGCTAGAAGCAGGTCGAACGCGCATCGGAATCGGACCACCATCGCGGCCCGTTTGGGTGTCACGCCGACCTGGGCGGTGAATCTCGACCACAGGCGTTTGCGACTCCAGCCGGTGAGCTCGGTCAGCTCCCTGACCCGCACGTCGCCGCTGCCCGCGACAATGCGGTCCCACGCCGCGACGACCTCCGGATCGGCAGTCCTGGTCGACGCGCGCAGGGTGAGAAACTCGGAGGTCAGCGCGAATCGCTGCGCCCACGTTGCTGTTTCGGCCAACTGCTCGCGCAGCAGCGGCGCCACCGAACCCCAGACGTCGTCGAGGCCGATCATCGTGCCGGTCAGGTCGGCCGGCGCGACACCGAGCAGGCGGTAGGCGGTGATCGGCGACATTCGCAACTCGACACAGTCGACGCGCGCCGCGTGGACATGGCGGATTCCCGGGTCCAGCCCGGCGACCAGTCCGTCGAACGTGGACTGCTGATCAGGGCCTTCGACAGTGAGTGGACTGTCACCGAACTGGATCACCACAGTGACATCCGGTCGGGCGAAGATCCGCATATCGCACCCGGCGGATCCGTGATCGCGGAATCCGTCCATCGCGACATCCGCCGACGCTGTTGCGGTCGACCGCGCCATCTCCCAGCCGACGTCCAGCTCATGGTCGGACATGAGGGGCCGCATACCTCGAGCGTACGAGCGTGGTTGTCGGCCTGGCAATATCGCGCCGAATCTCACCGGGCCGAACGCAGCGCAATTCCTCAGCGATCGCCGGGGTCAGGGTTTGTCGACGTCGGCTCGGTCGGCGGCTTCGGTGCCCGCGGTCCAGCCTTCGGCGCTGCGGATGGTGATGCCGCGGGTGCGGACGGTGGGGAAGTAGGTGTCGAAGGCTTTGTCTACTCGCTGTTGGTGGGTGGCCAGGACCGGGAGTAGGTGGGTGGGGTCGGGGGAGTCGGCGATGGTTGCTTCGGCAGCCTCGGCGAGGCGTTCGCCGATGCGGGTGGCGTAGGCGGTGAGGAAGGCCTTGCGGTAGTGGCGGGAGCGGGATTCCTCGGTGGTGGCGTTGTCGACCATGGTGCGGGTGGCTTGGACGAGCAGGGAAGTCGACAGGATTTCCACGGCGTCGAGGTCGGGGTCGTCGCCGACGATCGTGACGAAACCCCAGTCGGCGACGAAGATCGCGCGGGAGCGGTTGGCTCGGGTGACCATGTCGATGAGCAGGGCTTTGGCGTCGGTGTAGGGGGTTTCGAGCCAGAGGCGGCGGGCGGCGGGGAGGTCGGGGTCGGTGCGCCGGGAATCGATCAAGGCGCGGTCGATCGCGTACTTGGTCATCAGTTCCTGTGCCTTGGCGGACAGGGTCTCGGCTTCCTCGGCGAAGGACGTCGACTCGGCTTTGGCAAGCAGGCCGCGGACTCGGCCGAGGGTTTTCTCGTCGACGTGGTGGTGGGTGACGGTCTGCCCGCGGGTGCCGGGGAGCGGAACGATCTGCTCGAGTTTCGGGAGTTGGATGAGCAGGGCCAGCGCGGTGAGGGCCGACTCGAGGGCCTCGTCGTCGGTGAGCAGTGCGCGGTCGGCCCACTGTTCGAGGTGGGAGCGCTCGGCTGTCCACCACACCGTGGCGCCCAGTTCGTCCAGTTGGGCCTGCCAGATCTCGTCGACTGACTCGGACGCGAAGCCGACCCGGTGTTCGGCCAGCAGATCGGTCAGATAGCCGACCGCGAACTCGTCGACCCGCCTGCGCGCGGCCTCGTGCACATCCATGGGCAACCAGCCGAACTCGAAGGCGCGGGCGATGATTCGTTGTGCGGCGAGCTGGACCCCAGCGGCCGGCTCCGCGCCCGCTACCTGTTCGACGAACCTCTTGATCGCGATCTTGTCGCCCTGTGCGGCGAGGAAGGCGACGGTCGCGATCGCGTCGGCGACCTGCGACGGATCGCGCGACAATGCGGCATCGATCGGGAGTCCGGGAGCGGCTGTCGGCTTGCGACCGGTCCGGCGCCGACGATTCTGCTTGGCCAAGGTATGCGCCGATCCTGTTCGTGGAGGGGAAAGCGGACAGCGGAGGAGAAGTTCGCGGCGTTCATTGTCGCGCATCGCCGCACGGTCGGCTTCGACGCGTCGGTCCAGGTCAACGGCCTTGGACGGATCACGGATCGTAATCACACCTCGCCCAGAAGAATCCGACCGTGGAAGGATTCGCCGAGGCGATCGGTCCGATTAGGGTGGCGGTATGAGTTATCGGGGGATGCTGGTCGACGAACGGGCCGAACTGGTGGAGCTGCTGCGGGGGTTGAGCGAGCAGGAATGGGAGACGCCGTCGCTGTGCGAGGGATGGCGGGTTCGCGATGTCGTGGGGCACCTGATGCAGGACACGCTGAGTCCGCTGAGCTACGCGGGGGTGGTGCTGAAGAGTCGCGGCTCGGTGAGTCGCACCAATAACGCTCTCGCGCAGTCGTTCTCGGGTCTTTCGACCGAGCAGTTGGTGGACAAACTCGACAAGGAGTCGGGTCGGCTGTCGAAGTATTCGCCCCGGCTCATGCTCTCCGACCTCGTGGTCCACCACCAAGACATCCGGCGCCCGCTGGGCCGTCCTCGCACCATCCCCGCCGATCGCCTCATCGCGGTCCTTTCCTACCCCGATCCCTTCGCCTTCCCCGGCAGATACACCAAGGGCCTGCGTTTCGTCGCCACCGACGTGTCGTGGTCCTCGGGCAATGGCCCGGAAGTTCGCGGCCCGGGCGAGGCCATCGCCCTGGCCGTCGTCGGCCGCACCGTCGCCCTCGACGATCTCACCGGCGAGGGCCTGCCCGAACTCCGCCGCCGCTTGCCCTGACCCACCTCGACGAGATCGCGCCGCGGTGCCGATCGGCTCAGCGCCGCAGCGCGGTCTCCGTCTCCGTTCGCGACAACTTGTCGGGATTGCGCACGGAGTAGAGCCCGGTGATCCGACCGTCGTCGACGCGCACCGCGAACACCGTGTCGATCGTGCCGTCGAGTCGAAGGATCAGGGCCGGGTGGCCGTTGAGCTGGGCCGGTTCGACGGTCATCTCGGCGCCGATCCTCGGCACACTGGCCGTGAGCAAGGCGGCGACCAGGTCGGCTCCCACGATGGGCGAGAGTGCGGCCTGTTTGATTCCGCCACCGTCGCCGAGGAAGACGACATCCGGCGCGAGTAGGTCGAGCAGGTTCTGGAGATCACCGGTTTCGATCGCCCGCTGGAATGCCGCGAGCGCTTCGCGGGACTGGCTCGCGGACACGATCCCGCGCGGTCGGCGGGCAGCGACGTGGGCACGCGCTCGGTAGGCCAGCTGGCGGACGGCGGCCGGGCTCTTGTCGACGGCGTCGGCGATCTCGTCGTAGTTCAGATCGAATACTTCGCGCAGCACGAACACCGCCCGCTCGATCGGTGCCAGCGTCTCCAGGACCAGCAGCATCGCCATCGAGACGCTCTCGGCCAACTCGACGTCCTCGGCCACATCGGGCGTGGTCAGCAGCGGTTCGGGCAGCCAGGGGCCGACATAGGTCTCCTTGCGGCGGCCGAGCGTGCGCAGGCGATCGAGCGACTGGCGGGTCGTGATCCTGACCAGATACGCGCGCTGGTCACGCACCGCGGCGAGATCGACTCCCGCCCAACGCAGCCAGGTTTCCTGCAGGACGTCCTCGGCGTCTGCGGCCGAGCCGAGCATCTCGTAGGCGACGGTGAACAGCAGATTGCGGTGGGCGACGAACACCTCGGTCGCCGGGTCCTTCGCTGTGCCGTCGGCTGTCGTGTGCGGCGCCATGGGTCGCTCCTGTTTCCGCTCGGGTGTGTCACCACCAGACGCCGGCCACCGCCGTGGCGTAACACCGACGCGCCATGGCATGGGTCACGCCGGGCACGTGTTACGCGGATCCGGTCGTCGCCGTCTCATGGTCGTTCGATTCAGCACAACCAGTGAGGAACACGTCATGGAACCCCGATTCAACCTGTTCGATACCGCGGTCGGCGCGAAGTTCGCCAAGCGGTTCGCCAACGCCGGCCTGGCCCTGCTCCAGTCGAGCCTGCCGAAGACCACTCAGGATCTGGTGATGTTGCGCGCCAGCCAGATCAACGGCTGCGGCTACTGCACCGACGCGCACAGCAAGGATCTGGCGCACGCGGGAGAGGCCGCGACGCGGATCAACCTGGTCGCCGCGTGGCGCGAGTCCACCGTGTTCACCGAGGCGGAGCGCGCCGCCCTGGCACTCGCCGAGGAAGGGACCCGCGTCGCCGACGCCGCGCAGGGCGTGTCCGACGAGACCTGGGCCCAGGTGCGCGAGCACTACGACGACGAACAGCTCGCCGCCTTGGTCGCGGTGGTGGCGCAGATCAACGCGGCCAACCGGCTCGGGGTGATCCTGCGTCAGCAGGGCGGCTCCTACGAGCCCGGCATGTTCGAAGTCGCGGCCGACCGAGCGCGCACGGCAGGGTTCGCGTGACACGGGCCTCACCGCCGCGGACCGTTGCGGGAACGCGGACACAGACCTACTAGTCTGAATGGGTGAGTCTTGTGCTGTTGCCCGCTGTCGATGTCGCCAATGGTGAGGCCGTGCGCCTTGTGCAAGGGGAGGCCGGTAGCGAAACGAGCTATGGGTCGCCTCGGGACGCGGCATTGGCGTGGCAGCAAGCGGGGGCCGAGTGGGTGCATCTGGTCGATCTGGACGCGGCCTTCGGCAAGGGAAGCAATCGCGAACTGATCGCCCAGGTCGTCGGCGAGCTCGATGTGAAGGTCGAACTGTCCGGTGGTATCCGTGACGACGACTCGCTGAAGGCGGCGCTGGCGACCGGGTGCGCGCGGGTGAACATCGGCACCGCGGCGATCGAGAACCCGCAGTGGTGTGCCCGGGTACTGGGCGAATACGGCGACCGGATCGCGGTCGGGCTCGACGTCAAGCAGATCGACGGACAGTGGCGCCTGCGCGGCCGCGGCTGGGTGACCGACGGCGGCGACCTGTGGGAGGTGCTCGAACGCCTCGAGCGCGACGGGTGCGCGCGCTATGTCGTCACCGACGTCTCCAAGGACGGCACGCTGACCGGGCCGAACCTGGAACTGCTGAGCGAGGTCGCCAACGCCGCCGAGGCGCCGGTGGTCGCCTCCGGCGGTATCTCGGTGCTCGACGACCTCGTCGCCATCGCGGGTCTGGCCGACGACGGTGTGGAGGGCGCGATCATCGGCAAGGCGTTGTACGCGGGCCGGTTCACGCTGCCGCAAGCGCTGGCCGCGGTGCGCTGACACCACTGATGACCGCCACGCCGAGCACTGCCGAACTGACCGACCTGCTGACCGTCGCCACCCAGATCCTGGACGGCGTGGTGCCGCGCTTCGTCGAAGGACTCGGCGCGCCGAGCGCGGTGACCAAGGGCCGCAACGACTTCGCCACCGAACTCGATCTCGAGCTGGAACGCACCATCTCCGCCGAACTCGAGCAACGCACCGGGATCGCGGTGCACGGCGAGGAATTCGGTGGACCCGCGCTCACCTCGGGCACGGCCTGGGTGCTCGATCCGATCGACGGCACCTTCAACTACTCCTCCGGCCATCCCATGTCGGGCACGCTGCTGGCACTGGTGCACGAAGGCGAGCCGGTGATCGGCCTGACCTGGCTGCCCATGCTCGGCCGCCGCTACGCCGCGGTGACCGGGGGGCCGGTGTACCTCGACGGTGTGGCGTTGCCGCCGCTGGCACCGGGCAGGCTCGCCGACTCCATGATCGGGTTCGGTGCCTTCAACCTCGACTCGGCAGGCCGCATCCCCGGCCAGTTCCGGTTCGACCTGCTCGGTGCGCTGAGCCGGTTGTCCTCGCGGATGCGTATGCACGGCGCGACCGGCATCGACCTGGCGTTCACCGCGTCCGGGGCGCTCGGCGGCGCGGTCGTGTTCGGGCATCATCCGTGGGACAACGCGGCCGGGGTCGCGCTGGTGCGCGCCGCGGGTGGCGTGGTCACCGACCTCGCCGGCGCACCGTGGACCATCACCTCCGGCTCGGTGCTGGCCGCCGCGCCGGGCGTGCACGAGGAACTGCTGGAAATGATTTGCACCGTCAGCGAAGAAGAACGAGGGTGAACCGCATGACACCGCGCACCGACGAACGAGCGAGCACCACGGCGCCGAGCACCCTGGCGGTCCGCGTGATCCCGTGCCTGGACGTCGACGCGGGTCGTGTGGTCAAGGGCGTGAACTTCCAGAACCTGCGCGACGCGGGCGATCCCGTGGAACTGGCCGCGACCTATGACGCCCAGGGCGCCGACGAGCTGACCTTCCTCGACGTCACCGCCTCCACCGGCGACCGCGGCACCATGCTCGACGTGGTGACGCGCACCGCCGAACAGATCTTCATCCCGCTCACCGTCGGCGGCGGCGTGCGCACGGTCGAAGACGTCGACCGGCTGCTGCGCGCGGGCGCGGACAAGGTGTCGGTGAACACCGCCGCCATCGCGCGCCCCGAAGTGCTGTTCGAGATGTCGCAGCGCTTCGGCGCCCAGTGCATCGTGCTCTCGGTCGACGCGCGCACCGTGCCCGAGGGTCAGCCCGACACCCCGTCCGGCTGGGAGGTCACCACGCACGGTGGCAAGCGCGGTACCGGTATCGACGCCGTCGAATGGGCCATCCGCGGCGCCGAACTCGGCGTGGGCGAGATCCTGCTGAACTCGATGGACGCCGACGGCACCAAGGCCGGTTTCGATCTGCCGATGATCACCGCGGTGCGCGCGGCAGTACGGGTGCCGGTGATCGCCAGTGGCGGCGCGGGCGCGGTCGAACACTTTCCGCCCGCCGTGCACGCCGGTGCCGACGCGGTGCTGGCCGCGAGCGTGTTCCACTTCGGCGACCTCACCATCGGTCAGGTGAAGGACGCGATGCGCGCGGACGGCATCACCGTTCGCTGACGCGAGCTCGGGTCGCGGCTCCGGCCGAATTCGCCTGACGCCGAGACTCTTCAGACGATGGAATCACCGTGCGTCGATCGCGATGACTCGCGATGGATCCCGGTGTCGTCACCAGCGACGTCGCCGAGGCGCCATGCCCCGGCCTCACAGGCCCATCCCGGCGGCGATGATCGTGCGGAGGACGTCGCTGGTGCCGCCCATGATGCGGTCGATCCGGTGGTCGGCGTAGAGGCGGGCGATGGGGGAGTCCGCGAGATAGCCGATGCCGCCGTGCAATTGGAGGCAACGGTCGATCACCCGCCCCGCCGACTCGGTGCAGAAAAGTTTGGCCGAGGCCGCGTCGGCGGGGGTCAGGTCGCCGCGGTCGTAGGCGGCGAGCGCGCGGTCGACGACCGCCTCGACGGCATCGACCTCGGCGCGGCAGGCGGCCAGTTCGAACCCGGTGTTCTGGAAGCTCGCCACCGAGTGCGCTGACGCGGTGCGCTCGGCGGTGAAGCGGTGTGCGAAACGGACCGCTGCCCTGGCTTGCGCGTGGGCACCGACGGCGATGGTCAGCCGTTCCCGTGGCTGCTGCGCGGCGAGATGGGCCTGGCCGCGGTGCGCCTGGCCGAGGCGATCGCTCACCGGCACCCGCACATCGGTGAAGGTGAGTTCGGCTGTGTCGGAGACCTTTCGGCCGAGGGTGTCGAGTGCGCGGCCCACCCGGTACCCGGGCGCCGTGGTATCGACGACCAGCAGCGACAGGCCATAGGAGGGGTCCTCGGAATTCGGGGACGCGGTGCGCGCGCACACGATGACGCGGTCGGCGTGTACACCACCGATGACGAACGTCTTCGAACCGTTGAGCAGGTATTCGGTGCCGTCCAGCGACAACGGCGCGGTGGTCCGCATCCCGGCGGGCTCCGTGTCGGTCCCCGGTTCGGCGACCGCGAGCGCGAACATCGTTTCACCGGTGACGAATCCCGGCAGCCAGCGCTGCCGCTGTTCGGCGGTCGCCAGCTCGTCGAGCAGCGGCAGACAGCGCGACACGTGGGCGCTCGAACCACCGAAAGACACTGCGGCGCGGGCGATCTCCTCGGCGAGCACGGCGCGGTAGCGGATCGACTCGAGGCCGGAGCCGCCGTACTCGACGGGCACCTCCAAGCCGAGAATCCCGAGTTCGCCCAGCCGGTAATAGAATTCGCGCGGCACCCGTCCCTCGTCGTACCACTTGCCGAAACTCGGCACGACTTCGTCCTCGATGAACGCGCGCATCGACGCCCGGAAGGCGCGATGCTCGGCATCGAAAACTGTTCTGCGCATGAGATTCCTAACCGGCCGGCAACGGCCACGAGCCGGCCCGCCCGACGAGTTGATCGGGGGCGGGCCGGCGAGAACGGCGGTGGGAGACTACTTCGGCGGTGTGGGAACCGCGGGGTCCTTGCAGTACGCTCCGAGCTCGGCCGGGCACGGCGCGAGAATGGTGGAGAAGTACTGGTAGGCGGAGAAGACCGCCAGCGGGCCACCGACGGTGACCAGGCCGAGCATCGTGCCGACCGCGCCGAGCGTGGCCGCGCCGAGCACACAACCGGCCACCGTGGCGCCGACCCACGGCACCAGCAGCACGATCACCGGGCTGGCGATGGCCGCACCCGCCGCACCGCCGACCAGACAGCCGATGCCGCCGCCGACCACCGCGCCGACGATGGCCGCCACGGCGCCACCGACGCCGAGGCGTTGGCTGAGCACGCCGAGCGCGGCTTGATCACGCGGGGTGAAGGACTCGGCGATCTGCTGCGCGGCCGCATCCTGGGTGATCACGTTCGTGGCCGCGGCCACCGGGGCGCCGTTCTCCTTGGACGGTGTCAGGGTCGCGGTGCCGCCGTCGATGGTGGCCGCGATCGGGAACACCTTGTCGTCCATGCGGTAGGTCAGCGGCAGGGCGGCGACCGGAGTGTCGGCGCCGGTGGTGAGCAGCAGCTGGCCGTCGACGATGTGCAGTTTGCCGTCGGTGGCCAACACCGCGGAGTCACCCTGCCTGCTCACCTCGTAGCGCACCTCGGTCTGCGGTGCCGGATCGGCATTGCCGGTCCCGGTGCTGACGCACAGCGCCAGCGCGGTCATGGCCGCCGTGGCCAGAGTGGTTGACAACTTCATATTCGGATCCTCATCGTTCGGATATTTCGAAAAGCCGCGCACGCTGGGCTGCGCTGCGCAACGTCGAGGGGCGACTACTTGCCGGTGGTGTCGATCAGGCCGCCGTCGGTCAGCGACCAGTGCTCGCCGACGAAGGTCTGGATACCGACGGCCTGGAGCGGATAGCCGTCGTTGGCACCGGTTTTCATCGAGATGCCGGGGAGCATCAGGTCGGCGGAGACGTTGTCGAGCGAGCGCATCGCGTCACGCAGGCCCTCTCGCGTCGGGCACTTCGCCGCTTCCATGGTCTTGCGGAAGCTCTCGGCCATCGTCCATCCGGCCATGGCGTGCTGGTTCTCCGGATCGGCGCCGGGGGCGTACTGAGCCAGCTTGGATCGGTAGGTCTGCATGCCCGCGTCGGTGGCCCAGCGCGGGTCGGCGGCGTCCTTGAGGAATGCCGCGGTCACCGTGCCCTGGACGTTGGGTAGCCCCACCGGACGCAGGGTGGCCATGGTGTTGGAGACCACGGCGAGCACGTGCAACGGATTCCAGTCGGCGTTGCGCACATCGGCGGCCAGTGCCTGCGAGGCGAACTTCGGCGTCGAGAAGTTCAGCAGCACATCGGCTTTGGAATTGGCCAGGTTGCGGACCTGGGCGTCGACGGTGGGGTCGGTGACCTCGAAGCTCTGTTCGGCGATCACCTTCACCCCGCTGCCCGCGACGCCCTCGGTGAACGCCGCGAGCAGGTCCTTACCGAAGTCGTCGTTCTGGTAGAGCACCGCCACGGTGGCGTTCGGCCGCTGCGCCTTCACGTACTGCGCGTAGGCCAGACCCTCGGTGCGGTAGCTGGGCTGCCAGCCGATGGTCCACGGGTGCTCGGTGCCCGCACCGAATTTGTTCGCCCCGGTGGCGACGAAGACCTGGGGCACCTTGCGCTGGTTGAGGTAGTCGGTGACCGCCGAAGAGGTTGCCGTGCCGAGGGTTTGGAACACCGCGAACACTTGGTCCTGTTCGACCAGGCGGCGGGTCTCCTCGACTGTCTTCGGCGGCTGGTAGCCGTCGTCGCGGACGATGTACTCGACTTTGCGTCCGTCGATGCCGCCCTGCTCGGCGTTGATGTAGTCGAAGTAGGCCTTGGCGCCCTTGGGGACCTCGCTGTAGGCCGAGGCCGGACCCGACAGCGGGTACGCCCCGCCGAGTTTGATGGTGCTGTCGGTGATTCCGGTGGTCTGCTGACCCTGGCAGTCGCCTTGACCGACGGAGCCGGTCTCCTCGCCACGACCACCACACGCGGTGAGGGTCGCGAGAAGCGCGGCCGTTACACCGATGGAGCGGATTGCCCTAGTGCGCATGAATTTTCCCTTTCCGGACACGATGTCCGAGCCATTGCGTCCACTGGGTGGCCAGGCCGGCCAAACCCTTCGGCGCGAGGTACATGACCGCGATGATCAGCAGTCCGAAGATGACGCCGGGTGCGGCTTGGTTGACGTCCTGGGCGAAGCTGGGCACGAACATCACGAACAGTCCGCCCAGTAGCGGGCCCCAGGTGGTGCCGAGCCCGCCGACGACCAGTCCGGCCAGCAGGGTGATCGACAGTGTCAGCGCGAAGGAGTCCGGCGAGACGAACGCGATCACCCAGGTGTAGACACAGCCGGCCACACCGGCCAGCAGCGCGCTCCAGGCGAAGGCGAGCGTTTTGTAGTGCGCCAGGTTCACCCCGAGCACCTCGGCGGCGATCTCGTTGTCGCGCATGGCGTGTAGTGCGCGGCCGACTCGTGAGCGCAGCATTCCGGCGACCAGTACGAAGCTGAGCACGGTGGTGGCCAGTGCCAGGAAGTACAGCCACTGGTCCTCGGCGAGGCCGGTCCACGCGGGCGGTACCGGCTTGTCGACGACGAGTCCCATCGAGCCACCGGTCAGGCCGTCGAACCGCTTGAGCAGGGGGACCAAGAAGATCGCGATCGCCAGAGTGACCAGCGCCAGGTACAGCCCGCGCAGTCGCAGCGCCGGGACGCCGAGCGCGAAACCGAGGATGAAGGTGATGGCCGCGGCGATCGGGATGGTCGCGAAATACGGTGTGTCCCAGCGCTCCATCGCGATCGCGGCGGTGTAGGCGCCGATCGCGAAGAAAGCGCCGTGGCCGAGCGAGATCTGGCCGGTGTGACCGACCAGCAGGTTCAGGCCGAGCAGGGTGACCGCGTAGATCATCGCCATGGCCAGCTGGAAGGTGTGGAAGGGCACCAGCTGGAAGGGGGCGACGCAGGCCAGCAGGAGAACTCCGGCCGTCGCGATGATCGGCCAGCGCAGCGTCGTCAGTCGGTGCGGGATCGGTTTCGCGACCGGCGTTGCCGAAGGAGCTGCCGAAGGCGTAGCCGCAATGTTCACTTCGCTCATACTCTTTCCACCGCCGCGTGTCCGAACAGACCTTGCGGGCGCAGCAACAGCACGCCCAGGATGATCACCAGCGGCACACCGATCTTGAGTTCGGTGCCGATCGCGTCGACGTAAGCGCCGGTGAGGGTTTCGGCGACGCCGACGATCAGTCCGCCTGCCACCGCGCCGCCGGGGGAGTCGAACCCGCCCAGCGTCGCCGCCGCGAAGGCGTAGATCAGGACCCCGCCCATCATGTTGGGTTCGAGGAACAGCAGCGGCGCCGACAGCACGCCCGACACCGCTCCGACCAGCGCGGCCAGACCCCAGCCGAGCGCGAGCACGGTGCCGACCCGGATCCCGACGAGTTTGGCCGACTGCGGGTTACACGCCACCGCCCGCATCGCGAGCCCGATCCTGGTGTAGCGGAACAGCAGATACAGCAGCGCCATGACCACGGCGACGACGAGCAGGACGCCGAGACTGCCGTAGCCCACGCTCAGGCCGCCACCACGCAAAGCCCCCTCCGGGAAGGGATTCGGGAACGATTTGGTCTGATACGACCAGATCCAGCCCGCGGTGGCGTTGATGGTGAAGAACAGTCCGACGGTGACGATCACCAGGGTGATCTCGGGTGCGCCCTCGACCGGACGGATCACCACCCGTTCGATCAGCATGCCGCCGGCGAAGGAGATGGCGAGGGTGAGGATCAGCGCCGCCCAGAACGGCATGATCTGGCTCAGCTGCCAGGCCAGGAACGCCGAGAACATGGCCAGCTCGCCCTGGGCGAAATTGACGATCCCGGTGAATCGGTAGATGAGCACCAGCGCCAGCGCGAGACCCGCGTAGATAGCGCCCGCGGACAGACCCTCGACGAGTTGCTGCAGGAATTCGATCACGGCTTCACCTGGATTCCCAGGTAGGAGCGGGTGACCTGCTCATCGGCCCTGATCTGCTCGGCCGTGCCCGACAACACGATGCGCCCGGTTTCCAGGACGTGCGCCTGCTGGGCGACACTGAGCGCCAGGTGGGCGTTTTGTTCGACGACGATCACCGTGGTGCGTTCCTCTTCGTTGATAGTGGCGACGATCCCGAACAACTCCTGGGTGACCAGCGGTGAGAGGCCGAGCGAGGGTTCGTCGAGCAGCAGCATGCGTGGCCGCAGCATCAGCGCCCGGCCGATGGCGAGCATCTGCTGCTGGCCGCCGGACAGGCCGCCCGCGGCGTCGCGCTGTTTGTCGCGCAGGATCGGGAAGTAGTCGTAGACGCGGCGCAGGTCGGTTTCGACGGCGGCGCGGTCACGGCGGGGGTAGGCGCCGAGGCGCAGGTTCTCTTCGACGGTGAGCGGGGCGAAGGTGCCGCGCCCTTCGGGAACATGAGCGACACCGAGGCGCGCCATCGATTCCGGTGCGCGACCGGAGACTTCGTCACCGTCGAGGACCAGGCTGCCGCGAACCTTGATCATCCCGCACAGGGCGCGCAGCAGGGTGGTCTTGCCCGCGCCGTTGGGGCCGAGGATCGCGCACACAGTGCCCTGCTCGACCGAGAAGCTGACGCCGTGCAGGACTTTCGCCGCACCGTAACCGGCATGCAGATCGGTGACTGTCAGAAACGCGTTGTCGGCCGTCGGCCAGTGCTCGCTCATGCCGAAGCTCCCAGGTACGCGCGGATGACGGCCGGATCCTGCTGCACCGCTTCGGGTTTGCCCTCGGCGATCACCTGGCCGAACTCGAGGCAGATCACCCGATCGCAGGTGCCCATCACGAAACCCATGTGGTGTTCGACGACGATCACAGTGAGCGCGAGGTCGGCCTGCAGGCCGCGCAGGCGGGCGGCGAATTCGTCCACCTCCCCGTGGCTCAAGCCGTTCACCGGTTCGTCGAGCAGCAGCAGTTGCGGCCGCACCGCCAGCGCTCTGGCGAGTTCGATGCGTTTGAGGGTGCCGAAGGGCAGGCCGGAGGCCGGGTGGTCGGCGACCGCGGTCAGGTCGAGGCGTTCGAGCAGTTCGTCGGCTTCGGCGCGCAGCAGCTTTTCTTCCTTGCGGACCTTCGGCAACCGCAGTCCGGCTGATACGAAGCCCGCGCAGGCCCGGTGGTGCGCGCCGACGAGGACGTTCTCGCGCACCGAGAGGCGGGGGAACAGGCCGAGGTTCTGGAAGGTGCGGGCGATGCCGAGCGCGGCCAGCGCGTCGGGCCGCACCGTGGACAGATCGGTGTCGAGGTAACGCATGGTGCCCGACGTCAGCCGGTTGCGCCGGGTCATGCAGTTGAACAGGGTGGTCTTGCCGGCGCCGTTGGGTCCGATCAGGCCGACCATCTCGCCGGGAGCGACCGTGAACCCGACGTCCTGTAAAGCGGTGATGCCGCCGAAGCGCACCGTCAGGTTGGTTATCTCGAGCATGTGGAGAACAGTAAGACCGCAGGTCGGAGCCCACATCGGACGTTGCGGACCAAGAACTCGGCCCGGTGCTCGTCTGCTGCGGACAGTGTGACGTGGTTGACACTGTGGGCGCGTTGCCTGCACACTCCCGAAACATGTCAGCTGGATCACGTTTATCCGTTTCGACCGAGTCTGATCAGGTGCGGGCCGAGCGTCACCGGATAGCGGGCGCCGCGTACGACCACGCCGACGAGATCGCCGACGATGTGATGGCCAAGATCCGCGCCGAGCTGCCCGGCTACGCCACCGCGGGCCCTGGTCTGCTCGATGACGTGCACGATCAGCTCGCCCGGCTGAGCCGCACCGGGCTCGGTGCGTTGCTCGAGCATCGACGCGTCTGCCCGTCCGACGTCGCCTATGCCCGGCAGGCGGCGGCCCGGCGGGCCCGTACCGGGCTGCCACTGGTCGACTACATCGCCGCGTTCCGTCTCGGCCAGCGGGCCATCTGGAAATCACTGCTCGCGCACGCGGGCGATTCCGAGGCAGGCCGCGCGGCCGTGCTGTCGCTGGCTGGTCCGCTGGCGCGCTACACCGATCTGATCAGTACCCAGGCCACCGACGCGTATCTGGAATTCCAGCAGTACGTGGCCGCCGAATCGGGGCGCGACTCGCAGGCTCTGATGGACGCGTTGCTCGACGGCGCGCTGCCCGCGAGCGGCCCGCACCTGTCGGTGGCCACCGCGCACGGAATCGGCGCCGAACGCGCCACGCCGGTGGTCGTCGTCACCGCGGTGGTCCTGGATCGTGGCGAGGACTCGTCCGAAAGCCTGCTCCAGACAAGACAATTGGTGTCCGCGGCGCTGGCGCGCTGCACGGTCAACGGATTGCGGACCCTGTCGGTGGTGCGCGGATCCGAGATCGTCGCGGTGCCCGCGCTCGGTGCGGGCGTCGCGGCCGACGGACTGTGTGAGCGGCTGCGCGCGATGCAGGACGAACTGGGCGCGGAGGGCATCACCCTCGCCATCGGGGTGAGCACCACGGTGACCGAGGTCGCCCAGATTCCACGTGCCTACCGGCAGGCGCAGGCCGCGCTCGAGCTCCTGCCCGAAGGGGGTGGGGTACTCGCGTTGCCACAGATCACGCCGTTCAAATACCTGCTCTTGCGTGCCGATGACACGACCCGTCAGCTGGTCGACCCGCGCATCGGCAGCGCACTGGCCGAGGACCGTGTTCGCGGCGGGACCTTGGCCGAGACGATCCGCGCGTTCGCCGCCGCCGACATGAATCTGCGCGAGGCCGCCGACACCCTCCACATCCACCTCAATACGGCCAAGTACCGACTCGGCCGGATCCAGGAGCTCACCGGCCGCAATGTGCGCAGCGTGAACGACCTCGTCGAACTGCTGGTGGCCATCGAACTGGCTGCTGTTATAAACGAGGCATGAGCCTCGATCCAGCCATCGCCGCCCGCCTCAAGCGCACCGAGGACGGACTGATCGCCGCGATCGCGCAGGAGAAGGCGACCGGCGACGTGCTGATGATGGCGTGGATGGACGACGAGGCGCTGGCCCGCACGCTGCGAACCCGTCGGGCGACCTACTATTCGCGCTCGCGGCAGCAGTACTGGGTCAAGGGCGAGACCTCCGGGCACACCCAGTACGTGCACGAGGTGCGCCTCGATTGCGACGGCGACACGCTGCTGCTGATCGTCGATCAGGAAGGCGCGGCCTGCCACACCGGCACCCACACCTGCTTCGACGCCGACGTCCTGCTCGCCGCCGACTAGTCGCCGTCTTCGGCGAGGATTCGATTCAGCCGGTCGGACAGGGTTTCCCCGAGCACCGCCAGTTGCGCGGTCTGCTGATCGGTGAGACCGTCGAGCACGAGCCTGCGCGCGGCATCGACATAGCCGGGGGCGGCTTCGGTCACCTTCTCGAAACCCGAGTCGGTGAGTACCGCGTGCACCCCGCGTCGACCCGCGGTGGTGTCGCGTCGCGCCCAGCCGAGTCGTTCCAGCTTCGACACCACATGCGACAGTCGCGATAGCGACGCATTTGCCTTGTGGGCGAGATCACTCAACTGCAGCCGATGGCCCGGCTCCTCCGAGAGCACGCTGAGCACTCGGAATTCGAAATGGGTGAGCCCGGACTCGCGTTGCAGCCGGGTGTCCAACGCGCCGGGAATCCGGGTCATGAGCGCGACGATCGCCTGCCATGCGCGTTGTTCGACGGGGTCGAGCCACTGAGTCATCGCCGTAACTGCCTCGCGGCCGGACGGCGGACATGGTGGAGTTGGGCGCGCACAAGAAAGAGTTTGCCACGACGTCGCTGTGGCGTCCGCGAGTTGGTGGTGGTCGTGAGGTCACTCACATCACCGCGGGGGCGGGTGTGCGGGCTATCGATCGCCGGTCATCGGCGGGGTGACGGGCTCCGGCGTCTGGGCGGCTGCCTTGGCGGCCTTGTGACGGCTGAATCCACGCTTGCCCAGCAGGGCGAGCGCCAGTGCGAACACCACCGCCGCGATGATGGCGCCGACCAGGCAGGCCCCGCGGAAGGCCGGTGCGTCGACATCGAGAATGCGTTGGCCGGCGTGTGCGGCATTGTTGCCACCGAGCACGATCGTCAAGGTCATCAGATTCGGCAGCGAGCAGGCCAGCGCGACGATCACCGCCGCGCCCGCCATGAACTTGCCGCCCTTGCGCTTCCATACCCGCACCGCGAATATCAGCAGTACCAGTGGCAGCAGGGTGAACACGAACCCGTAGACCAGGCCCCACCAGATGCCCGAGCTGAAACTGCCGTGCACGGTGTTGGCCAGTCGCTGTGCCCACCATCGGGGGATGAACGAGGAAAGAACGAAGTAGGCGATCACCAGCACCACCACCGTGGCGAGCGTCATGATCGCCCGGTTGCGCCAGATGACGGCCGTGGATTTCTGACCGCTCGACCGCACCTCGCCGGTTGTCATCTGGCCAGCGTAAGTGCGTCGAGGTCGCCGGGCGTCGATCCGCCGCCCGGCGATTCGTCGATCAGTATTACTCCGGGGTGTGGCTGCGTTCGCGCAGGAAAGCCAGTGCCTCGTCGGCGTGCACGGCCGCTCGCAGTTCACCGGTGATGATCTTCAGGATCGTGCGGTCGGTGTCGATGACGAAGGTATGCCGTTTGACGGGGGCGAGCTTGCCGAGCAGTCCACGCTTCACGCCGAATTCGGCGGCCACCGCGCCGTCCTGATCGGACAGCACGGGGTAGTCGAGGCGCTGCTTGGTGGCGAAACCGGCCTGCACCTCGGTGCTGTCGGTGCTGATGCCGACGCACGAGGCGCCGAGCGCGGCGAACTCGCCGCTCAGATCACGGAAGTGGCAGGCTTCCGCGGTGCACACCGGGGTATTGGCGGCGGGGTAGAAGAACAGCACCACCGGGCCGTCGGCGAGCAAGCCATCGAGCGAGCGGAGCTGGGCGGACTGATCGGGGAGCTCGAACTGCGGAGCGCGCTGGCCTGGCTGCATGCCCAGACAGTAACGATCGGCGGCCGAGTAAGGAAGATCCCCGCTCGCGGAGACGAACGGGGATCTTCGCGGCCTACTGGTCGAGCAGCGCCGCGATGTCGGGATTGCGGATCTGCATCACGTCGAGGATGCCGTGCGCGCGCAGCAGTGGTTCCAGCTCACGGATGCGGTCGCTGTGCCCGGCGTACTCGTCGGGGAAGTTCTTCTGGTCGAGGGATGCCGGTCACCGCCCGATTCGGCGCGGGGTCGGGTCCGCGCGCGTCGGCGACGGCACGCCTGGGATGATGGGCACATGCAGGGCGCGTCGACACCAACCACCACGACCCGCGAACAGTTCCGGCTGCTCGCCGCCGAGCACCGGGTCGTCCCGGTGACCCGAAAGGTGCTGGCGGACTCCGAAACTCCGCTCTCGGCCTATTCCAAACTGGCCGGCGACCGGCCGGGCACCTTCCTGTTCGAATCCGCGGAGAACGGGCGTTCGTGGTCGCGCTGGTCGTTCATCGGCGCGGGCAGCCCGTCCGCGCTCACCGTCGTCGACGGTGAAGCCGCCTGGCTGGGCACGGTGCCCGCCGACGCACCCACCGGCGGTGATCCGCTGCGGGTGCTGCACGAGACGCTCGAACTGCTGCGCACCGAACGGCTGCCCGGTCTACCGCCGCTCACCGGCGGCATGGTCGGCTTTCTCGGCTACGACGCGGTGCGCCGGATCGAACGACTGCCCGAGCTCGCCACCGACGATCTGCAACTTCCCGAACTCGTGCTCATGCTGGCCACTGACCTGGCCGCGTTCGACCACCACGAGGGCGCGATCACCCTCATCGCCAACGCGGTGAACTGGGACGGCACCGACTCCCGCGTCGACGCCGCCTACGACGACGCCGTCGCCCGGCTCGACCGGATGACCGCCGCGCTGGCCACCCCGGCGCCCTCGACGGTGTCGGTCTTCGACCAGCCCGAACCGCAGTTCCTGCGCAGACGGACCACCGAGGAATTCGGTGCGGGCGTGCGCCGCCTGATCAAGGAGATCGAGGCGGGCGAGGCATTCCAGGTGGTGCTCTCGCAGCGCTTCGAAATGGATTACACCGGGTCCCCGCTCGCGGTCTACCGGATGTTGCGGGCCTCGAATCCGAGCCCGTACATGTATCTGATGCACATCCCCGACGGCGAGGGCGGCACCGCGTTCTCCATCGTCGGATCGAGTCCCGAATCGCTGGTCACCGTGAAGGACGGAGTAGCCACGACACATCCGATCGCGGGCACCCGCTGGCGTGGTGACAGCGCCGAGGACGACATCCTGCTCGAGAAGGATCTGCTCGCCGACGAGAAGGAGAACGCCGAGCACCTGATGCTCGTCGATCTCGGTCGCAACGATCTCGGTCGGGTCTGCCGTCCCGGCACGGTGAAGGTCACCCAGTACCGTCACGTGGAGCGGTACAGCCACGTGATGCACCTGGTCTCGACGGTGTCCGGGCTGCTCGCCGAGGGCAAGGTCGCGCTCGACGCGGTGCGGGCCTGCTTCCCCGCGGGCACGCTGTCGGGAGCGCCGAAGGTGCGGGCGATGGAACTGATCGAGGAGCTGGAACCGACCCGGCGCGGCGTCTACGGCGGCGTGGTCGGCTACCTCGACTTCGCCGGTGACGCCGACACCGCCATCGCCATCCGCACCGCCCTGCTCAAGGACGGCACCGCCTATGTCCAGGCGGGCGCGGGCGTGGTCGCCGACTCCGACCCGATCGCCGAGGACACCGAGGCCCGCAACAAGGCCATGGCGGTGCTCAAGGCGATCGCGGCGGCGCAGACCCTGCGCACCTACGAAGGCGGGGCCCGATGACGGCCACGTCAGGAGAAGACGACACCGACGTGTCGGGTACGGGCGCCACGCCCGCCCCGACCGCGAAGCCGATCGTTCCGGTCGTGTTGCTCGCGCTGGCGGCAGCCGGTCTGTGGGCTTCCTCGCGGATGACGTGGGTGACGGTGCACTCGGCCGACGGTCTGACCGAACCGCGCACCGACGACCTCAACGGAGGCGTGTGGTTCGGCGCGCTCACCCCGCTCGCGCTGGTCCTGGTCGCCTCGATCGCGGCGGTCTTCGCGGTCAAGGGCGTGCTGCGTCAGCTGCTCGGGGTGGTGATCTCGGTGGTGGCCGCGGCCGCCGCGGTGCCGGGCTTCGCGCTGGCCGTCGGCGCGGGCAAGACCGCCGATCGGGCGGGCACGCTGGCCGAGCTGCCGGTACGCGCGGTGGTGAGCTCCGCCGAGGCGCACCTCGCCCCCGCGATCCTGTCGATCTTCGCGGCGAGCCTGGCACTGGCCGCGGGCATCCTGCTCACCCGCCGCCCCGGTGAACGCGCCGAGGTCTCCGACAGATACGACAACCCGGTGTTCCGTAAGGCCGACGCCAGCGCCGCGGTGAGCAAGCAGAACGCGGAGACCGGAACCGCGGCGCCGCTGTCGGACCGGGTGCTGTGGGACGCGCTCGACGCGGGCACAGACCCGACCGACACCTCCGACACCGAGGGCGCCGACCAGCGTCCGGCCGAGGGAAAGAAGTGACCGGCAGCACCCCCGCCGCAGTGACACGCGCGACGGGCATTTATTCTTTACCAGCATCGGTGAGACAGCGCCCGAGGGGACTCTCGGGCGAGAAGTGCGTCTCCCCAGAAAGGATTCGAGCCAGATGACGGTACTCGACTCGATTCTCGACGGGGTCCGAGCGGATGTTGCCGCTCGCGAAGCCCTCCTCGATTTTCAAGCGATCAAAGCTGCTGCCGCCGCGGTCAAAGGACCGCTGGACGCACACGCCGCGCTGCACGAGGACGGAATCGGTGTCATCGCCGAGGTGAAGCGAGCCAGCCCCTCCAAGGGCGCGCTGGCCGACATTCCCGATCCCGCCGTGCTGGCCAAGGCCTACGAAGACGGTGGCGCGCGCATCATCAGCGTGCTCACCGAGGGCCGCCGCTTCGGCGGATCGCTCGACGATCTCGACGCCGTGCGCGCCGCCGTGAACATCCCGGTGCTGCGCAAGGACTTCGTCGTCGGTCCGTACCAGATCCACGAGGCCCGTGCCCACGGCGCCGACGTGATCCTGCTGATCGTCGCCGCGCTCGAACAGGACGTGCTGTCCTCGCTGATCGACCGCACCGAATCCCTCGGCATGACCGCCCTGGTGGAGGTGCACACCGAGGAAGAGGCCGACCGCGCCCTCGAAGCCGGTGCGACGGTGATCGGCATCAACGCGCGCAACCTCAAGACCCTCGAGGTCGACCGCGATGTGTTCGCTCGGATCGCGCCCGGCCTGCCCTCCGAGGTCATCCGGGTGGCCGAGTCCGGCATCCGCGGCACCGCCGACCTGCTGGCCTACGCCGGTGCGGGCGCCGATGCCGTGCTCGTCGGCGAGGGCCTGGTGACCAGCGGTAACCCGCGCTCGGCCGTGTCCGAACTGGTGACCGCGGGCACGCACCCGTCCTGCCCGAAGCCGGCCCGCCGGAGCATCCGGTGACGGTGCTTCCCCCGGCGAGCGCCGGTGTCGCCCAGCACTCCGACTACGAACCCGACGCGGGCGGCCACTTCGGCGTCTACGGCGGACGCCACGTCCCCGAGGCGCTGATGGCCGTGATCGAAGAGGTCACCGCCGAGTACGACAAGATCCGCACCGATCGCACCTTCCTCGACGAGCTCGACCGGTTGCAGCGCGACTACACCGGCCGTCCTTCGCCGGTGTTCGAATGCACCCGGCTGGCCGCGCACGCCGGTGGCGCGCGGATCTTCCTCAAGCGCGAGGACCTCAACCACACCGGCTCGCACAAGATCAACAATGTGCTCGGCCAAGCCCTGCTCGCCAAGCGAATGGGCAAGACCCGCGTCATCGCCGAGACCGGTGCGGGCCAGCACGGCGTCGCGACCGCCACCGCGTGCGCGCTGCTCGGCCTCGACTGCGTGATCTACATGGGCGCGGTCGACACCGCCCGCCAGGCGCTGAACGTGGCCCGCATGCGGCTGCTCGGCGCCGAGGTGATTCCGGTGACTTCGGGTTCGCAGACCCTCAAGGACGCCATCAACGAGGCGCTGCGCGACTGGGTCAGCCACGCCGACGACACGTTCTACTGCTTCGGCACCGCCGCGGGTCCGCACCCGTTCCCGCTGCTGGTGCGTGATTTCCAGCGCGTGATCGGGCTGGAAGCGCGCGAGCAGATCCAGAGCCAGGAACAGGCGGGCAGGCTGCCCGATGCCGTCGTGGCCTGCGTCGGCGGTGGTTCCAACGCCATCGGTATCTTCCACGCGTTCATTCCCGACGCGGGCGTGCGCCTCGTCGGTTTCGAAGCGGCCGGTGACGGCGTCGAGACCGGACGCCACGCGGCCACCTTCACCGGTGGCACCCCTGGCGCGTTCCAGGGGGCGTACTCGTACCTGCTGCAGGACGAGGACGGCCAGACCATCGAATCGCATTCGATCTCGGCCGGTCTCGACTACCCGGGCGTCGGCCCCGAGCACGCCCACCTCAAGGACATCGGCCGCGCCGAGTACCGGCCGATCACCGACACCGAGGCGATGGACGCGCTGCTGCTGCTCTCGCGCACCGAGGGCATCATCCCGGCGATCGAGTCCGCGCACGCGGTAGCGGGCGCGCTGAAGCTGGGCTCCGAGCTCGGCGAGGGCGCGGTCATCCTGGTCAACCTGTCCGGCCGTGGCGACAAGGACATGGACACCGCGGGCCGCTGGTTCGGCCTGTTCGATGACGAGGCCGCCGAGGAGAACAAACAGTGAGTCAGCAGTCCCGTCTCGCGAACACCTTCGCTGCCGCACGTAGCGAAGGTCGGGCCGCCCTGATCGGCTACCTGCCCGCGGGCTTTCCCGACCTCGCCGGATCCATCGCCGCCTGCCGCGCCCTGGTCGAAGCCGGTTGCGACATCGTCGAAGTGGGCGTCGCCTACTCCGATCCGGTGATGGACGGTCCGGTCATCCAGGCCGCCGCCGAGCAGGCGCTGCGCAGTGGGGTGCGCGTGCGCGACGTGTTCTCCGTCGTCGAGGCGATCGCCGACGCCGGTGGTCAGGCCGTGGTGATGAGCTACTGGAACCCGGTGCTCAGTTACGGCGTCGACACCTTCGCCCGCGACCTGGCCGCGGCCGGTGGCGCCGGGATGATCACCCCGAACCTGATTCCCGACGAGGCCGACGACTGGTTCGTCGCCTCGGCCACCCACAACCTGGATCGCATCTTCCTGGTCGCTCCGTCCTCGACCGAAGAGCGTCTGGTCAAGACCCTCGAGGCCTCGCGTGGCTTCATCTACGCGGCCTCGACCATGGGTGTGACCGGTGCGCGCGACGCGGTCTCCTCGGCCGCACCCGCGCTGTGCTCGCGCATCCGCGCGCACTCCGACATCCCGATCGGCGTCGGCCTCGGCGTGCGTTCGGGTGCGCAGGCCGCCGAGATCGCCGCGTACGCCGACGGCGTCATCGTCGGTTCGGCGCTGGTCTCGGCCGTCTCCGAAGGCCTCGACGCGGTCCGCGCGCTGACGGCCGAACTGGCCGAGGGCGTGCGTTCGGCGACCGTTCGATCCTAGAAGTTCGAGCGATGGGCCCGGCCGCCGATCAGCGGCCGGGCCCATCGCTCGTCACCGGCCCGTCGTCCGCCGTCCGGGTCGCGGCAACACGCCCGTAAGCCTCTCCACTAACGTGGGCCGGGTGAACTCAGTCCTGGCCTACATTCCGAGTCCGCCCCAGGGGGTCTGGCAACTCGGACCCTTCCCGCTCCGGGCGTACGCACTGTTCATCATTCTCGGCATCGTCGTCGCCATCTGGTGGGGTGAACGCCGGTGGCGCGAGCGCGGTGGTCAGCCGGGCGCCGTGCTCGATGTCGCGATGTTCGCGGTGCCGTTCGGCCTGGTCGGCGGCCGGATCTATCACGTGGCCACCGACTGGCAGAAGTACTTCGGCGAGGGCAAGCATCCCGTCGAGGCGCTCTATATCTGGCAGGGCGGCCTCGGCATCTGGGGTGCGGTGTTCTTCGGCGCCATCGGCGCCTGGATCGGCTGCCGGATGTACAAGATCCCGCTGCCCGCGCTCGGCGACTCGGTCGCGCCCGCGGTGCTGCTGGCGCAGGCGATCGGCCGACTCGGCAACTACTTCAATCAGGAGCTCTACGGACGCGCCACCGAGGTCCCGTGGGGTCTGGAGATCTACGAGCGGTTCGACCCGGAGACCGGCGCGCGCGACATGATGAACGGGGTGTCGACCGGGCGAGTGCTCGAGGTCGTGCAGCCGACGTTCCTCTACGAGCTCGTCTGGAATGTGCTGGTCGTCGTCGCGCTGGTGCTGCTCGACAAGCGCTACAAGATCGGCCACGGTCGACTGTTCGCGCTCTATGTCGCGGGCTACAGCTTCGGCCGGTTCTTCGTCGAACTGCTGCGCAGCGACGAAGCCACCCACATTCTCGGCATCAGGATCAACTCGTTCACCTCCGCGCTCGTCTTCCTCGGCGCCATGGCCTACTTCGCGTTGGCGACCAAGGGCCGCGAGACACCGGCGCAGTTGCAGCCCGACGCTGAGCCGCGCCCGTGGCCGTGGCAGTTCGCCGCGTTGCGGGCGGCCGGTGCGGCCGACGACACCGTGGTGGCGACGGACGCCGAGACCGCGGCCGTCGATGTCACGAAGAAGTCGGATTCCGCTGCGGTGAAACAGGATTCGGACGATGCGGCCGACGAGAAGGCCGCGGCGGAGACAGTAGGCGAGGACTCCCCGTCCGCGACCGACGACTCCGCGGAGTCGACGAAATCAGGTGCGAAGAAGTCCTGATCCACGACAGTTTTCGTGGACTCAGCGGGCGTCCGGCAACATTGCGGACGCCCGCTGCGATATTCCGAATGTATGGCGAGCGCCGATCGGTGGCACCCGACAAGACAACACAGGGCAGTACCGGCAACAATGTCGGCGTGATCGTCGCGGGCGCACCGTCGTTCGGTTGATCGCCACTGGCCGGGGGCCACGATGGGTACCCGCACGAATGATGGAGGACATGAGTGACCGACCCCTATAACCCCAATCCCCAGTACGGTCCTGACCTGAGCAAGCCGCAGGACAGCGGCTCGCAGCCGCAGTACGGTCAGCCGGCCTACGGTCAGCCTTCCGATCCGTACGCCCAGCAGCCGCAGCCCGGCTACGGCCAGCCGCAGTACGGTGCGCCGCAGCCGCAGTACGGTCAGCCCGCCGACCCGTACGCCCAGCAGCCGCAGCCGGGTTACGGTGCCGCGCCGTACGGGACCATGCCGCAGGGCTACAACCCGAACGATCCGGAAGCGCCCTACGGCCGGGACATGTACGGCGTGCCCTTCTCGGACAAGCAGAAGCTGATGGCCGGTCTGCTGCAGATCTTCCTCGGCAGCTTCGGTGTCGGCCGCTTCTACCTCGGCTACACCGGCCTCGGCATCGCCCAGATCGCGGTCACCTGGCTGACCTGTGGCCTCGGCGCCATCTGGCCGCTGATCGACGGCATCATGATGCTCACCGGCAAGGTGCCCGATGCGCAGGGTCGCCCGCTGCGCGAGTGATTGCTCGCCCACACGGGGATGTAGACGGGTGCTCTGCTCACGCGGAGCGCCCGTTTTCGCGTTTCCCCACCGGTATTGCGATCACGGTGAGCGATACTCTGTGTCGGTCTGTGGCGGCGCCGTAGCGTCGCTGGGCCTGCGCGTGCCCCCATACGCGCAGCGGAGAAAGGGATGTCCCGTGCGCAAATTCATTGCCGCCGCCGTACTCGCTGTCGTCGCCGCGACGGGCCTGTCGGCCTGCTCGTCCGCCTCGGACCCGAATGTGCTGAAGGTCGGCACCGAAGGCACCTACGCGCCGTTCAGCTACCAGGAGGGCGGCACGCTCACCGGTTACGACGTCGAGGTCGCCCGTGCGGTCGGCGAGAAGCTCGGCAAGCAGGTGGAATTCGTGCAGACCCCGTGGGACTCGATCTTCGCCGGTCTCGAGTCCAAGCGTTTCGATCTGGTCGCCAACCAGGTCACCGTGAACCCCGAGCGCACGGCAAAGTACGCGCTGTCGCAGCCGTACACGACCTCCGAGGGCGTGATCGTCACCAAGTCCGACAACACCACCATCACCTCGCTGGCGAGCCTGGCGGGTAAGACCACCGCGCAGTCGGCCACCAGCAACTGGAGCAAGGTCGCCTCGGGTGCGGGCGCGAAAGTCGAAGCGGTGGAAGGGTTCGTGCAGGCGGTACAGCTGCTGAAGGCCGGTCGGGTCGACGCCACCGTCAACGACACCCTCGCCGTGGGCGAGTACACCAAGAAGACCGGTGACACCGGCATCAAGATCGCGGCCCAGACCGGCGAGACCAGCAAGCAGGCCTTCGCCGCGCGCAAGGACGACACCGCGTTGATCACCGACGTCGACAAGGCGCTCGCGGAGCTGCGTGCCGACGGCACCCTGGCTCGGCTGTCGGAGAAGTACTTCGGCACCGACGTCAGCAAATAGCGGATGGATCCGGCTACCTGGGAGCTGATCCGGCACAACCTGGTGCCGATGCTGAAGGCCACGGTGACGATGACGTTGCCGCTCACGGCCATCAGCTTCGTCATCGGCCTCGCCATCGCGGTGGGTGTCGCGCTCGCGCGGATGTCGACCCGGCGGGTGCTGTCGGTGCCCGCCCGCTTCTACATCTCGATCATCCGCGGCACCCCGTTGCTGGTGCAGTTGTTCATCGTGTTCTACGCGCTGCCGCAGTTCGGGATCGTCATCGATCCCTTCCCGGCAGCGGTGATCGCGTTCAGCCTCAATGTCGGTGGGTACGCGGCGGAGGTGGTGCGCTCGTCGATCATGAGCGTGGCGCACGGGCAGTGGGAGGCCGCGCAATCGCTGGGCATGAGCTATGTCCAGACGCTCTGGGACATCGTGTTCCCGCAGGCCGCGCGGATCGCGGTACCCCCGCTGTCGAACACGCTGATCTCGCTGGTCAAGGATACTTCTCTGGCTTCGACCATCCTGGTCACCGAGCTGCTGCGCACCGCTCAGCTGGCCGCCGCGCCCACCTTCGACTTCTTCGCCCTCTACGGCGTCGCCGCACTCTATTACTGGGTCATCTGCCTGATTCTCGGCTTCGGCCAAACCCGTCTGGAGACAAGGCTTTCCAGACACGTGGCAGTTCGGTGACACATGATTTCGTGAACACATGGGTAATTCGTCGGGAACGCTCGGCCCCATTCCGTCGATAACCGCCGGTCCGGTCGATAGGGGATGACAACCCCCCGACCGGCAAAATTCGCGGAGCGGCGGACAAGCACTAGGCTAGGGGCCGTGATGCGACGGACGAAGATTGTGTGCACCTTGGGCCCGGCCACTGCCACCCAGGATCGTATTCGTGAGCTCGTCGAAAGCGGCATGGATGTGGCCCGGCTGAACTTCAGCCACGGCGACCACGCCGACCACGCCGACAACTACAAGATGGTTCGCGCGGCCTCCGACGAGACCGGCCGCGCGGTCGGCATCCTCGCCGATCTCCAAGGCCCCAAGATCCGCCTCGGCCGCTTCGCCGACGGCAAGACCGTGTGGGCCAACGGCGAGCAGGTGCGGATCACCGTCGACGAGGTCGACGGCACCCACGACCGTGTCTCGACCACCTATAAAGAGCTCGCCCAGGACGCCAAGGCCGGTGACCGACTGCTCGTCGACGACGGCAAGGTCGGCCTCACGGTGGAATCCGTCGAGGGCAACGACGTCGTCTGCCGGGTGACCGAGGGCGGCCCTGTCAGCAACAACAAGGGCTTGTCGCTGCCCGGCATGAACGTGTCGGTGCCCGCCCTGTCCGAAAAGGACATCGCCGACCTGGAATTCGCCCTGGAACTGGGCGTCGACTTCATCGCACTGTCGTTCGTGCGCTCGCCGTCCGACATCGAACTCGTGCACGACATCATGGACCGCGTGGGCCGTCGGGTCCCGGTGATCGCCAAGCTGGAGAAGCCGGAGGCGATCGAGAACCTCGAGGCGATCGTGCTGGCCTTCGACGCGGTGATGGTCGCCCGCGGTGACCTCGGTGTGGAGCTGCCGCTCGAGCAGGTGCCGCTGGTGCAGAAGCGCGCGATCCAGATGGCGCGCGAGAACGCCAAGCCGGTCATCGTCGCCACCCAGATGCTCGAGTCGATGATCGAGAACTCGCGCCCCACCCGCGCGGAAGCCTCCGATGTCGCCAACGCAGTGCTCGACGGCGCCGACGCGGTGATGCTGTCGGGGGAGACCTCGGTCGGCGCATGGCCGATCGACGCGGTGCGCACCATGGCCCGCATCGTCACCGCGGTCGAGACCGAAACCTCGCGGGTACCACCGCTGACCCACGTGCCGCGCACCAAGCGCGGCGTGATCTCCTACGCCGCCCGCGATATCGGCGAGCGGCTCAACGCCAAGGCCCTTGTCGCGTTCACCCAGTCCGGTGACACCGTGCGCCGCCTTGCGCGTCTGCACACCCCGCTGCCGCTGCTGGCGTTCACCCCGATGCCGGAGGTGCGCAGCCAGCTCACGCTGAGCTGGGGCACCGAGACGTTCATCGTGCCGATGGTGGACACCACCGACGCGATGATCCACCAGGTGGATCAGGCGCTACTGTCGCTGGAGCGTTATCGCAAGGGTGACCTGGTGGTCATCGTCGCCGGTTCCCCTCCGGGTACCGTCGGTTCCACCAACCTGATCCACGTGCACCGCATCGGCGAAGAGGACCACTAGTAGTGAACAGTTCGATCGAACTCGAGACCACCCAGGGCGAGCCGACACCCGATCTGCGGGTGTTGCTCGACCTGCTCGACCTCGAGTTGATCGGCGAGGACACCTTCCTCGGCAAGCACCCGGAGAAGGTGTGGAGCCGCACCTTCGGCGGGCAGTTGGTCTCGCAGGCGATCGTCGCGGCCGGTCGTACGGCGGGGGACCGGCCGCTGCACGCGATCAACGCGCATTTCGTGCGCGGCGGCGATGTGAAGAAGCCGATCGAGTACCACGTGCAGCGTCACCGTGACGGCCGCGCGCTGGCCAACCGGACGGTGACGGCCAGCCAGGACGGCCAGGAACTGTTCGTCATGCTGGCCGCGTTCCAGGACTTCGGCAAGGGCCTCGAGCACTCCCACGAGGGTCCCGACGTGCCCGATCCCGAAACCCTGCCCCGGGTGGAGGAGAGCTTCGCCGGCTTCGAGGACAAGCTGGAGATGTTCATCAAGGCGCCGCACCCGATCGACATGCGCTACACCAATGATCCGGCGTGGATCCTCAAGGGCACCGGCGAGAAGCTCAATCACAACCGCGTCTGGATGCGTACCGACGGCACGTTGCCCGCCGATCCGCTGCTGCACACCGCCGCGCTGGGTTATTCCTCCGACACCACCGTGCTCGATTCGATCATCACCACGCACGGTTTGTCGTGGGGGCTGGACCGAATTCTCGCGGCGACGGTGAACCATTCGATCTGGTTCCATCGCCCGTTCCGTTTCGACGAGTGGGTTCTCTACGCCACCGAGTCGCCGGTCGCGGCGGGTTCGCGCGGTTTGGCGACGGGCCGGTTCTATTCGCGCACAGGCGAATTGATCGCCACCACCGTGCAGGAAGGCGTCATCCGGCACTACCCGGCCCGCTGAGCGCCGCGGTGGTGCCCCGCTGAAGGCTCACGCGGCCGGACGGCTCAACGCAGTTCGTGGTCGAGTTCCGGTGCGACGAGGTCGGTGCGCTGATGCGCGCGCAAGGTGAAGGGCACGCCGTACACGGCCAGTGCCAGCCCGCGCTCGAGGTCGGCGATGTCGGTGTCGGTGAGATCGGCCGGGTCACCGACCAGGCTCAGCGCGATCTCGTAGGTGCTCTCCGCGCTCGGCTCGCTGCCGGGACAGCTTCCGCGCCACTGTGATTCGAGATCGCGATGAATCGGATCGCTCGCGTCGACAGGCATGGTGAACCGCCAGGCATAGACATCGCGGTCGTGCACGTGGTCGTCGAGGACCGTCCGAACACTGGCGACGATGCGGTCGAGGATCTCCGGCGTCACATACACATGGAGCGAAACATCCGAAATGCGTTTCGGCAAGTCTGTAGTCCCGTCGTGTGTCGAACCTGCAAGGGGTAACCACCCACGTCCGCGCCGAAGTCTAATCCCTGCGCGCCGTGGCGAACAGCCCTAGCGGGGACTCAGCGCCCGCGCTGCGCGGCGAGGAAGGCCGACAGGGGCCCGGCCGGCCCGCCGGGTGCTATCACCAGGCCGGGACGATCGCCGTCGCCGGAGAGTTTCGTCTGTTCGTGCGGGGCGAGCGCTCCCAGTACGGGGAACAGCATTTCGGCGATGCGGTCGCCGACCTCGAGGAAGGCTTCCGGCGAGAGGCCGATCGGATCGGCGATGTTCTCCCGACCGACATAGGCCAGGTTGTTGCGCGCATGATGCAGTGCGGCAATGGATTTCGCGCCGGTGACCTTGGCGATGCGATACGCCTCGGCGAGGGTGAAGGTGCGCGGCGCGGCGCCGAAAGCCAGTTCGCCGACCTGGTCGCGTAAAGAATCGGTCATCGTCAGCACCAGATCGGCGCGATCGACCATCTCGGGCCGGAGCTTTCTGGCCTTGAACCCGGAGGTGTCGCCACCGAGGCCCTGGATGGTTTCCACGGCCATCGGCTCGGGCGGAAAGCCGACCAGGGCGCGGGTGCCCGCGCTTTCCGCGGTGAGGCCGGGTAGTCGGTGCTCTGTCGCGAACGCCAGGGTGAGCCGTTCGGCGATCACCGACCGGCAGACGTTGGAGTTGCAGACGAAGAGCACGTGCATACCGACACCGTAATCGGGTCGATTGTCACGGAGTAGGCCGGAATTGTAACCATCACAAGCGTGGTACTACCTATTCACCTTTCGGTTGAATGCCGTACATCATTCACAATGCGCAAATCCGTTGTGTGTGACCGTGATACCCGCGAGATAGGGATGGGAAACCTTGCGGTGATATGTGTCGGTCGTCACTCTTTCCGATCATAATAATTCGATTCGGTAATAACCGGCGGCACCGCCGGTGGGGTGCCGTGCACACGGCCCCTGGTGGAGAACATCGGGCCACGCGCGGGCACGACCGGCGCGAACGCCGCCAGTCCGGTCGTGGTCGACATGTCGTCTTAGACCGCGTCGATCCCACCGCGGCGGAAGTAGGCCTCGTGCCAGAAGCCGGTGCCGCCGGAATCGCGGAGGAATTCTCGCCACCACTGCCGGTGCGGCTCCGATCGCGTCCAGCGCTCGAGCGAATCCAGATCGCGCCAGTACTGCCTGGCGCCCCAGTGGGGCGGAAACATCGACCACACGATGTCTTCGTGCCGGAGTAATCCGTCGGGCCGGTCGGTGTGTGAGCGATACAACTTCGGGCCGACCCCGAGCAGCCGCAGCACGCCGCGCGGGGTGCGCACGCGCATGCCGAGCAGGATCATCACCAGGTCGGGGTAGGCGTCGAGGTCGACCGTAGTTCTGTGTACGCGCATGATCGCAGCCCCTTCCGTGGTGCCCTCGAGAGGTACTACGTGGCAGGCCGACATCCGGTTCGACCGGCGGTTGGCTTCCCGGCGCGCCGAGACGCTATAGTGACCGCGGTGCGCCGGGTTGGCGGAACTGGCAGACGCGACGGTCTCAAAAACCGTTGTCCGGAAGGACGTGTGGGTTCGAGTCCCACACTCGGCACCACGGCGGAAGCGCGGCGCAAGTAGCCGCGCTCCGCGGGGGAGTATCCGGCGCAGGGTGTGCGCGATCTCATCGCAGGCGCATTCTCTGCGCGGAAGCAAAAGGTACTCTTTACAACGCCAGTCGTGGTGTGATCGACAGGCATCAGAATCCAGAGGGGTCGAACCTATGAGCACGAATGCAGCCGACGCCACGCGTGAGGCCGCGCCCAAGCGGGTCGTCGTCGCCGAGGATGAGGCCTTGATCCGGATGGACCTCGTCGAGATGCTCAAGGAAGAGGGCTACGACGTCGTCGGTGAAGCGGGCGACGGACAGCAGGCCGTCGAGCTCGCCGAGGAGCTGCGCCCCGATCTGGTCATCATGGACGTGAAGATGCCGCGCCGTGACGGCATCGATGCCGCCGCCGAGATCGCGTCGAAACGTGTTGCGCCCGTGGTGATTCTGACCGCGTTCAGTCAGCGCGATCTGGTCGAGCGCGCACGGGACGCCGGTGCGATGGCCTATCTCGTCAAGCCGTTCACCAAATCCGATCTGGTCCCCGCGATCGAACTCGCGGCCAGTCGTTTTCACGAAATCACCGCGCTGGAAACAGAAGTAGCGAATCTGTCGGACCGTTTGGAGACGCGCAAACTGGTGGAGCGGGCCAAGGGCGTACTCATGCAGACCCAGGGGCTGTCGGAACCGCAGGCGTTCAAATGGATTCAGCGCACCGCGATGGATCGCCGCACGACCATGAAGGCGGTCGCCGAAGTCGTGCTGGAGAACCTCACCCCGCAGTAACACGGTTCGGCTCTCGCTGCCTCGCGGGCCGAAAGCAGGAAATGTTTACGCAAGCGAAACAATAATGTGAACTATTGCTGGACAAGAGGCGTCCGACATGATGCGAATGTGATGCGGATCTAACAAAGCGGCGATATGTTCTCTGCGGGCTGAACGTGGTCGGCCCCCTCGGTGAACCCGGGGAGCACAGGACATAGAGGTGAGACGTGCTCAGTTCGACATGGCGCAGTCGGTCGACGCGAGGAGTTCTGGTTATCGGAGCTGCCGCGTCGTTGGTGTTGTCCGGATGCAGTGACAAGTCGTCCGATGGCGGCGGTGGCGGCAATACCGATCTCTCCATCCAGTCGGTCGTTCAGCTCGATACCCAGGGTAAGGCCGTCGCGACAACCGACGCCGGTGCGGCCGCGGATCCCGCAGGCGACGGCAAGGCCAAGTGCGCGCCGCTGACCCTCGGCATGGCGGGCCCGCTGACCGGCGGCAACGCCGCCCTCGGCATCAACATCATCATGGGCGTGAAGCTCGCGCTCGACCAGCACAACAAGGCCAACCCGGACTGTCAGGTCTCGGTGAAGCAGTTCGACACCGAAGGCAAGCCGCAGATCGCCAGCCAGGTGGTCCCGACGATCGTCGCCGACCCGAACATCGTGGCGCTGGTCGGCCCGACCTTCTCGGGTGAGACCAAGGCGACCGGCCAGATCCTCAGCGAGGCAGGCATGCCCACGCTGACGGCGTCGGCCACCAACCCCACGCTCACCCAGAACGGGTGGAAGACCTTCTTCCGCGGCCTCGGCAACGACGACTCGCAGGGTCCGGCCGTGGCCAACTACCTGACCGGCGAGAAGGGCTTCAAGAAGATCTGCGTCGTGCAGGACAACACCGATTACGGTGCCGGTCTGGCGAAGGCCTTCATCACCGCCGCGGGTCCCGCGGCCGACGCGTCCTGCGGGACGAGCGTCAAGGAAGGTGACAAGGACTTCTCGGCAGCGGTCTCGAAGCTGTCCGCGGCCAAGCCCGACGCCATCTTCTACGCCGGTTACTACGCCGAGGCGGCACCGTTCGTGCAGCAGCTGCGTTCCGGTGGCGTGACCGCGGCCTTCGTTTCCGCCGACGGCACCAACGATCCCGAGTTCGTCCGTCAGGCCGGTTCCTCGTCCAAGGACGCGCTGCTGTCGTGCCCGTGCAGCCCCGCGCCGGAGAAGTTCGCCGCCGACTACAAGGCGCTCAACGGCCAGGCGCCCGGCGTCTACTCCGTCGAGGGCTACGACCTGACCACGATCCTGCTCAAGGGAATCGATTCCGGCAAGGTCACCCGCGCCGAGCTCGTCGACTACGTCCGTAACTACAACGGCACCGGTGTCGCCCGCCAGTACAAGTGGGGCGAGACCGGCGAGTTGGCCAACATCCAGATCTGGATGTACCAGGTCAAGTAGTTCAGACGATGTGTGCAGCGGTGCGCGTGGCTCTGATGCCACGCGCACCGCTCGCCTGACGCGAGAGTAACCATGACATCAGCGGCTTCGCTCGGTGTATCCCTGTTAGCCGAGGGGTCCATCGATTTCAACGTCTCCGGGGTGATCGACCAGTTCTGGCGATTGACCGTGGACGGCCTCACCTACGGCTCGATCTACGCTCTGGTCGCTGTCGGCTACACGCTGGTCTACGGCGTGCTGCGATTGATCAACTTCGCCCACTCCGAGATCTTCATGCTCGGCATGTTCGGCACCTATGTGGGACTGGAACTGCTCGGCTTCGCGCCGAGCGGCAACGTGTATTCCCAGGGTGTCGGGCTGACGGTTCTG
Organism: Nocardia sp. XZ_19_231; assembly: GCF_015355705.1. NCBI lineage: Bacteria > Bacillati > Actinomycetota > Actinomycetes > Mycobacteriales > Nocardiaceae > Nocardia > Nocardia sp. XZ_19_231. The sequence goes on along the minus strand of NZ_JACUZI010000007.1, from coordinate 149,231 downwards.
TATCTGGGCTTGGCGATGCTGTTCGGCATGCTCGTCTCCGGCATCGCGGCGGTGGGGCTCGAACGGGTCGCCTACCGGCCGCTGCGCAGGCGGGGTGCGAAACCGCTGGCCTTCCTGATCACCGCGATCGGTATGTCGTTCGTGATCCAGGAGTTCGTCCACTACATCCTGCCCAAGATCAAGCCCGGTCTCGGCGGGTCCAACGCCCAGACCGGTATCCGGCTCGTGGAGCCGAAGGTGCAGTTCACCTTCCTCGGCGCGCCGGTCACCAATGTGGCGCTGGTGATCTTCGCCGCAGCCATCGTGCTCGCGGTCACCACCGAGATCGTCATCAACAGAACCAAATTCGGTCGCGCCATCCGCGCGGTGGCCCAAGACCCCGACACCGCCACGCTGATGGGCGTCTCGCGTGAGCGGGTCATCGTGTTGACCTTCCTCATCGGCGGGCTGCTGGCAGGCGCCGCCGCGATGTTGTACACGCTCTACATCCCCACCGGCATCATCTTCTCCGGCGGCTTCATCCTCGGTATCAAGGCGTTCAGCGCCGCGGTGCTCGGTGGCATCGGCAACCTGCGTGGCGCGCTGCTCGGCGGGTTGATCCTCGGCGTCGCCGAGCAGTACGGACAGATCCTGTTCGGTACCGAATGGCGTGACGTGGTGGCATTCGTCCTGCTGGTCACCGTGCTGATGTTCCGGCCGACCGGCATCCTCGGCGAGAGCCTGGGGAGGGCACGCGCATGACCGACATGACGAAAACCCCGAAAGCGCCTGTCGCGCACCAGGATCGACGTGGCATCGGTGACGCGATCCGGGTCTGGTGGGACGGGCTCTCACGCCCGGCCCAGTGGGCCGTCGGTGTGCCGATCATCGCCTTGCTGGCGCTGATGCCGCTGTTCCCGCCCCCGCTGCTCGACACTCCGGGCGTGAGCTTCGGCGGTGTGATGGCGCAGTTCGCCATGTACGCGCTGATCGCCATCGGCCTGAACGTGGTGGTCGGCCAGACAGGTCTGCTCGACCTCGGTTACGTCGGCTTCTACGCCGTCGGCGCCTATACGGTCGGCCTGCTCACCAGTCCGAACAGTCCGTGGAACCAGACCGACGGCGGCTGGCTGGAACCCGGCTGGGCGTGGGTGGCCTGCCTGCCGATCGCGATCGCGCTGACCGCGCTGGCCGGCCTGATCCTCGGCGCGCCGACGCTGCGCCTGCGCGGTGACTACCTCGCGATCGTGACGCTGGGCTTCGGTGAGATCGTCCGACTGATGGCCGACAACCTGGGCGAGCTGACCAACGGCAGCCTCGGGCTTTCCAAGATCGCGTACCCCGCGGTCGGCGAATCTGAGGCGCACCCCGGCGGCTTCTTCTCTCCGGGCAACCTCGGCGACACCAGCAGCTGGAATCCCTTCCAGCGGGCGAGCAACGGCACCTGGTGGTTCTGGCTCGGCATGGCCTTCGTGATCGTGGTGCTGCTGATCATCGGCAACCTCGAACGCAGCCGGGTCGGCCGCTCCTGGGTCGCCATCCGCGAAGACGAGGACGCCGCCGAGATCATGGGCGTGCCGACCTTCAAGTTCAAGCTGTGGGCGTTCGTGATCGGAGCCTCGGTCGGCGGACTGTCCGGCGCGATGTACGCCGGTCAGGTCACCTACGTCAACCCCAAACAGTTCGACATCATCTTGTCGATGCTGTTCCTGTGCGCGGTGGTGCTCGGTGGTTCGGGCAACAAACTCGGCGTGATCGTCGGCGCGTTCCTCATCGCCTACCTGCCGATGCGGTTGCAGTCGGTGCAGTTGGTGTCGAGCGAGTCGACCGGTTATCTGATGCTCGGCCTCGATGTCGCGCTGCTGATCGGGCTGTGGCTGCTGTGGCGGTGGAAGAAGGATTGGCTGCCCGCGTGGGTCCGGCGGGTGGTGATCGGAGTGACGATCGTCGGGGTGATCCTCGGTTTGTTGCTGTTCGGCAGCGTGTTGCTGTTCCGTCCGGGCGGCGCACAGAACCTCGGTGACCTGAAGTACCTCTACTTCGGCATCGCGCTCGTGGTGATGATGATTCTGCGGCCACAGGGTTTGTTCCCGGTGCGGCAGAAGCTGCTCGCCTACGGCAGACAGGTGTACCAGGCCGTGACGCGCAAACCAGTGCGCGAGCCGGCGGCCGAATCGATCGGAGCAGGGCAATGACGGGGCCGGGCGCGGGAGACGCGCTGTACGACAACGAAGACATGAAGGCCGGCTACCGGCCGCCGCCCGAGGTGGAGCCCGCGGGCGAGGTCGACGTCACCGCGGTGATGCCCGAACTCGCCGACGCCGAGACGGTCGCCGAGGTGGTCGCGCCGCATCGCGCGATCGAGACCGCCGTCGGCGAACCACTGCTGCGTACCGATGGTCTGACCGTCAAATTCGGTGGTCTGACCGCGCTCGACGGGGTCAGTTTCGAGATCCGCCGCGGCGAGATCCTCGGCCTGATCGGCCCCAATGGCGCGGGCAAGACCACCTGCTTCAACGCGATCACCGGTGTCTACAAGCCCGCGTCGGGCAGCGTGCACTTCGACGGTCAGCCACTGGCCAAGACCAAGCGCAACGAGATCACCCGGATGGGTATCGCGCGCACGTTCCAGAACGTGCGGTTGTTCGGCGAGATGACGGCGCTCGAGAACGTCGTCGTCGGCACCGACGCTCGCCACACCACGTCGGTGCCCGGCGCGGTGTTCCGTACGCGCAAGTTCAAGCGCGAGGAACGTGATGCCATCGAACGCGGCATGGCGTTGCTCGAGTTCGTCGGTATCGCACCGCGCGCGGTGGAGAAGGCCCGCAACCTGTCCTACGGTGACCAGCGCAGGCTCGAGATCGCGCGGGCGCTGGCCACCGAGCCCAAGCTGCTGTGCCTCGACGAGCCTGCTGCCGGCTTCAACCCCAGCGAGAAGTCGGCGCTGATGGATCTGATCCGCAAGATCCGCGACGACGGCTACACCGTGCTGCTCATCGAGCACGACATGCGCCTGGTGATGGGCGTGACCGACCGGATCGTGGTACTGGAGTTCGGGCGCAAGATCGCCGACGGCCTGCCCACCGAGGTGCGCGAGGACCCGGCGGTGATCGCGGCCTACCTCGGCGTTCCCGACGCGGACACCGTCGAAGAGGTGCGCGAGGGATCCGTGGCAGCCGCTGCGGAGGGGGTGACCTCGCCGACGGTGGCGGACACCGTGGCGGTGCACGAGCGCAAGGATGAGCCGCAAGCCGTTGTCGAGTCGGCGGCGCCGCTGCTCGAGGTGCAGGACATGGTCGTGAACTACGGCCGGATCGAAGCGCTGCACGGCATTTCGCTCTCGGTCGCCCAGGGTGAACTGGTGACCCTGCTCGGTGCCAACGGCGCGGGCAAGACCACCACCATGCGGGCACTGTCCGGTCTGTTGCCGCTCACGTCGGGTCGAATCCTGTTCCAGGGCAGAGACATCACCACGATGAAGGCCCACGATCGGGTGGTCGAGGGTCTGATCCAGGCGCCCGAAGGTCGCGGTGTGTTTCCCGGCATGACGGTCGCGGAGAACCTCGATATGGGCTGCTACGGCAGACCTTTCGAGAAGAAGACCGAGTACCAGCAGACCCTCGACTGGGTCTTCGAGCTGTTTCCCCGCTTGGCCGAACGGCGCAAGCAGGTCGGCGGCACGATGTCGGGCGGTGAACAGCAGATGCTCGCGATCGGGCGCGCCCTCATGGCTCGGCCCAAGCTGCTGCTGCTCGACGAGCCCTCGATGGGTCTGGCTCCCATGGTGATCCAGCAGATCTTCCGGATCATCAGCGAGATCAACCGCCAGGGCACCACCGTGTTGCTCGTGGAACAGAACGCCCAACAGGCTCTGACCCGCAGCGATCGCGCCTACATCCTGGAAACCGGTGAGGTCACCAAGTCCGGCCCGGGTGCGGCGTTGTTGACCGACTCCGCGGTGAAGTCGGCGTACCTCGGCGTCGACTGACCCGGGATCCGGCGAGTGTCCGGCCCCGCATCGCTCTCGGGCGATGCGGGGCCGGTTCTGTCGGTGGGGGTGCCTAGACTCATGCGCGTGAGTTCACCGACGACTGCGCAGGCATCGACAACGACCACTGCCCCCGATGGCGAGCGGCCTACGCTGCTGCTCCTGGACGGGCATTCGATCGCCTATCGCGCGTTCTTCGCGCTACCGGCGGAGAACTTCAAGACGGTGACGGGTCAGACCACCAACGCGGTGTACGGATTCACCTCGATGCTGATCAATCTGCTGCGCGACGAGAAGCCGAGCCACGTCGCCGCGGCGTTCGACGTGTCGCGCAAGACTTTCCGCAGCGAGGCGTACCCCGAGTACAAGGCCAATCGCAGCGCCACCCCCGACGAATTCCGTGGGCAGGTCGAACTCACCAAGGACGTGCTCGGCGCGATGGGCATTCCGGTGATGGCCATCGACGGCTACGAGGCCGACGACGTGATCGCCACCCTCACCACCCAGGCGATGACCCAGGGCTACCGGGTTCTCATCGTCACCGGCGACCGCGACGCGATCCAGCTGGTCAACGACGACGTCACCGTGCTCTACCCGAAGAAGGGCGTCTCGGATCTGACCCGCTTCACCCCGGCCGAGGTGGAGACCAAGTACGGACTCACGCCCGCCCAGTACCCCGACTACGCGGCGCTGCGCGGCGACCCGAGCGACAACCTGCCCGGCATTCCCGGGGTGGGGGAGAAGACCGCCGCCAAGTGGATCCGCGAATACGGTGACCTCGCCACCCTGGTCGACCGGGTCGATCAGGTGAAGGGCAAGGTCGGCGAGTCGCTGCGCGCGAACCTGTCCAGCGTGGTGCTCAACCGCCAGCTCACCGAGATGGTGCGTGAGGTGCCGCTGCCCTACAGCCCCGATCAGCTGGCCAAGGCTCCGTGGGACCGCGACAAGATCCACCAGCTCTTCGACGACCTCGAGTTCCGGGTCCTGCGCGACCGGCTCTTCGACACCCTCGGTTCCCCCGAGCCGGAAGCCGAATCGGGTTTCGAGATCAGCGGTGGCGCCCTCGATCAGGGCGCGGTCGCCGACTGGCTGGCCGAGCATGCGAAAGCCGGTGTGCGCCACGGCCTTTCGATCGTCGGGACCGGCACGCCGGTGCACGGTGACGCGCGGGCCCTCGCCATCGCCGCCGCCGACGGCGAGGGTGGCTACATCGATCTGACCGTGCTCACCCCCGAGGACGAGACGGCCCTGGCGACGTGGCTGGCAGACCCCGAGGTACTCAAGGCCCTGCACGAGGCCAAGTCAGCCGGTCACGCCCTGCGCGGGCGCGGCTTCACCCTGGGCGGTCTCACCACCGACACCGCCCTGTCGGCCTACCTGGTGCGCCCCGGCCAGCGCAGCTTCAACCTCGACGACCTGTCCCTGCGCTATCTCAAGCGCGAACTGCGCGTCGAGACCGGCGACACCGGCCAGCTCTCCCTGCTCGACGACGAGGACACCGTCGCCGCCGATATCGCGCGCGAGGAGATGCTGCGCGCCCGCGCGGTCGCCGACCTGGCCGTGGCCCTGGATACCGAACTCGAGGCGATCGAATCGACCCCGCTGCTCACGGAGATGGAGCTGCCGCTGCTCGGTGTGCTCGGTCAGCTCGAGGAAGCGGGCATCGCGGTCGACGTCGCCCAGCTCGAAAACCTCCAGCAGCAGTTCGCCGACCGGGTCACCGAGGCGGCCAACTCCGCCTACGACGTGATCGGCAAGCAGATCAACCTCGGCTCGCCCAAGCAGCTGCAGGTGGTGCTGTTCGACGAGCTCGACATGCCCAAGACCAAGCGCACCAAGACCGGCTACACCACCGATGCCGACGCGCTGGAATCGCTGTTCGAGAAGACCGGCCACGCGTTCCTGGAACACCTGCTCGCCCACCGCGACGCGACCCGGCTCAAGGTGACCGTCGACGGCCTGCTCAAGTCGGTCTCCGACGACGGCCGCGTGCACACCACGTTCAACCAGACCATCGCCGCGACCGGTCGCCTGTCCTCGACCGAGCCGAACCTGCAGAACATCCCGATCCGCACCGACACCGGCCGCCAGATCCGCGACACGTTCGTGGTCGGCCCCGGCTTCGCCGAGCTCATGACCGCCGACTACAGCCAGATCGAGATGCGCATCATGGCGCATCTGTCCGGCGACGCCGGTCTGATCGAGGCGTTCAATTCCGGCGAGGACCTGCACACCTTCGTCGCGTCGAAGGCCTTCGATATCCCGATCGCGGAGGTGAGCCCCGAGCTGCGCCGCCGGATCAAGGCCATGTCCTACGGCCTCGCCTACGGTCTCAGTTCCTATGGCCTGAGCGCCCAGCTGAAGATCAGCACGACCGAGGCCAAAGAGCAGATGGACGTCTACTTCGATCGCTTCGGCGGCATTCGCGACTACCTGTCCGACGTCGTCGATCAGGCCCGCAAGGTCGGCTACACCCAAACCCTGTTCGGTCGCCGCCGCTACCTGCCCGACCTGGACTCCAGCAACCGCCAGCGCCGCGAATCCGCCGAGCGCATGGCGCTCAACGCCCCCATCCAGGGCACCGCCGCCGACATCATCAAGGTCGCGATGATCAACGTGCAGAACGCGATCCGCGACGCCGGACTGCGCTCGCGCATGCTCCTGCAGATCCACGACGAACTCGTCTTCGAGGTGGTCGAGGGCGAACGCGAAACGCTCGAAGCCCTTGCGCGCGAACAGATGTCAGCCGCGATCGACCTCTCGGTGCCGCTCACCGTCTCCGTCGGCACCGGACGCAGCTGGGACGCGGCCGCGCACTGAGATAGCGCAGACGCGACGATGGGCACCTACCCGCTCGGATAGGTGCCCATCGTCAGGGAACGCTGATTACGCGTTGACCGTCACCGCATCGTCGGCGATCGAGTAGCTGATCGAGCCGTTCTCGAACTGGCTGATCTTGCCGCCGTCGATGTCCTGCTCGTCGGTGGTCGGGTAGCCCAGTCGGCCGCCCGCGCCGCCTTCGGCTTCCCATGCCAGTCGGATGGCGCCGTACACGGTCTTGGCTCCGGTCGGGAGCTTGAAGTAGATGACTCCGCCGGTGAATTCCTGGAACTTGCCACCGTTGGGGGCGTCCTGCTCTGCCGAGGTCGGCTCACCCAGCGGGCTGGACGCGCCACCGGCTTCGTTGTAGTGATCGCCGATAGCCCCAGTGACTTCGAATGCCATGTCGAACAATTCCTTTCACGCAGTAACAATTGGCCTAGCGGCGGCGACGCTACAGTGCGATCGCCCGTTCCAGGCGGCGACTCGCGGGAGATTCACAATCTGGTCACACTTTATTAGCCAGAGATTCGCTCGGACTCGACGACCGGAACCGGCACGCAGTCCAGGCGGCGCTAGCGAAAACGCTGGACGATAGCTTCGGCGATCTTGCCGGGCTCGTGTTCGGGGATGAAGTGTCTGGCATCGGGCAACTCGACGACCTGGTGATCGGTGAACGTGGCGCGCATCCGTGGCAGGAACGACGCAGGGCGGAAAGCCATGTCCTTCATGCCCCAGATCAGCAGTGTCGGTGTGGTCGCGAGTCGAGCGGGCACGTCGGTGGCCAGCTGCTCGAGAAAAGGGCGGGCAGCCAGGATCTGTCCGGGCATCGCGGCGATGCCGTGCCTCGCTTCCGGCGAGGGCTGCACCGCGCGATAGTGATCGGCCTCGGCGTCGCTGATCGTGTTCCGCAGCTCACGGAGCAGAAAACGCTCGACGAGCAGGTTGTCACGCACGATCCGCCGCTGCATCGGCGCGCTGCCCATGACCCGGCTGAACACCTTCTGTGGCCACGTTTCCGTCGGCCACAACAGGGTGTTGCCGAGCACCAGCCCGCGAACCCGGTCGGTGCGATCGGCGCCCACCGCGGCACCGATCGGCCCGCCCCAGTCCTGGCCCATGATCACGAACCGGTCGAGTCCGAGATGGTCGACGAGCTCGCCGACGACAGCGGAGTGTTCGGCGATGGTGTAGCTGTAGCCCGGTGGCCGCTCGGACAGGCCGAAGCCCGGGTAATCGACTGCTACACAACGAAACCGGGCACCCAGTCGCATGATGATCTTGCGATAGAGAAAACTCCACGTGGGGCTGCCGTGACAGAACAGGATGGGGGTCCCGGAGCCCTCATCGATGTAGTGCACCCGGCCGACGGAGGAATCGAACCAGCGGGACTCGAAGGGATAGAGCGCTTGGTCCGGTGTGAAATCGATCAGCATCGCATCCATCCTGTCCGGGGGCTTCGAACCGACCTTACGGACGAAAAGTTCTGCGATTCACTGTCTTCGGTCGATGTACCGCTGAGACGCTCGCCACGCGTGCGGGGGTATCGGGGCGGGCGTGGCGAACTGTGGCAGCATCGGCCCTATGACTGCTGACGTCATCGCGACCCCGCTGCCCGACTGCCCCGATATCGAGCAGGCCTTCGCGATGTCGTGGCCGGTGCGGCTGGGTGATACCGACGGCGACGACCGGTTGCGGCTCGACGCGGTGGCGCGGTATCTGCAGGACATCGGGTTCGATCACCTCGATGCCGTCGAGGACGGCGACACCCATCAGGCGTGGATCGTGCGACGCACTGTCATCGACGTGTACGAGCCGATCGTGTTCGGCGACCGCGTCCAGCTACGTCGGTGGGCCGACGCGCTCTCGAATCGCTGGTGCGACATGCGAATTCAGCTGCGCGGGGAGAAGGGCGGACACATCGAGGCCGCGGCCTTCCTGATCCACATCGACCCTGTCGCCGGCCGACCAGCCCGGATGAGTGAGGCGTTCATGGCGCCGATGCTGGCCAGTACCACCGAGCACCGCCTCCGCTGGAAAGCGGCCCTCACCGAACTCGACGACCCGCACGTGGAGTCGGTGCCGTTCCCGCTGCGCGTCACCGATGTCGACCGGCTCGGCCACGTCAACAACGCCGTCTACTGGGAAGCGGTCGAGGAGGCGCTCGCGGCGCACCCGGACCGCCACCGGTTGCCGTATCGGGCGATCGTCGAACACGTCGGCCCGGTGATGATGGCCGACAAGGTGGTGTTGCGGACGAGCTCGCGGCCCGACAGCCTGCGCGTGCAGGTCGATGTCAATGGTTCGGCGCGGGCTCTCGCCTCGGTCGAACCCCTCTCCGGCGAGGTGCCAGGGCGCTGACCGGGCAGCGGCGGCGTTGTCCTGAGCTGCGGTGATGGTACTCACCAGTAGACACTCCGGGCGGTGAACCAGGTTGCGGTTTCGAGGCGATCGCCCTATTCTCGACTGCGTGCCGAATCCCGCCCGCTGTGCCGCGCTGCTAGTCGCTGACCGCGACCTCGCGGTCGCTGCTGCGCAGACCGCGCAGGTAGCTTCACGGCGAATTCTTCTCGTAGTAATCCGCCGTAGCGGGGTCTGATTCGGACCAGCCCCTACGCTGCGGGCTGCTTTCCATCGTTCTGCTGGTCCCACCCTGCCAACGAAGACATCTTCGGGAAGACCTCACCTGCAATGACGCTGACACTGGACCATGCCCTGTTCGACGCCGCCCCCAAGGGCCTGCGCGCCGAGCTCACCGACCTCGACCCCGCCGCTTTCCTCGACCGGTACACCCGCGCCGACGGATCCATCGCTCTTCGCGAATGGTCCTGTTCCGGAACGGATTTCACCGCCACCCTGGAATTCGCCGACCATCTGCGCACCGTCATCGCCACCGGCAGCCCCGTTGCCGTGATGACCTCCGCGCTCTACGACGAGGGCTACCCCCTCGAGATCCTGCGCTTCCATCAGCGCCCGACCACCGACGGCATCGCCACGTTCATGCACTGCGAGATCAACGGCAGGCGTGGCTGGGCGGTGGCGACAGCCGCCGACAGCGCGGAATCGACCGTGCGCGCCATGATCGCCGGCGTCAACCTGCTCGCGGGCTGACACCACACGAACACACAAGGGCCCGTTCACCGCGAAAGGTGAACGGGCCCTTTGCATTGCGTCCGAAGTACGGGCGCCGAACTACTCGGCGGGAGTGGACTCCTGCTGCTCGGCGATCTGCTTGCGCACCTCGTCCATGTCCAGGTCCTTGATCTGGGTCACCAGATCCTCGAGCGCGGCAGGCGGCAACGCGCCGGGCTGGGCGAAGACGAGCACGCCCTCGCGGAAGGCCATGATGGTCGGGATCGACTGGATGTTGGCGGCAGCGGCGAGTCCCTGCTCGGCCTCGGTATCGACCTTGCCGTAGACGACGTCGGTGTGCTTTTCCGACGAGGTCTCGTAGGTCGGCGCGAAACTGCGGCACGGACCGCACCAGGAAGCCCAGAAATCGACGAGGACCACGTCGTTTCCGGTGATGACTTCGTCGAAGTTCTGCTGGGTCAGCGTCTGGGTGGCCATGACGTCCTCTCCTTGTCGGTGTCCTCGGCTGTAACGCCGCGGCGTCCTACTATCTTCCCCCGATCGCGCGACGCTCCGGCCGTCACGGCCCGGTCGGGCAGCGAATCCGCACTACAGCGGCCAGAAATTCGGTCCCGGCCGCGTGTCAGCACGCCCACGTGGTCACCGCCGGGCGGGCGCGCGCGAAGATAGCGGAGTGAACGCGACGAAGGCGAGCCTGCGACTCGGAGTGATCGACGGCGACGGCATCGGCCCCGAGGTGGTGGCCGCGACCCGAGCGGTCGTCGATGAGGCGATCGGCGCGGCCGGGCTGGCCCCGGTGCAGTGGGTTCCGCTGGTGATCGGGCACGACGCGATCGCCGCCTACGGCAACCCGCTGCCGGAACAGACTCTGACAGCCCTCGAGGAGCTCGACGCCTGGATCCTCGGCCCCCACGACAACGCCTCCTACCCATCGGACATGCGGGTGGCACCGGGCGGCGTCATCCGCAAACGCCTCGAGCTCTACGCGAACATCCGCCCCGCCGTCGCGTTCACCGGGGTGCGCGCGATGGCGCCCGATATCGATCTGGTGATCGTTCGGGAGAACAGCGAGGGCTTCTACGCGGATCGCAACATGTTCGCCGGGTCGGGGGAGTTCCGTCCCACCGAGGACGTGGCGATGGCGGTCGCGGTGATCACGCGCCAGGCGTGCGAGCGGATCGCGCATCAGGCGCTGCGCCTGGCGCAGGGTCGGCGCAAGCGGGTCACCGTGGTGCACAAGGCCAATGTGCTGCCGATGACCACCGGCCTGTTCCGTGACGTCTGCTACGCAGTAGCCGAGCAGTATCCGGAGGTGACCGTCGACGACGAACACGTCGACGCGATGGCGGCGCACCTGGTGCGCTCACCCGCCGAGTACGACGTGATCGTCACCGAGAACCTGTTCGGCGACATCCTCTCGGACCTGGCCGGTGAGCTCAGCGGTTCCCTCGGCATGGCCGCCTCGCTCAACTGCTCCGACACGCGCGCGATGGCACAGGCGGTGCACGGCGCGGCGCCGGGTCTGGCCGGACACAATCGGGCCAATCCCGCCGCGTTGCAATTGTCGGCGGCAATGCTGTTGCGCTGGTTGGCAGTTCGTGACGACAATCGTTTTCTCCATGATGCCGCCGACCGGATTACCCGTGCCGTGGCGGCGACGTTAGCGGCCGGAATCGCGACCGCGGATCTCGGCGGCCTGGCTTCCACCAGCGAATTCACCGAACAGGTCAGGGCCCGCGTGCACCGGAGGTGAAGGGACCCCTTTCACATCGGCTGATTAATCTTCGGTTACTGTCGCACCACGCTGTGTCCGGTTCGCATACATTGCCAAACAGGCGCTGACACGTGGCCGGCGTCGACGTGAAATGTGGAGGCTCCTTTGTCTGTTCGAACTGTCCTCGGCCGTGGCGCCGTGCGGCTGGTGTGTACCGTCGCCGGCGGTGCCCTGTTGTTGACCGGCTGCGCCGAGAACACCGAGGGCGACGGCGCCTCGGTGAACAAGGTGTCGGTGGAGAAGGTCGACGCGCTCGCCGCGGCGGTCCCCGACAAAGTGAAGCAGGCAGGCAAGTTGGTCGTCGGCGTGAACGTGCCGTACCAGCCGAACGAGTACAAGGACGCGAGCGGCGAGATCGTCGGCTTCGATGTCGACCTCCTCGACGCCGTCGCGAGCACCCTCGGACTGGAGGTCGACTATGTCGAATCCTCGTTCGAGAAGATCATTCCCGCCATTCAGGCCGGGACCTATGACGTGGGTATGTCCTCGATCACCGATTCGCGCGAACGCGAACAGCAGGTCGATTTCACGACCTATTTCTCCGCGGGTATCCAGTGGGCCCAGCAAACCGGTAAAGCGATCGATCCGAACAATGCGTGCGGCAAGAAGGTCGCCGTACAGTCCACTACGGTCGAGCACACCGACGAGATTCCCGCCAAGAGCGCCAAGTGCGTCGCCGAGGGTAAGCCCGCCATCGATATGAAGGCATTCGACGAGCAGAGCGCCGCGACCAACGCATTGATGCTCGGCCAGGTCGACGCGATGTCGGCAGATTCCCCGGTGACCGCGTACGCGATCAAGCAGAGCGAAGGCAAGATCGAGGCCGCGGGCCCGCTGTTCGATTCCGCGCCCTACGGCTGGGCCGTGCAGAAGAGCTCCCCGCTGGCGGCGGCTCTGCAGAAGGCGCTGCAGCATCTGATCGACAACGGCAAGTACGGCGAGATCACCACCAACTGGGGTGTGCAGGACGGTCAGATCAAGACCTCGGTGATCAACGGTGCAGTGAGCTGACGTGACCGACGAGAAAGACACGGTGGAGGTGCCCGGACCGGGCACCGAACCCGAACCGATCAAAGCGGTCCCGCTGCGCAGGCCGGGCCGTTGGATCGCGGCGGCAATCATCCTGATCCTGGTGGGATTGTTCGTCTACGGTGCTGCCACGAATCCCGCCTACCGGTGGGACACCTACGGCAAGTACCTGTTCGACAGCCGGATCACCGCCGGCGCGATCGTCACCCTGGAACTCACCGTGCTGGCGATGGCGATCGCGGTGGGTCTGGGCACCGTCCTCGCGGTGATGCGCCTGTCGCCCAACCCGGTGCTGCGCACCGCGGCCTGGGTGTACCTGTGGATCTTCCGCGGGACCCCGGTCTATGTGCAGTTGGTGTTCTGGGGCCTGGTTCCCTCGCTCTACAAGCAAGTCGACCTGGGTGTGCCGTTCGGCCCGCAGTTCTTCCATCTCGACGTGCAGAGCCTGCAGGCCGCGTTCCTGTTCGCCGTGATCGGCCTCGGCCTCAACGAGGCCGCGTACATGGCCGAGATCGTGCGCGCGGGGATCAACTCCGTCGGCGAGGGGCAGCGCGAGGCGTCGGTGGCACTGGGCATGTCGTGGACGCAGACGATGCGCCGCACGGTGCTGCCGCAGGCCATGCGGGTGATCATCCCGCCCACCGGCAACGAGCTGATCGGCATGCTCAAGACGACCTCGCTGGTCACCGCGATTCCGTTGAGTACCGATCTGTTCGGCCGCGCCCGTGACATCTACGGCGTGAACTTCCAGCCGATCCCGCTGCTGCTCGTCTGTGCCACCTGGTACCTGGCGATCACCAGCGTGCTCATGGTCGGCCAGTACTACTTGGAACGCTATTACTCCCGTGGTGCCACCCGGCAGCTGACGGCCAAGCAGCTACAGGAACTGGCCACGGCGCAGGCGGCGGTGAAGGCGAAATGACCGAACCAGTTGTGGCAGTCCCGCCGATGGTGCTGGCTGACCGGGTGTGCAAGAACTTCGGCGCGCTGCAGGTGCTCAAGGGCATCTCGCTCGAGGTGCAGCGCGGCAAGGTGCTCACCCTGGTCGGGCCGTCCGGCTCGGGCAAGTCGACGTTCCTACGGTGCATCAATCACCTCGAGCAGGTGAACGCGGGCAGGCTCTATGTCGACGGCGATCTCGTGGGCTACCGAGAGAAGAACGGCAAGCTCTACGAGATGCATGAGCGCGACGCCGCGGTGCAGCGGCGCGATATCGGCATGGTGTTCCAGCATTTCAACCTGTTCCCGCACCGTACGGCACTGGAGAACGTGATCGAGGCGCCGATCCAGGTGCGCGGGATCCGCAAGGCCGAGGCGATCACCAGGGCCGAGGAACTGCTCGAACGGGTCGGGCTCTCGGCCAAGCGCAATGCCTATCCCGCGCAGTTGTCCGGCGGTCAGCAGCAGCGCGTCGCCATCGCGCGAGCGCTGGCGATGGATACCAAGCTGATGCTGTTCGACGAGCCGACCTCGGCACTGGACCCCGAGCTGGTCGGTGAGGTGCTCGCCGTGATGCGGGAGCTGGCCGATTCGGGCATGACCATGCTGGTGGTGACCCACGAGATGGGCTTCGCCCGCGAGGTCGCCGACGAGCTGGTGTTCATGGATGCCGGTGTGGTCGTGGAGTCGGGTCCGCCGCGTGAACTGCTGGCCAACCCACAACACGAGCGGACGCAGGCTTTCCTGTCACGTCTGCTCTGACTGTCCCGCCTCCCCGCGTATTTTGGCCGGACTATGTTCTTGCGAGATCAGTTGACCCCCTGAGGTTTTCTCAGGGGGTTTCCTGGTTCTTCAGGCGTTCCAGGGAGACCTGGGCCTGGGCGATGCGGCGGATGGCGGCCAGTGCGGTGTCGCCGAGGACGGTGAGTACGACGACCGCGTCGATGATGTCGTCGCGCCCGCCCGCGGACAGGGCGGAGGCCACGTCGTTCTCCGCGATCTCGCGGGTGCTGTCGAAATAGGTGGGCAGGGTGGTGGCGGCCCAGTCCCGGTAGCCGAGTTGGGCGAGTCGAACGATCACTCCGGTCAGGGTGTCGATGGCCTGTGGGCTGGGTTTCATGTCCCAGCCGCGCCGGTCCATCTCCGCGCGCACGGCCTCGTACGCGCGGTCCCATTCGGCGTCGTGCGCGGCAGGCACGGGTGTGGACAGACTGTCCTGCGTCACCCCGAGCACATGGAACAGGGGCATCTCGGGGGAGTCGATCGCGGCGAGGACATCGGAGACGGTGGCGACCGGTATCCCGCCCACCTCGATCAGCGCGCGGATCAGGCGCAGTCTGCGCAGGTGGTCTTCGCCGTAGCTGGCCTGGTTGGGGCTGCTGCGTTCACCTGCGGGCAGTAGGCCCTCGCGCAGGTAGTACTTGATGGTGGCCACCGCGATGCCGCTGCGTTCACTCAACTCCGAGATTCGCACTCTTACCTCCGTTGTGTTCCTACCCCTTGCCTACGTCACCCATAGCGGATAGTCTAGCTATCCATAACAGATAGTATAGCTATCTATCTCTGGGAGATTTCGATGTCAGTCCTGACCGTTCCCTCGCTGCCCCGCCCCCAAGCTCCGCTGCATCGACCGCTGATGTATTTCGCCGCCGTCAACGCCGCGCTCGTCGTGGTCGGCCTGATCGGGATGCTGGTCGACGACCGGATGATCGCCGGATCGACCGCCTGGTTCAAGCCGACCAAGTTCGCGATCTCGTTCGTTTTCTACGGCGTGGCGCTGGCTTGGTTGATGTCGTTGCGGCCCAAGCCTTCTCGGCTCGCCTCGCGGATGGCCACGGTGATCGTGGTCGCCGGGGTGATCGAACAGGCGATCATCTTCGGGCAGGTGATCCGCGGGACTCGCAGCCACTACAACACGACCACCGCCCTGGACGGCACCCTCTGGGTGATCATGGGATCCACCATCGTCATCCTGTTCCTGGCGACCCTGGTGATCGGGATCGGACTGATGCGCGCACGCCTCGGCGACGCCTCGATCACCTGGTCGATTCGTCTCGGCATCGCGATCACGCTGGTCGGGTTGGCGCTGGGAAATCTGATGCCGCAGCGGGAATCCGGCGTCGAGGGAATCGCGGGCGCACACACTGTGGGAGCGCCCGACGGTACGCCCGGCATGCCGCTGACCGGGTGGAGCACGACCAACGGAGACCTGCGCATTCCGCACTTCTTCGGCATGCACGCCCTGCAGGCGCTGCCGTTGCTCGCGGCACTGCTGGTCGTGCTGGCGCCACGGATTCCGCTGCTGCGGTCGGTGCGTGTCCGGCTCGGCCTGATCATCACCGCGTCGGCGGGTTACGCGGCGGTGCTCGCGCTGGTCACCTGGCAGGCGCTGCGTGGGCAGCCGTTGATCCACCCCGATCAGGCCACACTCACCGTCGCGGCCGCGATCGTCACCGGAGTTGTTGTCGGAAGCATGATCTCGGTCGCGAGCGCGGCCGGTACCCGAAAGGTAGTCACCGCATGAGCACGCTGTTCGACCTGTCGTTCTTCGTCACGGTGCCGTTCTGGGCATTGATGATCTTCGCCCCGACCTGGCGCTGGACCCGCACGATCATCTCCTCACCGTGGATCGTGTCGGTGCCCTTGGTGGTGTGGGCGATCGTCGCGGTGCCGGTGTTGGGCGCGATGTGGTCGCTGGTGACGTCGCCGTCATTGGCCGCCATCACCGAAGCCACTGCCGATCCGGCTGTGCTGACCGCGCTGTGGGCGCAGATCATCGCGTGGGATCTGTTCCTCGGACGCTGGGTCTACCTCGACAGTCGCGAGCGCGACGTCCATCCGCTGCTGATGGGCCCGCTGCTGGTCGGCACGATCCTGTTGTCGCCCATCGCCTTCCCGATCTATCTGCTCGTCCGTGAGGTCGCACGGCGCTCGCGGCCGGGGAGTTCTACTGCGCCCCAGGCGGATCCCATCAGCGCCTAGCCGTGACGCGGCCCTGTCATCGGCGGTATCGAGGGGTTCGTCGTCGCCTCCGGTCTAGGCGGCGGTCGGGGTCAGCCTTCGTCGAAAGTCGTGGCGCGGGAGACCTTTTCCCAGGCGAGTACGTCGTCGCGGATGGCGTCGAGGTTGTGATAACCAGGAGATATGGATGTCCACGGACGCGACCTGCGATACTTCGTCGCGGTGGCCGACCACCTGAGCTTCACCGCTGCCGCCGAGGCGCTCTACCTCTCGCAGCCCGCGCTCAGCAAACAGATCCGCAGACTCGAAAGTCAGCTCGGGGCCGAGCTTTTCGCCCGTGACTCCCGCTCGGTCGCCCTCACTTCGGTCGGCGCGGCACTGTTGCCGCACGCGACGCGCCTGCTCGCGGCCTGGGAAACGGCCGAGGCCGCGGTATCGACAGCGATCGCTACCACTGGCTGGTGGTCGCGACCGAACCCAGGCTCGTCGCGCTCCCGCAGTCGCACCGCCTCGCCGCGCACGACCGGATCGACTTCGCCGACCTGCTCGACGAGCCGTTCCTCGCGTTGCCGAGCTCGGCGGGACCCCTGCGCGATTATTGGCTCGCCGTGGACGAACGCGGCGGACGACCAGCGGTGATAGGCGCGGAAGTGTCGAGCACCGAGGAGACCTACGAGGCCCTCGTGAACGCCGATGGCGTGGTGCTGCTCGCCACCGGCAACGCCCCGCTGGTCGCCCACGACGGTGTGGTGACCAGGCCCGTCACCGGCGTCAGCCCCTGCGAAATCGCCCTGGCCTGGCGCCGCGACGACAACCGTCCACTGGTTCGCGGCTACGTGGAAGCGTGCGCGCAGGCCACCGCGACCGCACGGTGAGGGACGCTACAACGGCATCAGGCGATGTTTGCGCGGCGCCTGCTCGATGTGCTTGTCACCGAGCAGGCGCAACGCTTTACGGATTTCCAGGCGGGTGCTCGACGGCTCGATGACCGCGTCGATATAGCCGCGTTCGGCGGCGATCCACGGGGTGGCGACGGCGGCGTTGTAGAAGTCGACCATCTGCTGACGCACAGCGGGCCGGTCGGCCTCGGGAACGGCGGCGAGCTGCTTGCGCTGGGTCAAGCCCACCGCGGCCTCGGCGCCCATCACGGCGATCCGTGCGGTCGGCCACGCGAGGTTGATGTCGCCACCGAGTTGCTTGCACCCCATCACCGCGTAGCCGCCGCCGTAGGCCTTGCGGACCACGACGGTGACGATCGGAACGGTCGCCTCGACCACCGCGTAGAAGAACCGGCCGCCGCGTTTGATGACGCCGATCTTCTCCTCCTCGACTCCGGGCAGCACTCCCGGTGTATCGACCACGAACACCAGCGGAATGTCGAACGCGTCGCAGAGGCGGATGAAGTGCGCGGCCTTGTCCGACCCGCGCGCATCGATCGCGCCGCTGGCCACCAGCGGCTGATTGGCGACGACACCGACGCTGCGCCCGTCGACCCGCGCGAATCCGGTGATCAGGTTGCGAGCGGCGCCGTCGCCGATCTCGTGGAACTCCCCGTCGTCGAAGATCCGGAGCAGCACCTCGTACATGTCGTAACCCCTGCGATCGGAATCCGGTATCAGCGCGTCGAGTTCGCGATCGGAGTCGGTGATCTCCGGTTCCAGACCGGGATTGACCAGCGGCGCCCGTTCGTAGCAGTTCGACGGCATGAAGCTCAAATAGGTGCGCGCCCATTCGAATGCGGCCTTCTCGTCCGCCGCCACATGGTGAATATTGCCGTTGTTCGCCTGGTTGAACGCGCCGCCGAGCTCGTCGAGGGTCACTTCCTCGCCGGTGGTCTCGCGAATGATCTCGGGACCGGTCACGAACATGTACGCCGACTCGGTCGCGATCAGCACATCGGTATTGATCGGCGAATACACCGCGCCGGCAGCACATTTGCCCAGCATCACCGACACCTGCGGCACCACCCCGGACAGCCGGGTCTGCCGCCTGCTCATCTCCGCGTACCAGGCCAGCGAGGTGACCGCGTCCTGTACCCGCGCACCGCCGGAGTCGTTGATCGCCACGAACGGGCACGCGATATCGGCCGCCAGATCCATCGCCATCGCGACCTTGCGCCCGAACATCTCACCCACCGATCCGCCGAACACGGTCTGGTCGTGGGCGATCACCACCACCGGTCGCCCGTCGATCCTGCCGTGTCCGGTGACAACACCGTCACCGTAGAGACCGTCGGCCGCGCCCGGCTGTTTCACCAGCGCGCCGATTTCGGTGAAACTGCCTCGGTCGAGAAGTATGTCGATGCGTTCGCGTGGACCGGGTATTCCTTTCGCCGCACGCTTGGCGATTCCCGCATCCCCCGCGGGTTCCCGCGCCGCCGTCAGATTGACCCGCAGCTCTTGCAGTTTCGCAGCAGTAGTCGACTCCACCACGCACGCCCTTCCTCGTCCTGGTCGAGCTTTCCTTCATCGGTTAGCCAAAGCGTAGCGCTGACACCCGCGCCGACATCAGCGGCACGGCGGACCGATCCTTGACGAATCACGAGTCGTACCGTGGGTGGGGTGAACAAGCCGACCCGATACGGAGCCATCGCCTTCTCCGCGGCCACCGCGCGCCGCCAGCACAGCGGTGGTGGTTTCACCGTCCACGGCAGGCGGATGGCCGACGGCGCCGACATCGGCGAGCCCGAAGAACTGGAGCCGCAAGTGGCGGGCCTGATCCGGGCGGCCGACTCGTTCTACCTCGCGACCGTCACCGGCTCCGGCTGGCCCTACATCCAACATCGCGGTGGTCCAACGGGTTTCGTCCACGTGCTCGACGCCGCGACCATCGCGTGGGCCGAATACTCGGGTAACAACCAGTTCGTCACACTGGGCAATCTCGACGCCGACGATCGGGTCGCTCTGTTCTTCGTCGACTACCCGACCCGCACCAGGGTCAAGATCTTCGGCCGTGCCGAGGTCGTCGAACGCGCCGACGATCCCCAGCTCCTCGACCGACTCCTGACCACGTCGGCGGGTCCGATCGACATGCGCTCGGACCGGGCGTTCGTGGTGCGGATCGAAGCGTTCGACCGCAACTGCACCAAGAACATCACTCCCCGTTACCGCACCGAGTGGATCCAGGACTACGCACGCGCAGGCCGCGCTCCACTCGAAGCCGAAATCGACCGTCTCCGACACCGCAACGCCGAGCTCGAAGCCGAAATCGCCCGCCTGAAGTCCGCTCACTGACCGGCCGCGCCGATCGGTCGACGGCTCAGGCGTGACCACCGAAGGCGATGCGTAACTGCCCGAGCAGCACCTTCGCCGCCGGGCTGGGTGGGGGATCGGTGCGCCAGGCCAGGGCCAGTCGGCCGTGGATGGTGGGGTCGACGATGTCGAGGGATCGGACGCCGAAGGCGTCGGCTTCGGCACGGGTGAGGGCAGGAACGATGGCGGTTCCCAGCCCGCGCGCGGCGAGTTCGAGGAGTAGCGGGGGAGCGGCGGCCTCGAAGGCGATGTTCGGAGTGAAATCGGCGGCGGCACAGGAGCGTTCGAAGACGCCGCGCAGGCCGGTGCCCCGGGTGAGGCAGATGAGGCGGTGATCGGCGAGGGCTCTCAAGGCGATACAGCCCGCTGATTCGGCGGGGTCGACGGGTGCGTCGCGAGCGACGGCGGCGACGAGTGCGGTCTGCAGGATCACGTGCAGGCCGATGCTGGAATCTGTTGGAGCGCCGGTCAATCCGGTCAGCGCGATATCGAGCTCACCGTGCTCGACGGCGGCGAGCATCCGTTCGGCGGTGTCCTCGGTGAGGCTGATCCCGACCTGCGGATGGTCTTGGTGGAAATCGGCGAGCACCCCCGCCACATCGAAGACCTCCGACGCCGCCCCGGAGATCATGCCGACCCGGACCTGCCCGCGGAGCAAGCCCGTGAACTCTCCGACCGTATCTCCGATCCGATCTACGGCGGCCAGGGCGGCGCGCGCGTGCTCGAGCACGGCGGCCCCGACGTCGGTCAGCGTCACGGTGCGGGCGCCGCGGTCGAGCAGGCGCTGTCCGAGTTCGCGTTCGAGTTGCCGGATCTGGGTGCTGAGGCCGGGCTGGGTCAAGTGCAGCCGCTCGGCGGCCCTGGTGAACCCGCCTTCGTCGACGATCGTCACGAAGTAGCGCAGCTGCCGCAGTTCCATAACTGTCGATTATAGGTAGGAGAAGAACTATCTCTTGTACTTATTCTTCCGAGCGGCGCAGAGTCGAAGACATGACCGATATCGCAACGAACTTCGCTGGTCCCGTATTCACGCCGGACGACCCCGGGTACGCCGAGGAGATCGCCGGCTTCCAAACCGCCTACACGCACCGTCCGGCGTTCGTGGTCGGCGCGGTGCACGGCCAGGACGTGCGTGCCGCGGTGGAATTCGCCGCACGGCGCGGGCTGGCGGTCGCTGTGCAAGCGACCGGACACGGCTTGTCCGTCGCTGCCGACGGTGGGGTGCTCATCACAACCGGACGCATGGACAGCATCACCATCGACCCGCAGGCCCGGACTGCCCGCATCGGTGCGGGGGTACGCGCGGGAGCGTTGGTCGAGGCGGCCGCTCGGTACGGGCTGGCGCCCTTGAACGGGTCGTCACCGTCGGTGGGCGTCGTCGGGTATGTGCTCGGCGGTGGGCTCGGATTGCTGGCGCGCGAATTCGGCTATGCCGCAGATCATGTGCGCCACATCGAGCTCGTGACCGCCGACGGCAGGGTGCGCTCGCTCGGCCCGGACGACGAATTGTTCGGGGCGGTACTGGGTTCGGGTGGGAACTTCGGTGTGGTGACCGGGCTCGAACTCGACCTCGTCCCCGTCGCCGAAATCTACGGTGGTCAGCTGGTGTTCGATGCGCCACTCGTCGATGCGGCGTTGGCGGCATGGCGGGAATGGACCGCGACCGTGCCGAGTGCGCTGACCTCCACGATCGCGGTGGTGACCTATCCCGACATCCCGCCCGTGCCGGAATCGTTGCGGGGCCGCCACGTAGCCTCGATCCGGGTCGCCTTCGACGGGTCGGGCGAGGAAGGTGAGCGGTGGGTCGCGCCGTTGCGGCAGATCGGACCTCGTCTGCACGAGGACCTGCGCACGATGCCCTACGCCGAATCGCACACCATCCACAGCGATCCGCCCTTCCCTCACGCCTACGCCGCGACCAACGCGCTGCTCTCGGAGCTGACACCGCAGGGCCTGTCCGCGCTGCGCGCGTTGACCGCGCCGGGCGGCCGGGTCGACGCGGTGATCGACATCCGCCACCTCGGCGGCGCACTCCAGCACGGTGGCCCGGCGTCGATCGATCATCGGAATGCCGAATACATCGTGCGGGTGATCACCGGACCTGGTGCGGGCGACGCCGCGCCCGAAGGGCTGGCCGCCGTCCGAGAAGCGTTGGCGCCGTGGACGATCGGACACAGCCTCGCGTTCCTCTACGGTGCGGGCGGTGCGGCGGACGCGGCCCAGACCGCGGCCGGGTACTCCCCGGACACCTACCGCTGGCTGGCGGCGGCGAAAGCGAAATACGACGCGCGGAACATGTTTCGGGCCAACCGCAACATCGTCCCCAGTTCGTAGCGCCCCTTGCCCGTCCTCCCGATATCTACTATCTTAGTGATATCACTCAGATATCGGGAGGATGTCATGGAGCTGCGGTCCGCATTCCGCGCCAACGGATTCGTCGTCGTGCTGGGGTGGCTGGTGTTCACCCTGTTGTTCGGTGGCGCTGCCGTTCTCGCGTTTATCGCCGCCACCCAACACAACGGTGGCGCACTGGCCTGGACCGGCGCGGTCGCCGCCGTCGTCGCGATCCTGGTCGTCTGGTTGCTCGCCACCGGGCTGATCATCGTCAACCCCAACGAGGCCAAGGTCGTCACCTTCTTCGGCCGCTACATCGGCTCGGTCAGTGACCCGGGGTTCTTCTCGGTGGTTCCGCTCACCGACCGCAAATCCATCTCACTGCGGGTGCGCAACTTCGAAACCCAGAAGCTCAAGGTCAACGACGCCGACGGCAACCCCGTCGAGATCGCGGCCGTCGTCGTCTACAAAGTGGTCGACAGTTTCAAGGCCGCCTTCGCCGTCGACGACTACGAGGAATACGTCGAGACCCAGTCCGAGGCCGCCGTGCGTCACCTCGCCACCACCCATCCCTACGACGCCCACGACGACTCCCGCACCAGCCTGCGTGACGGCGCCGAGGTCGCCGAGGAACTGACCGTCGAGTTGCGCGAGCGCACCCTCACCGCGGGCATCGAGGTCATCGAGGCTCGCATCACCCATCTCGCCTACGCCCCGGAGATCGCCCAGGCCATGCTCGTTCGCCAGCAGGCCGCCCAGGTCGTCGCGGCCCGCACCCAGATCGTCGAGGGCGCCGTCGGCATGGTCGCCCTCGCGCTCGATCGCCTCGCCGAACAGGGCACCGTCGAACTCGACGAGGAGCGCAAGGCCAACATGGTCTCCAACCTGCTCGTCGTCCTGTGCGGCGACCGCGCCACCCAGCCGGTGGTCAACGCCGGATCCCTCTACTCCTGAGCCGCCCGATGACCCAGCCGAAGAAGGACCCCAAAAAGATCCTGCTGCGGCTCGACCCGGCCGTCCACGAGGCAATCGCCAAGTGGGCGGCCGACGACCTGCGCAGCATCAACTCCCAAATCGAATACGCCCTCCGCCTCGCCCTCGACCAGGCAGGCCGAAAGCCCAAGCGGGACTAGAGGATCGATCGCACCGCAGATCAGCCGACCCCGAGGACGCGAGACAGGAGGCGTTGGCGGGTTCGGGTGTCGGATTTGGCGAGGATGGCTTTGACGTGGTCGTTGATCGTGTGTTCGGACAGGAACAACTCCGTGGCCAGCTCGTGGGAATCCAGGCCGGTCGCCAAGAGGGTCAGGACCTGGGATTCGCGGGCGGAGAGGCCGTGGGCTCGGGCGAACAGGTCGAGGCGTTCGGTAGCGGTGCTCGGTTCCATGGCCACGGCGATATCGGTGCCGATGCGGTCGGCTTTCACGGTGAGCCAGCGATTGCCACCCAGGTGGACGCGTGAGGTGGCGGGGCCGAGGGGTGTGGCTGCCTCGATGGCGAGGAGGGCGGCGGCCGCGTTGTAGACCGAGGCGGGGACAGGCGGCATCGGTTCGTCCGGGGGGAGTAGCCGGAGCAGGGAATCCGCGGCGGCCGCTGTTCGGGCGCGCACTCGCAGGGTGTTGTCGAGGAGTACGACCGCGGGGCCGAGGGGTGGCAGGCGGGCGTCGGATTCGACGAACGTGGCCCCGACGGTACGACGCAGGCCGACGGTGACTGTGGATGTCAGCGTGCTCAGTGCATCGAGTTCTGCTGTGGCGAAGGGGGATTCGGTGTAGCGGAGCAGTTCGAGAAAGCCCCAGCAGCCATAGCGGTCGGCGAAAGTGATGGTGGCGGAGTCGGTGACGCCGAGATCGCGCTGAGCGGTGCGCCACAGCAGGGACCGGTTCGGGTCGCCGTCGGTCGCGCCGAGCAAAGAGTGGGCGCCGGTGCCGCGCACAGTGTCCCAGCGATTGAGCGGGGTGAGGTAGCGGGCGCGGATCAAGTCCGGCAAGAGCTCGAAGTCGAGGCCGGGGACATCGGCGAGCGGCGCCGTCGCGACCGCGGTGACGGGATCGGTGAGCGCGAAGACATGACCGGCGAACGGGATCGTCGCGCGGATCTCGACCAGGACGAGTTCACGCAGTCGTTTGGCGGAGTGATCGGCGCGGCACAGACGGCCGATCCGGTCGGCCAAGGTACTCGGCACATGTCCAGCCTACGGCGGAATACCCCCAGGATCAGGGATGTTCCGGCGCTTCGGACCGGCCGATGATCGAGGTATCCCATTCGGCACGACAACGGAGGCCATCATGACCGTCACCTTGCACATCGACAACACCGTTCGCGACTACGACGACTGGAAGGCCGCGTTCGACCAGTACGAGCGGTTCCGCGCCGACAACGGAGTGCGCGGCTATCGCGTCGGCCGTGTCGAGGGCACGCCACAGCGGGTGCTCATCGATCTCGACTTCGACGACCGGACAGCCGCCGAGGCGTTTCGCATCGCGTTGGCGTCCGTACTCGCCACCCCGCGCAGCCGCGCGATGGTGATCGGTCACCACGCCTGGCTCGTCGACTTGGTCGAAGAGCGCGATTGTCCCCTGATCGACGCGCCGAGCGCCGCACGGGGACAACCGAAGTCGACAGCGCCGGTAAATTGATCCGGTGCCCATCTCGTTCGACATTCCTGGAATGCAACAGTTGGACGACACGACCTGGGGGAATCCGGCCACTCGTGACGTCGTCGCGCTGAACTATGTCAACGGCGTGCCCGACCTGCCCGCTCGACTCGAGGACCTGAAGCGGTTACGCAGGCGGCTGGCCGAGCACCACGCGCGGACCGGCTGCCTGATCGAGGCGTTCGTGGTGTGGGTCGACCAGTTGCCCGCCCTGTTGCGGGTGGAGAAGACGCAGCTGGGGGGTCCGCGCGGTGAACTCGTCTTCGCGGCGTCGATCGTGGTGCCCAAGGACCGGTGCTCGGCGGTGTTCCAGGTCATCTGCCCCGAGACCGGTGTGCCCGGTGCGCGCGAGACCTCGATCGGGCGGCAAGTGCGGCGCGACGAGATGTGCCCGCCCCACCCGTACGCGCCCGGCCTGCGCGGGCGGTTGCCCTATCTACTGTCCGACGACGTCCGCTTCGATGTGGAGTTCCCCGACCACGCCCTGACCAGGGCGCGCCGCTGGGTCGCCGACACGGTGCCGAGCGTGCGCGTCGACCCGTCCTTCGCCGCGCTCCCGGAGTTCTAGGGCTTCTCGGCGATGAAGATGGCGGTGCCGGGGAAGATCTGCCCGCGCAGCGGCGACCACTGACCCCATTCGCGGTCGAGCCATTCCGGCCAGTCCGGTTCCACGATGTCGACCAGGTGCAGGCCCGCGCCGACGATCTCGCGGACCCGGTCGCCGATCGTGCGATGGTGCTCGGCGTAGGTCGGTACACCGTCCCCGTCGACCTCTACATAAGGAGTGCGGTCGAAATAGGGGATCGTGGCGGTGAGACCTGCCTGACCCGGGTCGTCGGGGAAGATCCAGCGCATCGGATGGTTCACCGAGAAAACCCAGCGCCCGCCCGGCCGCAACACCCGCGCCACCTCACGCATCACCAGCGCCGAATCGGCGACGAACGGCACGCCGCCGAATGCCGAGCAGGCCAGATCGAACGACGCGTCGGCGAAGGGCAGCGCTTCGGCCCCGGCCTGAACGAGCGGCACCCGCGGTCCGCCCTGGTCCATCGCGGCCACGCCACGCTCCAGCATCCCCATCGACACATCGAGCCCGACCGGGAACGCGCCGTGGCCCGCCAGCCATCGCGAGCACGGCGCCGAACCGCAGCCGATCTCCAGGATCGTCTTGCCGGTCACGTCACCGAGGAAGCCCATGTCACCCTCGTGCAGGCCCTCCGGGCACCACACGAACTCGCCGCCGGGGGAGTCGACGCCGAGGAAGTCGGCGTGGGTCTGGTGGTACTGCTCGGCGTCGGCGTCCCACCAGCGGCGATTCGCGCGCTCGCTGTCGCGCGAGTCGATCTTGGTTCGAGTGGTTGCTGAAATACCGAGTAGCGCGTTGGCCTGCGCGTGGCGTTCGTCGTCGGACACGCCGAACAGGGTATCGGCGTGGTGCGGGGGGTGGTTTGCCCGGCTCCGCGCCGGTCGCGTACGCTGATGCACGCTGTAGAGGGACGCTGATTTGATCAGCGGCAAGTGCGACGGTCCGTGCGATACTTTACCGGTATCCCTTCGTCGCGTCGTCGCGGTGATCTCGCAGCGTACCGAAAGATCCAATGTCCGCAACCGACCACAATCCGTCCGGAGCAAACCCACATATGCCCACCACCGTCACCTCGCCGCAGGTAGCCATTAACGACATTGGCTCCGCCGAGGATTTCCTGGCCGCCATCGACGCAACGATCAAGTACTTCAACGATGGCGACATCGTCGAAGGCACTATCGTCAAGGTCGATCGTGACGAGGTCCTGCTCGACATCGGTTACAAGACCGAAGGTGTCATCCCCTCCCGCGAGCTCTCCATCAAGCACGACGTCGACCCCAACGAGGTCGTTTCCGTGGGCGACGCGGTCGAGGCACTTGTCCTCACGAAGGAGGACAAGGAAGGCCGCCTGATCCTGTCGAAGAAGCGGGCGCAGTACGAGCGCGCGTGGGGCACGATCGAGGAGCTCAAGGAGAAGGACGAGGCCGTCAAGGGCACCGTCATCGAGGTCGTCAAGGGCGGCCTGATCCTCGACATCGGTCTTCGTGGCTTCCTGCCCGCCTCGCTCGTCGAGATGCGTCGTGTCCGCGACCTCCAGCCGTACGTCGGCAAGGAGATCGAGGCCAAGATCATCGAGCTCGACAAGAACCGCAACAACGTGGTTCTGTCGCGTCGCGCCTGGCTCGAGCAGACTCAGTCCGAGGTCCGCAGCGAGTTCCTGCACCAGCTCCAGAAGGGCCAGGTCCGCAAGGGCGTCGTGTCCTCCATCGTCAACTTCGGTGCCTTCGTGGACCTGGGTGGCGTCGACGGCCTGGTGCACGTCTCCGAGCTGTCCTGGAAGCACATCGACCACCCGTCCGAGGTTGTCGAGGTCGGCAACGAGGTCACCGTCGAGGTTCTCGACGTCGACCTGGACCGCGAGCGCGTCTCCCTGTCGCTCAAGGCGACTCAGGAAGACCCGTGGCGTCAGTTCGCCCGGACCCACGCCATCGGCCAGATCGTGCCCGGCAAGGTCACCAAGCTGGTTCCCTTCGGTGCCTTCGTGCGCGTCGAAGAGGGCATCGAGGGCCTGGTTCACATCTCCGAGCTGGCCGAGCGCCACGTCGAGGTCCCGGACCAGGTTGTGGCCGTCGGCGACGACGCCATGGTCAAGGTCATCGACATCGACCTCGAGCGTCGTCGTATCTCGCTGTCGCTGAAGCAGGCGAACGAGGACTACAACGCCGAGTTCGACCCGTCGAAGTACGGCATGGCCGACAGCTACGACGATGCGGGCAACTACATCTTCCCCGAAGGCTTCGATCCCGACACCAACGAGTGGCTCGACGGGTTCGACAAGCAGCGTGAAGAGTGGGAAGGCCGCTACGCCGAGGCCGAGCGTCGCCACAAGATGCACACTGCTCAGATGGAGAAGATGGCAGCCGACGCTGCCGCCGAGGCCGCCGCTGGTGGTCCCGTCGCGGGCAACTACTCCTCCGAGACCGGTAGCAGCGCGCCTGCGTCCACCTCCGGTCCGGCCGAGTCCACGGGCGGCTCGCTGGCCAGCGATGCCCAGCTCGCGGCTCTGCGGGAGAAGCTCAGCGGCAACGCCTGAGTGAGCGGCAACGCCTGATTCACCGGAAACGGCTGAATCAACAACTGCACTACCGAAGGCCCTGGTCCACACGGACCGGGGCCTTCGGCCTTTTCCCGTGGGTGTAGCGTGTGCGCGATTGCTCCATCCCCTACGGGAAAGGTGCTCCACTCACGATGAGTTCTGGTCCCTTCGCCGGTCTCAACCGGCGACAATTCCTTGCGAAGGCTATGGCCGCCGGTGCCGTGGGAACGCTTGCCACCTGGGCGAATCCGATTATCGACCGGGCTTTTGCCGCCGATCCGGCCGGCATGGGCGGGCTCGGCGATATCGAGCATTTCGTCTTGCTCATGCAGGAGAACCGGTCCTTCGACCACTATTTCGGCACCATGTCGGGGGTGCGCGGGTTCGGTGAGGCGTCCGCGTCGTGGCGTCAGTTCGGGTGGTCGCCCGGAATCGGGCCCACCGCAGCGGGTTTCGTCGAACCGTTTCGGCTCGACACCACCCGCGGCGCCACCCTGGACGGGGAGTGCATCAACGACCCCGACCACACCTGGCCCGGCATGCACAAGGCATTCAACGACGGGCGCAACGACGGCTGGATGCCGATGTCGGTGGCCTCGGTCGGGCCCGACAACGCGCCCGCGGCGATGGGTTACTACCTGCCGGAAGACATTCCGATCCACACCGAGCTCGCACAGGCATTCACCCTCTGCGACAACTACCACTGCTCGGTGCTCGGTCCCACCGACCCCAACCGGCTGTACTGGATGAGCGCGAGCATCGACCCCGACGGCCTGGCTGGCGGTCCGCTGGTGGAGACGCCGACGCTGATCCCGAAGAACGTCTACAGCTGGCGCACCTACCCGGAGAACCTGTCCGAGGGCGGGGTCCCGTGGAAGATCTACAGCAATCGTGATGCCGGTCCGGCCTCGTCGATGATCCTGGACGGCATGATGGGTTGCTTCACTCAGGCTGCCGACCCGAATTCCGAACTGGCGCGCCGTGGTATCGCACCGATCTACCCGAACGACTTCCGGGCCGACGTCGCCGGCAACACCCTGCCCGCGGTGTCCTGGGTGGTGCCGTCGCTACTGCACTGCGAACATCCCGCGCTACCCGCGGCTTTCGGCGCGCTCGGGATCGTGCAGCTACTCGATATCCTCACCTCGAATCCGGCGGTCTGGGAGAAGACCGCGCTGATCATCAGCTACGACGAGAACGGCGGCTTCTTCGACCACGTCACCCCGCCCACCCCACCGCCCGGCACCCCGGGTGAATTCCTGACGGTGCCACTGGACCGGGTGCCTGCGGCGGGCGGGATCACCGGTCCGATCGGACTGGGCTATCGGGTGCCGTGCATGGTGATCTCGCCGTACAGTCGCGGTGGGCTGGTGGCCTCGCAGACCTTCGATCACACGTCCCAATTGCGCTTGCTGGAAACCAGATTCGGTGTCGACGTGCCGAACCTGACCGCCTGGCGACGCGGCATCACCGGCGACATGACCTCCACGTTCGACTTCGCGGCGGCGCCGAATGCCGCGAAACCGGTGCTGCCCGACCCGCGGCCCAAGGCCGACGCGGCGATCGCGCAGTGTGGTCCGAATATCGCGGCGGGCAGCCTGGGTCGGGGTGTGCCGTACCCGGTGCCGCCGAATGCGATGCCGACGCAACAGCCGGGAACCCGGCGCGCGCCGAGTGGTCTCGTCGGAGCGTGAACCGGTGGTGGGCTCGGCGATGCGCCGGGCCCACCGATCAGTTCGCGGCCGCGGCGGGCGACCAGTAGCCGGTGGCCATCCTTGGGCGTTTGCGCATCGCGGCGAAGCTGTGTCTGGCGGGGGAGAGCAGGGTGCTGAACCAGGAGCGGCGGTATTCGGCGAGAGTTGCTGCCACGGCGGGGAATTCGATGCAGTGCACACCGCCCGGCATGCCGAGACGGTGGCGAGCCGCCTGGTCGTTCCTGGTGCCCATGATCATCCTGTCGGTAGTCGTGCGGCCTTCTCGCCTGCGCGGTAGATTAATCCACTCGACGCGCCCGACCGGGGATCTCCCGCCGCTCCGCGCGTGGGCGTGTCGTGGGACCTGCCCCGGCCCGTCGGTCGGGATGCGAGACTGAGCCCATGTTGCGGATCGGCCTCACCGGAGGCATGGGAGCGGGTAAATCCACAGTGGCGCGGACACTGGTCGAGCTGGGGGCGGTGCTCATCGACTCCGACGCGATCGCCCGCGAGGTCGTCGCCCCCGGCACGCCGGGCCTGACCGCGCTGGTCGAGGAGTTCGGTGAGCGGATCCTGAGCCCCGACGGCAGTCTCGACCGGCCCGCGCTGGCCGCGGTCGCCTTCGCCGATGATGTGTCGCGGGGCAAGCTCAATGCCATCACCCACCCGCTGGTCGGTGCCCGCACCGCGGAACTGATCGGCGACGCGCCCGCGGATGCCATTGTGGTGCAGGATATTCCGTTGCTCGTCGAGAACGGGCTCGCGCCGCTGATGCAGCTCGTCGTGGTGGTCGGGGCCGAGGAGGAGACCAGGCTGCGAAGGCTGGTCGAACACCGCGGGGTGGCCGAAGCGGACGCGCGAGTCAGGATCGCCGCGCAGGCCACCGACGAACAGCGCCGTGCGGTCGCCGATGTGTGGCTCGACAACAACGGCGCACCGGAGGTGGTCGAGGAGCAGGTCCGGGAGCTGTGGACGCGGCGGTTGGTGCCGTTCGAGCGCAATCAGCGTGAGGGGGTCCGCGCGCGCGCCGACTACCGCCTCGTCACCGACCCGGAATGGGACGTGCAGGCACGCAGGATCATCGCCCGGCTGCATTTGGCGTGTGGTGCGTCGGCGGTGCGCATCGATCACGTCGGATCGACCGCGGTCCACGGCCTGCCCGCCAAGGACATCATCGACATCCAGGTGACGGTGGCCGACATGGCCACGGCCGAATCGCTGACCGATGCGTTGACGGCGGGCGGGTTCCCGCTGGCCACTCGGGTGACGCACGACAATCCGAAGCCGAGCGAGGGCGATCCCGAAGGCGCCGACCTCGCCCGGTGGGGAAAACGCCTGCACGGCAACGCCGATCCCGGCCGACCCGCCAATATCCATCTGCGCGTGCGGGATTCACTGGGCCAGCGGTTCGCGCTCGACCTGCGCGACTGGTTGCGGGCGAACGACAGCGCACGGTCGGAGTATCTGGCGGTCAAGCGTGGGGCCGAACTCGCGGCGGCGGATCTGACCTATGACGCGGCCGGTGATGCCTATTACGTGGTGAAGGAACCGTGGTTCGACGCGGTCTATCCGGTGGTCACCGAGTGGGCCCGCGCCCGCGCGTGAACCGCGCACCAAACTGTTAAACATCAATGTTTCGGAAACTGTCCGCACGCTACAGCGCGCTGTGTAAATTGTGCGAAGTCACTACAGGGTGACTCGATTCACAGGGGAGTTGTAGCGCCTATGACAACACATCACCGTCAGTTCGGCCGTGCGGGCTTCGGCATCACCGCACTCGGCGCCGTCGCCGCCAGCCTCGTGCTGGCCGCTCCGCAGGCCTCGGCCTGGGTCGGCAACCTCGGCGTGGCCGGAACCGACCACAAGGTCGGTTGCAGCTACAAGTTGACCGCGAGCGTCGAGGTGGACCGGCTGACCTCGGTGAAGTTCACCGACAACGGGGTGGATATCCCGGGCAGCCCGGTGTCGCCGTCGCTGCTGTCGGGCACGGTGAGCATCACCTGGAAGCCGACCACGGCGGGCCAGCACAAGCTGGAGGCTCGTCAGCTGCTGATCAGTGACACGATCACCGTCACTGTCGGCGCGGCGGGCGCCACCGGTAGCGCGTCGTGCGGCGGTGGCCTCGCGGATCTGTTCCCGAGCCTGTCGGCAGGCTGACACCGACTCCGCGCACCGCCCGGACCCTACCGAGGGCCGGGCGGTTCGTCGTTTCGGCGCCAGGTCAGGGTCATCCCGAAGGTGCTCAGCCAATCCTCGAGGGAATACCCGTGCGCCGCGATCCCGTCGATCGCGGCGGTCGCGTGTTCGATCGCGGCCTGGCATTGCGCGGCGTCGAGCAGGCCGTCGGTGTGCGCGGCCAGCAGTTCGTCGACATCGACGAGCCGGACATCACGTCGGGTGCGCACCAGTAGATCGAGATAGTGGTCGACCGAGCGCCACAGCGTCGGCGACTCTCTGGTGAACGCGCCGACATCGACATAGATGTCCTGCCACTGTTCGACGCCGGGGTTGTAGTGGAGCTTCGACGCCCGCAGCGACAGATCGGGCAGTACCCACGATTCCAGGTAGTGGAAGTGCGCGTGATCGGAGTGTCGACCCATGTACAGGCCCCACGGCTCCACCCGATAGATCTCCACCGGTCGGACGAAGCCCTTGGGGTCGGTGTTGGTTCTGGCCGCGACGTCGAAGTACTCCACCTTGGGTGGATGCACGTGCACGGTGGATGCCTGCGTCATGAGCGCAGAATCTACCGGCGCGGGCAAACCCTCGCCCGCTCGCCGGCTACATCCAGGTCAGCGTGATGTCGCGCGAGCGCAACCACTGTTCGACATCGTGGTCGTTGGCGGCCAAGCCGTCGAGCACGCGCGCCGCGCGTTCGAAGGCCCGATCCGCGTGCTCGGTGTCGACAAGGCCCGCGGCGTGCGCGGCGAGCAGTTCGCTCGACCCGGACAGCGTCGACGACCGGCCGCGCCGTACCGCGATGTCGAGGAAGTAGTCGGTGGCCCGCCACCGTTTCGGCCCGACCTGGACGAACTCGACGATGTCGAGCACGTAGTCGTGGCTGCGGTGATGGCCGGGCCGATCGTGGCTGATGGTGGCGCGTATGGCGTGGCCGGGCAACATCCACGACTCCTCGTAGCGACCATGCGGCCGGTCGAGGATGCGGGCCAGGTAGATCCCCCATGGCTGTACCTCGTACCGGTCGACCGAGTGGATGTAGCCCTTGGCGTCGGTACTGGTCAGCTCGGCGAGGTCGAAGTATTCGACCCGGGGTCTGGCAGACGGTGAAACGGGCGTCGGATCAGTGGGCGGTGCGTGCGGGCCGCGTAGCTCTCTGGCGAAATAACCGGCGAACCCGGTTACCGCTGGAGCCGCGACGAGCAGGGGAAGTAGAACGCTCATGGCCTTGTCCTTCACCACGTGCCGATGATCAACTCAGGGTACGCCCGCGTCGGGGAGCGTGGCGGGTTCGATTCGAGACCACGTTCGTCGAATAGCATTGGGACAAAGGACTTTTCGGACATCAAGCGAAGTGCCGGGCATTCGCCGCGTTCGAACGCGATCGTCTGTACCAGGGGAAATGGCATTCGCCGTCGGTTTGCGCGCCAGTGGCTGTCGTCACCTTCGCGCAGCGCTGTGACGGTATCGATGAGCAGAAGTTCACGGGAACGACAACGAGGTGACCGACGGTCGTCGGCGCGGCGCGTGGTGTGGCGAACAGGAGCCTGCTCGCTGGGGCCGAAACGTGTCAGTGGTCGCGCCTAAGCTGGGTCCATGGCATTCGCAACCGAGATCCCGACGGAAGGGTACGAAGAGCGGGGTCACCCGATCGCCCATTCCGAACACCGCCCCGTCGGCACGATCGAGCGCTCGGGCGCCCGGTTCGAGGTGGTCAGCGAGTACTCACCCGCCGGCGACCAACCCGCGGCCATCGCGGAGCTCGAGCGCCGGGTGAACGCGGGGGAGAAGGACGTCGTCCTGCTCGGCGCCACCGGTACCGGTAAATCGGCCACCACCGCGTGGCTGATCGAGAAATTGCAGCGGCCCACCCTGGTGATGGCGCCGAACAAGACCCTCGCCGCGCAGCTCGCCAACGAACTGCGCGAGATGCTGCCCAACAACGCGGTCGAGTACTTCGTCTCGTACTACGACTATTACCAACCCGAGGCGTACATCGCCCAGACCGACACCTACATCGAGAAGGACAGCTCGATCAACGACGACGTCGAGCGGCTGCGGCACTCGGCGACCTCGAGTCTGCTCTCGCGTCGCGATGTCGTCGTGGTCGCGTCGGTGTCGTGCATCTACGGCCTCGGCACCCCGCAGTCGTATCTGGATCGGTCGGTGCAGCTCGAAGTCGGCGGCGAGATCGACCGCGATGCGTTGCTGCGCCTGCTCGTCGACGTGCAGTACACCCGCAACGACATGTCGTTCACCCGTGGCTCGTTCCGGGCGCGCGGCGACACCGTCGAGATCATCCCGTCCTATGAGGAGCTGGCGATCCGCATCGAGTTCTTCGGTGACGAGATCGAGGCGCTCTACTACCTGCATCCGCTCACCGGTGATGTTGTGCGCCAAGTCGATTCGGCGCGCATCTTTCCGGCTACCCACTACGTGGCCGGGCCGGAGCGGATGGAGCGGGCGGTCGGCGATATCGAGTCCGAACTGGCCGCGCGGCTCGAGGAATTCGAGCGTCAGGGCAAGCTGCTCGAGGCGCAACGGTTGCGCATGCGCACCGAATACGACCTGGAGATGATCCGTCAGGTCGGCTTCTGCTCGGGTATCGAGAACTATTCGCGCCACATCGATGGGCGCCCGGCAGGTTCGGCACCGGCCACCCTGCTCGACTACTTCCCCGACGATTTCCTGTTGGTGATCGACGAATCGCACGTCACGGTGCCGCAGATCGGCGGCATGTTCGAAGGTGACATGTCGCGCAAGCGCAACCTGGTCGATTTCGGTTTCCGGTTGCCCTCGGCAGTCGACAACCGCCCACTGACCTGGGAGGAGTTCGCCGGGCGAATCGGTCAGGCGGTGTATCTGTCGGCGACTCCCGGCAACTACGAGCTGGGTCAGGTCGGTGGTGAGGTGGTCGAGCAGGTCATCCGCCCGACCGGCCTGGTCGATCCGAAGGTCGTGGTCAAGCCCACCAAGGGACAGATCGACGACCTGGTGCACGAGATCCGTGAGCGCGCGGAGCGCAACGAGCGGGTCCTGGTCACCACGCTCACCAAGAAGATGTCCGAAGACCTGACCGATTACCTGCTCGGCCTCGGCGTGAAGGTCCGCTACCTGCACTCCGAGATCGACACGCTGCGCCGCGTCGAACTGCTCCGGCAGCTGCGCCTGGGCGAATACGACGTGCTGGTCGGCATCAACCTGCTGCGTGAGGGCCTCGACCTGCCCGAGGTGTCGCTGGTGGCGATCCTCGACGCCGACAAGGAAGGCTTCCTGCGGTCGAGCACGAGCCTCATCCAGACCATCGGCCGCGCGGCGCGCAATGTGTCCGGCGAAGTGCACATGTACGCGGACAAGATCACCGACTCGATGCAGCACGCCATCGAGGAGACCGACCGTCGCCGGGCCAAACAGGTCGCCTACAACACCGAACACGGCCTCGACCCGCAGCCGCTGCGCAAGAAGATCGCCGACATCCTCGACCAGGTGTATCTCGAGGCCGACGATGAGGTGGCCGTCGGCGGCTCGGGTCGCAACGCCAGCCGCGGCAGGCGGGCCCAGGGCGAGCCGGGTCGGGCGGTCAGCTCGGGCATCTACGCCGAACGCGACGTGAAGTCGATGCCACGCGCCGAATTGGCCAACCTGGTCACCGAACTCACCGCACAGATGATGAACGCGGCCCGCGAACTGCAGTTCGAGCTGGCGGGCCGGTTGCGTGACGAGATCGCCGACCTGAAGAAGGAGCTGCGCGGCATGGACGCCGCGGGGCTCAGCTGAGCGATGCCGAGCCGAGCCCCGTGGCGCGCACCGTCAACCCTGCTCTGCCATCCAGGCGGCGACGCGGCGGTCGGCTTCCTCCTTGGAGACGTCCTCGACGCGGGTGATCACCGCCCAGCGGTGGCCGAAGGGGTCGATCACCACGCCGAAGCGGTCGCCGGTGACGAAGGTCTGCGGCTCCTCGGCGCTGCGGGCACCGTGTTCGAGCGCACGGGCGATCACCGCGTCCACATCGGGGCAGTAGTGCACCACCGAGGTGTGCACCCAGTCCTGCGGCGCGCGAACATTGCTGTCGGGGATGGGCATTCCGAGCTGCAGGGTGGAATCACCGATGAGCAGTTCGGCGTGCGCGGGCTGGCCGTCGGGCTGATCGGCGCGGCTGAGCACCTTCGCCTCGAAGACCGCGGTGTAGAAGTCGATGGCCGCGTTTCCGTCCGGTACGGCCAGAAAACAGGTGATGGAGTGGTAGCCCTCCGGAATGGGCGCAACGGGATTGGTCATGACTACGATCCTGCTCCGGCGCTGACGGCCCGTCTTGTAAGAACGCGACAGATCGGCCGGTGATGACGGCGGCGCCGGATCCCGGTGATGTGAAAGGAATTCTGCACCCAGAGGAGCAGGCCAGACACCGATCGCTGAACCGGCTCGGGGTCGGGCCCGCGCTGGCCGAGTTCGCGGACCGGTATTGGGTGGTGCGCTGGGATCTGCGCGGGCAGCCCAGTTATTCGGCCGAGGTGCTGTCTTTTCCATGTGTGAATGTCACCTTCGAGCGCAGCACCACCCGCACCGGCGGTTTCGTCAATGGTGTGTGCACGACGAAATACGTGCGCGAACTCGCCAGGGAAGGCGAGACCTTCGGTATCCGGTTCGCCCCCGGCGGCTTCGGTGCCTTCACCGGCATGGATGTGGGAGCCCTACGCGATGATTCGGCGCCGCTGGGCGCGGTGATCCCCGAGGCCGCGGGGCTGGCCGAGCGGGTGCTGGCCGAACAGTCCGACGAGCGCAGACGGGTAATCGTCGAGGAATTCTTCGCGGGCCGCGGTCGCACCGACGATCCGCACTACGCGCAGGTGACGCGCATCGTCACGGCCATGGCCGAGGATCCGGAACTGACCAGGGTCGACCAGGTCACCGATCGTTTCGCTATCCCGATCCGCACCCTGCAACGCCTGTTCCGCCGCTACGTCGGGGCAGGCCCGAAATGGGTGCTGTGCCGGTTCCGATTGCAAGATGCCGCAGATTTGCTCGCGCACGGGCGCCCTGATCTCGCGGTACTGGCCGCCGAGCTCGGCTATTTCGACCAGGCGCATTTCAGTCGCGAATTCACCGCCGAGATCGGGATGTCACCGATGGAATACGCCCGCAGCGCACAGACGGTGAGCGCGGTCCCCACCGCGCGGTGATCGTGCGTACAGACCCTAGAAGTAGGGGGTCTGAAATATTTACATTCCAACTTGTGGCGGCGGCGTCCGTCGATAGTGTCTGCGCATTCGCAGCGGCCGCTGCTGCGTGGAGAAGTCAGGACATCAACAGTGACAACATCTTTCGAATGGACCTCGCGTTTGGGCGCCGCTCTCGCGTCCGCATTGGCCGCCACGGCCTTGCTCGCACCGGGCGCGCACGCGGATATCTCGGACGGCCAATGGGTCAGCGTATCGAGCTCCGATCCGCAGGTCGGCTGTTCCTACACCCTGGTCGCGGTCAACGTCGTCGGCTACAGCTCCGGCAATACCGGCGCGCCGGTGACCTTCTACGACAACGGCGCGGTGATCGGTACGGTCGAGGTCCCGACGATCGGCGAGACCAAGACCTCGTGGCGTCCCACCGCCGCCGGCGCGCACGAGTTGACGGCGAAGGTCGACAATCATCTCAGGACCTGGTGGATCACTCCCGCCGCGGTGACCGTCGCCCCGAATACCGGTACCGGAAGCGCCGCCTGCGGGCTCCCGAGTTTCTCCGGCTGATGTGATCAAAGTCCCAGGCGCACTGCGGTGTTGATTGTGTTGTGATAGGCCACAATTTCTTCGATCTGCGGTCTTATTGCCGCAGGTCGATCTTCTCCACTGTCGCGAAGGCCACCGTGACAACGGGTAGTGGCGTCAACACTCCCGGTGTGATCTGTTGCGATTTCTGATAAATCGGCCTGATTTGGCGTTAGGGTCGAGCCAATTGCCGCGCTGACGCTCGATTCCCGAGTTGGTCGGTGCTGGCACCGACCAAGTTGGAGGAGAGATGACCGCCTACCGGACCATTGTCGTCGGTACTGATGGCTCGGATTCGTCGTACGTGGCGGTGGAGAAGGCCGCGGCGCTCGCCGGGGACGCGGGGGCAACTCTCGTGCTGGCCTGCGCCTTCTTCCCGACCGACGATCGCGACGTCGCCGCCGCCGCCGATGTGCTCAAGGACGAGGCCTACCAGGTCCGTGGCTCGGCGCCGACCAACGAGATCCTGCTCGTCGCCCGGGAGAAGGCCGCGGCCGCCGGTGCGAAGAACATCGTCGATCGCGCGATCGTCGGTGAGCCGGTGGATTCGCTGCTCGACCTCGTCAACGAGGTGGACGCGGACCTGCTCGTCGTCGGCAACCGAGGCCTCAACACCCTCACCGGGCGCCTGCTCGGCTCCGTCCCCTCGGACGTAGCCCGCAAGTCCCGTTCGGACGTGCTGATCGTGCACACCGTCCGCTAGTTCACTGTCGGTACTGAAAAGGTCGAGGGCGCCGGGAAACCGGCGCCCTCGACCTTTTTCGGCAGTGGTCACCACTCAACCTGCGACGGGCTCCTGCCGGGTACCGCCGCGCAGCCCGATCGACATGATGTCGGACGGCTCGTCGAGTTCGATTCTGTGCCAGCGGTTGCGCGGCACGAGGAACGCGGTTCCCGCCGTGAGTCGCACCGCGGTTTCCGCCTCGCCCGGACTCTCCGGCCGCAGGTAGAGCCGCAGCGAACCGGCGAGGCAGCACACCGCTTCCTCGCTGGAAGGATGCATCTCCCGCTGGTCGGCGTGGACGTCGGCGTCGGTGTCGACATGGAAGGTGGCCAGTTGCCAGCCGCCCGACGCGGCGGCCATCCGGCGCGCGCCCGATCGCACCGTGCCCTCCGGCTGGAAGTGCAGGGCGCGGGCGAACAGATCGATGGGTGTCATCGGAGTTCCTTTCACGGGGTCACCGCGGGAATGTCCTCGCGGACCGAGTTTTCGGTGCGGTCGAGCCGGGTGGGTAGGACGGTGGCCGCGACTGCTGCGGCAGCGGCGAACAGCACAGCGGCGATCGCCAACGCGAAGGCGTAGCCGTTGTTGAGCGCGACCGGATCGGCGCTCGCGCCGGTACGACCCGCCGCGAGGGTGGCCAGTACGGCGACGCCGACGCTGCCGCCGAGTTGGCGGGCGCTGTTGAAGGCGCCGGAGGCCATGCCGGCTTCACCGGGTGCCACGCCGCTGACGGCTGCCACCGCGACCGGGGCGAGGCAGAGCCCGAGCCCGAAGCCGCCGACGATCGACGGCCCGAGAACATCGGTGAGGACATCGCCGTCGGGGCTGATCAGCGCGAACCAGCCGATGCCGACGGCGGCGAGTAGACCGCCGCCGACCAGCAATGGCTTGGGGGAGAAGTGGACGCCCATTCGGGTCGCGGCGAGGGTGCCGACGATGACGCACAGCGAGAACGGGATGAAGGCGGCCCCGGTGGCGCCCGCGCTCATGTGCAGTACCTGCTGCATATACAGCGACACCAGATAGAAGGCGGAGAACTGGCCCGCGGCGGCGCAGAAGACGAAGAGATCGGCGCCGCGCACCCAGCGGTTGGTGAAAAGACTTAGCCGCAACAGTGGGTTCGCCGAGCGTGTCTCGACCACGAGGAAGCCCGCGAGGAGCGCTGCCGCTACGGCGAGGGTCACGCCTGTCTCGGCAGAAGCCCAGCCGTAGTGGTCGGTGCGGATCACGCCGGTGACGAGTAGTCCGATACCGCCCGTCGCCAGCACCGCACCGGCGATATCGAGCCGAGCCCGCGCACCTGTCGGTGCGTCGGCGGGTACGCCCCTGACCAAGGCGAACAGCGCGATCGCGACGATCGGGATATTGACCAGCATCACCCAGCGCCAATTCGCGTACTCGGTGAGTAGTCCGCCGACGAGCACGCCGAGCGCGCCACCCGCGGCGTTGACCCCACCCCAGACGCCGAGCGCTCGGATACGGGCGGGCCCTTCGGAATAGGTCGTCGTAAGCGTGGCGAGTGCGAATCCTGGTGGCCGCCACCGCGATGCGCGACGCCCTCGCGGCCCACTCCTGGATCGTCGACGTGCTCGCCGACGGCGACCTGCTCGGCCGCTCGGCGCTGTGGTTCCCCGAGACCATCATCGACGCGGCGATCACCGCGGGCCTTCCCCTCGAGCGCGCGGTGGCCGTGTATCGCACCATCTGGCATTACACGGCGGGCGAGCTGATCGTCACCGGCCGAGCGGTGCGGCGCGCCGAGGAAGGGCCGACCTACCGCGCGGAGGTCTTCGCGAACATCGACCCCGAGCAGCTGCCCCGGTTGGCCCAGATCGGTTCCCGCTGGACCGAATTCGACGTCGAGAGCACCTACGCCGCCGGGTTGGAGGCGCTGGTCACCGGTTTGCTCGCGTGACGGCGCTCCGGTCGTCGGCCGCGAGGCCTAGCCCAACGAGGACAGCACCTCGGGAAGCTGCCCGGTGTGCACCACGGCCAGCCGCTGGGTCGCGCGGGTCAGTGCGACATACAGGTCGTTGAGTCCGCGCGGGGACTCGTCCAGGATCGCCCGCGGCTCCACCAGGTACACGCGGTCGAACTCGAGGCCCTTCGCATCGTGCACGGTGAGCACCTGAACGGATTCGCCTGCCAGCGAAGACAATTCGGGCACCAAGGCCGCGGGTGCGAGGACCGCGGAGGTGCCAGGACCGTGCTCGGCTTCGAGTAACCGTGCGACCTCGCCCACGACGTCGGCGGGCAGCACCCGGTAGGCACGTGGGGGATTGCCGGTCTCGCGAACCGAACGCGGCACCTTGGTGCCCGGATCGATCGCGGCGAGCACGTCGGCCGCGACCGCCATGATCTCGGCGGGGGTGCGGTAGTTCACCGTGAGCTCGGTGAGCTTCCAGCGTTGTGCCACATAGGGTTCCAGTACCCGCTGCCACGATGACGCACCCGCCGGATCGCCGGTCTGGGCGACATCGCCGACGACGGTGATCCAGCGATTCGGGATGCGGCGCATCACCATTCGCCACGCCATCTCCGAGAGTTCCTGTGCCTCGTCGACGATTACGTGACCGTAGGTCCAGGTCCGGTCGCCCGCGGCGCGTTCGGCGGTGGTCTGCCGGTTGCCGAATTCCTGGCGCTGAGCCAGCTGGGAGGCGTCGATGAGGTCGTAGGCCATCAGGATCTCGGGATCGAGTTCGTCTTCGATGTCCTGTGGTGCGGAACCGGTGAGGATGTCGAGGGCGTCCTGGGCCTCCTCGATCTGGGCCCGCCATCGGCGACGCGAGCGTTCGCGTTCCTCGGTGTCGTCGACGCCGAGCAGTTCGGCCAGCTCGTCGAGCAACGGGGCGTCGGCCGCGCCGAACATGCCGTCGTCGGAACGCACCAACTCGGCGCGATCCTGCGGGCTCAGCGTCTTGGCCGCGCGGTCGAGCCGGGCCGGGTCGGCGAGTAGATCCGCGAGCACGTCCTGGGGCGACAGCACCGGCCACAGCGCGCTGATCGCGGCCTGTACATGCGGGTCGGCGCGCATCTCGTCGCCGATCTCGCTGAGATCGGCGGAGCTGAGCAGGCTCGTGCCGCCGGACAGATCGGCGCCCATCGTCGCGGCGAGCTGATCGGTGAGCGCGTCGATCACCGACGACGCGAAGATCGGCCTGGCGAGGTTGTGCGGGCGCCGCGAGGAACGGGCCCGCCCGCGCGCCCTGGTCGCGATCTTGCGATCCAGCATCACCGGATAGCCGTCGAAAGCGAGGCGAACCGGCTCCGACGGCACTTCCTGACGATCGCGCACCGCCTGCTTGAGCACCTCGAGCATGTCGAGGGAGCCCTTGATCTCCCCGGCGCGCAGCGAATCCTCGCGCACCGCCTTCACACCCGGATACAGGTCACCGATGGTCGACAGCAGCACACCGGTCTCGCCGAGCGAGGGCAGCACCTGGCCGATGTAGTCGAGGAAGGTGGCGTTCGGGCCGATGATCAGCACGCCGCTCTTGGCCAACTGCTGACGGTAGGTGTAGAGCAGGAACGCCGCGCGATGCAGCGCGACCGCGGTCTTGCCGGTGCCAGGCCCGCCCTGCACCACGAGCACGCTCTTGTGCTCGGAGCGGATGATCGCGTCCTGCTCGCTCTGGATCGTCTCGACGATGTCGTTCATGTGCCCGGTGCGCGCGGCGTTGAGCGCCGCCAACAGCGCACTCTCGCCGCCGACACCGTCGTCGGTGCCGACCACACCGTCGCGTCGGGCGGCATCGAGGTCGAGGTATTCGTCGTTGATCGCGGTCACCGCGCGATTGCGCGAGCGGATGTGCCTGCGGCGGGTGACGTCCTCGGGGTTGGCGGTGGTGGCCAGGTAGAACGGGCGGGCCAGCGGAGCGCGCCAGTCGAGCAGCAGCGGCTCGTAGTCGTTGTCCTCGTCGAGGATGCCGAGCCTGCCGATGTAGCGCGCCTCGTCCTCGGTGCCTTCGAGATCGATCCGGCCGAAGCACAGACCGTGCTCGGCGGCGTCGTATTTGGACAGATCCTCGTTGTAGAGCTGGGTGAACGACTCGCGCTCACTGCGCGCCTGTGGGGTGCCACCGGATTCCAGAAGCACGGTCTTGAGCCGGTTCTGCGCGTACTCGCGCATGGCGTCGAGCCGGTCGTAGAGCACCGAGAGGTACTGCTGCTCCTGTTCGATCTCGCGGTTGTGCGCGGCGGGGGAGACGTCAGCGAGGCGGTCGGGCAAAACAGGACTCCTTTGTCACCGCGTTGAGAACAGAGTTGTCGAGTCTACGTGTCCGCCGGCGTGGCCGCCGCGACCGGGAAGACTTCGTCACCGAGGACCGGTGTGAAGTGTTCGACCACCGGGAAAGGCTCGTAGAAGTGGTGCAACAGCGCACGCCAGCGCTGATATTCCGGCGACTCACGGAATCCCACGGTGTGGTCGGTCAACTGCTCCCACCGCACCAGCAGCAAATAGGCGTCGGGCCGCTCGACACAGCGCGACAACGACAACCCACCGAAACCGGGCATTCCCGCGATGATCGGATATGCCTGCGCGAAGGCCGCCTCGAAATCGGCGGCGGCACCGGGGCGCACGGGTAGCAGCACGTGTTCGACGATCACGCCGACCAGTCTGTCAGGAGGCGTGGGTGTTGTTCGAGCGTCGATTCTGACCGAGACCGAGCTCACGATGTGCCGACGGCTTGTCGCGGTACATCGCCAGGTCGGCGTCGTGCAACACGGCTTCGGGCGTGCGGTTCTCGTGCGGGCCGAGTTCGGTGATGCCGACCGAGGCGCTCACCTCGAGGCGGTGACCGCTGGCGATGATCGGTTCCGACATCGTGACGCGCAGCCGCTCCACCAGCGCGGGTAGGTCGGCGCGCTGCGGATGGCCTGCCAGCAGCACCAGGAATTCGTCGCCGCCGAGGCGCCCGACCAGGTCCTCGCTGCGCAGGGCCTGCTGCAGTCGTTGGGCAACGATCTGCAGCACCGTGTCGCCGATGGCGTGGCCCAGAGTGTCGTTTATCGCCTTGAACCCGTCGAGGTCGATGAACAGCACCGTGGTGACCATGCTGCCGCCCTCGTGTGCCAGCGCCGAGGCCAGCTGCGACAGGATCAGGGAACGATTGGCGAGCCCGGTCAGTGCGTCGTGGGTGGCCTGGAACTCGAGCTGGCGCCTGCTGGCCCGATACGCGGTGATGTCGGAGAACGAGGACACCCCGGAGGAATCCGGACTTTCCGGGTTGAGCAAGCGACAGTTGCACGACACCCACACCTGGTGTCCGTCGGCGCGCTCGACACCGAAGACGAACTGGGTAACCACCTCGCCGGTCGCGAGGGTGTGCGCCATCGGATGCTTGCCCGGCGGCAACGGCTGCCCGGCGCTGTCGAGCATCTTCATCGGCAGATCACCGAAGAGCCGCCCGATGACCTCCTCGGAGTCGGCGATGCCGAATATGCGTTTGCCCGCGGGATTGATCGACTCCAGGCGACCCCGCCGATCGACGACGAGCACGCCTTCCTCGAGCTGGGACACCACGGTCGTGAAATACGCTTCCGCCTGCCGCGCCGACGCCTCGGCCGCCCGCTGTGCGGTGAGGTCGTGCACCACCACCTGGTAGGCCGGTTCGCCCTGCCACACGGTCAGGACCGACACCGTCTGGACCGGGACCGTCCGCCCGTCCACCCGGACCAGGTCCATATCGGCGGGCGGCGATGCCGAACCCTCGGCGGTGAGCTGGTCGATCCGTTCGAGCATGGCCGCGACGGAATCGGGGTGGACGAACACGGTGATCGACAAGCCGAGCACGTCTTCGGCCGAGCGGGCGCCGAGCAGGCGCACCATGGCCGGATTGACATAGACGATCGTCCCGGACTCGTGCACACAGATGGCATCGGGAGTGTGTTCGACCAGCGACCGGTAGCGCTGCGCGAGCTGCTCGGCGCTCGCCGCGTCGGTCCTTCCTTCTCCCACTGCGAAACCCCCGATCTCGGCCTGGTCTGCGAACGGCATACCGGACTA
Source organism: Nocardia sp. XZ_19_231 (assembly GCF_015355705.1). Lineage (NCBI taxonomy): Bacteria > Bacillati > Actinomycetota > Actinomycetes > Mycobacteriales > Nocardiaceae > Nocardia > Nocardia sp. XZ_19_231. The sequence goes on along the minus strand of NZ_JACUZI010000007.1, from coordinate 104,922 downwards.
GTCTGGTGATCCTTCATGAAAATCCGCGAGGAGCGATGTGACACCGGACGTGCTCACGGGCGGCATGACCCACCGCACCGATTCTATGTCGCTCGCGGGCATCGGTGTCGTCTCGAGTTACGGGTGGGGTCGCGAACTGCTGTGGCAGGGATTGATGGGGGGAAAACCGGCCGCCCGTTTGTACCCCGGTTACGGGCCCGGACGCGATCAGCATGCCTGGGTCGGGCGGATACCCGACGGTGGTGACGCGGCGCACGGAACCGGCCTGTTCGGGCGAGCCGTCTACGCCGCGGCCACCGAGGCGATCGACGACGCGCAGGCCCGTGGATGGCGCCGCGAAGGCCGCACCGTGGGCCTCATCCACGCGTTCACCCTGGGTGATGTCGCCGACTGGCGCGATTTCTACCGTCGTGACGACGGCCATCGGCGCTCGCGCGACTACCTGCGGATGCTGCCGTCGACACCCATTTCGGTGGTGATGCAGGAATTCGGTTTCCACGGGCCCGCGATGAATGTGTCGGCGGCGTGCAGTTCGGGCAACGTCGCCCTGCTGACGGCGAAGATGTGGCGTGATGCGGGTCTGGTCGATGATGTGTTGTGCGTCACCACCGACCTGTCGGCCACCCCGGACATGCTCGAACATTTCGTCGGACTCGGCGCCGCGATCGCCGATGCCGAACCGTTCACCGCCTGCAGGCCCTTCCAGGAGGGCTCGCTCGGTTTCATCATGGCCGAGGCGTCGGTGGCGCTGCTGCTCACCGACGCGGTCGAGCTGCCCTACGCACGACTGCTCGGCGGCGCGATGACCAACGACGCCTTCCATGTCGTCTCGGTCGATCCCGGCCACGCCCAGATCATCGCCTGCGTTCGGCGCGCACTGGCCGACGCCGGGATCGATGCGGCCGACGTGGCGTACTACAACGCGCACGGCACCGGGACCAGGCAATGCGACGCCGCCGAACGCGACGTGATGACCACCGTCTTCGACGACCGGCCCGTCATCGCCGCGCTCAAACCACTCACCGGGCACAGTCAGGGCGCGTGCGCGGCGATCGAAGTCGCCACGATCGCACTGTCCTATGAGCGTGGCATCGTCGCGTCGGCGCCGATTGTGGCGCCCGCGCACCCGCGACTGCTCAACGGCCCGACCCCGCTGATCGACGGACCGACGGTGAAACTGTCGATGGGAATGGGCGGCAACAACGCCGCCGTGGTCCTGGCCCCCGTCTGACTCAGTCCTCGCCCGTCTCGGGTCCGGCCGCGAGCGCGAACCCGCCGGTCGTCGGCGCGTCCTGGGGCAGCGGCACCGCCCAGCGCAGCTGCGTGCCCGGCATCTCGGGGTGATTGCCGTCGGCGTCGGGGCGCTCGGCCGGACCGATCTCGAAGTTCCCGCCCGCCTCCTGCGCGCGTTGTTCGAGATTGCGCAGCCCGCTGCGGATGACGTGGGCGGGGATGCCCCAGCCGTTGTCGGACACCGTGATCACCAGATCGTCGGCCACCTCGATCACGATGGCGACGGTGTCGGCGCCGGAATGGCGCACCGCGTTGCTCACCGCCTCGCGCACCACCGCCTCGGCGTGGTCGGCCAGCTGCGGATCGAGCACCGACAGCGGGCCCGATACCTGGATCGTCGCGCGCAGGGCGATGTCGGCGGTCTGGCGCCGGATCGCGACCTCGAGGCGCTGCTGCAGGCCCTCACTGTGGCCGGAGCTGCCCGCGTGTAGATCGAAGATGGAGGTGCGGATCTCCTGGACCACTTCTTGCAGATCCATGATCACCGTCGAAAGTCGTTGCCGCACTTCGGGAACCACCGCTTTGGGCATGGTCGCCTGCACGGTGAGGCCGATCGCGAACAGTCGCTGGATCACATGATCGTGCAGGTCGCGCGCGATCCGATCGCGGTCGGCGACGAGGTCGAGTTCGCGCATTCGCTGCTGCGCGTCGGCCAGCCGCACCGCGAGCGCGGCCTGATCGCAGAACGCCGCGGTCAGCTCGAGCATCTCGTCGGAATACGGTGCGAAACCCGGCGGCCGGAACGTCACCAGGACGCCGAGGGTGGCATCGGGTGTGCACAGCGGCAGCACGAGAGCCGGTCCGGCGCCGGGCAATTCGGCCACGGGGAACTCGACGCCGAGCGTCACCTTCGACACATCGTCGAAGCGCAGTGGCGTCCGCCTGCTGAACGCGTCGCCCACCACTGTCCCCGCGATCGGAATGGTCTGCCAGTCCTGGCCCGCATCGGGGCCCGTCCACTGCGTGACCACCAATTCGCTGATTTCGCCGGGCAATTCGTCGGGCACCGGCACCGAGGCGAGGAAGGCCTGATGCGATCCGGTCAGCCCGCGTGCGTGATCGACCACATGGCCCAGCACCCGGTCGGATTCGGTACCGGCCAGGAATTCCGTCGCGATATCGCGGGTGGCCTCGATCCACGCCTGCCTGGTGCGTGCCTGCTCGTAGAGTCGCGCGTTGTCGACCGCGATCCCCGCCGCGGCCGCCAGCGCCAGGACCAGGACTTCGTCTTCCTCGGTGAACGGCTGTCCATCGGATTTCTCGGTCAGATAGAGGCTGCCGAACACTTCGTCCCGAATGCGTACGGGCACACCGAGAAACGTGTGCATCGGCGGATGTCCCGCCGGAAAACCGATCGAGGATTCGTGCTGGGCGAGATCGGCCAGCCGCAGCGGCGCCTTGTGTGCGAACACCGCGCCGAGTACGCCGTGGCCCGCGGGTAATCGGGCGATCCGGTCGCGGATCTGATCCGGCATGCCCTCGTCGATGAACTGCGCGACCTGCTGATCGTGGCCGCGCACCGCCAGCGCGCCGTAGCGGGCGTCGACCAGGTTCATCGCGGTCCGCACGATGGTGCGCAGGGTTTCGTCCAGGTCGAGACCCGCGGTGACCGTGAGCATGGCCTCGACGAGACCGTCCATCCGATCGCGGGAGCCGATCATCACTTCGACCCGATCGGCGACCTCGCCGAGCAGGCTGCGCAACATCTGCCGCGACACCGTCTGGTCAGCCGAATAGCGGCCGCCCCGACCGTCGTTCGCCATCGCAGTACCCCGTCTTCGCAGCTCCTCGAGTGAGTCCATTCGAAGTCTAGTCCGCAATGAGGGGACTTTCGGCCCTTCACTCGCACCGGCGGTAGTGGTGGCATAGGGCACCGGGAATTGGGATCGAGAAGTGGGGCACATGATGAATTCGTTGTCGAGCACCCAGCACTGGACGACCGCCGCGGACCCGGAGCTGGCCGTGACCACGCGCGGCGAAGTGCCGGCCCAGGACGTCACCCGTGCTGTTCGCGCCATCACCCGCGTGATGCGCAGGCATCACCTCGACAGTCCGGCCAGGGTGCGCGTCACCGCGCCGCAGGGCTACGACGAGCCGACTCTGGTGCAGGCCAATATCCGTACCAACGACACCTTCACCCGCGTCCAGGTCACCGGGCCCGGCGGTTTCGCGGTCACCTTCGCCGCCGAACGGCTCGACCGCCAGCTCGCCCGGCGCGCGGGCAAGGAAGCGCGCGGCGCGTGGCCCGATCCGGCCCGTCGCCCGCTGGCCCAGATCACCGAGACGCGGCCGATCATCCGCCGCAAGGACTGTGCCCTGATGACCGGCACGCCGCTGGAAGCCAGCACCGTTCTGGACGCGATGGACTACGACGCCTACCTGTTCACCGACGCCGACACCGGCGAGGACGCCATCGTCACCTGGGCGGACCCGCACGGTGTCGCGCTGGCGAGGCAGCGGCTCACCGCTGCGGCGGACTCGTCGGCCGAGCTGCCACTGACCGCGAGCGCGATGCCGGTGCGGGTGGTTCAGGACGCGGCTCCCATCTTCGCCGAGGACGAGGCCTCCGACGCGTTGTGCGCCGCCGGGCTGCCCTACCTGTTCTTCACCGACAGCCACTCCGGCCGCGGGAACCTGCTCTACCGCCGCTACGACGGGGACCTGACCATCGTCGTCCCGTCCTGAGCCGTCACGGCTCGCGCAGTTTCGTCGCCAGGACGGCGGCCTGGGTGCGGCGCTCCACACCCAGTTTCGCCAGCAGCCGCGACACGTAGTTCTTGACCGTTTTCTCCGCGAGGAACATGCGCGCGGCGATCTGCCGGTTGGTCAGGCCCTCGCCGAGCAGTTCGAGTAGTCGGCGTTCCTGGTCGGTGAGCCCGGCCAGTGGCCCCGATGGTTCGGCGCTGCGGCGCAGCCGGGCGCGCAGCGCGTCGGCGGCCCTGGTATCGAGCAGCGAGTGGCCCGCGCCCACCTGTTTGATGGCGTCGGCCAGTTTCATCCCGTCGATGTTCTTCACCACATAGCCGCTGGCGCCGGCCAGGATGGCGTCGAGCATGGCGTGCTCGTCGGAGAACGAGGTCAGGATCAGGCAGTGCAGGTCGTCGAACTCCGCGAGCAGGTTGCGGCACAGTTCGATGCCGTTGCCGTCGGGTAACCGCACGTCGAGGACCGCGACGTCGGGGCGGGCCTCGCGGATACGCACCATCGCCTCGGCGACGCCGCCTGCCTGACCGATCACAGTGAGTTCTGGATCACCCTCGAGCAGGTCGATCAACCCTCGCCGCACGATCTCGTGGTCGTCGACCAGAAACACCTCGAGCACGCCGGCTCCTTCATCATGTCGAACGATGCCCCCCTGTCGTCAAACATAATCCGCATCGCTGAAATCGTGGGCGTAGAGCCGAAACTCGACGACATCGACCCGACCCCGAGGGGTCCGTCGCGCAGCGGCGGTTCGCGGCCGACCCGTCGAACAGGTGCCGTTGCGTAGGCGACGAAGGAGTAAGCAACCGTGCCTGATCGACGGGACCGGCGGGGCCGCGAACCCGAGCGCACCAGCGCTCCAGCCAAATCTGTCGGACCCCCCGCCTAGCATTGTCGGCGGGGGATTATGTCCGATCGGCGGATGACGATGGAGAAGGGATTCACCAGGTGGCGGAACGCCTCACTGTGCGCGGAGCTCGGGAACACAACCTGAAAGGTGTAGACCTGGATTTGCCGCGCGACAGCCTGATCGTGTTCACCGGTCTGTCCGGTTCCGGGAAGTCGAGCCTGGCGTTCGACACGATCTTCGCCGAGGGGCAGCGCCGCTACGTCGAATCGCTGTCGGCCTACGCGCGACAGTTCCTCGGTCAGATGGACAAGCCGGATGTCGACTTCATCGAGGGCCTCTCGCCCGCGGTGTCGATCGACCAGAAGTCGACCAACCGCAACCCGCGGTCCACGGTCGGCACCATCACCGAGGTCTACGACTACCTGCGCCTGCTCTATGCCCGCGCGGGCACGCCGCACTGCCCGGTGTGTCACGAACTGATCGAAAAGCAGAGCCCACAGCAGATCGTCGACCAGGTGCTCGCCATGGACGACGGCCTCAAGTTCCAGGTGCTCGCGCCGGTGGTGCGCACCCGCAAGGGTGAGTTCGTCGACCTGTTCGACCAGCTCAAGACCCAGGGTTACTCGCGCGTGCGGGTCGACGGTGTGGTGTATCCGCTCACCGATCCGCCGAAGCTGAAGAAGCAGGAGAAGCACGACGTCGAGGTGGTCATCGACCGTCTCTCGGTCAAGGCCGCCTCCAAGCAGCGCCTCACCGACTCGATCGAAACCGCGCTACGGCTGGCCGACGGCATCGTCGTGCTCGATTTCGTCGACCGCGACGAGCACGCGCACGACCGCGAGCGCCGCTTCTCCGAGCGACTGGCCTGCCCCAACGGCCACCCCCTCGACATCGAAGACCTCGAGCCGCGCTCGTTCTCCTTCAACTCGCCCTACGGCGCCTGCCCCGACTGCACCGGCCTCGGCATCCGCAAGGAAGTCGACCCGGAACTCGTGGTGCCCGATCCGGACCTGAGCCTGGCCGACGGCGCGATCGCCCCGTGGTCGCGCGGGCAGACCGCCGAGTACTTCAACCGATTGCTCTCCGGCCTGGCCGAAGCTGTCGGCTTCTCCATGGACACCCCATGGAGCGACCTGCCCGCGAAGGCACGCAAGGCCGTGCTGGAAGGCAGCTCCGACCAGGTGCACGTGGCTTACACCAACCGCTACGGCCGCAAGCGCTCCTACTACGCCGATTTCGAAGGCGTGATGCCGTTCCTGCAGCGGCGCATGGAGAACACCGAGTCCGAGCAGATGAAAGAGCACTACGACGGCTACATGCGCGATGTGGCGTGCCCGGTCTGCAACGGTTCACGGCTGCGCCCGGAGATCCTGGCCGTCACCCTGGCGGCCGACGGCACCGACAAGTCGATCGCCGAGGTCAGCGAGCTGTCCATCGGCGACTGCGCGCACTTCCTGAACTCGCTCACGCTGGGGGAGCGCGAGACCGCGATCGCCGGTCAGGTGCTCAAGGAGATCCAGGCCAGGCTCGGCTTCCTGCTCGACGTCGGCCTGGAATATCTGACGCTCTCGCGCGCCGCCGCGACCCTGTCCGGTGGTGAGGCCCAGCGCATCCGGCTGGCCACCCAGATCGGTTCGGGCCTGGTCGGTGTCCTCTATGTCCTCGACGAGCCCTCCATCGGCCTGCACCAGCGCGACAACCGCAGGCTCATCGAGACGCTGCTGCGCTTGAAGAAGCTGGGCAACACCCTGATCGTCGTCGAGCACGACGAGGACACCATCCGCGCGTCGGACTGGGTGGTCGACATCGGTCCGCTCGCCGGCGAACACGGTGGCCGGGTGGTGCACAGCGGCACGTACGCCGAGCTGCTCGACGTGCCCGAATCCCTCACCGGCGCTTACCTTTCGGGCCGCGAGCAGATCGAGCTGCCGCTGGTGCGCCGAGCGATCGACAAGAAGCGCAGGCTCACCGTCGTGGGCGCCACCGAACACAATCTGCAGAATGTCGACGTGGCGTTCCCGCTGGGTGTGCTCACCGCGGTCACCGGCGTCTCGGGTTCGGGCAAGTCGACCCTGGTCAACGACATCCTGGCCACCGTCCTGGCCAACAAACTCAACGGCGCCCGCCAGGTGCCGGGCAGGCACACCAGGATCAACGGTCTCGACAACCTCGACAAGTTGGTGCAGGTCGACCAGTCGCCGATCGGTCGTACCCCTCGCTCGAATCCGGCCACCTACACCGGCGTCTTCGACAAGATCCGCACCCTGTTCGCCTCCACCACCGAGGCGAAGGTGCGCGGCTATCAACCCGGCCGGTTCTCGTTCAACGTCAAGGGCGGCCGCTGCGAGGCCTGCTCGGGCGACGGCACGCTCAAGATCGAGATGAACTTCCTCCCGGACGTCTACGTCCCCTGTGAGGTCTGCCACGGCGCCCGCTACAACCGGGAAACCCTCGAGGTGCACTACAAGGGCAAGACCATCGCCGAGGTTCTCGACATGCCGATCGACGAGGCCGCCGATTTCTTCGAGGCGATCACCTCGATCCATCGCTACCTCAAGACCCTCGTCGAGGTCGGCCTGGGTTATGTGCGCCTCGGCCAGAGCGCGCCGACCCTGTCCGGCGGTGAGGCCCAGCGCGTGAAACTGGCCGCCGAACTGCAGAAGCGGTCCATGGGGCGCACTGTCTACATCCTCGACGAGCCGACCACGGGGCTGCACTTCGAGGACATCCGCAAGCTGCTCAAGGTGATCAACGGACTGGTCGACAAGGGCAACACGGTGATCGTCATCGAGCACAACCTCGATGTCATCAAGACCGCCGACTGGGTCGTCGACATGGGCCCCGAGGGTGGCTCCGGCGGCGGCACCGTGGTCGCCACCGGCACACCCGAGGACATCGCCGCAGTGTCGGACAGCTACACCGGACAGTTCCTCAAGGAGGTACTGGCCGCGCCCGCACCGAAGAAGCCCGCCGCGAAGAAGGCCGCACCGAAGAAGGCTGCCGAGAAAGCCGCCCCCGCGGCGAAGAAGGCACCGGCGGAGACGGCTGCGGCCAAGCGGTTGGCCCGAAAGGCGGCCGCGCTGCGCTGAACCCGGCTACCTTCCTTTCGAGACATCCCGGAAGGGACTTTCCGAAAGCACCACGAAGTGAAACAGTCGTAGGTAACATTCGCCTCACCGTCCCCGGAATGCCGGGTCGTAGCGGTTTGTCGACGGCTCGATCGTCGTGTAGTTCGAAAGGAACGTCCTCATGGATGAAGCCACCACGGCGCTCATCGCCCAGATTCTCGGTTTCCTCGCCGGCGGGTCATCGTTGGCTTACGAGCCCACCAAGCCGACCGTCTGACCTGGATTCGAAAGGAACGCCTGTAATGGATACCGGAAGCGCGGCCCTGCTCGCCGCACTCGCGAACATGATCTCCTCCGGATCGGCCGTGTCGGTCACCCCCGGTGGCCCCACTCCGACCCCCGTGGTCTGAGACGCGACGTTCGTTCGCAACACAGAAAAGATCCGCCGACGCACTGCGTCGGCGGATCTTTTCGTTGACAGAACTTCAGTGCACCGGGCCGGTGTACTTCTCGCCCGGACCCGTCCCCGGCGCGTCCGGCACCGACGACGCCTCGCGGAACGCGCGCTGCAGCGCCTGCAAGCCCTCGCGGATCGGACCCGCGTGCGGGCCGAGGTACTCCACCGACGCGGTGACCAGTCCGGCCAGCGCGGTGATCACCCGGCGCGCCTCGTCGAGGTCGACGCCCGCACCCGAATCCGGGGTCTCCTCGGCCAGGCCCAGCTTCTCCGCGGCCGAGCTCATCAGCATCACGGCGGCCCGGCTGATCACCTCGACGGCGGGGATGTCGGCCAGGTCGCGCACAGGAGGATCGAGCTCGTCAGTCATGCTGATCAGGCTATAGCGAGCCTGATTCCGGATACTCGCGCCAGGTGCGATTCGGTCATAGCCCAACGCCATGCTAGGCTCTTCGCTGACGACCGCCCCTGGATGTGTCATGCATCCGTGGGGCAGATAAGTGGAGCCCGACTCCCACCGTTACCGGCGAGCAATCGTTCGGATAAACGGTCCCGGTCACCCGCTCATTGTGGTGGGTTTCCCGTGTGCCTGGCACGCGGGGGTCGACAACCGAGCCTGTGAGGGCTTCGGCTGTAGGCGATCGGTCGACATCGGGCCCCGTCGCGGAGAAATACCGCAGCGGGGCTTTCGTGTTGAAACAGGGGTTGCAGTTATTGCGTGCGGTCGTTAAGACGACACCGCTTGACCTAGGAGGCCCCATCAGCACTGAGACCCGCATCAACGATCGCATCCGTGTTCCCGAGGTTCGTCTCATCGGACCCGGCGGCGAACAGGTTGGGATCGTGCGTGTTGAAGATGCACTACGCGTCGCGCTCGAAGCCGACCTCGACCTCGTCGAGGTAGCACCCGATGCCCGTCCGCCGGTCTGCAAGATCATGGACTACGGCAAGTTCAAGTACGAGACCGCGCAGAAGGCGCGCGAGTCCCGTAAGAACCAGGTCCAGACCGTGATCAAGGAGCAGAAGCTCCGTCCGAAGATCGACGACCACGACTACGAGACCAAGAAGCGCAACGTTGTTCGCTTCCTCGAAGCCGGGTCCAAGGTCAAGGTCACGATCATGTTCCGCGGTCGTGAGCAGTCGCGTCCCGAACTCGGCTTCCGGTTGCTCCAGCGTCTGGGCTCCGACGTGGCCGAACTCGGGTTCGTCGAGACCTCGGCCAAGCAGGACGGCCGCAACATGACCATGGTCCTCGCTCCCCACAAGGGCGCGAAGACGCGGGTGAAGGCCCAGCAGGACTCCTCGGCGCCGGCGGCGACACGTCAGCCGCTGCCGACCGGTCCCGCCAGTGCCGAACCGGCCGCGCTGGTCGAGACGGCCGCACCGGTCGAGCAGGCCGCGCCTGCCGAGCAGGCTGCGCCGGCCGACCCGCAGTAAACGATTTCAACGACTAGATAGAGGAATCCATGCCGAAGAACAAGACCCACAGCGGCGCCAAGAAGCGATTCAAGGTGACCGGCCGGGGCAAGCTGCTTCGCGAGCAGGCGAACCGTCGCCACCTCCTGGAGCACAAGTCCTCTCGCCGGACTCGTCGTCTGGAAGGCACGGAGTCCGTCGCTTCCGTCGACGTCCCCCGCGTGAAGCGGCTGCTCGGTCTCGCCTGACCTTCGGGTCAGCTGGACCGTCGCAACCCGACGATTCCGCGGCCGGGACAACCGGACGCCGACAACTACCGAATTCGGGCGCCGCCGCGCCCCCAGATGATCAAGGACTACCAAAGTGGCACGCGTCAAAAGGGCCGTCAACGCTCAGAAGAAGCGCCGTTCCATCCTCGAGGCCTCCAAGGGCTACCGGGGCCAGCGTTCGCGCCTGTACCGCAAGGCCAAGGAACAGCAGCTCCACTCGCTGACCTACGCCTACCGTGACCGCAAGGCGCGCAAGGGTGACTTCCGCAAGCTGTGGATTGCTCGTATCAACGCCGCCGCGCGTCTGAACGACATCACCTACAACCGCTTCATCCAGGGCCTCAAGGCCGCTGGTGTCGAGGTGGACCGCAAGATCCTCGCCGAGCTCGCGGTCTCCGACGCCGAGGCCTTCGCCGGCCTGGTGGCTGTCGCCAAGGCCGCACTGCCGGCCGACGTCAACGCTCCGGCCACCGCTGCCTGAGCTTGACAACACATAGCGATCCGTCGGAACGACCCGTGGACGCGCTCTCCGAGCGCAACCCGCGGGTCGTTTCCGCTGTCAAGCTCCAGCGCGCGGCCCAGCGCCGCAAGTCCGGCCTGTTCCTCGCCGAGGGCGCCAACGCCGTGTTCGCCGCCCTGGAGACCGGTCGCGTCCGGGAGATCTTCTATTCACTCGCGGCCGCCGGTCGTGAGAACGCGCTGATCGCCGGTGCCGCCGCCGACGGCGTTCGCACCACCCTGGTCAGCGATCGTGCCGCCGAACATCTCGGCGAAACCGTCACCGCGCCCGGCCTTGTCGCGGTGTGCGAACTCATCGACGTGCCGCTCGGCGAGATCCTCGACCGTGGCCCGCGCATGCTCGCCGTCCCTGTCGAGATCGCCGAACCCGGCAACGCCGGCACCCTGATCCGGGTCGCCGATGCCGTCGGCGCCGACGGCGTGGTGCTGGCGGGCGAGACCGTCGACCCGCACAACGGCAAATGCGTGCGCGCCAGCGCGGGCAGCCTGTTCCACGTCCCCGTGTCCCGCAGCCGCGATATCACCGCGACGCTCGACGCGATCTCCGCCGCGGGCGTGACGATCCTCGCGACCGCCGCCACCGGCGAGGTCGACCTCGACGCCGCCGACGACATCCTCAGCGGACCGGTTGCCTGGCTCTTCGGCAACGAGGCCCACGGCCTCGACCCCGCCGTCGCCGCCCGCGCCGATCACCGCATCCGCATTCCCATCCACGGCCGCGCCGAGAGCCTGAATCTGGCTGCGGCAGCGGCTATCTGCCTCTACGCGAGCGCCCGCGTCCAGCACGCGAAGTAGTACTCACGACGGTGCGCTCCGGCCCCGGAGTCGTTCGATCTGGGTGTGGCTGAGCTGTTCGGCCTTGCGCATGTGCTCGGTGATCACCGAGAGCTCGTCCTCGGTGTGGGTATCGAGTAGCGCTTGCCAGCCTTCCCCGAGGTCGTCCCACACGGCGGTGACGCGGGCGACGCGCTCGGGCACGGGGGAGACAAGGACTCGGCGGCGGTCCTCGGCGTCGGGTTCGCGCAGCACATAGCCGTCGCGTTCGAGTCGATCGACCAAGCGGGTGGCGGAGCCGGTGGTGAGTCCGGTCATGTCGGCGATCTGTTTGACGGTGAGTGGCTGCGGCTCCGCGGTGAGCAGACTCAGGCATTGCAGATCGGTGGGGTGTAGGCCCAGATGGTCGGCGACAGCCTGGTTGAACAGGACATACGAGGCCATGTACTGCCGCGAAACACGCGACAGCTCCGCGTAGCGGGCACGTCGACTCTGCTCTGTAATCCGGATCACCCTCTTAATTAGCTGCGCGACGCAGTTAAACCGGTTAGATTGCCGCATGACGCAGTTAATGCGTCACACAGCAAATTATACCGGAGGAAACATCGTGCTCACCATCGCCGTCACCGGCGCCACCGGCGCGCAAGGCGGAGCGACCGCTCGCGCCCTGCTCGCCATGGGTCATCGCGTCCGCGCGCTCACCCGATTTCCCGAAGGCCCTGCCGCCGTAGCGCTCGGCGACCTCGGCGCCGAGGTCAACTACGCGGATTTCGACCACCGCGACTCTCTCGACGTCGCGCTGGCGGGCGTCGATTCCCTGTTCGCCGTGACCACGCCGTTCGGTACCGACACCACGGTCGAAACCCGCCACGGCATCACCCTGGTCGACGCCGCCGTCGCCGCGCGTGTCGGCCACATCGTCTTCACCTCCGCCGCTCATGCCGACCGTGCCACCGGAATCCCGCACTACGACAGCAAATTCGCGATCGAAGAGCATCTACGGGCAAGCGGCGTCCCGTGGACCGTCATCGCGCCCGCCGCCTTCATGGACAACTACGCCACCGGCTGGACCCTCGACGGACTCCGTGACGGCACCTTCGCCTGGCCGATGCCCGCCGACCAGCCGCTCACCCTCATCTGCGCCGAGGACATCGGCGCCTTCGCCGCACTCACGCTCGACCGTCGCGCGGAATTCGCGGACCGCCGCATCGACCTCGCCGCCGACGAACTCACCCCGGCCCGCCTGGCTGCCGCGCTGGCCGTTGCCATCGATCGCCCCATCGCGCACCACGAAGTCCCACTCTTTGTCGTTCGCCGCCACTCCGAAGATCTGGCCGCCATGTTCGAATACTTCGCCACTGTCGGACTCGATGTCGACGTCACCGGCCTGCGCCGGGATTACCCCGACGTCGCCTGGCACTCGTTTGCCGACTGGGCGGGCGCGCAGAACTGGCCCGCCCTCCTCGCGCACTGACCGGTCGCGGACTTCAGCACTCGGGTGTGGTGGCGCTGCGTAAGTCGGTGAGGATCTCGGTAGCCCAGGGCAGTGCAATCGCATTGCTGCCCGCGACCTGCATCGCGGTCATGATGGTCAGCAGCATGCCGGTGGCGACGAAGCGCCGCGATTCCGCCGCGTCGGCGCCGGTGAGTTCGCCGATCAGGCGGTACATACGCCCGAACCGCTCGCGCATGTGGTCGCCGATCGCCGGGTCCGCGCTGGCGGCGGCGCCGTGGAGCAGGACAAGGGGGAGTTCGCGTTCGGCCAGGAACACGTCGAAGCCGTGGCCGAGGGCGCGCAGTGCCTCCGGGGTGTCGGCGCCGGGGGCGATCTCGGCGTCGCGGAAGACCTGTTCGATGCGGGCGCAGACCTCGAGTAGGCAGGCGAGGAACAGCTGCTGCTTGGTGCCGAACAGTCGGATCACGTAGGGCTGCGAAACTCCAGCGAGCCGGGCGATCTCATCGGTCTTCGTTGCGGCATAACCGGATTCGGCAAAGGCTTGGATCGCGGCTTCGAGGACTTGCGCGCTGCGTTCGGACGCGGTCATCCGGGTTCGCGTCATGACGTCACTGCCTCCTCGATCGTCTGCCTCTTGACATGTTATCAGCCGATGCATAACCATGAGGGGCATAGTTATCAGTCAATAACAACTAAGGGTGCGGCATGACGCAAACACTCGAATCCGGCGACGCGCGAGCGGCCGAAGCGCCTGGGAATTCCGGGGCGAAGACCAAACCGCTCGGCGCGGTCATCGCCGCTGTGGGCATTCCGATGTTCATGGTCACGCTGGACAACCTCGTCGTGACGAACGCCCTGCCGGTGATCAAAGCGGAACTCGGAGCCTCGCTTTCGGACCTGCAATGGTTCATCAACGCCTACACACTGTCGTTTGCCGCGCTGCTGCTCTCGGCCTCTGCGCTGGGTGACCGGATCGGCCGTCGCCGTGTGTTCCTGGCGGGCATCGCCATCTTCGTCGTTGCCTCGGCGGCCTGTGCGCTGGCCACCGAACCGTGGATGCTGATCGCGGCCCGTGCGGTGCAGGGCGTCGGTGGTGCGGCCGTGATGCCGTTGTCGCTCACCTTGCTCGCCGCCGCGGTGCCCGCGACGATGCGCAGCGCCGCGATCGGCATCTGGGGCGGCATCGCCGGTCTGGGTGTCGCGGTCGGGCCGGTCGTCGGTGGTGCGGTGGTCGACGGCCTGAACTGGCAGTGGATCTTCTGGCTCAATGTCCCGATCGGCCTGCTGGCGCTGCCGTTCGCCGCGCGTATGCTCTCCGAATCACGGGGCGCCGCAAGGAAACTCGACTACCTGGGCGTGCTGCTCTCGGCCGGTGGCGTGCTCGCGCTCGTGTGGGGTGTCATCCACGGTGCCGAAGACGGCTGGACCGCACCCCAGGTCCTCACCGCCCTGATCGGCGGCGCCGCGCTGCTGGTCGCGTTCGTCGTCTGGGAAACCTACGTCACCGACCCGATGCTCCCGCTGCGTATATTCAGATCCCGCGGCCTGAGCCTGAGCTTCATCGTGTCCTTCGGCTTCTCGTCCGGCGTCTTCGGTTCGATCTTCCTGCTCGCTCAGTTCTTCCAGGTGGTGCAGGGCTACTCGCCGCTGGAATCGGGCATCCGCACGATGCCGTGGACGATGGTCCCGATGGTCGTCGCGCCACTGGCCGGCCTGATCGTCGACCGCGTCGGCGCCCGCACGCTCATCGCGATCGGCCAACTCTGCCTGGCGGTGTCCCTCGCCTGGATGGCGATGATCACCACCGCCGATGTTCCCTACCTCGCCTTCGTCGCCCCCTTCGTCCTCGGCGGCATCGGCATGGGTCTCACCTTCGCCCCCTCGTCCACCATCGTCATGGCCAGCGCTTCCCCTGCCGACCAGGGCATGGCATCGGGCATCAGCAGCACCGTCCGCGAAGTGGGCGTGGCCATGGGCATCGCCGTCCTGGCCTCGGTGTTCGCCTCCTTCGGCTCCTACACCGATCCCCAGTCCTACGTCGACGGCTTGGTTCCCGCGGTGTGGGTCGGCGCCGCTCTAGTCGCCTTTGCCGCGGTGGTAGCAGTTTTCCTTCCGCGTCACAGCAAGCCTGCGGAATAGCCACCGACCGCAGTCGGCTGCCCCGGCCGGCTGCGGTTCGGCTGAACGACCACCTGTTGGGCATCGTCATAGATGACGGTTCCCGGCGCTTCGGACTCCCGCCGCTCCCACTCGATTCCGTGGGCGTCGAGAATCGCGAGATAGCCGCCGACGCGCTCGATCATCGACACCGCGCTCGACTTGAACCACGAGGCCGCCCCCGGATGCAGGTCGCGGTCGTACACGCGCGGATCCACATCGCTCGGATTCGTCAGATTCTCACTGAACCAATCATTGCCCGAGCGCCGAAACCGCACCTCCTCGACGCTCAACTGCCCTTCCATCCACAACCCGTTCACCAGCCCGAACACACCCGGATAGCGACCGTGCCGATCGGGCTGAGCAGCTTGGAACCGAACATAGGACAAACCGGCAGGCGATCCGCCCCGACGGTCGCCGATCCCCGTCACCCGACACCGTCCGGGTGCTGCCCCTGCTCCGGGGCGGCCTCGCGCCGTTCGGGACGACGCGCACACAAATTGTCCGCGCGCGGAGACGAATGTCGCACCGCGGGTCGTATCCCGAAGCCACACAACGCGAGACCGCTCCCAGGAGTGGTGAGCCGGGCGCGCCGCCCCCGCGGAGGCGTTGGATCGCAGGTCTGTTCAGCCATCGAGTCGTCCTGTTCTCGAGTCGAACACGCTGGTGTGTTTGATCATTTGGACGCGCCCCGACCCCATTCGGTTCCCTCGAATTCCGATCGCTTTCCGATTGCCCTGAGAAACAGGTCGGAGCCGGCCGGCGACATACTGTGGTCGAGGGGCTCCGTGCGTCGGTTCGGCGGCGGGGCGGTCGGGTCTCAGAGCTCCAGTCGGTCGATCATCGTCCTGACCTGGACTGGTCGGTCCTCACTCGGACCCGTGGACCAGCGGCGATCGGCTCGCGAGTAATCCGGATGAATCGCGCGAACCCCATCCCATAGGATTTACGCAGCACCGATGCGGGATGGCAATGACGCGCCCGCGAACCGATCCCCAGGGGAGAGTCGAGAAGATCGTGGCCGACGACAACAGTGGAGTCGAGCAAAACGCCTCTTTGACCGAGGAGGCACTCGCGGCAGCGGCGGCGGAGGCCGAGAAGGCGTTTGCCGCGGCGGCTGACCTGGATGCGCTGGCGGTCGCCAAGACCGACTTCATCGGCGGCAAGTCGCCGATCGCGCTCGCGCAGCGTGGGCTGGGCAGTGTGCCCAAGGAGGAGAAGGCCGAGGCCGGTAAGCGGGTCAACGTCGCGCGTAAGCGGGTGTCGGACGCGTTCGAGGCGCGCCGTACCGCGCTCTTGGCAGAGCGCGATCAGGCGGTGCTCATCTCCGAGAGGATCGACGTCACGCTGCCCGCCCGTCGTCAGCCCGTCGGCGCCCGGCACCCGATCACCGTCATCTCCGAGCAGATCGCCGACTTCTTCGTCGGGATGGGCTGGGAGGTCGCCGAGGGTCCCGAGGTGGAGACCGAGCACTTCAACTTCGACGCGCTGAACTTCCTGCCCGATCACCCGGCGCGCACCATGCAGGACACCTTCCATATCGCCCCGGAGGGTTCGCGCCAGGTGCTGCGCACGCACACCTCCCCGGTACAGGTGCGGTCCATGCTCGAGCGTGAGGTGCCGATCTATGTCGCGTGCCCCGGTCGCACCTTCCGCACCGACGAGCTCGACGCCACCCACACCCCGGTGTTCTCCCAGGTGGAGGGTCTGGCGATCGACAAGGGCCTGACCATGGCTCACCTGCGCGGTGTGCTCGACGCGTTCGCGCGCGCCATGTTCGGTCCCGAGACGCGCACTCGCATGCGTCCCAACTACTTCCCCTTCACCGAGCCGTCGGCCGAGGTCGACGTGTGGTTCCCGAACAAGAAGGGCGGCGCGGGCTGGATCGAGTGGGGCGGCTGCGGCATGGTCAACCCGAAGGTCCTCATCGCCAGCGGCATCGATCCCGAGGTGTATTCCGGGTTCGCGTTCGGCATGGGCATGGAGCGAACTCTGCAGTTCCAGACGACCATCGCCGACATGCGCGACATCGTCGAGGGTGACGTGCGGTTCACCCTGCCCTTCGGTATCCGGTCTTAGAGAGAGAGCGAAACGTCAAGTGCGAGTAGCACAGTCCTGGCTGACCGAGATCCTGCAGCGCACCACCCCCGAGTGGTCGGTGTCGGCGGAAGAGCTCGACGCGGGCTTCGTCCGGGTGGGTTTGGAAGTCGAAGAGGTCGACAAGCTCGAGCCGATCGGCGGTGACATCGACAAGCCGCTGGTCGTCGGTCGCGTCGCCGAGATCACCGAGCTCACCGAGTTCAAGAAGCCGATCCGCTTCTGCAAGGTCGATGTCGGCAACCCCGAGTTGCAGGAAATCGTCTGTGGCGCACGCAATTTCGCGGTCGGCGACCTCGTCGTGGTCGTGCTGCCCGGTGGTGAGCTGCCCGGCGGGTTCAAGATCTCCTCGCGCAAGACCTACGGCCACACCTCCAACGGCATGATCTGCTCGGTCGCCGAACTCGGCATCGGCAAGGATCACGACGGCATCCTGGTGCTCGAGCCAGGTTCCGCGCAGCCGGGTGACGACGCGAACGTGCTGCTCGGCACCGATGACACCATCATCGAACTCAACATCACTCCCGATCGCGGCTACTGCTTCTCGGTGCGCGGCCTGGCCCGCGAACTGGCCTGCGGCTTCGACCTCGAATACGCCGACCCCGCCGTGCGCACGCTGCCCGAGGCCGAAGCGCTCGCCTGGGCGGTGCGCCTGGACGACGATTCGGACTGCACCCGCTTCGGCGCGCGCCGCGTCACCGGGATCGACCCGAACGCGGTGAGCCCGCTGTGGTTGCAGCGCAGGCTGATGCTGTCGGGCATGCGCCCGATCTCCCCGGCGGTCGACGTCACCAACTATGTGATGCTCGAGCTCGGTCAGCCGCTGCACGCCTTCGACGCGGCGAAGCTGCACGGCGGCTTGGTCGTTCGCTCGGCACACAAGGGCGAGACCCTGCGCACTCTCGACGACACCGAGCGCACCCTCGACGCCGAGGACGTGGTGATCGCCGATGATTCCGGCGTCATCTCCCTCGCCGGTGTCATGGGTGGTGCGAGCACCGAGGTCGGGTCCGAGACCACCGATGTGGTCCTGGAAGCCGCCGTCTGGAACCCGCTGCGGGTGTACCGGACCTCGCGCCGTCACAAGCTCTCCTCGGAGGCGGGCAAGCGCTACGAACGGGTCGTCGATCCCGAGATCAATATCGCCGCGCTCGACCGCGCCGCGACCCTGCTCGCCGACATCACCGGCGGCACCATCGAATCCGCGCTCACCGACATCCGGGTGCCCCTGGAGCCGGTCGCGCCGATCGCGATGGACATCGACCTGCCCGACCGCGTCGCCGGCGTCACCTACCCGGCGGGCACCTCCGTGCGCAGGCTCGCCCAGATCGGCGCGGGCGTCGAGATCGAGGTCAACGACGCGGGCAAGACCCAACTGCTGGTGACCCCGCCGAGCTGGCGCCCCGACCTCGCTCAGCCCGCCGACCTGGTCGAAGAGGTCCTGCGGCTGGAAGGGCTCGAGCAGATCCCGTCCATCCTGCCGACCGCACCCGGCGGCCGCGGTCTGACCGCGCAGCAGCAGCGTCGCCGCGCGGTGAGCCGGGCGCTGGCGTTCGCCGGCGCCGTCGAGGTGCCGCCGCCCGCCTTCCTGCCTGGTGGGGTGTTCGAGGTGTGGGGTCTGGACGCCGACGACCCGCGTCGCAACACCACCCGCGTGCTGAACCCCCTCGACAGCGACCGCCCCGAGCTGGCGACCACGTTGCTGCCGGGGCTGCTGGAAGTGGCCATCCGCAATATCTCCCGCGGTGCGCGCGACCTGACCATCTACGGCATCGCCCAGGTGGTGCGACCCGGCGCGCAGACCCACTCGGTCGAAGCGCTGCCGGTGGATCGTCGTCCCACCGACGAACAGATCGCCGAGCTCAAGGCTTCGCTGCCCGCCCAGCCGGTGCATGTGGCCGCGGTACTCAGCGGCAAGCACGACCCGCGTGGGCCGTGGGGGCCGGGCCGTGCGGCCGAGGCCGCCGACACCTTCGCCCTGGTCGATGACATCGCCGACGCGGCCGGAATCGTCATCGAACGCCGATCCGCCAACTACCTGCCGTGGCATCCCGGCCGCTGCGCCGAACTGCTCGTCGACGGTGTAGTCGTCGGTCACGCGGGCGAACTGCATCCGGCCGTCCTGGAGCGCGCCGGTCTGCCGCCGCGCACCTGCGCGCTGGAAGTCGATCTCGACGCCCTGCCGCTGAACGAGTCCCTGCCCGCTCCGACGATCTCGGCCTTCCCCGCCGTCCTGCAGGACGTGTCGATCAGCGTCGAGAAGACCGTGCCCGCCGCGCAGGTGGAAACCGCGCTCCGCACCGGCGGTGGCGACCTCCTGGAAAGCATCACCCTGTTCGACGTCTACGAAGGCGCCCAGGCAGGCGAGGGCCGCAAATCCCTCACCTACGCCCTGCGCTTCCGTGCCCCCGACCGCACCCTCACCGAAGACGAGGCGAGCGCCGCTCGCGACGCCGCCGTCGCCTCGGCCACCACCGCGGTCGGCGCCGAACTGCGCGGCTGATCCGCGCTCGACACCACCCGAAGGCCGTCCGGTTCCACCGGGCGGCCTTCGTCGTGGGTGCTAGTCCCTCGCGCCCGGAATGCGGGGGAGTAGGGGCGACGGGTCGGGCGCGGGATAGGTTGGGCGGTGTGTCGATGATGAAAGGCGCCAATGTTGCGGTGCCTGCCTCCGCGGTCCGCGTCGAATTGGGTTGGCAGTCGGGGCAGGGCGTGCCCGATGCCGATGCCTCCGCGTTGTTGCTTGCCGGGGCGAAGGTGCGCTCCGATGACGACTTCGTGTTCTACAACCAGGCCGTGCATCCTTCGGGGGCCGTTCGGTACGAAGGAAAACAGCAGGGGCAAACCGTTGTCGACGCCCTGTCGGTGAACCTCGCGCAGGTCGAGCCGCAGATCGAGACGATCGTGCTCGCCGCCTCCGCCGACGGGGGAACGTTCGGGCAGTTCCGCGGGCTCTACATCCGGGTGATCGATGCCGCGAACGGTGCCGAGGTCGCGCGCTTCGACAGCACCGGGGCGACCACCGAAACCGCCTTTGTGCTCGGTGAGCTGTACCGACGCCAGGGTGCGTGGAAATTCCGTGCGGTCGGTCAGGGGTATGACAGCGGATTGGCCGGGCTCGCTACCGATTTCGGCATCTCCGTCGACGACGCGGCCCCGCAGCAGCCGGCACCGCCGCCGCCCCCTGGCCTGCCGGTCGCCCAGCCGCACCAGCAGCAAGCGGTCCCGACCCCGCCGACTCCGCCGTTCATTCCCGCGCCCCCGCCGAATCGTCCGCAGCAGCCCACACCCCAACCGCCGCAGCCGTTCAACCCCGCCGCCCAACAGAACCCCCCATTCGCCCAGCCCGCGACACCTCCGGTGAACCTGGCGAAAGTTTCCCTCACCAAGGAAGCTCCCAGCGTCTCCCTGACCAAACACGGTGCCACCGGCGGCGTCATGCGCGTGAACCTCAACTGGACCTCGATGGCCGCCACCGGCCGTCTCTTCGGCAAACTCCGCGGCAAGAACATCGACCTCGACCTGTGCTGCTTCTTCGAACTGGTCAACGGCGCCATCGGTTCCGTGCGAGCGCTCGACCGACGATTCGGCGCCCTCTACGAACCGCCGTTCATCCACCTCGACCAGGACGACCGCACCGGCGCCAGCATCACCGGTGAGAACCTGTCGGTGAACCTCGACTCCACCCAGTTCATCCGCCGCATCCTCGTGTTCGCCTCGATCTACGACGGTGCCAGCGATTTCCGCAATGTGCACGCCACCGTCACTCTGAACACGGTGAATTCCGCGCCCATCGAGATGACGCTCGACGGCTGTACCGACAACTCCCGCGACGCGGTGCTGTTCGTGCTGGAGAACGTCAACGGCGAGTTCGTGGTTCGTCGCGAAGGTGCCTTTGTCCGACCGCCCGCCGGTCAACCGGGTGGTGGCGTCGTGGAGATCGCCCGCCTCTACAACTGGGACTTCGGCTTCCAGGCTGGTCGCGGCAAGTGATCCGCCACCCCGCGACACGCGTCCTCAACGCGCTGGTCTACCACCCCGAAAAACACCTCGCCCAGACCCCGGCGGCACTGGGTCTGGACTACCGCGATCTGACCATGCGCACCGCCGACGGCATCGAGGTGCACGGCTGGTTCGTGCGCGCCGAGCGCCCACGCGGCCACATTCTCTACGCGCACGGCAACGCGGGCACCATCGGCGACCGTGTCTCGATCATCGCGCTGCTGGTCGAAGCCGGTTTCGACGTCCTGGCGTTCGACTATCGCGGCTTCGGCCGCAGCGCGGGCACCCCGAGCGAACAGGGCACCTACCTCGACGCCAGAGCCGCCCGTCGAGCCTTGCTCGACCAACCGGAAGTCGATCCCGATCGGGTCTACTACCTGGGCAAGTCCCTCGGCGGCGGGGTACTGCTCGAACTGGCGGGCGAGTATCCACCCGCGGGCATGATCCTCGTGTCGACGTTCAGCGGCATGCGCGCCGCCGCGCGCTCGGTCTACCCGTTCCTGCCCGCCCCGCTGATCCCGAACGCGTACCCGAGCCTGCGACACATCGCGAACCTACGCGTCCCGGTGCTGATGATGCACGGCGACCGCGACGAACTCCTGCCACTGCGCCACGCCGAACGCCTGTACGCGGCGGCGCGGGACCCGAAACAGCTGATCGTGGTCCCCGGCGCGGGCCACAACGATGTGATCGACACCCTCGGCGCCGAGTGGGCGAAGATCATCGCCGACTGGGCAGCGCGATAACGCTGGTCGGCGGTCGCTGATGCTGCGTAGCCTGGCGGTATGAGCGAAACGAGCGAACTCCTCGGCCGCATGGCCGCGCTACCCGACCACGAGCTGGTTTCGGTGCTGCGTGCCGCGGTCGCCGGACGTCCCGGGCTCGTCGCGGTGGCCGCCGCACTGGCCCAGGCCGAAGTCGGTCATGCCGATACCGGATCGCCTGTGACTCTGGACACCGACATCGTCGACGCGGATGTGGTGCACGTCGCATCCGGGCAGGTAGGAGGCGCGATCCCGGTACCGCCGGTACCGTCCGGGCTGCCGGTGACCGGCGCACCTACCGCCACCGGCGGATATTCCACTTCCGGAGTGCCGACATTCGACTCGGTTCGGGATAAGGTCGAGCAGCGTTTCGGCACCGCGCAGGGAATGGACGAGCTCGACCGGCAGACTCCCGCGGGTCGTAGCGTCGACGAACAGTGGGAGGCGCGGGAAAAAGCCGCGCGTGAGCGGCTGGATCAGATCCGGAAATCGGTGCAGGGCAACGATTCCGGCGACAAGTAGCCACGCGTCCTCCCCTCCAGCAACGACCGTGATGGGTGGACACACAAATGACGCAGGCACGCCAGATCGCCGACCGACTGCTCGACGCGCAGGTGGAATTCCTGCTCGCCGAGGTGACCGGTGACCGGTTCGCCGAGGTGATCGCCCGCGACGTGGCCGCCGTGCTGGCCGTCGGTGAGACGATTCGGTTCGGCGATGTGGTCTCCCTCGAGCAGGGCGAGCAGACGGTGGCCACGGTGTTCGACCGCATCGGCGGCAGCCCCGTGATCGCCGACACCGTCGGCATCTTCTCCGACGCGATCTACGACCACATCGCGTCGAACACCGAATACACCCTCGGCGACGTCGTCGACCGCGAACCGGTGGAAGCGTTGCTGGAGAAGATCTTCGGCATGCACCAGGCTCAGGAGCGGATCCTGGACCGGCTCACCGAGAGCCCGCTCGTCGCCACCGTGGCCTCGCGTTTCGTCGACAAGCTGATCGGCGACTTCATGCAGGCCAATCGTGAACGCGCCGAGAAGATTCCGGGCGTCTCCTCGCTGATGTCGCTGGGTCAGACCGCGGCCAATCGGGCCAAAAAGGTCGCGGCCGACAGCACCTTCGTCGGTGACCTCGCGGGCAAGGGCGCGCTGTTCGCGCTCAAGCGCACCAACAACGCGATCCGCGACATGCTGCGTGACGCCCCGGTGCACTCGGCGGCGATGGAATTCTGGGACCTGCACGCCGACGAGCCGGTCGCGGGCCTGCGTGAATACCTCACCCAGAAGGACCTCAACGAGCTGGTCCAGATCTGCTACGAGATCGCGGTGACGACCAGGGAGAAGGAGTACTTCGGCCTGCTCGTGCGCGAGTGCGTCGAGGTGTTCTACGCCAGGTACGGCAACCACACCCTCTCGGCGATGCTGCCCGAACTCGGCCTCGACGCCGACGACATCAGTGCCGAGATCCTGCGCTACGGTCCGGCCGTCATCGAGGCCGCCAAGCGCAACGGTGTGCTGGCCGGGCTGATCAGGGAACGCCTGGAGCCGTTCTTCTACTCGGATCAGGTGCTGGGAATTCTCGGCGGCGAGTAGTTTTCGCGAATACCGATCGGTAATGCGAATTGATCGACACGACTTCGCTTCTTGATTTGCGCGGCACCGTCACAACCGGTATATCGAGTCGAGCATTCGAATCGCGCCTTCTGATCGGCGGCGCCAAATGTGTTGCGCGTCACGCTTTCTGGTGAGCTGTATGTATCCGGCAGCGAACCGGTTGGCCAACTCGCTGCCGATACGACTGTGAGCATTCGGCTACACGAAGCCCGCTGAATTTCCGGCATGTTTAGATCAGCGCACGAATTGCTGCTTTACACCGTTCCGCATTGACCGCGCACCGCGCGGAGTGCAAGTTTGCACCTGACTTTCCATGAGCCACCGTGACCGACGTTGCGGTGGCATTGCAAAGGAGTAGGTGTGCGTGCACGTTCCCGGCCGAACCCGACCGGAACCCGATCGGACGGCAGCGCTCGAGGGCAGCGGCCCGGCGCCGGGCTGATCCGGCCGCGCACCATCTCCGGTCAGCTCGCCCGGATCCTGGTGGTGTCGCTGGTGTTGGTGCTCGCGCTGCTCGGGCTGACCATGTCGACCCAGGTCAGCGCCTACCGCCGCAGCGGGGAAACCGTGGATGCCGTGGCGGTCGCACTGGCCGCGCAGGACCTCGTGCAGCAGGTGCAGCGCGAGCGAGGGCTGAGCAACGGTTTGCTCGGCGGTGATCAACGCCTGCGTCAACCCGTCACCGACCAGCGCGCGGGCACCGATGCCGCCCTGCGCGCCCTGGTGAACGCCGTCGTGGGCGACCCGCCCGGTGCGGGGGAGGTGCGCTCGGCGCTGGGCCATCTGGCGGGGCTGCCCTCGATCCGCTCCCAGGTCGACAATCGCAATGTCACCCGGCAGGCGGCGTTCCAGTTCTACACCGACGGCATCGACGCGCTGAACCGTCTCTCGCTCGGTCTGGACCAGGCGCGTGACCCGGCCGTCCGGCACGGCCTGCAAGCGCTCTACGCCCTCGGTGATGCGAAGGAGTTCGCGGCCCGTGAACGCGGGTTCCTCAACGGCGTCTTCGCCGCCGGGGAATTCGCGTCGGGGGAGTACGTGCAGTTCCTCGACATCCGGGCTGCCCGCAATGCCGCGCTCACCGCCTTCGCCCACGACGCGACGCCCGCCCAGCAGGCTCGTCTCGACGCGGTGCTCGCGAGTGAGAACGCCACGCGGGCAGCCGAATCGGAGAACATCGCGATCGCCTCGACGCTGGGACCGCTGGTCGCGCCGGTCGACCCGGCCGTGTGGTGGGCACAGATGACCGCGGTCATCGACGAACAGCGGACCGTGCAGCAGGTCATCGGCGACGACGTCGGCGCGCGGGCGGAGAAACTCCGTCTGGACGCCGCGCTGATGCTGGCCGCCTTCGCCTCGGCCGCGCTGTTGGCGATCGCGGTCGAATTCGCGCTCGTCCTCGCCAGCATCAGGGCCATCGTCCGGCCCTTGGCCCGGTTGGCCGCCGAGGCCGACGATGTCGCCTCCACGCGACTACCCGAGGTGATCGAGGCCTGGCACAGCGCCGCCGACGCCCATCCCGATCCGCCCGAGCCGGTGCGAACGCCGCGCGGTGCGAGCGTCGAGATCGCCGCTGTCGCCAGCGCTTTGGATCGGGTGCAGACCACCGCGTTCGACCTCGCCTCCGAGCAGGCACTGGTGCGGCGCAACACCACCGAATCGATGGCGAACCTGGCCCGCCGCAATCAGAACCTGGTGCGGCGTCAGCTGGGATTGATCAGCGAGTTCGAGCGCGAGGAACTCGACCCGAAGGCACTGTCGAACCTGTTCGAACTCGACCACCTGGCCACCCGCATGCGGCGCAACGCCGAAAGCCTGCTGGTGTTGGTCGGCGAGGCCAGCCCGCGCCGGTGGGCCGAACCGATCGCGCTCACCGATGTGATCCGGGCCGGACTGTCCGAGGTCGACGACTACCGGCGGGTGGTGCTGCGCCGGATCGACGACATCGCGGTGACCGGTGCCGTCGTCAGCGAACTGGCCCATATCCTGGCCGAACTCATCGAGAACGGGCTGGCCTTCTCCCCGCCCGATCTCGAGGTCGAGGTGTACGGCCGCAAGGTCGCGGGCGGCTACCTGCTCGCCGTCGTCGACCACGGCGTCGGCATGCCCGCCGAACAACTCGCCGAAGCCAACGCCCGGCTGCGCGGCGAGCAGGACTTCATCGTCGCCTCCACCCGCTACCTGGGCCACTACGTGGTCGGCCGGCTGGCGGGTCGACTCGGCATCGACGTGGAACTGAACACGTCGCCGGTCAGCGGCATCGTCGCCCGCCTGCTCCTCCCGCCGTCGCTGCTCGCCGACGAAAAGGCCGGGCAGGCAGCCGACTCGAGAAACGGCGCCACCCGAGGCTCCGGAGCGGGCACAGGCTCGGCGGACCTCGTGGCAACACCGACACGCAACGGTGCGGTCGCCACCGGTAAGAGCGCGGTGGCGATCGCCGCGGGCCACTCGGTAGGGCCGGCTCGCAATGGCGTCACGGTCAGCTCGGCGATGCCGCGACACCCCGAGATCCCGTCCGGTCTGGCAGGTTCGGAGCGGTCGGACAGTCGATCAGGTGGGGTCTCCGGCGGCTCCTCCCACACCCTCTCCGGCGGCGGCACCACGTGGCCGGACACCAACGGCCGATCTCGGCACAGCCGCAACGTGGAATCCGGTCCGAGCAGTGCCAACGGCAGCGGTCAGGCTTCGGCGAACCATTCGTCCGCGTACGCGCAATTCCTGAGCAGCGCAACCGATTCCGCGCACTCACCGGAGCGTTCCGAGGGAGCCGCCCGAGGCCATAACGGCTCGACCGTAGAGCAGCCGCGTGAGCTACCCGCCGGTGCCCCCGCCGTCGAACGCACTCGCAACGGACTGGTCAAACGTGGTAAGCGCAGCAAGATCACCGGCGCACCGGAGCGACCTCGCCGCGATCCGGAGACCCGGCCCCCGGTCGTCGAACGGACCCCCGACCAGACCCGCAGCATGCTCTCCTCGTTCCGCACCGGCCACGAACGCGGCGGCGAGACCGAATCTGCCACCACCCCAATCGATCCCACCCGCTGACGATCGGACCAGACCCAAGGAGACCCGGTGACCACCCACCTACCGACCACTGATCCGCACACCTTCAACTGGCTGCTCGGCAACTTCGTCCGCAATACCGACGGCGTGCGCGACACCGTCGCCGTCTCCTCCGACGGCCTACTGATCGCGATGTCGGACGGCCTCGACCGCACCGGCGCCGACCGGCTCGCCGCGATGGTGTCGGGTCTGTCCAGCCTCGCCCGCAGTGCCTCGCGCAGTTATGATTTCGACGGTCTGAAGCTGATCATGATCGAGATGAAGCGCGGCTTCCTGCTGGTGTCGGCACTGGGCGACGGCAGCTGCCTCGGCGTGATCGCCGACGGCGGCTGTGATGTCGGCCTGGTCGGCTACGAGATGGCCGTGCTCGCCGAACGCGCCGGATCACTGCTCGACCCGCTGCTGATCAGCGAATTGCGAGAGTCGTTGCGCAGATGAGAGATCCCGATCTCCCGCGGTTGCCCGACCCGCGCATGATCCCGATGAACCAGCCCACGGGCTGGCGTGGCCCCCTGCCGTCGGTGCCGGTGACCCCCACCGCCCACGACGATGTCGACGATCGCTTCGTTCGCCCGTTCGTGCTCACCGCGGGCCGCACCGTCCCGGTGCTCGACGGCCTGCGCATCGAAACCCTCGTCCAGGCACCGCCGTCCGCGCTGTCGGCGCCGCTGCGGTTCGAGGAGCGCACCGTTGTGCAGCTGTGCCTGACGCCGCACTCCATCGCCGAAATCGGTGCCGCCCTGCGGGTTCCGATCGGCATCGCCAAGGTGATCGTCAGCGATCTGGCAGCGGCGGGACATGTCACCGTCCGTGACGCGCCCGAACTGTCGACCGCCGCCATCGAGAGGATCCGCGACCTTGTCCGCGCACTTTAAGGCACCAGCAATGCCGTCCTCGGTGAAGATCGTGGTCAGCGGCGGCTTCGGCGTCGGTAAGACCACCTTCATCGGCGCCATCTCCGAGATCGAGCCACTGGTCACCGAGGCCTCGATGACCGAGGTCTCCCTCGGCATCGACGATCGCGGTCACCGTGCCGAAAAGACAGCGACCACAGTGGCTTTGGACTTCGGCCGCATCACCCTCGAGCAATCCCTGATCCTCTACCTGTTCGGGACGCCCGGCCAGGACCGGTTCGTCTTCCTGTGGGACGACCTGGTCGACGGCGCCCTCGGTGCGGTCATCGTCGTCGACACCGGCCGGGTAGAGGACTGCTATCCGGTCCTGGACTACTTCGAAGAACACCAGACGCCCTTCGTCGTGGTGGTCAACCGCTTCGCCGACGCCACCCGTTTCGACCTCGGCGAGGTCCGTGAAGCGCTCGGCCTCGACGACTGGATCCCGGTGCTGGACTGCGACGCCCGCGACCGCGACTCCGTGCGCGATGTGCTTGTCGCGCTCCTCGAGCAGGTTCTGCTGCACCGCGTCCAACCACGCCACCGGGAGGTGAGCTGAGCCCACCCCCGGCGGTGATCAGCGCCGATTCAGGGTGAGATCCGACAGGGCCAGATGGAACCGCGCGTCGGTGACGTCGACCGAGGTATCGGTGAACCTGTGCCCGCCCAGCGTGTTCCGCACGAAATCGCGGACGGCGGGCGGCTGCGTATCCAACGCGGCCAGCAGTTCCTGCGGCACTTCGATGGTCCCGTCGAAGAACCGCGGCTGACCGGTGATCCCGGGCTGCTGCGGCGTCTGCCGCAAGCCGTCGACGGTGTGCAGCACGACGTCGAGCACACTGCCGTCACCGAATTCGATCCGCAGCGGTGTGGGGGAGACGGCCGGATCGAAGGACTGGATCCGCGCGGTCCATCCCTGGGACGAGACGCCCTGGTAGTCGTAGGGCGACACGGGACCGAGCGTCTCCTGCGCGCGGTTCACCGGCGAGTTCTCCAGCGCCGCACCGGAAAGCGGTTGATCGGTGGCGACGAAGGTCCACGACTCGTCGGTGAGCATCTTGCGCCAGAACCCGGTCCTGGCACCGTCGCGACCTTCGATGCGCAACTCCCGCGCCGCCGAGCCGGGCCCGGTCCGGTGGACGGAGATGCGGTCGGTGATCTGTCCGGGCACCTTCGGCTGCGCGACCCAGTCCGGTGCGGGCAACTGGATGGCCGCGAAGCGGGGGTCGATGCGCTCGGAGAGCATGTCCGGCGCTTCGGGCAGGCCGCGCTGGTCTTCGTAGGAGTAGCGGAAGAAGACCTTGTCCGCGCCGGAGATGTCGAAATCGTAGAGGCGCGTGTAGAAGTCGCCGTACCGGTTGACCACCATCGAGGTCGATGCGCTGGTGGACAACGCGACGGCCTGGAACCGCCCACCGAGCGGAGTCCCCATCTCGTAGCTGTGATCCACCGGCAACCACGGGTCGACGTACTGGATCCGCTGACCACCATGGGTCAGCGCGAACACATGCGACACCTTCGCACCGCCGACCGGATGCTCGTTGCCCGCAATATCGGTCCATCGGTGATCTTCGTTGGGCGAGAGCACCGACCACGACCAGGTCGACGTGCCGGGCGGCAAGGTGTTGCCGGGGCCGGTCCACAGCGGAGTGCCGTAGCGGCTGCTCCAGTTCCAGTCCGCGGGGGCGCTGAGCGCGTGATCCATCGTGATGAACCGGCCGTCGCGGGCGATCATCATCACTTCGTCGTCGTCGGCCGAGACACCGGCGATCGTGCCCGCCAGGCACCCCGGCAGAGCGACAGTGCGCCAACCGCCCAGGGCGGCAGCCTCTTTCACGTACACCTGACCGTCGCGCGTGGCGAAGGTCCAGCGCCGGTTGAACGACTCGGTGGTGGTGCGCAAGTGCACCTGCTCGGGGAGCGCGACCGTCGCCGGGGTGAACGCCGCCAGTCCGGTGGTGGATTCGTCGACTGTCACTTCCGGCGTGCCGACGGTACCCACCGGCAGACACCCCGGATCGGCGACAGCCGCCGATTGTGTTGTCAACCCGGCGAATACCAGTCCGGCCGCCGCGACCAGCGCCGAACGCCGGACGGCGTGCCCGCGCCTCACAGCCACCCCGCCGCGCCGAAACCGATGAGAGCGATCGCGTCGATCCCGAAGATCGTGCCGACCACGAGCGCCTTGCTTCGCACGCTCGGCAGATCGTGCACGAAGAAGCAGGCCGCGAAGAACGGCACGTACCCGATGATCCAGATCAGGAACGGGAAGCTCGGCTGCCACCACGACCAATCCCAGGTGAGGACTCCCGCCTTGTTCAACAGGACCTCGACACCCACCGCCGCGACCGAGTTGAGCGCGATCAGCACCGGTCGGTTCGGCAACCCGAAGATCCGAGTTTCCTTGGGCGGCAACATCTTCGCCGCCGCGATTCCCATGATCGCGAACATGAAGCAGATCTCGATATTCAGCCCGATCAGGATCTGATAGGCCGTCGGTCCGCTCGCCGCCCAGACCGGCGCCCGTTCGGTGAAGTGGAAGACCAGCGCGTTCCAGATCTCGTTGAACCAGTCCATGCCCCACAGTGCGAGTCCGGCGAACAGCACATTCCAATTACGCCGCTCGACCTCGACCGCGTAGATGTACACGACCACCAGCAATAGCGGAATGACATACCACTTGAACTGGCTCGCATCGCGAAGTATCTCCAGCGCGGCCCGGGCGTTGTCGGTCAACGGGGCACCTCCTGCTCATGATCGACGAACCCGGCGAGTATGATACAAATCAACATCAAACGTCAATGTGTATCGCCGAGTTGACGAGTCAGCGGCTACCGAGCGGCATGCCGAGCAGGGAGGCGAATTTCGCGGCGAGCGTGTCGCCGAGGAAGTCCAAGGCGCCGGGGGTGGCGGCCATGGTGCCCGCGTCGGAGATGGTGCAGCCGGTGGGGGCCGGGACGCCGTCGAGGCGGTCACGGAGCCAGATCAGCGCGGCCGGACCGCCGACGACTTCCGCGACGATGTGTTCGCTGGCATGGTCGCGGGTGTAGGTCAGCGACGTGTTCGGATCACGGCAGTAGGTGTCGACCAGGGTGTCGGTGGCGGCGAGGGGCAGGATCTCGTCCCAGGCGGAATGCCAGAGGAACAGCGGCATGTCGGGGACGGACTTGCCCATCTTGGTGTCGGCGAGCATCGCGGCGACCGGCGGGTCGAGTGGGCCGCTGTCGGACGCGATCATGGCGTCCAGGTTCAGGAACGGCAGCAGCATCGACTGGTACTGCACGCACAGTGACGATTTGACCGCGGTCAGGCCCCTGCCGAGTGGGTCGAGTCGCCGGTCGAGGTAGGCGGCGAAGTCCGGGTATTCACGGGTGAGCCCGATGACGGCGGCGTAGACCAGACCCGAGGTCAGCTGGTTGTTCGACATCCGCAGTGCCGCGAAGAGATCCGCGCCGACTCCGCCTTCGGCGGCGCCGACGATGTTGAGCTCCGGCGCGTAGGAGGCGTGCAATTCGGCGGCGTGGCCGGTCGCGATCGAACCGCCGGAGTAGCCGTAGAGCCCCACCGGTGCGGTCGGTCCCGCCTCGAGCGGTGCGAAACTGGTAGCCGCGCGGATACCGTCGAGGGTGATCCGGCCTGCCAGCGGTCCGGCAGCGTACGCGGAGTTCGGACCCTGATGATCGGGCACCACTACCGCCCAACCCTGAGCCAATGCTGCTTGCGCGAAGAGGAACTCGGCGGGCACCACGATCTGCCCGGCCAGCGGCGCCACCGAAAGATGTTGTAGCGCATAGGAAGGCGCGCAATAGCCTGCGGTCGAATCCTCGGCCAACTGGACCGAGAGTAGTTTGCGTGGTTCCACGGCCTGCCCACGCGGCTTGATCAGCGTCGCCACCGCCGGGATCGCCTCGTCGCGACTGTTGTTCGAGCGGTAGGACACCTGCCAGGCGTCGACATCGATCGGCAGGAGGCCGAAATCAGCGACGTTGACCTGCCGGACGGCGATGATCTCGCCGGGCGCGGTTGCCGCGACTGTCTCGGCGGCCGGGAGGTAGAAGCCGGGATCCAGCTCCGGCGGCAGCGGAATCACCGGGGCGGGAGCGGCGGGCGCCGGGTCGGCGGCCGCGGGGCAGGCCGCCATGACCGATGTCGCCGCGATAACCGCCGCGGCCAGGGTGAACCACCGGGAAGCGGTAGGAGATCTCATCGTGCGCAGTCCTCACATATTTTGAGACACCAGCGTCTCAATGACGGAGACTATGACACGTGTGTGGCGTAGATCGCAATCAGTCGCCGGGCGATGTCGCCGAAATCAGACTGTTCAGGATGGTGGAGAAGACATCGACCAGCTCGTCGACGGGCGGTCGCGGGTCGTCCAGGCTCCACTGGTGCACGGCGCCGTTCACCGCCCCGATGAACGCCGCCATCGGCACCCGCCACCCGCCGGGCGGTATCCGCACCCCGTCGCGACCTGCGGCGATCGCGGTGACCACCGCACCCCACCGATCCCTGACCTGCGCTCGGTACGCCTCGATATCCGGGCTCACCCCGACGATGTCGACGAAAGCGACTTTGGCGCACCGGATGTCGTCGGTAATCGCCTCCGCGTACGCCCGCACCGCCGCCTCGATGAGCGCGCGCAGATCGTCGGATTCCGCCGCCGCCAGCGCTTCTGCCACCGCTGCCCCGGCCTTGTCCTGCACGGCGTCGTACACCGCGACGAGTAGTTCCTCGCGCCCGGCGAACTGCTCGTAGAACTGCCGACGCGACAACCCCGCGACCGCGCACACATCGGTCAGCGAACTGTTGGCGTACGACTTCTCCGCGAACACGGTCAGTCCCGCGTCGATGAACAGCGCCCGGCGCTCGACCTGCCGTTCGGCGACCGAGGTGCCGGTGTAGTTGTGTCGCGTCCGCCCAGATGTCACCCCATGACCCTACTGTTCAGGGTTCGGGCGAGATATCGGTGTCGACGGGTCCGATCGGGACCACCAGCGGGGTTCCGGTGACCGGGTCGTCGATCACCTTCGCGCGCAGCCCGAAGACCTCCGCCACCACGTCCTCGGTGAGAACTTCGGCCGGCGTTCCCGCGGCAACCACCCGGCCCGCGCGCATCGCGACCAGTCGATGGGCGTAGCGCGCGGCGAGATTCAAGTCGTGCAGCACCATCACCACCGTCCGGCCCGCTTCGGCGTGCAGGCGCCGGACCAGGTCGAGCACCTCGATCTGGTGGGCGAGGTCGAGGAAGGTCGTGGGTTCGTCGAGCAGCAGCAGGTCGGTGTTCTGGGCCAGCGCCATCGAGATCCAGGCGCGCTGGCGTTGCCCGCCGGACAGCTCGTCGAGTGATCGATCGGCGAACTCGACCATGTCGGTCCAGTTCAGGGCTTCGTTGATGGCGGATTCGTCGTCGTCGGACCACTGGCGGTACCAGCGCTGGTGCGGATGTCTGCCGCGGGCGACCAGGTCGGCGACGGTGAGACCTTCGGGGGCGAGCGGTGATTGGGGCAGGATGCCCAGCACGCGCGCCACCTCCTTGGTCGACATGCGGTCGATCCGCTTGCCGTCCAAATGGACGTGGCCGCCGGTGGGGCGCATCAGCCGGGCCATCGCGCGCAGGAGCGTGGATTTGCCGCAACCGTTGGGTCCGATCACCGCGGTGACGGTGCCACCGGTGATGTCCAGGTCGAGACCGTCGACGACGGTGGTCGGTCCGTAGCCGAGGGTCAGATCGCTGGCCTGTAGCCGAACGGTCATCACACGCCCGCTTTCCCGGCACGGTTGCGCCGCATCAACAGATAGATCAGATAGGGCGCGCCGAGGACGGCGGTGATCACCCCGACGGGAAGTTCGCCTGCGGGCAACAGGGTGCGGGCGACGAGATCGGCGGCGACGGTGAAGCCCGCGCCCAGCACGACCGAGGTGAGCAGCGGTGGCTGCGCCGAACCGGTCAGGCGCAGCGCCACCTGCGGCACCGCGAGCGCGACGAAGATGATGGCGCCCGCCGAGGCGGTGGCGACTCCGGCGAGCAGCACGGCCAGGACCAGCAGCGTCAGACGGGCGGCGTCGAGCCGCACCCCGAGCGAGCGGGCGGTGTCGTCGCCGAAGTGCAGCGCGCCGAGCAGGTGGGTGCCCGCGAGCACCACCGGCACCAGGAGGGCCAGGGCGATCGCCACCGGTGTCACCTGGATCCAGCTGCTGCCGTTGAGGCTGCCGGTCAGCCAGGTCACCGCTCGTGCCGCGACATCGACGTCGCCGACGCTGAGCAGCCAGAAGGTCACGCTCGAGAGCAGCGAACCGGCGCCGAGACCGACGAGCACGAGCCGATAGCCTTCGATCCCGCCTCGCCAGGCCAGCACGAAAACGCACAGCGCGGCGAGCAATCCGCCCAGCATGGACGCCACGGGCACCCCGATCTCGGCGGCGGCACCGCTGATCTGGCCGCGGCTGCCGGACAGGGCGATCACCGCGACCGCGGCCACGCTCGAGCCCGCGGTGACGCCGAGAATATCGGGACTGGACAACGGGTTTCGGGCGATGCCCTGAGTGATCGCACCGGACAACGCGAGTGCCGCGCCGACCAGCGCGCCGGTGAGAATCCGGGGCAGTCGCAGATCCCACACCACATAGGCGAGGCCGTCGTCGCCACCACCGGTAAGGACCGCGAGCACGTCCCACGGCGTGACCGGACCTCCGTCGGGCATCGTGTAGGTGCCCAGCGCGAGCGCGACGCAGGCCGCGGCGCAGAGTATCGCGAGTCCGAGCAACAGGACCGCCGTCGTGCGTAGTCGCAGTTGCCATGACACCGGTCCCAGCCGGACCGCCCGGACGGTGCTCATATGCTCACCAGCTTTCGGCGGCGGACCAGCACGATGAAGAACGGGACGCCGACGAAGGCGAGCATGATGCCCGCGGGCAGTTCGCCCTTGTCCAGGACCAGCCGTCCCGCGATGTCGGCGACCAGCACCATGACCACGCCGAGCAGCCCGGCGACGGGCACCAGCCAGCGGTAGTCGGGCCCGGTGATGCCACGCGCCAGGTGCGGAACGACGAGCCCGACGAAGCCCAACGGCCCGGCGATCGCCACGACCGCACCGGTCAACAGCACGATCGAGCCGATACCGACGGTGCGCGCCAACAAGACACGGTGGCCGAGGGCGCGGGCGGTGTCCTCGCCGAGGCCGAGGGCGTTGAGCGCGGAGGTGTTGGCCAGGGCGAGGACGATCCCGACGAGGACGAACGGTGTCGCCTTGCCGAGCACGTCGAGGTTGGACCCGACCAGCGACCCGGCCTTCCAGAAGCGGTAGATGTCGGTGACATCGGTGTCGAACAGCACCACCGCCGAGATCAGGCCCTGCAGCAGGTAGCTGACGGCGGCGCCGGCCAAGGCGAGGGTCACCGGCGTTGGTCCGCCGCGGCCCGTCGCGCCGATGACGAACACGGTGATGGTCGCGATCAGCGCACCGGCGAAGCCGAACCACACATAACCGAACAGGCTCGAGATGCCGCCGATCATCACCGCGAGGACGATGCCGAGAGCCGCGCCCTGGGTGATGCCGAGCAGCGCCGGATCGGCCAGGGGATTTCTGGTGTGCCCCTGGATCACCGCGCCCGCGATGCCGAGCGCGAGACCGGCGAGCACGCCGAGCAGAGTGCGCGGCAGGCGAAGGCCGTTGACGATGGCCCCGGTCTCGGTGTCGGTCGTGCCGCCGAGCGCGTGCAGAACATCAAGGGGAGCAATGAGTTTGGAACCGATGGCCAAACTCAGCAGAACGGCCGCGAATACCGCGGCCAAGAGTCCGGCGACGAGTAGCAACCGGCGAGACCGCGTGTTGGCGAACACGACTCCGGGCGGCGATGCGGGCACTATTCCTCTTCATAGTTGGTAATTAGGTAAGGCTTCGCTAGGTTAGCAACCCTAAAGAACTCTGAACCACCCGGGAGACCTCGATGAAGACCCCACTGAGCCGTCGGCTCGCCGCCGCGGCGGCAGTTGCCGCCGCCGTACTGAGCCTGTCCGCGTGTGGCCAGGATCGGTCGGGCACCGGCGCCGCAGGCAGCGATTGCGATGCCGCGAGCAACCTCGACGGCGGCGCCTACCCGCGCACCATCGAGGCAGGGGCGGTCAAGGACAAGGCAGGCACCAATGTCGGCACGGTGGTCGACCCGGCCACCATTACCACCAGGCCGGTCCGGATCGCCGCCCTCGACCAGACATTCGTCGACGCCGCCCTGGTGCTGAACACCGAAGTGGTCGCGTACACGACGTACCAGGCCATGGGCGAGAAGTTGCCCGCGTTCCTCGGCGCGGCCGCCCAGACCTGCGGCGGGCGAGCGGTGAACATCGGCAACCTGCAGACCCCCGATATCGAGAAGCTGGCAGGCGCCCGACCGGATCTGATCGTGTCGGCGAAGGTGCGGCACGAGAAGCAGTACGAGCAGTTCAAGGGCATCAAGCTCGGGTCGGGCACGGTCCCGGTCGTGTTCAGTCAGACCACCGGCGCCACCTGGAAGGAAAATCTCCTGCTGCTCGCCAAGGCGGTCGACAAGGAGAACCTCGCCGAGGTCAAGCTCGCGGCCTACCAGGACCGCGCCACCAAGATCGGCGCGGCGATCAAGGAGAAGAACGGCGGCAACGCGCCCACCGTGTCGTTGCTGCGCTTCCTGCCCAAGGAGGACCGGCTGATGCAGCGGGTCAGCTTCGTCGGCGACATCTTCGCCGACACCGGCCTGAACCAGCTCGACAAGTCCGACGATCCGAAGAACGACTTCTCGATCACCCTGAGCCCGGAGCGTCTCCTCGACGCCGACGCCGACTACATCTTCCTCACCAGCAACGGCGAGGACGCCGCCACCCAGCGCAAGGCGGCTGCCGCGGCCAACCCGCTGTGGAATCAGCTGCGGGGCAAGGTCACTCCGGTCGACGACCTGGTGTGGCTGACCTCGGTCGGCCTCACCGGCGCGCACGCGGTGCTCGACGACATCGCCAAGACCTTCGGGGTCGACCCGGCGAAGTAAATCGCCGGAAGCGGCACACCCGTGCCCTGTTCGCCCGCCCCTACACTCGGCGGGGTGGGCGAACAGAAGCAGCGGATGCTGGCCGGGGAGCTGTATCGGGACAACGATCCAGAACTCGTGGCCGAACGGCAACGGGCGCAGCGATTGTGCGACGAGTTCAACCGCACCGGGCCCGACGAGACCTGGCGGCGGACCGAGTTGCTGGGTGATCTCCTCGGCAAGCTGGGGGAGGGGTCCTGGATCATGCCGCGGTTCCAGTGCGACTACGGCTACCTGATCGAGATCGGGGCGAACAGCTTTCTCAACTACGACGCGATCCTGCTCGATTGCGCGCCGATCACCATCGGGGACGACTGTTCGATCGGGCCGCGCTGCCAGTTGCTCACCGCGCTGCATCCGATGGAAGATCACGAAAAGCGCAGGCAGCGTTGGGAATCGGCAGCGCCGATCCGGATCGGCAACAACGCGTGGTTCGGCGGCGGGGTGATCGTGTGCCCCGGTGTGACGATCGGGGACGATGTGGTGGTCGGCGCGGGCAGCGTGGTGACCCGTGACCTGCCGGACCGGGTGTTCGCGGCGGGCAATCCGGCGCGGGTGATCCGGCAACTCTAGGTTTGCTGTCTACTCTGGACGGCAGGCGCCGACGACGTCGGCGCGCCCATCCGTGCCCGACCAGAGGAGACCGTATGCGCCACGGCGAAGATCTCTCCCTCACCCACGTCATGCTGCTCGTGGGCAATCAGGACGAGGCTCTCACCTTCTATCGCGACCTGATCGGCCTTCAGGTCCGCACCGACATGCCGTTCGGCGACAACACGCGCTGGCTGACGGTCGGTCCGGTCGACCAGCAGAATCTGGAATTCGTGCTCGAGGTCCCGGAGATGGCCCCCGACGCCGCTTACCGGGCGGCCGCGCGGGCGCGGATCGACGGCGGCGCCCAATCCACCGTCATCTTCGCCACCGACGACCTCGACGGCACCTTCGCCCGGATTCGCGACGCCGGGGCAGAGGTCGCGCAGGAGATCGTGACCCAGCAATACGGCCGCGACTGCGCGTTCCGTGACCCGTGGGGCAACCAGATCCGCTTCACCGCCCGCCACCGCGGCTGAGCGCGACATGCGGGGCGGGTGCGGCGTCGGGTCGCGCCCGCGGGCCCGCGGCAATACTGTCTGACCATGGGCGAATCGCGAATCGAGATGGAACCCGAAGCAACCCGGCCGCTGCGCGAGGACATCCGCTTCCTCGGCGGCATCCTGGGCGACACCATCCGCGACCACGAAGGTCCCGAGGTGTTCGACCTGATCGAACGCGTCCGGATCGAGGCGTTCCGGGTGCGCCGCGAAGAGGTCGAGCGCAGCGCCGTCGCCGATATGCTCGACGGCACTCCCACCGAGGTCGCGATCCCACTGATCCGGGCGTTCAGCTACTTCGTTCTGTTGGCCAATCTGGCCGAGGACATCCAACGTGATCGACGCCGCGCCGCGCACATGGCGGCGGGTGAGCCACCGCAGGATTCCTCGCTGGCCGCCACCTACGACAAGCTCGACGCGGCCGGCCTGGACGGTTCGGTGGTGGCAGACTTGCTCACCGACGCGCTCGTCTCCCCGGTGATCACTGCGCATCCGACCGAAACCCGCAGGCGCACCGTCTTCGACGTGCAGTCCAAGATCACCGAGCTCATGCGCCTTCGTCGCCGCCTCGAACCCGGTGAGTCCGGTCTCGAGGAATCCGAACTGCGGATCCGGCGCGAAGTGCTCACCCTGTGGCGGACGGCGCTGATCCGGTTGGCGCGCTTGCGGATCCAGGACGAGATCTCGGTCGGGCTGCGCTACTACGACCTGACCCTCTACGACGTGATCCCCGCGATCAACGCGCAGGTACGGGCCGCGCTGCGGGCGCGCTGGCCCGGGAAGGAGCTCCTGCCACGCCCGATGCTGCGGCCCGGATCGTGGATCGGCGGCGACCGCGACGGAAACCCGTTCGTCACAGCGGACGTCGTGCACACGGCGGCCGAACAAGCCGCCGCCTACGTTTTCGGCCGGTACCTGGACGAGCTGGTCGAACTCGAGAAGACCCTGTCGCAATCGGCGCGGCTGGTACAGGTGTCGCCCCTGGTCGCAGAGCTCTCGGCCGCGGGATATCCCGACCCAGGCCTGTTCGCCGACGAACCGTATCGCCGCGCGCTGCACGCGATTCGGGGCCGCCTCAGCGCTACCGCCGAGCTGGCACTGGGCGAACTGCCCGAGCAGGGCCTCGATGCCGGCGCGGCCCCGTATCCGACACCCCAAGCCGTCCTCGACGACCTCGACGCGATCGATCAGTCCATGCGCGCCAGCGGCGACGGACTGCTCGCCGACGACCGCCTCGCCGCCCTGCGCCACGCCATCGAAACCTTCGGTTTCCACCTGCAGGGCCTCGACATGCGCCAGAACTCCGAGGTGCACGAACAGGTCGTCACCGAACTGCTGGCGTGGTCGGGTGTGCACCCCGACTATCCGAGCCTGGCCGAGGCCGAGCGCGTGGAGTTGCTGGCCGCCGAATTGCGCACGCGCCGACCACTTCTCGGGCCGAACGCGCAGCTGAGCGAGCTCGCCACCAAAGAGCTGGGGGTCTTGGGCGCCGCCAAGGAGGTCATCGATACCTTCGGCGCCGCCGCCATCCCGAACTACATCATCAGCATGTGCACCTCGGTCAGCGACATGCTCGAAGCGGCGTTGCTGCTGAAGGAGGCGGGCATTCTCGATCCGGGCAGCGCCGACACCGCGCCCAGCTGTCCCGTCGGTATCGTCCCGCTCTTCGAAACCATCGAGGACCTGAGCGCCGGTGCGACGACTCTGGCCGCGGTGCTGGAGGTTCCGGTCTATCGCGAGTTGGTCGAGGCGGCGGGCATGCGCCAGGAAGTGATGCTCGGCTACTCCGATTCCAACAAGGACGGCGGATACCTCGCCGCGAACTGGGCCCTCTACCGCGCGGAACTCGACCTGGTGGAGGTGGCAAGGCAAGCGGGAATCCGGTTGCGGCTGTTCCACGGTCGTGGCGGCACCGTCGGTCGCGGTGGCGGCCGCAGCTACGACGCGATCCTGGCGCAGCCCGCGGGCGCGGTGCGAGGATCGCTGCGACTGACCGAGCAGGGCGAGGTGATCGCCGCGAAGTATTCCGAATCCGGTGCGGCACATCGCAATCTGGAATCACTGATCGCGGGCACGCTCGAATCGACGCTCCTGGATGTGGAGGGCCTCGGCGACGACGCGGAACCGGCCTACGAACTGCTCGACGACCTCGCCGCCCGCGCTCGTGCCGCCTACGCGAACCTGGTGCACGACACCCCGGGCTTCGTCGAGTACTTCCGCGAATCCACTCCGGTCGCCGAGGTCGGCGACCTCAATATCGGCAGTCGCCCCGCCTCCCGCAAACCCACCAACTCGGTTTCGGACCTGCGCGCCATTCCGTGGGTGATGGCCTGGAGTCAGGCCAGGGTCATGCTGCCCGGCTGGTACGGCACCGGCACCGCCCTCGAAGACTGGGTCGGCGACGACCCGGCCCGC
Organism: Nocardia sp. XZ_19_231; assembly: GCF_015355705.1. Classification (NCBI taxonomy): domain Bacteria; kingdom Bacillati; phylum Actinomycetota; class Actinomycetes; order Mycobacteriales; family Nocardiaceae; genus Nocardia; species Nocardia sp. XZ_19_231. The sequence continues at coordinate 64,965 of NZ_JACUZI010000007.1, read as the reverse complement.
CTCGCGCGACTCACCGACCTCTATCAGCGCTGGCCGTTCTTCAACACCGTGCTGTCGAACCTGGCCCAGGTGATGGCCAAGAGCGACCTCGACATCGCCGCGCGCTACGCCGAGCTCGTCTCCGACAAAACCCTGCGCGCCGACATCTTCGCCATGATCGCCGACGAACACGCGCGCACCATCCGCATGTACCTGGCGGTCACCGGCCATACCGAACTGCTCAGCGACAACCCGTCACTGGCCGAATCGATCCACAACCGCTTCCCCTACCTGGAGCCGCTGAACCAGCTCCAGGTCGACCTGCTGGCCCGGCTGCGCGGCGGTGACGATTCCGAACTGGTGAAGCGGGGCATCCTGCTCACCATGAACGGCCTGGCCACCGCCCTGCGCAACTCGGGATAACACTCAGAGGCAGACGCTGATGGTGAACGGTCCGACCGGGATGCCGGTGCAGATCGACACCGAGCCGACGACCGGCTGCGCGGGGGCGGCCGAGGCGGTTCCGGCACCGATCGCGGTCACGGACAGGGCGAGGGCGGCAACGGCGAGCGGGCGGGCGAACGTGGTGAACATAGGCTGATCCTCGGGTAGAACGGGGTGAACACCCCCGTGTGGGGGCGCCCCATCTCAACACGCATGCACCGACGGCGTCCATGACATGGTGGGAATCACCGTGGCTCAGTCGGTTACGACGGCGATCGCGTCGATCTCGACCAGCATCTCCGCGCGGGGCAGGCCGGTGAAAACGGTGGTGCGCGAGGGCAGTACGCCGTTGCTGGTGTGCTTCGTGACGAACTCGCCGTACGCCTCGTTCATGATCGCGAAGTCCTCACGTTTGGTGAGGTAGACCCGCAGCATCATCACATCGTCGAAGGTGGCGCCGGAGGCGTCGATGATCGCCTTGACGTTCATCAGAGTGCGGGTGGTCTGGGCCGCGACATCGCCTTGATGCAGGTACTCGTTGGTCTCCGGATCCACCGGGCCCTGACCGGACACCTGGACGAACGGGCCCTTGCGCACGCCCTGGGAGAAGGTGTGGGCGGGCGCCGGGGCGTCGGAGGTGCGCACGGCGGTCTTGTCGGACATGGGGTTCAGCCTTTCCTCGCGGTGACGTCTCGGCCGGGGGCCCAGCCGAGTTCGGTGGAGATGGCGTCGGCCGTCGCCCTGACCTGCGGCAACAGTGCCAGCACCTGATCGTGGTCGAGCAGCACATCGGGAACCGAGACCGACACGGCAGCGACAACGGAACCGATCCCGTCGCGCACGCCGACGCCGATGCAGTTGACGAAGCTCTCGTGTTCCTCGTGATCTTCGGCGAACCCCTGCACGGCAACGAGATTCAGTTCGGCCAGATACTGCTCGGGGGTCCGCAGGGTGCGGGTGGTGAACGGGTGGAAGTCCAATCGTGCTGCCACCGCGGGCCATTCGTTGCGGGGCAGCGCGGCGACGAGCACCTTGCCGACAGCGGTGCAGTGTAGCGGCGCGGGCCTGCCGATGCGCGAGTACATCCGCACCGCCTGCTCGGCGTCGACCTTGTCGATGTAGACAGCGTCGCCGGATTCGTAGGCGGCCAGGTGCACGGTCTGCCCGGTGGCCGCGCCCAGCGCGCTCAGGTGCGGGCGGGCGACGGTGCGCACATCACGGTTCTCCAATGCGCGACTGGCCAATTCGAACATCCGGGTGCCGAGCGAGTAGCGGTGCGCGTTGTCGCGCACGACGAACCGATCGGCCTGCATGGTCTGCAGTAGCCGCAGCACTGTCGACTTGTGGACGCCGAGCCGGACGGCCAGCTCGTCGAGGGACTGCGAGCTCTCGCCGAGGGCGATGAGAATGGACAGGGCCCGCGACACGCTTTGACTCATGCGCTGATCGTTTCATCCAGAGCCGCCGGATAGCGCAGCGTGGCCCAGATATCGTCCGGGAGCAGCGCGAGGCGCTGAATATCTTCGGGCGGTGGCAGTTTCGCCGAATCGCCGGTCGCGGTCAGCGCCGCCGCCGCGCACAGATGGCCGTACCGCAGGCGCGTGCGTAGGTCCGCGCCGTGCAGCAGGGCGGCGAGGTAGCCGCCGGCGAAGGCGTCACCGGCGCCGATGCGTTCGGTGATCGCCAGGGTCAGCGCCGGCGTCTCGATCGAGGACTCGCCGTCGAAGCCGGTGACAGTGTGCTTGTCGTTCTTGACGATCAGCTGGGCGGGTTCGGGGAACAACGCGCGCAAGGCGGCCGGGTCGCCGGTGCCGAAGATCTCCTCGGCCTCGTCGGCGCCGAGGAACGCCACGTCGGCGCCGCGAATGTGAGCGTCGAGTTGGTCGGCGGCCTCGTCGACGCGCGAACCCCACACCGCCGGACGGTAATTCAGGTCGAAGCTGACCAGTCCGCGCCGTGGGCGGGCGAGCAGGGCGCGGGTGAGTTCGGTCGCCGACTCCGACAGCGCGGGGGTGATACCGGTGAAGTGCACGAGATCGGCGCCGTCGAGCAGCAACGCCTGGGCCGCGAGGTCGGCGGGGGACAGCGCGCTGGCGGCCGAACCCGTGCGGTAGTAGTGCATCCGGCTGGCGTCGGCGCCCAAGTCGTTGGCCGCACCGGAGCCGGCACCGCGTTCCTTGACGTAGAGACCGGTCGGCCGCATCGGATCGACGGCGACCGACTCGACGTCCACCCCCTGCGCGCCGAGTTCGGCAACGAGGTATCGCCCGAATCCATCGTCGCCGACCCGCGAGAGCCACGCCGCCGACACGTCGAGCTGGGCCAGCACCACGGCCACATTGGCCTCCGCGCCGCCCGCTCCACGCTCGAACCGCGCGGACTGTTCCAGCGGCCCCGCGCCCGCGATCAGCACGGCCAGCCCCTCGCCGACGGTGACCGCCCTGGGCCGAGTGGTTGTTGCCTGGGTCACCTTGTTCGCCCTTTCGTGCTTGCGGTCACTGCCCTCGGGATGCACAATATCGAGCAGAAACATTCAGCGCAACCACCGTTGCATATTACGCAATGCTGATCCGACATGATCGATCGAGCCGCCACCCCGGGTTCGGTCGAGGAGAAAGGGATGCTGTGATCATCGACAACGACGTCGTCGACGCCCTCGCCGACGAGTTGCTCGGACCCCAGGACAAGAGCGCGCCGCCCGCGGCGTGGGGGAGCACCGTGCGCGAATACCTCGACGGCGCACCGCGTCTGGATCAGTGGCAGACGCCGTTGCTCACCCTCGACCGCGGCAGGCTCGATGCGAACCGCGACCTGATGGCCGAGTGGACCACCGGCGCGGGCGTCGCGCTGGCCCCGCACGGCAAGACGACGATGGCGCCGCAGCTGTGGCGCGAGCAGCTCGTGGCCGGGTCGTGGGGAATCACCCTGGCCACCGCGTGGCAGGCGCAGCTCGCGCACTCGTTCGGCGTCGACCGGATCATGCTCGCCAATACGCTGATCGACCCGGTCGGATTGGATTGGGCCGCAGCGGAATCGGGGCGCAATCCCGACTTCGAGTTGTACTGCTGGGTAGACGGCGTCGCCACCGTCGAACTGATGGACAAGATCCTGCGCGATACCGCCCCTGGTCCGCGCGTGCGGGTGCTGGTCGAACTGGGCGGACCGCACGGCCGCACCGGCGCCCGCACCCGTGCGCAAGCGCGTGCGGTCGCCGCCGCCGTCGGCGCGAGTGCGCGGTTGAGCCTGGCCGGCGTCGCGGGCTACGAGGGCGCGCTGGCTCACGATCGCAGCACCGAGGGCGTCGCGGCGGTGCGCGGCTATCTCGGCGAGCTGGCCGCCCTGCACACCGAACTCGCCGCGGCGGGCGCCTATTCGGGTCCGGCGGTCGTCACCGCCGGCGGCAGTGCCTACCCCGAACTCGTGGTCGACGAACTCGCCGGACTGGCCGATCCCGAGGGTACGCGCGGCGTGGCGACCACCGTGGTCCTGCGCAGCGGCGCCTACCTCGTCCACGACGACGGCTTCTACGCGGGGATCTCCCCGCTCGCCGCGCCCGCGAAGCAACCCGGCCTTCGTTCGGCCATGCACGGCTGGGCTCGGGTGGTCTCGCGACCCGAACCGGAACTGGCCCTGCTCGACGGCGGCAAACGCGATTTCCCCTTCGACGAAGGCCTACCGGTGCCCCAGCAGGTCATCGGCGGCACGCTCCCGCCGAACGCGGTGGTCACCGCGCTGAACGATCAGCACACCTTCCTGCGCATGCCCGGCGCGGATCCGGCCGATCTGCCGGTCGGCTCCGTCGTGCGGCTCGGCCTCTCGCACCCCTGCACCGCGTTCGACAAGTGGCGCCGCATCCCGGTGATCGACAGCGTCGACGCGCCCGCCCCGCGCGTGGTCGACCTGATCCGCACCTACTTCTGACGGATGACCATGACGCACTTGCTCTTCCGTGACATCGACATCGTCGACGGCACCGGCGCCCCACGCACCCGCGGCGACGTTCTGGTCCGCGAGGGCCGCATTGCCGAGATCGCACCACCGGGCACCATCGAAGCCGACGCGAGAGTCGTCGGGGTGTCACCGGGTTCGGTTCTCGCGCCTGGTTTCATCGACATGCACGCGCATTCCGACCTGTATCTGCTCACCCATCCCGACCACTTCCCGAAGATCACCCAGGGGGTCACCACCGAGGTGATCGGCCAGGACGGGCTGTCCTACGCGCCTATCGACGAGGCCACACTCGCGATGGTGCGCAAGCAGATCGCGGGCTGGAACGGCAACCCGGCGGACTTCGATTTCAGCTGGCGCACCGTCGCGCAATACCTGGACCGCCTCGACCGGGGCATCACGCCCAACGCCGCCTACCTCGTCCCGCAGGGCACGCTGCGCATGCTCGTGGTCGGCAGCGAACAGCGGGTCGCCACCACCGCCGAGATCGACCGGATGTGCGCGCTGCTGGCCGAGGGCTTCGACCAGGGCGCGGTCGGCATGTCCAGCGGACTCACCTACACACCCGGAATGTATGCCGACACAGGCGAACTCGCCGCGCTGTGCGCGGTGGTGGCCTCCTACGGCGGCTTCTACGCACCGCACACCCGCTCCTACGGCGCGGGCGCGCTCGAGGCCTACGCGGAGATGATCGGCCTGGCGAAGGCCACCGGTTGCGCGCTGCACCTGACCCACGCCACCATGAACTTCGGCGTGAACCGTGGCCGCGCACCGGAATTCCTCGCGATGCTGGCCGCGGCCCGCGCCCACGGCTGCGACATCACCCTCGACACCTATCCCTATCTACCCGGCTCGACCACCCTGTCGGCGTTGCTGCCCAGCTGGGCGATGTCGGGTGGCCCCGACGCCGCATTGGCTCGACTCGACGATCCGGCCGAGCGTGCCAGGATCACCGCCGATGTCGACGTCAACGGCTCGGACGGCTGCCACGGTGTCACTGTCGAATGGGAGACCATCCAGATCAGCGGCGTCGGCGACGACGCGCTGTCGGACGTGGTCGGCCGCACGGTCGCCGAGATCGCGGCCGCGCGCGGCATCGCCCCGGTGGAGGTGTTCTTCGACCTGCTGCGCCGCGACCAGCTCGCCACCACGATCCTGCAGCACGTCGGCCACGAGGAGAACGTGCGCGCCATCATGGTCGACCCCGGCCACATGGGCGGCAGCGACGGTCTGCTCGTCGGCGCCCGACCACACCCGCGCGCCTGGGGCACCTTTCCGCGCTACCTGTCGCGCTACGTCCGAGAGCTGGGTGTTCTCGGCCTCGAGGACTGCGTGCACCACCTCACCGGTCGACCGGCCGCGCGACTTCGCCTGGCCGAGCGTGGCCTGATCCGGGCCGGTTACGCCGCCGACCTCGTCGTCTTCGATCCGGCGACGATCCACGACACGGCAACATTCGACCATCCCCAACAGCAGGCACGCGGTATCGAGCACGTGCTGGTAAACGGCGAATTCGCGCTGGAGAACGGCACCGCGACCGGCGTGCGCGCCGGACGCGCCCTGCGTCTGGACACCACGAAGGAGGAAACTCGATGAACCCGATGCTCAGCTCGTCGTCGGAGGCCATGGACGTGATCCGCGCGGACCGGGCCCTCACGGTGGTCCGCGCCCCTGATATCCCCGACCCGGCCGCGCTCGCCGCGGCGCTCGCGGGCGCCGGGCTGCGGGCGGTCGAACTGACCTTCACCACCCTCGGTGTGCTCGACGCGATCAGCAGGGCTACCGCGGTCACCGACGCCGTGATCGGGGTCGGCACCGTGACCACCCGCGAGCAGGCCGAAGCGGCCATCGAGGTGGGTGCCCGGTTCCTGGTGACACCCGCACTGCGTCCGGAGGTCGCGCAAGTGGCTGTAGCGCACGCGGTTCCGGTGATCATGGGCGCGTACACACCCTCGGAGGTCCTCGCCGCGGCGGAGATGGGGGCGGCGGCGGTGAAGATCTTCCCGGCACGCGCGCTCGGCCCGCAGTACGTCAAAGATCTGCTCGGCCCGTTCCCACACATGGTCCTGATCCCCTCCGGCGGGGTCAATTCCCACAATGCCCGCGACTTTCTCCGCGCGGGCGCGATCGCCGTCACCGCGGGCACCGAAGTGGTGGCCCCGTCCGACGTCGAGGCCGCGCGCTGGTCCCACATCGGCTCCAAAGCCGCGCATTTCGTTCATTCGCTTGATTGAGAGGTTCTTCCATGGGCGCCACCATCGACTGGTTGCGCACCACCACCCCCGGGTTGCTGGTGCTGTGCGGTCTCGCGATCGCTGTGCTACTCATCGCCATCATCAAGGTCAAACTGGAGCCGTTCATCGCGCTGCTGTTGACCGGACTTCTGCTGGCGCTGGCCGCCGGACTGCCGATCTCCCAGATCGTCGGTACACCGCTGAAAGCCGGTGAGTCACTGCTGGAAACAGGTTTCGGTGGCATCCTCGGCCACATCGCGGTGATCATCGGTCTCGGCACCGTGCTCGGCGCGATCCTCGAAAGATCCGGTGGCGCCGACGTTCTCACCGACAAGCTGCTGAAGATGTTCGGCGAGAAAGGCGCTCCCATCGCGATGGGCCTGCTCGGCCTCATCTTCGGTATCCCGGTGTTCTTCGATATCGGCATCTTCGTGCTCGCGCCCCTGGTCTACGTCGCGGCCAAGCGCGGCGGGCGATCGCTGGTCCTCTACGCCATGCCGATGCTCGCGGGTCTGTCGATGACGCACGCGTTCCTGCCGCCGCACCCCGGTCCCGTCGCGCTCGGTGGGCTGCTCGGGGTGAGCCTGGGCTGGCTGATCCTCATGGGCTTCGTCTGTGGCATCCCGGGTTTCCTCGCCGCGGGCATCGTCTGGGGCTCCTATATCGGTCAGCGCGTGCAGGTTTCGGTGCCGGAGGAGTTCGTGCGGTTGGAGCCGGAGCCTGAGCCGGCTGAAGGTTCGGGCGGGACCGCGGTGATCACGAAGGCGCCGCCCTCGGTCGGGTTGATCGGTGCCATCATCGCGATCCCGTTGGTCTTGATCCTGGGCGCCACCTTCGGTTACCAACTCCTCGACAAGGATTCGGCGCTGTTGCAGGTGCTCACCTTCTTCGGAACCCCCGCGGTCGCGCTGCTCATCACCGTGCTCGTCGCGTTCTATCTCCTCGGGATCCGGCGTGGTTCGACGGTGCAGGAACTGAGCACCATCACCGCCGAGTCGCTCAAACCGGTCGGCATGGTGCTGCTGGTGGTCGGTGCGGGCGCCTTCTTCGGCAAGGTCATCTCGGCCACCGGCATCGGCACGGCGCTGGCCGACACGATGTCGGCGGCCGGTCTGCCGATCATCGTGCTCGCCTACCTGATCAGCTGCGGGCTGCGGATCGCGCAGGGTTCGGCGACGGTCGCCATCGTCACCACGGGCGGCATCGTCGCCCCGCTGGTCGCCGAGCAGGGCTACTCGCAGATGTCGATCGCGTTGATCGCCATGGCGATCGCGGCCGGCTCGATCATCCTCAGCCACGTGAACGACGGTGGCTTCTGGATCATCGCGAAGTACTTCAACATGACCGTCAAACAGACGCTGCAGACCTGGACGGTCCTGGAAACCATCCTGTCCGTGGTGAGTTTCGCGGTCGCGGCCTTGCTGTTCTCGATCGTCTGACCACTGCTCACCGAGCCGGGCTGTCCCCACGGGTCAGCCCGGCTTCGTATGCCAGGATCGCGGCCTGCACGCGATTGTCCAGGGCGAGGCGGCGCAGAATCGCGCTCACATGGAACTTCACGGTCGCCTCCGCGACGAACAGCGCGCGGCCGATGTCGGCATTGGACAGCCCGCGGCCGAGAAGCGCGAGGACCTCGCGTTCGCGGTCGGTCAGCGCGTCGACGCGCCCTCGGGCCACGGTGTCGGTGGGTGCGGCGCCGTCGAATCGGGCGATGACCTTCTGGGCGATGCGCGGAGACAGGTAGGCCGCGCCGTCGGCCACAGCGCGGACACCGAGGATCAGCTCACGCGGGTCCGATGCTTTGAGCAGGAATCCGTCGACGCCGTGCGTCATCGCCGCGTCGACATAGCCGTCCTCGTCGAAGGTCGTCAGCAGGACCACCGCCACCGACGGCAGGGTGGCGCGCAGTTCGGCGGCGGCAGCGAGTCCGTCCAGGCGCGGCATCCGGATATCGAGCAGCGCGATGTCGGGCCGGTGGTGGCGGGCCAACTCGACCGCTTCGCGGCCGTCCGCTGCCTCGGCGATCACCTCGACGTCCGGGTCCGTCGCCAGGACGGCCTTGACTCCGGCGCGGATCAACGGTTCGTCGTCGGCGAGCAGCACTCGGATCGTCATCGACTTCCCCTGTTCCGGTCGTGCGGTATCCGCGCGCGGACAACGAAACGGTCGTTCTCGGCGTCGGCGTGCAATGTTCCGTCCAGCGAGTGCGCTCGCTCACGCAGACCTGCGAGGCCGACTCCGGTCTGCGCACTCCGCGGACTGTCCACCGTCGCGTGCGACAGCTGGTTGCCGATCGTCACCTCAACCAGTGTCGCCGTGCGCTCCACGCGAATCACCACCTCGGCGCCGGGTGCGTGGCGCGCGGCGTTCGTCAGCGACTCGCGCACAATGTAGGCCACCGTCCGCTCGACGAGTGGCGGCAGCGGTGCTCCGTCGAAACCCTGTGTCGTGACGACCATTCCGGCGCTGCGGGCACTGTCGACGACCGTGGTGACGTGGTCGATCCGCGGCTCGATCGGGCCCGCCCGCCGCAGCACCCCGATCGTCTCGCGGAGCCGATCGGTGGCCGTCGCCGCGGAGGCCCGCAGCTCGGCCGCCGCGTGCTGGTTCTGCTCGGACAGGTCGCCTGCCAGTTCCAGCGCACCGGCGCGCAAGGCGATCAGCGCCAGATCGTGGCCGAGGCTGTCGTGGATATCGGCGGCGATCCGGGTGCGTTCGCGCAGCTCGGCGCGCTCGCCGATCAGCCGCTGCTCCTGTTCGAGACGGGTCACGCGCTCGGCGCTGGCCGCCAGCAGTTCGGCCTGCTGACGCCGGAACCGGCCCGCCGACCACGGCAGCGCGCAAGCGAGGACGAACGATCCGAACACACCGCTGCCGAGGGAGAGGTCGACCAGCGTGAGCACCGCCCCCGGCGCCGCGAGCGCGCCGAGTACCGTCCACTCGTGCGGGAACGGCAGTCGTCGTCCCTGGAGATAGGCGAGCACGCCGAGCACGAGATACAGCGCCTGCCGCCAGAGCGGAAGATCGTCGAGGAACAACCCGTTGACCTGGGCTGCTCCGGCGAGCAGCACCAGCGTGGCCCCGTTCCTCATGCGCCCGACCCTACCGATCGCAGCCGAGACAGCCGAGCCACCACGGTGACCAGCCCGGCTACGGCGGCAACGCCCGCCGCGATGGGCAGCGGCGCGAAGTAGCTCAGTTGCGCCCAGGTGACCGTTCGCCCGTTCATGATGATCGAGATGACCGCGGGAAACCCGGCGAACAGCACGACCGGAGTCAGTGCGGGCAACAGCCGTGCGCCGACCCACCAGATCGATGTCCCGCGCCTGGCGCGCGCCCAGCGTCGCGCCCGGACCGCGCCCAGTACACCGAGTCCGAGTGCGGCCACCGAGGTCGCCGCGAACGCGAGCTCGGTCCAGAGTCGGTTGTGCCCTGGCACTTCCGGTGTCTCGCCACGGCTCATCGCGGCCAGGCCGAGCATGATCGGGTAGGTGTCTTCGGCGAGTGCGGCGCTGTTGGTCAGCACCGCGAAGCCGTATCCGCTGTCCGGGTCGATCGCCTGCGCGGCGTTGTAGGTGAACAGGTTTCCGGAATGGACGAGCAGCTCGCCCTCTTCCTCTGTACCCCAACCCATTCCGTACCGGTGCAGAACCGGCGTGTGCATCGTCGTCAGGCTCTGCGCGGTGACGAGTTGTGGGCCGTTGCCGGTGTTGCTGATCAGCCACCGGCCCATATCCGCTGCCGTCGTGATGACCGAACCCGCTCCGCCGCCTTCGAATCCGATGAGATCGGGTCGCGCAATCCACTGCCCGAACAGTGAATTGAAGCCGTCAGGCGGTGCGGGTAGGTCGGCGTCGGTGCCGCTGGCGGTCATCCCCAGCGGGCCGAAGACCCGCTCCCGCAGAAAGTCGCCGAAGCTGCGGCCGCCTGCCACTTCCACCAGTCGTGCCGCGATGTCGTAGTTGACATTGCAGTAGGCCCACCGGCTGCCCGGCTCGGCTCCCAGCTCGCCGGTGCGCAAGGTGGCGACGTAATCGGTCAGTGACCGCGCCGTGTCGGTGGCGCCGATGTCCACCGTCCGATCCGACAGTCCCGAGGTCTGATTCAGCAAGTGCCGCACGGTGATCCGCTCCGCCCGGGCATCGGCCATCCGAAACTCGGGTAGCTGCTCGACCACCGGCGCGTCCAGCGCGAGCCGCCCGTCGTCGACCAGCATCATCACCGCGGTCGCGGTGATCGACTTGCTCAGCGAAGCGATCCGCATCGGCGAGTCCGCGGTGATCGGCTCCCCACGCGAATCCCGACCCGCGCCGGTGGCGTGTACGACGGTGTCGCCATGGGTGACCACCACCGAGACTCCCGGCAGCCCGGTCGAATCCATTGCCTCCGCCAGATAGGCGTCGATCGCAGCGGGAGAGAACTCGGGCGGTGCGGGCGCGGCCGCCGCGCTCGACGGAACGGCGAGGCCGACAAGGAGGACGGCCGTGACCAGTACACGATGCATAGCCGAAACGTTAGAAACGGTGCGCAGGGATCGAATCCGACGAACGGCGACCATCTACCTAGACGAAAGTCGGGAATCTCCGGGCGAGATCGACCAGTCGGCGTCGATCAGTCGAGTAGCGCGCGCGTCAGCCGGGCGAGCGCTTCGCGGGGGTCCTTGCCGTCCTCCGCACCGGTCAGCCGGTGGACGACCGCGCCGTCGAGATAGTCGACGAGGATGCCGGTATCGGTCGCGGCCACACCGACAGCAGCGGCCATCTCGACCGCCCAGGCCCGCAGGCGCTGGTGCCCGCGATGCAGTGATTCGGAGAGCGCGGGCATCGTCTGTGACTCGCCGAACAGGGCCAGGCGTGCCTGGGTGCGGATGCGGTCGGTGGTTGTCGCATGAGTGACGAACAGGGCGAGACCGTCGATGAGGTGCTCGACGGTAGCGGGGCCGAGTGCGCGGTTCAGCGTCTCCCAGTCGGCGTGATCGCGTTGTTCGAGGCGTTCGGCGACACCGCAGAGCAGCGCCTCGCGAGTACGGAAATAGTTCGATGTCGAACCCGACGGCAGGTCGGCGACCCGGTCGACCGCGCGGTGGGTCAGCGCACGCGACCCGCCGGTGCCCAGTACCTCGATAGCGGCGTCGAGCACCTGTTCGCGTTTGGTCGGCACGTGCCGATACTACGCCCGTAGTGAGTCGCGCTACATTCGTAGTAATCGCCACTACAGCCGTAGTACGGTCACGGAGATACCTGAAACGAGGGAGTGCGCGATGTCCACAGCAATCGTCGTCGGTGGCGGAATCGGCGGAATGGCCGCGGCGCTCGCGCTTGCCCGGAGGGGCTGGTCTGTCGAGGTATTGGAGCGAGCGCCGGAGGTCGCGGAGGTGGGATCCGGAATCTCTCTGTGGTCCAACGCCTTACGCGCGCTGGATGCTCTGGGCGTCGGCGACACGGTCCGTGCGCAGGGAATGGCGGAGGTGTCGGCCGGAATTCGAGACGACCGTGGGCGATGGCTCTCGCGCACCGACGTGGCGACGCTACGCGAGCGTTTCGGAGCGCCGGTCGTGATCCACCGTGCCCGGCTGCTGGACATTCTGCGCGCGGGGCTCGGTGAAGGCATTGTGCGCACCGGCGTCACGGTTCGCGAAGTGACCACCGGCGGGACGGTGGTCCACTCCGCGGGCACCTCCTCCGCTGATCTGGTCGTCGGCGCCGACGGGATCCGCAGTGTTGTCCGGCGTGCCGTCTGCGGTGAAGTCGTACCGCGCTATGCCGGCTACACCGCCTGGCGTGCGGTGGTCGACATCGACGAGGCGCTCACCGAATTCGGTGAAACCTGGGGTCGGGGTGCGCGTTTCGGCATGGCTCCGCTCGCGGACGGCCGCGTCTACTGCTTCGCCGTCTACAACGCCGCCGAGAACGCCACCGGCAGCCTTGCCGAAGTCCGCGATCTCTTCGAGAACTGGCACCACCCGATCCCGGCCCTGCTCGCCGCCGCGAGCCCGGACACGGTGCTGCACAACGATATCTACGACCTACCCGCCCTGCCGACCTTCACCGCGGGCCGCATCGCCCTGCTCGGCGACGCCGCCCACGCGATGACGCCGAACCTCGGCCAGGGCGGCTGCCAAGCCCTCGAAGACGCCGTAGTCCTGGCCCGGCTGGCAGGCGAGCCCGACGGCCTCGCTCGCTACGACCGGGAACGCCGCCCTCGGACCGAGATGATCACCGAACGCTCCGCCCGGATCGGCGTCGTCGGCCAACTGTCCGCCCGGCCCCTGGTCGCCCTCCGCAACACCGCACTGCGCCTCACTCCCACATCGGCCCAGCTCCATGCCATGGCAGAGATTCTCGACTGGACCTGTTGAGCCGCGGTCCGTGCTCAGCGACCGCTCCGGCGAACCCCGATTGCGTCAGATCTGGCTCGATCGGGAAGTGTGCGGATCCTGCGTCCACGCGCATGCCGCCTGATGATCGTGACTGGGAATGATGCGGACGGCGCCGCGGATCGCATGCAGGCGGTGGACAGTTCGCCAGGTCTCGGTGCGGTCGTTGTCGGCCAGCATGCCCGGATAGCCCGACTTCTGTCGCAGCTCCTCGACCTGGAGGTTGTGCCAGATCGCGTCGCCCGCGAGCAGAACCGGGCCGCGTTCGGTGCGCAAGAGCAAGCCGACGCTGCCCGGGGTGTGGCCGGACAGGTCGACGAGCACCACCGCACCGTCTCCGAACAGGTCGTGGCTGCGGGAGAAGGTGAGAACAGGGGGACCGTCGAGGTCGTAGACGTCGAGAGGTCTGTGGCGAACAGCTCGCCGCACGCCGCCGACCGGTGCCACCGGACCCTCCATCGCCCAGTCGTGCTCGGGCCGGTGGAGACGCAGTGGCAACTCGGGGAGATCGAGGAGGCCGGCGATATGGTCCCAATGCAGATGCGTCGGTAGGGCGAAGTCGATGTCGTCGGTGGTAATTCCACTGCGGTGTAAAGAGTCTCGGATATCGATGATGTCGCTCGGTGGTGTCACCGCGACTCGCAGAACGCGGGGGAGTTCGGCCACGGCCTGGTCCAGAACATCGACGCAGATGCCGGGGTCGACGAGAAAGGTCGCCTTCGGATGCCGGACGACGAAGGCCGTCATCGCGGATTCGATCCGGCGCGGGGCGAACACGCCTTCGACGACGGCCGCCGTCGGCACACGCTTGGCATTCTGCGCCAGAACCGTCAGCTCGACCGTCGTCGTGCCGTGGGGGAGGCCGTTGTCGGGCAGCGAGGTCAGGAACCTGCGGTCGGGTCGGCGTGGTCGCAAGGCGCCCGTCGCCGCCGACCCCACCGACCGGCAACACCGCCACAGGTCGGGTGACGCGACCGGGTCGATCGACTGCGTCCGATTGTCGTTGTGTCCCATGCGAACTACGCTAAAACTTCAGGTCGACCTGAAGTAAAGGGGCGAATGTGCCGAATACCGCCGAGTCGCGCCGCATCGGCGATGTCGCCGCCGAGTTAGGTGTCGCCACCCACGTCCTGCGTCACTGGGAAGACGTGGGCGTACTCGTTCCACCCCGGGCGCCCGGTGGACAACGGATCTATAGCGGCGACCTGATCGTCCGAGCCCGTCTGGTCCAGCTCTGTCAACGGGCCGGGATGTCGCTGGCCGAGATCAAAGATCTGTTCGCCGCCAGATCTCGCACCCGCCGCGTGGCAGTCTTCGCGGACAAGCAAGCCGAATTGCGGACTCGCGTCGACGACCTCAACCGAACCATCGACTTTCTCGCCCATGTCCTGCGCTGCACCCACCCGATCGTGGACGAGTGCCCGGACTGCGTCGAGTTCAGCCGGGCGGCTCAGAGGTGACTCGGCGACGACCGGTGGTAGCGCGCGAGCATGGCGGCGGCAGTGGCGGTCATGGTCGCGCGGAGTTCGGGTGGGTCGAGGACTTCGACGTGCTGGCCCAAGGGGAGTAGGGCGTGGGCGAGGACCTCGTAGGACTCGGCGGAAATCGTGATGTCGGCCCAGCCTTCGGCGTCGGGTGGGCCCGCGGAGGCGAGGGCCTCGCGCACCGCGGCCGGGTCGTTCATCAGACGCAGCAGGCTCAGGTGGGCGGTGGCAATCCGGCAGTGGGCGCTGACGCGCAACATCGATCGCGCGAACTGCTCGGCCGAGTCCTGCCAGTGCGTGGCGAGGTCGAAATCAGTGGGGCGGGTGAAGGATTCGCCTGTCGGTTCGGCTGTGACGATCCGGCTCGCCCGGTACGAGCGGATGTCGGAGTGCTCGCGGGCGATCAGGTACCAGGTGCCTGCCTTCATGACCAGGCCGAGCGGGTCGAGGGTTCGTTCCACGGTCCGGTCGCGGCGATGGTAGGTGATCGCGAGGCGGCGGTCGTGCCAGAGGGCGTCGGCAACCGTTGCGAGCGTAGGGGTTTCGTCGGGACGCGCGAACCAACCGGGCATGTCGATATGGACGCGTTCGGCGATGCGGGTGGCCCGGCCACGTAGTTCCCGCGGGAGGGCGGCGAGCATTTTCAGTTGGGCGGTGGCCAGCACGGTGCCGAGGCCGAGGTCGGCGGCGGCGCCGGGGAGGCCGGCGAGCAGGACGGCGTCGGCTTCGTCGGAGGTGAGGCCGGTGAGTCGGGTCCGGTAGCCGTCGATCAACCGCACGCCACCACCGCGCCCCGGTTCGCTGTACACCGGAACGCCCGCCTCCGAGAGGGCCTCCACGTCCCGATACACGGTGCGCACCGAGACCTCGAGCTTGCGTGCCAACTCGCTCGCGGTCGCCCCGCCGCCCGCTTGCAACAGCAGCAGTAACTGCACCAACCTGCTCGCCCGCATATTCCTGAGACTAGCCGCAAAACCTGACACGAGATGTCAAGGTTTGGTCGTACGGTACGAGATATGACCACGTGGAGCCAGTTCACCGAAGAAGCACCGAGCGTCGCCGCACTGTTCCTGCGTCGGCACCAGGCCACCGGCAAGCTGTGTATGCTCGCCACCCTGCGTGCCGACGGATCGCCACGAATCAGCCCGATCGAACCGGTGATCTTCGAAGGCATGCTCGTCCTGGCAGGCATGCCGAACACCCGAAAATTCGACGACCTCGCCCGCGACCCGCGCTTCTGCCTGCACACCGCCACCGTCGACACCATGGTCTCCGACGGTGACGCGAAACTCTTCGGCACCGTCACCGATCTGCACGACGAAGCCGTCCACGCCCGCTTCGCCCACAAGCTGTTCGACGACAGCGGTTTCGACATCCGCGGCGAGAAGTTCGACCACTTCTACATCGCCGACCTCACCGGCGCCTCGACGGTCGAAGTCCGCGACGACCGCCTCGACATCACCGTCTGGAAACCCGGTGCGGGCGAAACGATCGTCCAAAAATGAGCCGCCCGCCGGGATGTGTTCATTGATTATGGCTGACCGGTCAGTCATAATTAGTCCATGCCGAAGAGAGTCGATGTGGATGCCCGACGCGCCGAGATCCTGGCGGCGGCCGTTCGGGTGTTCGCGAGAAAAGGGTTCGCCGCGTCCCGGATCGAGGATGTGGCGGCCGAGGCCGGTGTCGCGAAAGGCAGTGTCTACCTCGCGGTCAGCAGTAGGGAGGAGCTGCTGATCGCGGCGTTCGACCAGTACCGTGCTCGCGCGCAGGAGCAGCTCGCGGTTCCGGGAACCGGGTCGGCGCTGGATCGACTGGCCGAGCTGATCCGGGCGACGGTCGCGATGCTGGCGGCCCATCCGGACCACGCGCGCGTGCTGCTGGATGTGTGGGCCGCTCGCACTCCGATAGATATGGCCGCTGTGTACGCGGACTACCGCGCGGCGATCGCCGACCTGCTACGTGAGGCGGGCGCCGAGGGGCAGTTGCGGTCGGGGATCGGGCCGGAGCACGCGGCGGTGATCGTGGGCGCGATCGAGGGCTGCCTGGTGCAGTGGCTCGCCGACGATCGTGTCCGGCTCGTCGATCTGGCCGAACCCATCGTGGCGGTGTGTGTGGAAGGTATCCGGCGATGACGATCACCGACCGGCTGATCGCCCCGAACACGACGAGAAGTGAAGCTGCCCTGTGCTATTCGGCCGCGATCGCGGGCGCGGCGACAGCCGGTCTGCTCGCCGGGCACGCGGGCGGATCCGCGCTGGTGATCGCCGTGGTCACGCTGGTCGGCTTCGACCTGTTCGGCGGCGCGGTCGTGAACGCGACGGCCTCGGCCAAGCGCTGGTTCCATCGGCCGGGGCGCCATGCCCGCCACCACCTCGCCTTCGTGGCGATCCACGGCCAGCCGTTCCTGCTGGCACTGGTGGTGCCCGGGTTCGGCTGGTGGACGGCGGCCGCGATCTATGGGCTCGTCGTCGCGGCCGCCGTCGCGGTGACCTCGACGCCGCACCGACTCCGTACTCCGGTCGCCTTCGCCGGCACCGTCTTCGGTACCGCGATCACCACCGCCGTGCTCGCCGTTCCCACGTTCCTGCTCTGGTTCGGGCCCGTCCTGCTGATCAAACTCCTCCTCGCCCATCTCCTGCCGGAACCCGGGACCGTCGACAACGATCTGCCGACGATGCCTCGTCCGGCGGGGTAACGGTCGGCCGCGCGCGGTTTCGCGGATCGGAGGTGCCGCTGTGCCACGATGACCCGCATGGAGCTGCTCGCTTCCGCTGGTGTCGGCGATTCCTCGCCGATCGTCTCGCTGTTCTGGATCGCGCTCATCGCGGTGGTCGCGCCGCTGCTGTCGCGGCTGGTGCGCGGGTATCTGCCGGATGTGGTGATCCTGCTGGTGGCCGGGGCGGTGGTCGGACCGCATGTGCTCGGGTGGGCGAGTAGCGCGGGCGGCGTCGACCTGGTCAGCGAGTTGGGGTTGGGGATGCTGTTCCTGCTGGCGGGCTACGAGCTCGATCCGCAATTGTTGCGTGGCCGATCGGGGCACACAGCGTGGATCGTGTGGATGGTGTGCCTGGTGTTCGCGTTCGCGATCGTGGCGGTGGCGGCGGACAGGTCGACCGGCACGCGCGTCGCGGTCGCCATCGCGTTGACCTCCACCGCTCTCGGCACCCTGATACCGATTCTGAAGCAGTCCGGAATCGTCGACTCTGCACTGGGCCGGGCGGTGATGACGCACGGCGCCGTGGGTGAGCTGGGGCCGATCGTGGCGATGTCGGTGCTGCTCACCAGTAGAGATGCGGGCAGTGCGGTGGTGATCCTCTTGATGTTCGCGGTGGCGGCCCTTGTCGTCGGATTCGTGCCGTTGCGAATGCTCGACCGCATGCCAGATCTCGGCGCCGCGCTGGGCAGACTGGGTGGCGGCACCTCGCAACTGCCGGTGCGCGGGGTGGTGCTGCTGCTGTTGGTGCTGATGGTGATGGCCGAGGTCTTCGATCTGGACGTGGTGCTCGGCGCGTTCGCCGCGGGCATGATTCTGCGGCGGCTCATCGCGGCGGGACACCCGGATGTGGACTCGTCGCTGGAGGCCATCGGGTACGGGTTGCTGATCCCGGTGTTCTTCGTGGTGTCGGGAATGGGCATCGATGTCGAGGCGGTCGGTCGCGATCCGGGACTGTGGTTGGGGTTCGTGGTCACCATCGCGATCGCCCGCGGCGTGCCCGTCTGGCTGAGCGAGCGATTCATGCCGCGCGGGGACAACCTGCCGACCGGACGCGAGCGGGTCGAATTGGCCCTCTACGCCGCGACGGGCCTGCCGATCATCGTCGCGGTGACCCAGGTCGCCACCCAAACCGGCCTGTTGAAAGCCGATGTCGCCTCGATCCTGGTCGCGGCGGGAGCGGCGACCGTTCTGATGTTCCCGCTGGTAGCGCGCCTGATCGGGACCTCGGAGGCGAAGTCGGTCACACCCGCTCATGAATGAGCTTGCATAGTCGTGCATAATCATCACATGGTTGATTCGTCGGGAGGACCCGTGTTGCGGGTGGCGGTTGCCGGTGCGAGTGGATACGCCGGTGGCGAAGTGTTGCGTCTACTGCTCGGGCATCCCGAATACCGAGCCGGGCGCCTCGAGATCGGGGCGCTGACCGCCGGTTCCAACGCGGGCACCGCACTGGGCGCGCTACAGCCGCACCTGCTGCCGCTGGCCGACCGAATCCTCGACGAGACCACCCCCGAAATCCTGGCCGGTCACGACATCGTGTTCCTCGGCCTCCCGCACGGTCAGTCGGGCGCGATCGCCCAAGCGCTGTCCGAGGAGACGGTCATCATCGACTGCGGCGCCGACTACCGGCTCACCGACGCCGCCGCCTGGGAGAAGTACTACGGCAGCCCCCATGCGGGCAGCTGGCCCTACGGTCTGCCCGAACTGCCCGGTGGGCGGGCGAAGCTCACCGGCGCCCGGCGGATCGCGGTGCCCGGCTGCTATCCGACCGTGTCGAGTGTGGCGCTGGCCCCCGCGATAGCGGCCGGGATCATCGAGCCCGCGGTGAATGTGGTTGCGGTGAGCGGTACTTCCGGCGCGGGACGCAAGCTCGATGTCGGCCTACTCGGTTCCGAGGTGATGGGCAGTGTCCGGGCCTACAGCGTCGCGGGCGCGCACCGGCACACCCCCGAGATCGCGCAGAACCTGAAAGCCGCCGGTGGCGTCGATGTCTCGGTGTCGTTCACACCGGTGCTCGCCCCGATGCCGCGCGGCATCCTCGCCACCTGCACCGCCGCGACGAAGGTCGATGCCGCACACGCGCGCGCCGTCTACGAAAAGGCTTACGCCGAAGAACCTTTCGTGCACCTGCTGCCCGAAGGTGTACTGCCGCAGACCGGTTCGGTACTCGGCTCCAACGCCATCACCCTGCAGGTGACCGTCGATGCCGACGCGGGTCTGCTCGTGGTGATCGGCGCGATCGACAACTTGACCAAGGGCACCGCGGGCGCCGCGGTGCAATCGATGAATCTGGCCGTCGGATTCGACGAGACCGCAGGACTTTCCACCGTAGGAGTGGCACCGTGACGACCCCTGATCCGCAGACCCCGGACCACGGCAAACTGATCCACACCCAGGGCGTCACCGCGCCGCTCGGCTTCCGCGCGGCGGGTATCGCGGCCGGTATCAAGGCCAGCGGCAAGCCGGACCTCGCACTGGTGCTCAACGAGGGCCCCGAGTACTCGGCCGCCGGTGTGTTCACCAGCAACCAGGTCAAGGCCGCGCCGGTGCTGTGGTCGCAGCAGGTACTCAAGACCGGTCACGTGCGCGCGGTGATCCTGAACTCCGGTGGCGCGAACGCCTGCACCGGCCACGGCGGCTTCCAAGACACCCACAAGACCGCCGAGGAACTCGCCGCGGCACTGAGCAATTGGGGCACCGAGACCGGCGCGGGCGAGATCGCGGTCTGCTCGACGGGGCTCATCGGTGACCGCCTGCCGATGGACAAGCTCGTCCCCGGCATCACCGAGATCGTGCACGAGATGGGCGGCGGCATGTCGGGTGGCGCCGATGCCGCCCACGCGATCATGACCACCGACACCGTGCCGAAGGAGTCGGCGTTCCACAGCGAGGACAAGTGGAATGTCGGCGGCATGGCCAAGGGCGCGGGCATGCTCGCGCCGTCGCTGGCCACCATGCTCGTCGTGCTCACCACCGACGCCGTCGCCACGCCCGACCAGCTCGATTCCGCGCTGCGCAAGGCCACGAAGTACACCTTCGACCGGCTCGATGTCGACGGCTCGTGCTCCACCAACGACACCGTGCTGATCATGGCCAACGGTGCCAGCGGCGTGGCGCCGTCGCAGGAAGATCTCGACGCCGCGGTGTTCACCGTGTGTGACGACCTGGCCGCGCAGCTGATGGCCGACGCCGAGGGCGTCACCAAGCGGGTCCGGGTCACCGTCACCGGCGCGGCCTCCGAGGACGAGGCGCTCACCGTCGCCCGCGCCGTCGCCCGCGACAGTCTGGTCAAGACCGCGCTGTTCGGTTCCGACCCGAACTGGGGTCGCGTGCTCGCCGCCGTCGGCATCGCGCCGGTGACCCTCGACCCGAACCGGATCGCGGTGTCGTTCAACGGCAATCCGGTCTGCGTCGACAGTGTCGGCGCGCCGGGTGCCCGCGAGGTCGACCTGTCCGGCGAAGACGTCGACGTGCTGATCGAGCTCAATGTGGGCGAGGGCACCGCGATGGTGCGCACCACCGACCTCTCGCACGCCTACGTCGAAGAGAACTCGGCGTACAGCTCATGAGTAGCAGTGTGGTGCACACCTTTTCGGCGCTGGACAAAGCGCACGTGCTGGCCGACGCGCTGCCGTGGTTGCAGAAGTTCCGCGACAAGATCGTGGTCGTGAAGTACGGCGGCAACGCCATGGTCGACGACGAACTCAAGGCCGCCTTCGCCGCCGACATGGCGTTCCTGCGCACCGTCGGCGTGCATCCCGTGGTCGTGCACGGCGGTGGCCCGCAGATCAACGCCATGCTGAAAAGGCTCGGTATGGCGGGCGAATTCCGCGGCGGCTTCCGCGTCACCACCCCCGAGGTGATGGACGTGGTGCGGATGGTGCTGTTCGGTCAGGTCGGCCGTGAACTCGTCGGGCTGATCAACGCGCACGGCCCGTACGCGGTCGGTATCTCCGGCGAGGACGCGCACCTGTTCACCGCCACCCGGCGCACCGTCGCCGTCGAGGGCGTCGCCACCGACATCGGCCTGGTCGGCGACGTCACCGAGGTCAACCCCGGCGCCGTGCTCGACCTGATCGACGCGGGCCGCATCCCGGTGGTCTCCACCATCGCCCCCGACGCCGACGGCGTGGTGCACAACATCAACGCCGACACCGCCGCCGCCGCACTGGCCGAGGGCATCGGCGCGGAGAAGCTCGTTGTCCTCACCGACGTCGAGGGCCTCTACACCGACTGGCCGGACCGCTCCTCGCTGACCAGTCAGATCGACGCCGACGCGTTGGCGAAGTTGCTGCCGCGCCTGGATGCGGGCATGGTGCCGAAGATGGAAGCGTGCTTGCGCGCCGTGCTCGGCGGGGTCCCCAGTGCCCACGTGATCGACGGGCGCGTGCCGCATTCGGTACTACTGGAACTGTTCACCGGAGAAGGAATCGGAACCATGGTGACCCCCGCCGGGTCGCCGGATGGAACGCAATCATGAGCGAAACAGAGATGCTGCAGCAGCGGTGGTCGGCCGCGATGATGGACAACTACGGCACCCCGAAGGTCGCGCTGGTGCGCGGCGCCGGTGCGGTGCTCTACGACGCCGATGGCAAGCGCTACATCGACTTCCTCGGTGGCATCGCGGTCAACAGCCTCGGCCACGCCCACCCCGCCATCCTGGAAGCGGTCACCCAGCAACTGGGCACGCTCGGCCACGTGTCGAACCTGTACGCCAGCGAGCCCGTGATCGAGCTGGCCGAGAAGCTCTTGGCCCACTTCGGCGACGGTGAGGGCAAGGCGTTCTTCTGTAACTCCGGCACCGAGGCCAACGAGGCCGCGTTCAAGATCGCGCGGCTCACCGGACGTTCCAAGATCGTCGCCGCCGAGGAGGCGTTCCACGGACGCACGATGGGCGCGCTCGCCCTGACCGGTCAGCCGGCCAAGCGGACGCCGTTCGAGCCGATGCCGCCCGGCGTCGTGCACGTGCCCTACGGCGACGCGGCCGCACTCGAAGCCGTGGTCGATTCCGACACCGCCGCGGTATTCCTCGAGCCGATGATGGGGGAGAGCGGTGTGGTCGTCCCGCCGTTCGACTACCTGGCCAAGGCGCGTGAGATCACCTCGCGGGCCGGGGCATTGCTGATCCTCGACGAGGTGCAGACCGGAATCGGCCGCACCGGAACGTTTTTCGCGCACCAGGCGGCGGGCATCGTGCCCGATGCGATCACCCTGGCCAAGGGCCTCGGTGGTGGGCTGCCGATCGGCGCCGTGCTGGCCCAGGGCCGGGCCGCCGAGCTGCTCACGCCGGGTCTGCACGGCACCACCTTCGGCGGCAATCCCGTCTGCGCCGCGGCGGCTCTGGCCGTGCTGCGCACGATCGACTCCGATAACCTGCTGACCCACGTGGAGTGGGTGGGCAAGAAGCTCAGCGACGGCATCGCGTTGCTCGAGCATCCTGAGATCGACCACGTGCGTGGTGCGGGTCTGCTCATCGGCATCGTGCTGAAGAACGACATCTCCGCCTATGTCGACGAACGGGCGCGCGAGGCCGGCTACCTGCTGAACCCCGCCAAGCCCAACGTGATCCGGTTGGCACCGCCTCTGGTGCTCACCGAAACCCAGGCCGATAATTTCGTCGCCGACCTGCCCGAGATCCTCGACAAGGCCGCCGCCGATGCTAAGGGAGCGACCAAGTGACCCTGCGTCATTTCTTGCGCGACGACGATGTGAACCAGGCCGAACAAGCCGAAATCCTCGCCATCGCCGCCGAGTTGAAGAAGGACCCCTTCCTGCACCGGCCGCTGGACGGCCCGCGCGGGGTCGGCGTGATCTTCGAGAAGAACTCCACCCGCACCCGCTTCTCGTTCGAACTGGGCATCGCGCAGCTCGGCGGCCACGCGGTGGTCGTCGACGGCCGCGACACCCAGCTGGGTCGTGAGGAAACCCTCGGCGACACCGGCAGCGTGCTCTCGCGCTACGTCGACGCGATCGTCTGGCGGACCTTCGAACAGTCCCGCCTCGACGAAATGGCGGTCACCGCAACGGTTCCCGTGGTGAACGCGCTGTCCAACGAGTTCCACCCCTGCCAGGTGCTCGCCGATCTGCAGACGATCAGCGAGCGCAAGGGATCGCTCGCCGGGCTGAACCTCACCTACTTCGGCGACGGCGCCAACAATATGGCGCACTCGCTGTTGCTCGGTGGCGTGACGGCGGGCATGAACGTGACCGTGGCCGCGCCCGCGGGCTTCGAACCGCTGCCGTGGATCCTGGACGCCGCCGCCAAGCGTGCCGCGGAAACCGGTGCGACCGTGTCGGTCACGGGTGACCCGGTGGTCGGCGCGACCGGCGCGGACGTGCTCGTCACCGACACCTGGACCTCCATGGGTCAAGAGAACGACGGCCTCGACCGCGTCGGCCCGTTCCGTCCGTTCCGGATCGACACCGAGCTGCTCACCCATGCCGCTTCGGAAGCGATTGTGCTGCACTGTCTTCCAGCGCACCGCGGCGAGGAGATCACCGACGAGGTGCTCGACGGCGAACACAGCGTGGTCTGGGACGAAGCCGAGAACCGCCTGCACGCCCAGAAGGCGCTGCTGGTGTGGCTGCTCGCGAAAGCCGCCGCGTGAGACCGCGAACCGGGGCCGGGCGATGAGCGCACCCGAGAAGGGCTCGCCCGCCATCGCCCGCACCCGTGCCGGCCGCCAGTCCCGCATCATCGAACTGCTGACCTCCCACTCGGTCCGCAGTCAAACCGAGCTGGCCGCCCTGCTGTCGGCCGAGGGCATCGAAACCACCCAGGCCACCCTGTCGCGTGACCTCGACGAACTGGGTGCGGTGAAACTGCGCGCGGCCGACGGCGGCGCGGGCGTCTACATCGTCCCCGAGGACGGCAGCCCCGTGCGCGGGGTCACCGGCGGCACCGGCCGCCTGTCCAAACTCCTCGGCGACCTGCTCGTCTCCACCGACGCCAGCGGCAACCTCGCCGTCCTGCGCACCCCGCCCGGCGCCGCCCACTTCCTGGCCAGCGCCCTCGACCGCGCCGCCCTGCCCTACATCGTCGGCACGATCGCCGGCGACGACACCATCGCCGTCATCGCCCGCGAGCCTCTCACCGGCGCCGAACTGGCGGCGAAAATCGAAGACCTGGCCTGAGAGTCGCTAGCGCTTGGCGCGGAGTCCGGTGAGCGCCACGTCGGTGAGCAGCGGGGCGGACTCCGGGGCGGCCTGGCAGCCAGCGCCGATGCCGTGGCCGAGGCGCAGGATGTCGCGCGGGCTCACCTCGGGGCGGATCGCGCCTGCCTTCTGCGCCGGGATCAGAACGGTGCCCGCGGCCTCGGCCAGCAGGGTGGAGCAGGCGGTGAAAGTGTCCGAGGTTCGGTCGATGGCGGCTTTGAGAGTGGTTGCCAGGCCGTGCTTTTCGAGGATATAGGTGACCAGTTCGCCGAACCAGGCGTCGAACGCGTCGAGGGTGGCGTGCGTTCGGCGTAGTTCGTCGGCCCGTGCGGCGAGTGTCTCGATATTGGCGCGATAGACCGCTTCCATCAGGGTGGTGCGATTCGGGAAGTGGCGATACAGCGTTCCGGGACCGACCCCCGCGCGTCGCGCGATGTCATCCAGTGGTGCGTCGGTGCCGTGCTCGGCGAACGCGTCGCGGGCGCAGTCGACGATGCGCTCGTAATTGCGGCGTGCGTCGGCGCGCATCGGCCGCGACGGTGCGTCCACGAGATCCTCCACTGGAAACGGATGAAGTCTCCGTTTAGTATTGCGGAACCGGAGACTTTCTCCCTATGCTAACTCTGTCATAAACGGAGACTCTCTCCGTTTGAGTTCCTTGTTGATGGAGCGTTCTTGACTACCCCCACACTCTTCGAAATCGACCGGGTCGAACGCGTTCGGCCACGGATCGTTCTGGTTACCCTGCTCACCTGTCAGCTCATGATCATTCTCGACATCACCGTGATGAATGTGGCGCTGCCGCACATCAGGACCGATCTGGAGTTCAGCGCGACGGGCCTGTCGTGGGTGATGAACTCCTACACGCTCGTCTTCGGCGGCCTGTTGCTGCTCGGTGGCCGCGCGGGCGACCTGTTCGGCAGGCGCACCCTGTTCATCGCGGGCGTGGTGCTGTTCACCGTGGCCTCGCTGGCCGGTGGCCTGGCGCCGTCGGCCGGGTGGTTGCTCGCGGCGCGCGTGCTCCAGGGCATCGGCGGCGCCATGGCCGGGCCGAATACCCTTGCGCTACTGACCACTACGTTCACCGAGCCCAAGGCTCGAATCCGGGTGCTCGCCTTGTTCTCCGGGATGTCCAGTGCCGGATTCGCGATCGGCTTGATCGTCGGCGGGTTGCTCACGGAATGGTTCGGCTGGCGCTCGGTGCTGTTCATCAATGTGCCGTTCGGCCTGGTCATCGCGGTGCTCGCGCTGCGGTACCTGCCCGACTTGCCGCGTCGTGCCGCTCGGCTCGACCTGCCGGGCGCGGTGACGGCCACCGCGGGCGTGGCCGCCCTGGTTTACGGTTTCATCAGTGCCGCCTCGCACGGTTGGGGCGCGGCGGGCACCGACATCTGGCTCGCGGTCGGGATGGCCTTGCTGGCGGCCTTCATCGCGATCGAACTGCGTGCGCCACAACCACTTCTGCCACTGCACCTGTTCGCCGATCGCAACCGCGCCGCCGCCTACCTGAACATGTTCCTCGGGCCGATGGCAGGCATGTCGATGTTCTTCTTCCTCACGCAGTATCTGCAGGATGTGCTGGGAATGAGCTCGCTGGCAACGGGTTTCGCGTTCCTACCCACGGCGGTGCTGATGTTCACCATGATCCGGCTGATCCCGCGGCTACTGGCGCGCCTCGGCCCGAAGCCGGTGACGCTCACCGGCTCCGTCGCCATGGTCATCGGACTCGTGCTGCTGACTCGGCTTTCGGAGAACTCCGGCTATTTCCCACTGCTGTTCGTGGCGATGGTCGCGATGGGCTACGGTATCGGGCTGGCGTTCTCGCCGCTGAACGTGATCATCATGTCCACGGTCTCGCCCGACGAGGCGGGTGCGGCGGGCGGCGCCCTGCAGACCATGCAGCAGACCGGCGGCGCGCTGGGCTTGGCCATCCTGGTGACGATCTTCGGCACCGCCGCGCGCGACGCGGGCGGTTCACCGACCCATGCCCTGGTCGGCGGCATGACCGCCGCCTTCACGGCAGCCGCCGTCATCGCCGCCCTGACCTTCCTGGTCGCGCTCACCTTCCGCAGCATCCGCTCGCCGCAGTGAGCGGATGTGACCTCTGCCGAGATGCCAGAGCACGGCGTAGACGGCCCAGGCGACAACCGCCGCCTGCGCCGCACCGACGATCGTGTGTCGGATCAGGTCGTAGGAACTGACCCGGGTGACCGGGTCGTCGACGGCGAGCGCCGCACCGATGACGGGCGCCGCGAGCAGCACGGCGACGACGGCTCGGTGCGTCCACGTCGGAGTGCGAACGGTGCGCCGGGTACGGCGCACCACAAGGTAGGTGAGGGCCGCTGTTCCGGCGAGAGAGGAGAGATAGCCGAGGACGTTGTAGGTCTTGTGCGGCTCGATGACCGTCGTCCGTAACAGCGCCAGGTGCTGGACCGCGAAACCTGTTGTCTGAGTGAAGGAATCCCAGGCCGCGTGTGTCGCGGCACCGAGCACGATGCCGGTGACCGTCGAAACCACCTCGAGCCCCGCTGATCTGGGATCAGGGGAAGAGGAGGGCGACAGGCGGAGAAGCGCCGAGGCCGGGCCGGCGGAAAGCCGGAAGGCGACAAGCAGTACGAGGCCGATCAGCAGGTCCCAGCACAGGACGCCGACAACCGAGTGGGTTGTGGTGCCGGAGAGGGGACCGGGCAGGTAGTAGACGACATCGGGGGCGATGGATCCCGCGACGAGTGCGGTAAGGGGGAGATATCGAGCGAAGGGCAGTACCGCAACAGGATGGGCGAACGTGATCGGCACGGATTCACCGTAATCGGCTGTGGTGCCGGGCTACTCGGGCTTCGAAGCCGTTCGGTCCTGCGACAGGCGCTGCCATGTCCAGTCGACGCACACGTCGAGTGGTGAGTCGGGTGTGACCATCCGGGGTTCGGTGTTCAGGCCGTTGGGTGGGCCGGACTGGGCCTCTACCGACAGGGATTGTTCCGGCAGCGTCCAGACGACCACGTCGTTGACCGGGCTGGTGATGGTGAACTCCAGGAATCCGGGCCAGGTGAGGCGGGCCAGAACGCCGTTGGGCATGCCGAAGCAGTCGTCCCACGGTGGCGGCGTCGGCGCGATCTTGCGGCCGGTGGGCAGGTAGTCCTCGCCGCGTTCGCACTGCCATGCCGGGTCGAAATCGAGCCGCACCGGCCCGGTCGCAGGCGGGACTTCGCGCAGGAACCAGGGATGCCAGCCGCCCTGGGCGGGGAAGGCGTCGTGGTCGGTGGCGATGCGCATCGCCAGGGTGAGGCCGGTGTCGGTGAGGGTGAACGTCTGGGTGACCGTGCCCGCGAACGGCCACGGATCACCGAGACGATGACTGATCGTCGCCTCGGTCGGCGAGGCCGCGACCACCTCCCACGCTCCGTCGCGGGCGGTGCCGTGAATGCTGTGCGGCGGGTTGTTGATCGGCATCTGATACGTGTGGTCGCCGACGGTCAGTTCGCCGTCGCCGAGCCGACCGGCCCACGGCGCCATGACGAAACAGCCGGTGCCCGGGTCCTGCCGGAGCAGTTCGGTGCCGTCGACGGTGAGGCTGTGGATCGCGCCGCCGTCGCCAGGGGCGATCGTGAGACCTGCGGAGCCTGCGTCGAGCCGAACATCGTCGGTCATGATTCGCACACTAGCCGCGCGGCGCTGCCGTCAGCGGTAACTCACGCCGAAATCGGGGATGCGCCGTCAGTTGAACGGGTACTGCCCACCGCCACCGCGATTGTTCGGAACAGCGATGTCGATGATGTCCTGGACCAGCTCGACGACGGCTCTGCCGACATCGAGAACACCGTTGCCGAGGGTCGAGAATTCCTGCGCGATGTATTGGAGCATCTTGTTCGTCCTCACGTGTGGCGAGCCGAATAGTGCTCTGCCAGCGTGCCACAGGTGAGGTGTCAGGAGTTGAGGAAGTTCAGGATCAGCAGGGTCAGTGGGGCGGTGATCTCGAAGACGGCGCGGCCGACATAGAGGCCGAGGGCGGCGCCTGCCTCGTAATTGTCGGAGAGGAACTGCAGGACTTCATCCATGATGTGCTCCCTGGATTCGATGTCGGTGGGTCAGGCGAAGAATCCCTGGAGCAGGGGAGTGCCGAGGTCGATGACGACTTTGGCGACCGTCAGGCCGAGGTTTCCGAGTCCGATGACCACCGTTCCGATCAGGTCGTAGTTGGCCTCGGCGAAATCACGTAGCGACTGCATGATGGCTCTCCTTCGGTCCCGACCCAATGGCTATCTGCTGTGACCAGCGTCTCATAGCTGAGAGTACTCGCCAAGGGCTGCGATGGCGTCGTCGCAGGTGATCGGCTATTTCGCCGTCGTCGGCCCGAGGCCGTACCCCCCGGTTATGAATGAGATTGCATCATCATGCATAATCATTTGTAGCAACGGCGTGAGCCGACCGGCGGCCGGAGCATCCATACTGCTCAGGGCAGCCCTTTACATACCAGACTTCGAGGAGCACAACAGACATGTCCGATCGCGTCGTACTCGCCTACTCCGGTGGGCTTGACACCTCCGTCGCCATCAGCTGGATCGCGAAGGAGACCGGTTCCGAGGTCGTGGCCGTGGCCATCGACCTGGGCCAGGGCGGCGAGGACATGAACGCGATCCGACAGCGCGCACTGGACTGCGGCGCCGTGGAGGCCATCGTGGTCGACGCGCGCGACGAGTTCGCCGACGAGTACTGCCTGCCCACCATCCAGGCCAACGCCATGTACATGGGCGAGTACCCGCTCGTCTCGGCCATCAGCCGCCCGCTGATCGTCAAGCACCTGGTCGAGGCCGCGAAGTTCCACAACGCCACCACCGTCTCGCACGGCTGCACCGGCAAGGGCAACGACCAGGTCCGCTTCGAGGTGGGCATCGGCGCGCTCGCGCCCGACCTCGAGGTCATCGCCCCGGTCCGCGACTACGCCTGGACCCGCGAGAAGGCCATCGCCTTCGCCGAAGAGAACAAGCTCCCGATCAACGTCACCAAGAAGTCGCCGTTCTCCATCGACCAGAACGTGTGGGGCCGCGCGGTCGAGACCGGGTTCCTCGAGGACCTGTGGAACGCGCCGACCAAGGACGTCTACGACTACACCGCCGACCCGACGGTGAACTTCGAGGCGCCCGACGAGGTCATCGTCACCTTCGAGAAGGGTGTGCCGGTCGCCATCGACGGCCGCCCGGTCTCCGTGCTGCAGGCCATCGAGGAGATGAACACCCGTGCGGGCCGTCAGGGTGTGGGCCGTCTCGACATGGTCGAGGACCGGCTCGTCGGCATCAAGAGCCGCGAGATCTACGAGGCGCCGGGCGCCATCGCGCTGATCACCGCGCACCAGGCCCTCGAAGCCGTCACCGTCGAGCGTGAGCTGGCCCGCTACAAGCGGCAGGTCGAGCAGCGCTGGGGCGAGCTGGCCTATGACGGCCTGTGGTACTCCCCGCTCAAGCGCGCGCTCGACGCCTTCATCTCCGACACCCAGCAGACCGTCACCGGCGAGATCCGGATGGTGCTGCACGGTGGGTCCGCGGTGGTCAACGGCCGTCGCTCCGAGCAGTCGCTCTACGACTTCAACCTGGCCACCTACGACGAGGGCGACACCTTCGACCAGTCCCTGGCCAAGGGCTTCGTCCAGATCCACGGCCTGTCCTCGAAGGTCGCCGCCCGCCGCGATCTGAACCAGAAGTAAGCTCGCCCGCCTCCCCGCGACTTTTGCCGGTCGTGGGGAGGGGGCTGAGTCGGTTGCCGGGCTTACCCGAGCGGTGGTGCCGTTTTGGGCGTGCCCGGTGAGTTACCCATGTTCTTGCTAGATCAGTTGGCACCCTAGGCTCGATTGTGGTTGCCCGATTGCTGTCGACACACAGGAGGCGCACGATGACCCACGTTGGAACCAACGAAGGTGCGCTCTGGGGTGGGCGATTCGCTTCCGGTCCGGCCGAGGCGATGGCGGCGTTGAGTAAGTCGACCCACTTCGACTGGGTGCTGGCTCCCTATGACATCCGCGCCTCCAAGGCGCATGCCCGTGTGCTGCACAAGGCCGGGCTGCTCGCCGACGACGACCTGCCCGCCATGCTGGCCGGTCTGGACGCGCTCGCCGCCGACGTCGCCTCGGGCGCCTACGGCCCCGCCGACTCCGACGAGGACGTGCACGGCGCGCTCGAGCGCGGGTTGATCGAGCGGGTCGGCACCGAACTCGGTGGTCGGCTGCGGGCCGGTCGTTCGCGCAACGACCAGGTGGCGACCCTGTTCCGGATGTGGCTGCGCGACGGTGTGCGTCGCGTCGCGGCCGGTGTGCTCGACGTGGTCGACGCGCTCGTCGCCCAGGCCGCCGCTCATCCCGACGCCGTGATGCCGGGCAAGACCCACCTGCAGGCTGCCCAGCCGGTGCTCCTCGCGCATCACCTGCTCGCCCACGCGCATCCGCTGCTGCGTGATCTGGAACGTCTGCGTGATTTCGACAAGCGCGCCGCCATCTCCCCCTACGGTTCGGGCGCGCTGGCCGGTTCCTCGCTCGGCCTCGATCCCGAGCAGATCGCCGCAGAGCTGGATTTCACTGCCTCCGCGGCCAATTCGATCGACGCCACCTCCTCGCGTGACTTCGCCGCCGAGGCGGCGTTCGTGCTGGCCATGATCGGTGTCGATCTGAGCCGGATGGCCGAAGAGGTCATCATCTGGAGCACACCGGAATTCGGTTACGCGACCCTGGCCGACGCCTGGTCCACCGGTTCATCGATCATGCCGCAGAAGAAGAACCCGGATGTCTCGGAGCTCACCCGCGGCAAGGCGGGCCGCCTGATCGGCAACCTGACCGGCCTGCTCGCCACCTTGAAAGCCCAACCGCTGGCGTACAACCGGGACCTGCAGGAAGACAAAGAGCCGGTCTTCGACTCGGTCGCCCAGCTCGAACTGCTCCTGCCCGCCATCGCGGGTCTGGTCGGCACCCTGACCTTCCACACCGACCGCATGGCCGAACTCGCACCCGCCGGGTTCACCCTCGCCACCGATATCGCGGAATGGATGGTGCGCCAAGGTGTTCCGTTCCGTGTCGCCCACGAGGCAGCCGGTGCGTGTGTGCGCGTCGCCGAGGCGCGCGGTGTCGGTCTCGACGAGCTGACCGACGAAGAGTTCGCCGCCGTCGACCCCGCGCTCACCGCCGGTGTGCGCGAGGTACTCACGGTTCAGGGCTCGATCGCTTCGCGTAACGCGCGTGGTGGCACCGCCGGTGTGCGCGTGGCCGAACAGCTCGACGAGGTCCGCAAGACCGCCGACGACGCCCGCGCCTGGTTGAGCTGATCGGCAGGTCGCAGGCCTGGCGTCAGGGCGGTCCGAGCCGGGTGACCAGACCTCGGTCCCCGTCTACCCGAACCCGGTCTCCGGTGCGCAGCACCTTCGTGGCCACCAAGGTGTTGACCACGCACGGGAGACCGTATTCGCGCGCCACCACGGCGCCGTGCGATACCGAGCTGCCGATGTCGGTGACCAGCGCGCCGATAACGGTGAAGTACGGCGTCCACCCCACGTCGGTGACCGGGGCGACCAGGATCTCGCCGGGCCGCACTTCTCGCGCGTCGACGATCGACTTCGCCACGCGCACAACACCTTCGACGCTGCCCCGGCTTGCAGGCCTGCCCACGATCTGGTCGTCGGTGATCGCGTGCGGCGGCGGGGCGAGTAGTGGGGCCGGCCTGCCCACCGACACGTCGTCGAACTCGAGGGAGTTCTGGTACGTCAGTGCTTCTCGGCGCTGCAGCGCGCGCTGCACGAGGTCGGCGATGTCATCCGCGCCGGCGACGCGAGCCAACTCGGCACGGTCGAAGAAGAAGATGAGGTCGGCATCGGGCAGTCGCCCCGACTCGGCCAGCACCGCTCCCAGGTGGCGGTAGCCCAGCTTCAGCGCATGCGCCATCAGCGCCATCTTCGATTTCGTCTTCTCGCGTCCGCGGGCGCCGCCCTGCGCCAGCCGGGCGAGAAACCTGATGGTCGCCGATCCGGGCGTCGCCTCGGGCGCGAGCAGCGGTGCGCGGTGGGCCGGATCCAGTGCGGAGCGCAGCATGACCTGCATCATCGCTCCCAGGCCGCCGGGGTCTTCGGCCCAGGACGGATCACGCATGCACAGCTCGCGGTACCCGCGGTGACCGTGCCGAGCCGAGAACTGTCGCAACGCCTCGCCGCCGGGGTTGCTCGCCGTCCGCAGCTCGATCACCGCGTCGGCCGGCTCCGCCGCGAGGAACCTCTCGGCGGCCGCGTGATCGGCGGCGATGGTTCGTACCACCGCGTCGAGCTCCTCCACCATGAGCGCGCTTTCGACATCGGACGCGCCGGCCATCAGCCGGGTCGCCTCGGCACGACCCTCGTCCGCGTCGAGTCCGTTCTCGACCGCCTGTCTGGTCAGCACGCTCTCGAGGATGTTGGCCGCAACAGCCGCGCGGGACGAGGACCGCACATGAGTCAGCGTGATGTCGCAATACTCTTCGACACCGAACTCCAACTGGCGCAGTATTTCTCGCGGGTCGTCGCCGGTCGGAATCCGAAATCCGGCGATCTTGTCGTCCAGGCGGCGGATCGCAGGCCCGGCGGACAACGCGTACGTGCTCAGCCGGATCGTATTGACGAGTCTGCGGGCGAACGGTTTCGGCGGTGCGGCCTTCAGCTCCTCGACCACCCGCCCGCAGATCGACGTGGAGAACTGCTCCAGCGAGTTGCCGAGCAGGCCCGAGCTCAGCGCCGTGCCCTCGGTCAGGTTCAGGAACATGTGCCCGTAGAAGTAGCCGACCTGCAGCCACGGCCGCTCGTACCTCGGCTGCGCCCGCGCCACCACCTGCGTCATCTGCATCGCGTAGTCGATGGCATAGCCCGACACCGAGGCGGTCAACGGGCAGAAGGCCCCCGGCATCATTTCACCGATGTTGCAGCGTGTGTACACGTGGTCGGCCCCCGCGAGCGGCGAATCCATCTCGTTGAGGTCGCCGGGCAGGGTGGTGATCGGTCGGGCCTGCAGCCACCACAGTGTGCCGGAGCGGTCGATCGCCCACTCGAGGTCCATCGGCCTGCCCCAGTGCCGCGCGGCGCGCAGCGCATCGGACCGAATCTCCGCGATCTCCGTCGGCGACAAGACGGGAGCCGCGCCGACCTCGCACACGGCGGTGTCGCCGTGGGAATCGAGGACGAGGTGGTCCGACGATGCCGTACCGTCGACGAGCGCTTCGCCGAGCCCCGCGACGGCGTCGATCACCATGAGGTCGCGTCGGCCGGTTGCCGGATCCGCGGTGAACACCACGCCCGCGGCACGCGCGTCGACCATCTGCTGCACCACCAGATGCATAGTGGCGGGAGCTTTTTCGCTATAGGACGCGACTCGCCGGGAATGCACGGACGCGACGCACTCGCGCACGGCTGCGGCGAAGGCATCGACGGAGTCGACACCGAGCACAGTGTCGTACTGGCCGGCGAAGGACTGGTCGTCCCCGTCCTCCCCGACCGCGGAGGAACGGACGGCCACGGAAGTCGCGCCGGCGGCCAGCTCCGAGAACCGCTCCGTCACAGCGTCGATGCCGCCCTGTGCGGAAGCGTCGGCGATGACGAATCCGACCGGCACAGCGAGTCCGAGACGGCGCAGCTCGGCCAGCCCGGCCGCCTTGCCGCCGTAGCTGTCGTCGACGACCTGGTCGAATTCGATCGTTGTCAGTGACATGTAGATCCTTTCAGCGCGTCCACGATCTCGGCGAGCGCGTCGACGGCGATGGGCCCCGGCTGATAGAGGCAGAGCCGGTCCGACACACCGTCGACCCGATCGCGAATATGCGCGGCCACCTCGGCCGGAGTGCCGCACGCGGCGATGGTGTGGAGGATGTCGTCGTCGATCAGGGCGGCCATCTCCCGCCACCGTCCCTGCTTGGACATCGCGTTGAGTTCCGGCTGCAGATCACCCCAGCCGTGGGCGTCGAGCACCGGCCGGTAGGCGGGGGTGGAACCGTAGAACGCCAACAGCATCCGGGTCGAGGCGTGGTCGTCACCGACCGAGACGATGATCTCCGGCACGACCTCGAAGTCGTCCTCGGAGCGTCCGGCGGCCGACAGACCGGCCCGCACGGCAGGCAACGTCGTCTCGTGCAGGAACCGTTTCGTCCCGAACGGCATCACCAGCAGACCGTCGGCCACCTCCGCGGTGGCTGCGGTCAACCGCGGCCCGAGCGCACCGAGGTAGATCGGTGGCGGACCGTACGGGTTCGGCCCCGGGACGAAGGTCGGCGTCATCAGGGTGTGTCGGTAGTACTCACCTCGAAAGTCCAGTCGCGCACCGTCGTTCCAGGTGGCGAAGATCGCGCGCAACGCCCCCACCATTTCCTTCATCCGCGCGACCGGGCGGTCGAACTCGGCCCCGTAGCGCTTCTCGATCTGCGCGCGCACCTGCGTGCCCAGGCCCAGGATGAACCGCCCCTCGGTGAGCAGTTGCAGATCGTTGGCCTGGTGTGCCAGCTGAATCGGATTGCGGGGCAGCGCGATCGCGACGTTGGACATCACGTCGAGCCCCTTGACCGCCGATGCGAGCACCAGCGGCGTGAACACGTCGAACGGTCCTTCGAAGGTGAATACCCCGGATGCGCCTGCCTCCCGGAGCACGGTCGCGCGTTCGACCGCATCCGTCGGCCCGTAGAGCGCTGTCATGATCTTCATGGCACCGTGCCTATTTCGCCACGTCGGTCCAGTCGGAGAAACCCGACGGATGGTGCGGTCCGATCACGCCGTGCTCGAACAGGCCCGCGCCCTCGCGCGTCTGCCCGTCGGCTTCCGTGCACACCGCCCGGCCCACGTGGTCGATGAGACTGAACGGCGCTCTGGCCATGACCTCCGGATCCGTCATGTCGTAGCTGACGCGTTCCGCGAACGGTCCGTCCTTCCAGGTGCCGTGTGCCCACGAGGAGTCGCCGCCGTAACCCGAGCCGAACGCGATGGGCGCGAACAACTTCGATTCGACGTCGAGTTGGATCCGATCACCCGCCCGGTTCATGAACTCGACGTGCGCGCCCGTCGGGATCCGCGTTCCGGGCTGGTAGCGGATGGTCGCGCGCACACCGTCGAGCTGCTCGACACGACCGTCGCGCCAGCGGCGGGTGCAGTCGTAGAGGCTGCGGTGACCATCGGGATCCTCTTGCAGGATCAGGAACAGCTGGTAGTCGTCGAACGCGAGCGGCAGATAGAGCCACCACATGCCGCGGAACGCGGCATCCGGGCGACCGGCGGGTTCGGGCGCGCCGATCGGGCGGATGCCCCACGAGCGATCACGGCTCGCCACACTGGTGTCGTGCTCGACCGTCAACCGTTCGCCGTCGACCTCGATCCAGCCCTCCCACGTACCGACCTGGGCGAAGCGGCACGCCTGCAACGTCACTCGCCGCTCGGTCAGCATCTCGTGCGGCCGCTCCAGAGCGGCGGGGAACAACCCGCGCCAGGTCAGATCCGCGGCGATGCCCTCGGTCTCGGCCAAGGTCAGGTGTAGCTCCTGCAAGGGTTCGACGACATCGATCCGGTAGCCGTTGACGTGTTGGTGCAGGCGGTCGTCGTCGATGGCGTCGCTCAGCCGCACCGCGGTCTGGGTGTCACCCCGGCGGACGACGAAGTAGGCGTCCTTGACCCCGAGGCGCGGGTAATAGCCGATCCCGGTGAGCGCCATGAAGCGTCCGTCTCGGTCGAGCACGTTGAAGTAGGACCGATCGTAGAAGTTCCGATCGGAGGCGGCCGGCCAGGTGAGGGGCGCGGGCACCTGATGCAGCGGGTACTCGTCGAGCGGGCTCAGATTCACAGGTCTCCCTCAAATATGATGCATGCCGTATTGGAATTATGCTGTGATCATGACAACAGAAGGCGTCAGCGAAGGCAAGAGGTCTGCGCCATCCGCCCCGGGGCGTCCGCGCGACAGCCGGATCGATGCCGCGATCATCGCGGCCACCAGAGAGCTGATTCTCGACACGGGTTACCCCGCGCTGTCGCTGTCGGCGATCGCCGCGCGCGCCGGGACGACCACGGCCGCCATCTACCGGCGATGGTCGAACAAGGCGCAGCTCGTCCACGAGGCCGTGCTGTCCGCCGAAGTCATTGCACCACCGGATGTTTCGGGCGGCGATATCCGCGCGGACATCCGGGCACTGGTCGAGACGGTCCGCACGATGTTCGACAGCCCCGAGGTGCGCTCGGCGCTACCGGGATTGATCGCGGACACCGTCGCCGCCCCCGAAGTGCACAAAATGATGATCGACCGACTGGCCGGCGACCTCGCCGCCTTCGAATCCCGCTTCGGCCACGAACGCCGTGCCGATGATCAACTCCCCATGCTCGCCGAAGTCGTAGCGGGTACCGCGATCTTCCGCATCCTCATCCGCCACGACGCCGCCCTCGACGACACCTGGGTGGACCAGATGACCGAATTGATCACCGACCGCTGGCCTCCGGACCGGGCGCCCGAGGGCTGCGGCTAGCGTGCGCTTGTGGTTGCCGGAAACGCGGTGGGGCGCGCCGGGTTCCTAGAGCTCCGCGTGGACGCGGAAACCTGCGGCACGCAGCGCGTCCAGGACGTCGTCGCGGTGTGTGGCACCGCGGGTTTCCACGGTGAGTGACACTTCGACCTCGTCGACGGCCAGCCACGGACCCGTCCGTGAGTGCACGACGTCGACCACGCTCGCGCCCGCGCGCCCGACCACGGCGAGCAACGCCGACAGGGCACCCGGACGGTCGTCGATCGTGACGTGCATGGCCATGTAGCGGCCCGCGGCGCTGAGACCGTGGCCGATCACGCGAGTGAGCAACAGCGGGTCGATGTTTCCGCCCGACACGATGGTCACCACCGGGCCGGTCAGATCCTCGAGCGCGGAGGTGAGCAAGGCGGCGACGCCCGCCGCACCCGCGGGTTCGACAACGAGTTTGGCCCGTTCGAGGCAGAGCAGCAGGGCTCTCGACAGGGCGTCCTCGTCGACGGTGACGATCTCGGACACCAGCTCGGCGACATGGACGAAAGGCACCGCGCCGGGTAGCCCGACCGCGATACCGTC
This sequence comes from Nocardia sp. XZ_19_231, assembly GCF_015355705.1. Classification (NCBI taxonomy): domain Bacteria; kingdom Bacillati; phylum Actinomycetota; class Actinomycetes; order Mycobacteriales; family Nocardiaceae; genus Nocardia; species Nocardia sp. XZ_19_231. Next base: position 27,577 of record NZ_JACUZI010000007.1, on the reverse strand, counting down.
GGCCATCGTCGACATCCGCGGCACGCGAACCGGTCGGCCCGCCGCCAGCGAATCCGGCCACGCCGCCGCCTCGGCCGCCTGCACGCCGATCACCCGGACATCCGGCGCCAACGCGTGCAATGCCACCGCGACACCCGCGAGCAGCCCACCACCACCGGTCGGCACGACGACCGTGCCCACCTCGGGAACCTGTTCGAGAATTTCCAGCGCGACCGTCGCCTGACCGGCGACGATGTCGGGATGGTCGAAGGGATGGATCAGGGTAGCGCCGGTCCGATCGGCGAATTCCTGTGCGGCGACCAAGGATTCATCGATCGTGTCACCCACCAGATGCACGTCGGCGCCGTAGGCGCGCGTAGCGACCAGCTTCGGCAGCGAGGCCCCGACCGGCATGAACACCGTCGAGGCGATCCCGAGCTCGCTCGCCGCCCACGCCACGCCTTGCGCGTGGTTGCCCGCGCTGGCCGCCACCACACCCCGCGCCCGATCCGCCGCGGGAAGATTGGCGATCCGGTTGTAGGCCCCGCGCGGCTTGAACGACCCGGTCCGCTGCAAGTTCTCGCATTTGAGCAGCACCTGCGTGCCCGCCCGCTCCGACAACACCCGCGATCCCACGGTCGGCGTCCGCCGGATCACCGGCTCCAACAGTCGCGCAGCTTCCTCGATCCGCTCCAGCCCAACGGTCTCCATCCGCCACATAGTGCCAGGCCCGGCCGGTGCGAGGCGTAGGTTCCGGGCCCGGCTCGGAACCGGGCAGTGTCAGGTGTGTAGTTCGGTCTTGGCGATGTTGTGAGCGATGGTGCCGAGGCGGGTGAGGCGGGCATCGCCCAACGGGGTGAGTCTGCCGCCGAGACGGTTGGTGACGAAGGCGAGAGACAGACCGGTCTCGGGGTCGGCGAAGGCGCCGGAGCCGCCGAGGCCGAAATGGCCGAAGGCGGAGATGGGGTCGGCCTTGGAGGGTTTCATGGGGACGCCGTGGAAGCCGAGGGCCCACGGGATACGAAACGCCAGGACGTAGTCGGGGGTGAAGACCTGTCGGGTGGCGAAGCGCGGAATCGAGTCGGGGGACAGGATGCGGGTGCCCTCGAGCTCGCCGCCGTTGGCGAGGGCGGCGTAGAGGCGGGCAAGGGCGCGTGCGGAGAAGACGCCGTTCACCCCGGGCATCACCGAATCATGCACGCGCGCATCGACGATCAGGTCGGCGAAACCGCGCGGGGTGGTTTCGGCGGCGGCGCTGAAGCGGGTGCGGGTGAGCAGGTCGGAGCCGGTGTCCCAGTCCATGCCAGCGGCGCGCAGGCGCGGGAAGGTGGTGGCGATCCGGTGGCGCTGGTCGTGCGGCACCCGAAACCAGAGTTCTTCGGCGTCGAGGGGTTCGGCGAGCTCGGTGCGCACCACATCGACGAAATCGCGGCCCGTGACCCGCTGGACGATCTCGGCGGCCAAATGCCCGTAGCTGATTCCGTGATAGCCGCTGGTGATCCGGTGCCGAGGGTCGGGAGCGGCCGCGGCCAGGGCGGCGGTGACGGCTTCGTCATCGAGGAAACTCTCGATCGGGCCGGGCAGCAGTCCGCGCAGACGGTGCAGGCCGGCGCGGTGGGTGAGCACATCACGCACGGTGATGTCGGCCTTGCCCGCGGCGGCGAACTCCGGCCAGTACTCGGCGACGGGACTGTCGTAGTCGAGCTGTCCGCGATCGGCCAACTGGTGGATCACCGTGGAGGCCACGCCTTTTCCGGTGGAGAAACCCAACGCCACCGACTCCGCCGTCCACGGCACACCCGGGCTCGCATAGCCCGCCCACACATCCACCACCGGCTCGCCGTGCAGATAGACACACAGCGCGCCACCACCGTGTGAGGGTTTGCGGAACAGATGGTCGAAGACGGCGACCAAGCGGACGAAACGGCGATCCACCGACTGTGTTGTGGTAACTCCCATCACCCGAGCATGCCATTTCGCACTAGGGACCGGTCGGTACGGTGATCGTTTCCCAACTGTCACATCGGGCAGTCCGCGCGCAATACACCGGCCATAGCATGTTCGCATGTCCTCGAGACGACGATCGGCGCTGCTCGCAAGGCTTGTGGTCGATGAGCCAGGCCGACCGCGGGTGATCCTCGGCGAACTGCGCCGGGTGATCCTCGACGGCGCCGTACCGCCGTGCACCGTGATCCCGCTGCGTGAAGTCGCCGAGCTGTTCGGGGTGAGTCATATCCCGGTCCGTGAGGCGCTCAAGACGCTGATCGGGGAGGGGCTGGTCACCCACCGCCCGCAGCGCGGTTACCAGGTGGCCCAGCTCACCGCCCGTGAACTGCGCGAAATGTACATCGTGCGTGACACGTTGGAGACGGCGTCGCTCGCCGCGGCCGCGATGCACGCCGACGAGCCCGAACGCGCGCACCTGCTCGCGGTGAACGACCTACTCGAACGCGCCATCCTCGACGACGATCCCGAGGCGTACCAGCGGCAGTCCCGCAGCTTCCACGTGGCGCTGACGCGGCCGTCGCGGATGTTCCGGCTGCTGCACATGCTCGAAGCGGCGTGGAATGTCACCGAGCCGGTGCAGTCGATGGTCCATATCGACCGGCTCGACCGCGAGCGCCTGCACATCGACCATATCGCCATGCTCGACGCGTTCCTCGCGCGCGATATCGACCGCCTGCTCGCGGCCGCCGAGGAGCACCACCGGAGGCTGGAAACGGTGGTCGCGACCCTGCCGACCGATACCGGACTGCTCGCGCCCGAAGATATATCTTCGGTGCAATAGGCGCGAAATTCCCGGGAAACCGCAGGGCAACTGCTGATACTTACCGTCAGTTCAGCAGATATACCCTTTCGGACGGGAACGACCATGACCGACACTCTTACGTCCTCGGCGGTTCCCGCCGGCGAACCTCCCACCTATGATCCGCGGCTGACCAACGATGATCTCGCGCCGCTGCGCAAGCAGAGTTGGGGCACTTACAACATCTTCGCGTTCTGGATGTCGGACGTGCACAGCGTCGGCGGATATGTCACGGCGGGAAGCCTTTTCGCGCTCGGTCTGGCCAGTTGGCAGGTGCTCGTCGCGCTGCTCCTCGGCATCACCATCGTGTACTTCTTCTGCAATCTGGTGGCGAAACCGAGTCAGATGACCGGTGTGCCCTATCCGGTGATCTGCCGCAGCGCGTTCGGCGTGCTCGGCGCGAACATCCCCGCGATCATCCGCGGGTTGATCGCGGTGGCCTGGTACGGCATTCAGACGTTCCTCGCGTCGGCGGCCTTGGATGTCGTTCTGGTGAAACTGTTTCCAGGATTGGCGCCCTACGCCGTCACCGCCGACTACGGGTTCCTCGGCCTGTCGGCCCTGGGCTGGGGCAGCTTCCTGCTGCTGTGGGTGGTGCAGGCGTGCGTGTTCTGGCGCGGCATGGAATCGATCCGCAAGTTCATCGACTTCTGCGGTCCCGCTGTGTATGTCGTGATGTTCCTGCTCTGCGGCTACCTCATCGCGAAGGCGGGCTGGAGTGCCATCGACCTGAACCTCGGCGATGTGAAATACACCGGCTGGGCCTCGGTGCCGGTGATGCTCGGCGCGATCGCTCTCGTCGTGTCGTATTTCTCGGGTCCGATGCTCAACTTCGGCGACTTCTCCCGGTACGGCAAGAGTTTCGCCGCGGTGAAGAAAGGCAACTTCCTCGGGCTTCCGGTGAATTTCCTGGTCTTCTCGGTGCTGGTCGTGGTCACCGCCTCCCTGACATTGCCGGTGTACGGCGAACTCATCACCGATCCCGTCGCCACCGTCGCCGAGATCGATTCCACCTTCGCGATCGTGCTCGGCGCACTCACCTTCACCATCGCCACTATCGGGATCAATATCGTCGCCAATTTCATCTCACCGGCTTTCGATTTCTCGAATGTGAGTCCGCAGCGGATCAGCTGGCGGGCGGGCGGCATGATCGCGGCGGTCGGTTCGGTGCTGATCACGCCCTGGAATCTGTACAACAACCCTGACGTCATCCACTACACCCTCGAGGTGCTCGGCGCCTTCATCGGACCGCTGTTCGGGGTACTGATCTGCGATTACTACCTGGTGCGCAAGCAGAAGGTGATCGTCGACGATCTGTTCACGATGTCGGAGGCCGGGGCCTACTACTACACGAAGGGTTACCACCCGGCCGCGGTCATCGCCACCGCCGTCGCCGCCGCTGTCGCGGTGTTCCCGGTGCTGGCCAACAGCCTGCCCGGCATGCACACCGCCGCCCAGTACAGCTGGTTCATCGGCTGCGGCGTCGGCTTCGTCGTCTACTACCTGCTGACCGGCGCCAGGCGCGCGGCCGCTGCCGAGGAGGTCGGTGTCTGATGCGCATCAGGGTCGTCAACCCGAACACCACGCGGGCGATGACCGACACGATCGAGCAGTGTGCGCTGGCCGTCGCGGGCCGGGGCACACTGCTCGACGCGGTCACCTCCGAGATCGGGCCCACCTCGATCGAGAGCCACTACGACGAAGCGATGAGCGTGCCCGGCCTGCTCGCCGCGATCCGGCAGGGCGAGGCCGACGGCGTGGACGGGTATGTCATCGCCTGCTTCGGCGATCCGGGATTGGACGCGGCACGGGAACTGGCCGCGGGGCCGGTGATCGGGATCGCCGAGGCGGCTATGCACACCGCGAGTCACCTCGGTCGCGGATTCAGTGTCGTCACGACGCTGGGCCGCACCATCGGGCGGGCGGCGGATCTGGCGGAACACTATGGGATGCAAAGGTTCTGCCGGGGGATCCACGCGTGTGAGATACCGGTACTCGCACTCGATACCGACCCGGACGCGCGCAAGATAGTCACCGAGGCGTGTCGGGTGGCCGTCGCGCAGGACGGGTCCGACGCTGTGGTGCTCGGGTGCGCGGGTATGGCCGATCTGTGCGCGCACATTCGCGACGAGATCGGGGTGCCGGTGATCGACGGTGTCGCGGCGGCGACGTTGACCGTGCAGTCGCTGGTGACGATGGGGCTGCGCAAGTCGGGTAGGGGAGAGTTCGCGACACCGCCCGCTAAGACCTATGTGGGTGTGCTGGAATCCTTCGGTTCGTGAAGGCCGTTTCAGACGCCGGCGGTCTCGGTGGCCAGTGCGTTCAGGACCGCATCGAGATCGTCGACGTCGACCACCAGGCGGGTGAAATCGGGCCCGTCCAGGTCGATGCGAACCGCGCTGCCGCCGAAGGTGGTGTCCCAGAACTCTTTGCGGCCCTTGCCGCGATAGACGCCCGCGGCGATTACGCCGGGAATGAAGGTGCCGGGGGCCCGAACCCACGGGGGCCGCAGATCCACCTCGGCGCTGACGATCTCGGTGATCGCGGCGCGGTCGATCACGACCTGCTGGCGCAGGGCGAGTAGGCGATGCCCACCGAGCACATTGACCGTCACCGTGTCGTCGTTGATCTCGACCTCGACCATCGTTACCTCACTCGCCGTCGTGTGGACCGTTCGATGTCCAGCTTGGTCGGGCGGCCTGTTCACGGACTGTGGTGAGCCTGTGAGTTAGCCAAGGAATCAGAAACATAGACTGATATAGATATGCGCATCTAACCGGTGTGCCGCTATAGGGAGCAGAACGAAAAGAGATCGCACGGACGGGCCCGGTCAGGGGCGGTGGGCCTGTCCGGCGATCTCGAGCACCTGTGCCAGCCATGGCGTGAACTTGCCGGGGTTCTCCGCCAGATCGGCACGCACGGCCTGCGGAGCGATCCACGCCCAGTGCGCGATCTCGGCCGGGTCCGGCCGCGGCGCCGGATCGTCGACGACACCGATCAGGACGTGGTCGTATTCGTATTCGACGCGGCCGGTCGTCTCGTCTCCGGCACGGTAGGTGAACGCACCGACCTCGGTGAGCTCGGCCGCCATCCCGAACTCCTCGCGCAACCGGATCGCCGCCGCCTCCGTCACCACCTGACCCGGCGCCGGATGCCCACAGCAGGTGTTGGCCCACTGCAGCGGGAACCTGGTTTTCACCGCCGCGCGCTGCTGGAGCAGGACGTGCCCGTTCCGGTCGAACAGCAGGACGGAGAAGGCGCGGTGGAGCGTGCCGGGTGGCCGATGAGCATCGGCCACCGAGCACGCTCCGATCGCTACACCTGCGTCGTCGACCAACTCCACAGGCATTGCTTCACGGTCGGTCGACGGGTCGGCGAGCTGTTCGGTCACCTGGCCACCTTATCGGCGACGATCATCAGGTACTGGAAGCTGCCCTCCCGGTACGCGGTGAGAAAGGGCTGCTCAACGGTCATGGCATTGGTCCTCACCTGGGGAGCGGCACGGCCGATCGACCTGTTCGCGAGGGATGCGCGACAGGCTGAAGGGTGGGTAACAGTTCGAAGCGAATGGTCCTGCGCGGATAACCGGGCTGCTGAAACGGTGTTACACGAAATCTGATGCGTGTCAGTACGTTCCGGACGTCAACGATGGTAGGTGCTCGAAGTGGCCGCACGTCGGGTATTCGGTAAAACATAGTGATGACCGGGAGATCCGTTGTGTGGGAGGCGATTGCGGACACGGTGGTGGCCGGCTGATCGACGTGGCGAGTCGGCCCTTGTCGTGCCTGGGTCATCCGTTCCGAGGCGATCTCGGGCGTGACGGCGAACCGTTCGAGAGTTGTGACCGCAGCGTGATCGGCCGTTGAGCGGGGGATGTGATCAGAATCGCCGGAACATGCGGCCTGTCACAGCCGACACATAATGGAGGTCCGGTGTGGTTAGCTCATATGAGCACATCGGGGTGTGTGAGGTGTGTCACTTTAAGCAGGTAAGGCCAGGTGGGAACGGTGGATATCAGTCCAAAAGGTGTGGTCGGTTCGGTGCAGCGATTGCTGGCTACCGCGCAGAACGGGCTGGAGGTGATCCGCTTCGGCGGATTGTCACACGATGTCGAGTCCTCGCCCTTCGAGGTCGTCGAGCGTCGCCGCATGTATCGGCTGCGGCACTACTTCCCCGACGATTCGACGCCGGGCCGTCCGGTGGCGCTGCTGGTGCCGCCGTTGATGGTGAACGCCGACATCTGGGACGTCAACGCCGAAGGCGGCGCGGTCGGCATCCTGCACGCCAGCGGAATCGACTGCTGGGTCATCGATTTCGGTTCACCCGCGACCGAGGAAGGCGGCTGGGAACGCGACCTGGCCGACCACGTACTCGCGGTGAACTCCGCCATCGACTCCGTCTGTGAGGCCACCGGCGCGCAGGTGCACTTGATGGGGTACTCCCAGGGCGGCATGTTCGCCTATCAGACCACCGCTTACCGCTACGGCAAGGGCGTGGCCTCCATCGTCACCTTCGGTAGTCCCGTCGACATCGTCGCCGGTATGCCGTTCGGGTTGCCCTACGGTGTGGTCTCCGAGGTCGCCGACTTCCTGGCCGACCATGTGATGCACCGGCTGCCGATCACCGAGTCGATGGTGCGTATCGGCTTCCAGATGCTCGACCCGGTGAAGACCGCCAAGTCGCGCATCGACTTCCTGCTGCAACTGCACGATCGGGAAGCGTTGCTGCCCAAGGAACGTCAGCGCCGCTTCCTCAACAGCGACGGCTGGGTGGGGTATGCGGGCCCGGCGGTGGCCGATCTGCTCAAGCAGTTCGTCGCCCATAACCGGATGATGCTCGGCGGCTTCGTGATTCGCGACCATCCGGTGTCGCTCGCCGAGCTGAAGTGCCCGATCCTCGCGTTCGTCGGCGAGGTCGACGACATCGGTCAGCCCGCCGCGGTGCGTGGCATCGTGCGGGCCGCGCCCAATGCCGAGGTGTACGAAGCCAGCTTGTTGGCAGGCCATTTCGGGCTCGTCGCCGGTTCGACGGCCACCAATCACACGTGGCCGACGGTGCGCGACTGGATCACGTGGATGGACGGCAACGGCACGTTGCCCGAGCAGATCGTGCCCATGCAGGAACACGTCGCGAGCAACGCACCGCGCACCGCCGCCACCCGGATGGTGCACACGGCCGCCGGGTTGGCCGAGGCGGGCGCGGGCGTCAGTAAGGCGCTGGAAGGCATCGCGGGCAACACGATTCGAGGATCGATCGAGATGGCGGGCGAGGCCGCGCGTGCGCTGCCTCGGCTGACGCGGCTCGGGATGATCCAGCCGCACACCCGTATCTCGCTCGGCAAACTGCTCAGCGAGCACGCCTCCCGCGCGCCGCAGAAGGACCTGGTGCTTTTCGACGACCGGGTGCACACCAATGCCGCGGTCGAGAAGCGCGTCGACAATGTGGTGCGCGGCCTGATCTCCGTCGGTATCCGGCCCGCGATGCGGGTCGGCGTGATGATGGAGACGCGACCGAGTGCGCTGGCCTCGGTGGCCGCGCTGTCGCGGATCGGCGCTGTCGCGGTGCTGCTCGCACCCGGCGCCGAACTCGACCGCGCCATCGAACTGACCGGCGTGCAGACGCTGATCACCGACCCGGAGAACCTGCGCTCTGCCGCCGCGACCGCTGCCAGGGTGCTCGTGCTCGGCGGCGGCGACAGTCGTTCGCTCGCGGTGGCCACCAGTGACCGGGTGGTCGACCTGGAGCAGATCGACCCGGCGAAGGTCAGGGTGCCCGCGTGGTACCGGCCGAACCCGGGTCTGGCGCGCGAACTCGCGTTCGTACTGGTGCTCGGCTCCGGCGACCGCCTCGAGGCGAAGTACATCACCAACCATCGCTGGGCGCTGTCGGCGTTCGGCACCGCGAGCGCGGCCGATCTCGACCGCCGCGACACCGTGTACTGCCTTGCGCCACTGCATCATTCGTCGGGACTGTTGGTGAGCCTCGGTGGGGCGATCGCCGGTGGCAGCCGGATCGCGCTGGCCAGGCCGGTGGACATGGACCCGAACCGCTTCGCCGAAGAGGTGCATCGCTACGGCGTCACGGTCGTCACCTACACCTGGACCATGCTGCGCGATCTGCTCGACGCCAAGGTCTTCCCCGCGGGCCACAACCACCCGATCCGCTTGTTCATCGGCTCCGGTATGCCCGCTGGACTCTGGCGGCGCACGGTCGAACAGTTCGTCCCGGCCAGGGTGCTCGAGTTCTACGCCTCGATCGACGGTGATGTGGTGCTGGCGAATGTCACCGGCGCCAAGATCGGCTCCAAAGGCAGGCCCGTGCCCGGCACCGCGCGCGTGGAACTGGTCGCCTACGACCCGATCAGCGAACAGATCCTCGTCGGCGACGACGGATTCGCGCGCCGCTGCGCCGATAACGAACCCGGCCTGCTGCTCGGCAAGGCCGTCGACGGTGGCGACATCTCCGACGGCGGGCTGCGCGGCGTATTCCGGGCCGGTGACGCCTGGTGGCCGACGGAGAATCTGTTCCGGCGCGACAGTGACGGTGACTACTGGCTGGTCGACCGCCGCGACACCGTGATCCGCACCGCGCGCGGCCCGGTGTTCACCCAGCCGATCGTCGACATGCTCAACGACATCACCCCGGTCGACATGGAGGTCGCGTTCGGACTGAAGACCGCGGTCGGGGTCATCGCCGCGGCCGCGCTGAGCGTGCGTCACGGATTCCGGATCGAACCGGGTGATATCACCGAGGCAATGCGCGGGCTGGAGGATTCCCAGCGTCCCGACCTGGTCTACGTCGTCGACGAGATCCCGCGTAGCGCCAGCTTCCGCCCCTCGGCGTCGGCGGTCCAGGCCGCGGGTCTGCCCGAGGCGGGCCCGGGCACCTGGATCTACAACCGGGAAACCGAGACCTACGAGGTGCTCACCGCATCGGACGCGGCGCGGTTGCTGGGCTGAGCGAGTCCCCGCCGACCATCTCTCGGTCGGCGGGGACACCGAATCTTCCGTAACATCGCGTGGGCTAGTCGTTTCACCGATGTTCCAAAGGATCTTTTCGTGAGCACCAGCCTGATCTATCGCAGCGGAACCGTATACGAAGTCCTGATGCGGGGGTTGTACGGACGTCACTACGACGGGCGTTTTCAACCGATTTCCGCCCTGATTCCAGTGGGGGCCAGCGTCGTCGACGTCTGTTGCGGTCCGGCGACCCTGTTCACCAAACATTTGCAGGAAAAATCCGTCGACTATCGCGGGCTCGATCTCAATGAGGGATTCGTCGCCGAACTGGCCAGAGCGGGCGGACGTGGCGATGTCTGGAACGTGCACGCCGACGACCCGCTGCCGCCCGCCGACTACCTGATCATGCAGGCCAGCCTCTACCACTTCCTGCCCGACCCGGAACCGGTCATCGATCGCATGCTCGCGGCGGCCCGCACCCAGGTGATCATCACCGAGCCGGTGCGCAACCTCGCGACCAGTGACAATCGAGTGCTCGCCACGATCGGTAGACGGTTCACCAACGCGGGCGACGGCGCTCAGGAAGCCCGGTTCACCGAGCCGAGCCTGGATGCTTTCTTCCGCCGGTACGGGTCACGGGTGTCCTACCGCGCGTTGATCGCGGGCGGTCGGGAGAAGCTCTACGTGCTCGACGTCTGAGTCAGACAGTGAACGCGGTGACCGCGTCGACGACCCGAGCGACCTGCGCGTCGCTCAGATCGGGCCACAGCGGGAGCCGAACGACCGTGCCGGAGAACTCGGCACTGCGCACGCACGGATTCGGGGTCCGGCCGAGTTTGAAGCCGGCCGGGCTCGAATCGAGCGGTACGTAGTGGAACGGCGCGGAGATCCCGAGTGAGCCGAGGTGACTGATCAGGTCGTCGCGTCGGGCCTCGGTCGGGGTGCGCAGGTAGTACAGGTGCGCGGTGTGCTCGCGGTCGTCGGGGACCGTCATCAGACGTATATCGTTGCGCGCGGCCCAGTCCGGCAGCGCGCTCGCGTAGCCGTTCCACACCCGATGGCGGCCGGCCTGGATGACATCGAACTCCGCGAGCTGCGCGTCGAGTACGGCCGCGTTGAGTTCGCTCGGCAGATAGCTGGAACCGATGTCCTGCCAGGAATATTTATCGACCGCGCCGCGCAGGAAACGGGCCCGGTCGGTGCCCTTCTCCCGGATGATCTCGGCGCGTGCCATCAAGATCTCGTCGGTGAGCAGCAGCGCGCCACCTTCACCGCAATGCACGTTCTTGGTGTCGTGGAAGCTCAGCGTGCCGAGCGTGCCGATGGTGCCCAGGGACTGCCCACGCCAGCGACCGCCGAGGCCGTGCGCATTGTCCTCGATGATCGCGAAGCCGTGCGTGTTCGCGAGCGCGAGCAACTCGGCCATGTCCGCGGCGACACCGCCGTAGTGGATGACGACGACGGCTTTGGTGCGCGGCGTGAGCGCGGCGGCGACCGAGGCCGGATCGAGATTGCCGGTCGAGAGATCGATATCGGCGAAAACGCAGGTCACTCCGCGCAATGCCATCGACGTGGCGGTCGAGGTGAAAGCGAAGCTCGGCACGATCACTTCGTCGTCGGGGCCCAATTCGAGCAGCAGGCCCGCCATTTCGAGCGCGGAGGTGCACGAGGTGGTCAGCAGCGCGTGGGGGGCCTCGGTGATGGCCTTGATCTTCGCAGTGGCCGACGCGGTGAACGCGCCGTCGCCGTGACTGTGATCAGAGTTCAGCACCGCCTCGAGGTTGGCCAGTTCCTGGCGCGCCCGAAACGGTCGACTGAAGATGATGCGGTCACTGCTCAACCCGGTCGGTCTCTCTCTTCGCGGTGGTCGCTTCCCGCTGACCGGGACGCGGAGTCGGTGAATCGACGGTGAGGTACAACGGTTTACCCACAAGGACATGCAGCGCGACGCCGAGGTATTCGGCGATCAACCCGAGCGAGAACAAGGTCGCACCCGAGCACAGCAGCAGCACGACGATGATCGACGCCCACCCTTCGGGCGCACCGTCCCCGGTGAGATGCTGGCCGACGATCACCGCGGCGAACACGAGCCCACCGAGCGCGAGCGTCACGCCGAGCATGCTGACCAGCCGCAGCCCACGGGTGCCGCTGCACAACACCATCTTCCAGAACAGCGAGAACAGTCGACGGTAGTTGTACCCGGACTCGTCTCGACCCTCGGCCCGCAGCTCGACCGGCACCTGCGCGACCGTGCCGACCACCCAGGTGAGTGCGACGTCGAGGTACACACCGTTGGACGCGACCCCGGCGAGCTGGCGACCGATATCACCGCGGATGAGTCGGTAGCTCTCGAATCGGCTGGAGTCGGGGAAGGCGAACAGCGTCGCCAAGACGATCTTCGCGCCGCGCGAGGTGATGTTGCGCAGGAAACCGTGCGGGCGGGTGTTCACCGGCTTCGAGTACACGAGGTCGGCCCGCTCGGTGAGCGCCGCGTCGAGGAACTGGCCGATGAAGGCGGGATCATGCTGACCGTCTTCATCCATGGTGATGATCCAGTCACCGCTCGCCGCCGACATGCCCGCGATGGTCGCCGCGTCCTGGCCGAAGTTGCGGCTCAACCACACGGTGCGAACCTCGTCGAAGATGTGTTCCAGTTCCTGGAGCACCACATCGGAGTGGTCGGGGCCGTGATCGTGGACGAGGACGACCTCGTCGACGACGAACGTGACGCCACCCGGCGTTTCGGTCGGTTGGTTCAGCTTGTGCAGTTCACCGACCAGGGCGCTGATGGTGTCCTCGCCGCGGTAGATCGGCACGACGACCGAAACCCGATGCGGGCGAGGGCCGTTGGACGCGTCGCTATGACCGTTCGGCGTCGGAGGAGCGGAGCGGTAGGTCGGCGGGGTGGGAATCGGCATCAGCTGGATCGACTTTCGAAGACGGTGCGTGCCGGTACTCCCTGGCGTGACAGCAGAGTCCGAGCCGGTGAACTTTAACACGGTACAGCGTGGCGTTCTCGGCGCTGCGCCGAGGGAATCTCGCCCGACCCACTGCACTGTGAACGGCCGGTCGATGTAGGGTCTGGGACTCGTGACCGACAGTGCTGTACTCGATGCGCGTAGAGACCCCGATTCGCGACGCGATGTCGTGCGATGGGGGCTCGTCACGACGATCGGGGTGATCCTCGGGTACGTCGCCGTGCTGTTGGCCAACGCACGCCATTTCTTCACCGACGACACAGAGTCGCAGTACACCTCGCTGTGGGTGACGCTGGGTCGCGAGCTGCGCGCCGGCCGGTTCCCGACGATGGTTCCCGAGCAGTGGATGTCGGGCAACAACACGATGGACGATGCCGGGCTGTTCAACCCGCCGCAGCTGCTGATCGACCTGATCGCGCCGTCGGTGGACAACATCGCGCTCTACGCGACCGTGGTGAAGTTGATCTTCTCGATCATCGCGGGCCTCGGTGTGTACCGGATCTGCCTGGCCTATGGCGGTCGACCGGCATGGTCGGCGGTGGCGGGCGTCGCGTTCCCGCTCTCCGGCTTCTTCCTGTTCTTCGATACAGCGAGCTGGATGACCGCGCTCACCGGCACCGCGTGGATGGTGCACGCGTGGGCGTCGTCGGTGCGCTACGCGCGGGGGACCGGCGGTCCGATCCCGGTTTTCGTCTTCTTGTATCTGACGATCTCGGTGCAATACATCTTCCCGGCCGTCGAAGCGGCGTTGATGCTGTTCGCTGTCGCCGTCGGCGAGATCATCTACCAGCGCGCGTGGCGGCCGGTGCTGCGGTTGGCGCTTGTTTCGCTGTGTGCCGGACTCGCCGGTCTGCTGACCTACCTGCCGAGCATGCTCTCGGCGAAAGTGACTTGGCGTGGGACCGCGCAGATCATCAACGACCAGTTCCTCACCGTGCCGTGGTCGGAGTCGCTGAACGCGAGCCTGCCGAGCACGTTGCCCGCGTTCACGTCGTGGTGGGGCTACATCCAGCCGATGCCGGTCACCTATATCGCCTGGTTCCTGGTGCCGGCGCTCGCCTTCATCGACTGGCGCAGGGCGAAGGACTGCTGGCGTGAACTCAGCGCGGTCGGGATCTTCGCGATCATGATGCTGATGTGGACGGCCGGGCCCGGCACAGTCGGGCCGCTGCGTTGGCCGGTGCGGGTGCTGCCGATGCTCGCGATCGGTCTGCTCGTGCTGGTCTGCGTGCTGCTCGGTCGCTACGGCACGACCAAGGACCTGAAGAATCGTGGTATCGCCGCCGGTGTGCTGATCCTGTTGCTGTGGGTTCGGTCGTTCTCGGCCGCGCCCGATGACTGGTACTGGCACCTGCTGTCGGCGGCCGCGATCGGTGCGCTCGGCGCCGGCCTGATCTGGCTGGACAAGACCCGTGGCGTCGCCGTCGCGTGTCTGCTCGCCATCACCGCGATGTTCCCGATCGTCTACTTGCAGGTGCGGGACGCGCAGCCGACGCCGATGTCGTGGAACCTGCCTGCCTCGCGGTCCGAGGCCGCGGCGAAGTTCCCGGATTTCACCGGCAACACCATCCAGCTCGGTGACCGTGGGCTGCTCCAGCCGAAAGACAAGAGCGTCGACGGGGCGTACGGGTCGCTCGTCTTCGGCAACTCGGCCAAAGGTCTCGGCCTGAACTACGTGAACGGCTATACCCCGACCGGGCACTTCTATTTCGGTGAACTGCTCTGCATGCGCTGGGACAGCAGCGTCTGCCCCGACGCCTACCGGCGGATGTTCGCGCCGGAGGCGACCACCGGGCGGCCGTTGGCCGATCTGATGAACCTGGACCGGGTCGTCGTGCAGAAGGCATTGTTCCCCGACGTGGTCAACCAGGAACCGCCCGCCGGGTGGAAGTGGGTCGACTACCCGGGCCATGAGACCTACATCGGTGTGCTCGAGCGGGTCGACGGGCCGATCTCGAGCAAGAACGGTCGGATCACCGATGCCGCCGGCGTCACCGCGACGTCGCTGTCGGAGAGCTACACCAGCAGCCGGATGCAGGTCAGTTCGCCGACCGGCGGTCGGATCGTGCTCGCGCGCCTGGCGTGGCCCGGCTACCGGGCCACCCTGAACGGCGCCCCGATCCCGATGACGCAGATCGCGAAGTCGATCGTCGCGGTGGACATTCCGGCGGGCACCGACAAGGCCGAACTCGATGTCACCTGGCGTCCGCCGGGCTGGAAGATCGGCATCGCGGCCGCGCTCGCCGGGCTGGCCGGACTCGGTGCCGCACAGTGGGTTTACGTGCGTGGACGTCGTCGCGGTGTCGAGACCGATACCCCCGAACCGAGCGTCGAACCCGCCGAACCCGAAATGGTGGATGTGCGCTCGTGACAGCCGACTCGCCACACGTGGCCGATGCGCCGACCGGCCTGCTGTTGCGTGTCGTGCGTCGCCAGGAACTCGCGTTCGCGCTGATCGGCGGCTTCAACACTGTCCTCGGCATCGTGCTCACCGTGGCATGGATGGCCATCCTCGGAGACTCCGTGCCGCCCGCGGTCGCGGTGGCGCTGGCCTACAGCATCGGCGTCGTCAGCGCCTTCGTGCTGCACCGGACGCTGGTGTTCCGGGTGCGCGGTCATGTGCTGCGCGACTTCCTCGGGTTCGTTGTCGTGAACTCGGGCGGACTCGTGCTGAATATGGCGCTGCTCTCGCTCGCGGTCTCCGTGTTCGGTCTGCCGCGGATGCCGTCGGCGGTCGTCGTGCTCGGCCTGGTCGCGGTCGGCAGCTACTTCGGACACCGCCACATCTCGTTCCGCCGTGGCACGGATTCTCCGGCGTCGGCGACGGCGGGGTAGGTTGTCGGTTATGGCGCACGAATCCACCATCGACGCAACCCTGCTCGGCCTGCTGGCCTGCCCCCAGGACAAGGGCCCGCTGCAGCTGGTGCGTACCGAAGCCGATGTGAGTGTGCTCTACAACCCCCGGCTGCGTCGGGCCTACCCGATCGACAACGGCATCCCGGTGCTGCTGATCGACGAGGCCCGCGACGTCACCGCCGCCGAACACGAATTCTTCGTCGCCGAATCCTGACCGGCGCCAACCTGGCTTTCCTACCTGACGTGCCACCGGCCGTCGTGCGGGTGAGCTCGCGCCGAATCACCAACTGCCGGTGTCGATATCGCCCGTCAGATAGCGCTGGACAACCGGGCCGACAGCATCGACCACGAGATCGATCGGCATCGAGGCCAGCGGTTCCAGCGCGATGATCTTGCGGGCGGTCAACACCCCCACCATCTGGGCCGCGGCCAGCGAGACCCTGGCGCGTCCGTCGTCATCCGGAGTCGCGATACGCGCGCGAACCCGTTCCAGCACCACTTGCAGCAGGAAAGATCGCGCGAGATTCTGATCCCCGCCCGCGAAAATACTGCGCACCATGGCCACGATGCCGGGTCCGGCGGGAGAATCCCACACCGTGACGACCGCGCGCACGATGGTCTGCCCGAGCTCGTCGAGCGGTGCGGCGTCGACCGCGAGCAGCGTCGTGTCCGGGTCGACCGGGAAGTCCACCGCGGCGGCGAACAGTTGCTGCTTGTTGCCGAAATAGTGATGCACCAGCGCCGGGTCGACATCGGCATCGGCCGCGATCGCGCGGATCGATGTCTTGTCGAACCCGGTGCCCGCGAACCGTACCCGCGCCGCGTCGAGAATCGCCAGCCTGGTGTCGGCATTGCCCGGCCTGCGCCCCGTGCGACCGGATTTCACTGTGCCGGAATCGGATTCGCCGTCACTCATGGGTGATCCTCTCGTCGTTGCCTGGCCTTGTTCGCTAGGGGGTGCGTCGACGCAGAGTAGCCGCGGCGAGGCCGAGCGCCACCACCGCGAACCCGGCGACGACGGCGATATCGCGCCACATCGCGCCCGTCGGCTCGGCATGCACCGACACCTGCTGCAGCGCGTCCACCGCGTAACTCAACGGCATCAGATTGCTGATCGCCTCCAGCCATTCGGGTAGCCGGTCGCGCGGAACCAGCAGCCCGCACAGGAAGATCTGCGGCGCGACGATCACCGGCATGAACTGCACGGCCTGGAACTCGGTGCGCGCGAAGGCGCTCGCCAGCAGTCCGAGCCCGACCCCGCAGACCGCGTCGACCATCGCGATCAGCATGACCCAACCGGGGCTGCCCGCGGCATCGAGCCCGAGCAGCCAGAACGCGACCACGCAGGCCACCGCGGCCTGTGCGCCCGCGGCCAGGGAGAACGCGCTGCCGTACCCGGCGAGCAGATCGAGCTTGCTCAGTGGAGTGGTGAGCAGCCGTTCGAGGGTGCCCGATGTGCGTTCGCGCTGCATCGCGATCGCGGTGATCAGGAACATCACGATGAACGGCAGGATCCCCAGCATTGTGATGCCCACCCGGTCGAACATCGTGAGCGGGGAGTGCGGCGCGCGCGGTGCGTCCTGATAGATGAAGTACAGCAGGGTCATGAGCAGGGCGGGAACGACCAGGATCATCGCCACGGTGCGGTGATCGTTGCGCAGTTGTCGCAGAATCCGGCCGGTGGTCGCGGTGTAGGGGCGCAGGGTGGTCATCGGTGCTCTCCCATCGTGATCAAGGTCAGGAAAGCGGCCTCGAGGTTCTGTTCGTCGGTGCGCTCGCGCAGTTCGTCGGGGCTGAGCTGGGCGAGCAGTTCGCCGTCGCGCATCAGCAGCAGCTTGTCGCAGTGTTCGGCCTCGTCCATCACATGACTCGACACCAGCAAAGTCGTTCCCGCCGCGGCCAATTCGCGGAACTGCTTCCACAACTCCACCCGCAACACCGGATCGAGGCCAACCGTCGGTTCGTCGAGTACGAGCAGCTCGGGCTTGCCGACGAGCGCGCACGCCAGCGACGCCCTGGTCTTCTGCCCACCCGAGAGCTGATCGCCGAGCTGATCGGCGTGATCGGCCAAACCGACTGCGCCGAGCGCGGATTCGGTGTCCGCCCGGTCGCGTCCGTAGAGCGCGGCGTAGTAGGCCACGTTGTCGCGGACGCTGATGTCGGCGTAGATGCTCGGCGCCTGGGTGACATAGCCGACCCGACGGCGTAACCCGGCGCTCCCCGCGGGCTCTCCGAGCACGGTGACAGTGCCCGACTCCACCAGCTGGGTTCCCACGATGCTGCGCAGCAGGGTGGTCTTCCCACAGCCGGAAGGGCCGAGCAGACCGGTGATCGAGCCGCGCGGAATGTCCAGGGTCAGCCCGTGTAGGACGGGGCGTTTTCCACGCTTGACGGTCAGGCCCGCGACCTGGACGGCGATCGGTGGCGGTGCGGTGTGCGACATGGTCGCCTCAATTCATCGAGTGTTGAATTCACTACGCGATGAATTTAGCGCGATGGTGTCGATGTGGCAAGGTCAGTGGGCGTGTCTCGGGGGTGTTTCGGCCTGTTGACCAGGTTCGACGACGGTGAACTGGCCCATCATGCCGACATCTTCGTGCCACAGGAGGTGGCAGTGGTACATGTACGGCGTCGTCGGATCGGCCGGTCCGTCGAAGCGCAAAGCCAGGGTCGCGGCCGTATTCGGTGGCAGGAAGATCGTGTCCTTGGCGCCGGTCAGCTCGGGCGGGGGCGGAGCGCCGTCGTAGTTGAGCACCCGGAACTGCACGTCGTGGACGTGAAAGTTGTGTGCCATGCCGTCGATGTTGTGCACGACCCAGGTCTCGGTGGTGCCCCGGGTGACGGTGGTATCGATGCGGCTCATGTCCATGCGCTCGCCGTTGATGCCGCCAAGGGTCAGGTCGAAGCGACGTTGCACGACCGAGTCCGCGCCGTCGGGAATCGACGGCGGCACAAGGGCATCCGGCAGCAAGGGGGAGGGCCGCAAGGTGGCGGCGGCACGCAGTTCGAGGACATCGAAGGTGTCGTCGCCACCGGAGAACCGGTTCGACCAGAAGCCGAGGCCCGCCTCGAGCTTCTCGCTACGCAACACGGTGCGTTCGCCGGGCTGCATCCGCACCACGATCTCCGCGCGTTCGCCGGGGGAGAGGCGGATGCGATCCAGCGTGGCGGGCCGTTCGAGCAGGCCGCCGTCGGAACCGATCATCCCGAATGGGCGGGCTTCGTCGAAGGCGAAGGTGTAGATCCGCGCGGTCGAGGCATTGAGCAGGCGCAGTCGCACTGATTCGTCGCCGACCTCCTGATAGGGAGACAGGGTGCCGTTGACCATGGTGCGATCGCCGAGGAACCCGGTATCGCGGAAGATCGCGTGCGCGCCGTCGAGGCGGCGGCCGTGCAGGCGCATGTCCTGCACGATCACCGGGATATCGTCGACGCCGTAGGTGCTCGGCAGCGGGAGTTCCGCGCTCGGCACGTCGTCGATCAGGAACATCCCCGCCAGGCCCCGGCGCACGTGGTCCTCGGTCGCACCGTGCGGATGTGGGTGATACCAGAGGGTCGAAGCAGGTTGGGCGACAGTCCATTCCGGCGTCCATGACCCACCGGGATCGACCATCTGGTGTGGCCCGCCGTCCATGACCGCGGGTAGGTGCATGCCGTGCCAGTGCACCGTCGATGCCTCGGGCAACTGGTTGCGCACCTGGACCCGCACGCGCTCGCCGCGGGCCGCGCGCAGTGTCGGGCCGAGATAGCTGCCGTTGAAACCCCAGGTCTCGGTGGCGCGGCCGGGCTCGAAGATGGTTGTCCCGGACTGCATATCGAGCGAGAACGTCCGGGTGCCGTCGGCGTCGACGGCCGACTCGGCCAGCGGTGGAATGACCAGTTGCCGAGTGAATTCTGTCGTCCCCACGGTGGAGACATCGGCGGAGGCCCATGTCCAGCTCACCGCGCCCGCGATCGCGGTGATCAGGGCGAGGGCGACAACGGCGACACCGAGCAGAATGCGTCGCGGGCGAGCACGAGAAGACATGCTCCAACGGTAGGAATTCGGACCCTCGCCGCGCATCGGGAAGCGCCCCCATCTTCACCCTGGAACCACCCCCGAGTGACCGACGCCGGTTCAGGCTTCGAATGCGACGCCGGTCAACTCTTCGGACACCGCCCACAACCGAGCCTGGCTGTCGCGCTGGTGCGCACGCTCGGCGGCCCGGGCTCGTCCTGGGAATCCGCCGATCTCGAAAAGCCCTGACGGGCCGTAGTAGTGGCCGCCCGACGCGGCAGGATCGGTGGCGGCGCGCAGCGTCGGCAGCGCGCCCATGGCGGGCGTACGGCCGAACAGGCGAGCGATCGCCAGATTCGGTAGCCGGAACGCGGCGGGCGAGTAGCGGAAGACCTCGGTGCTGGCGCCACCGGGATGGGCGGCGAGCGCGGCGGCCGGGGTGCCCGCGAGCCTGCGGTCGAGTTCGTAGGTGAACATCAGGTTCGCCAGTTTCGACTTGGCATAGGAATTTCCGATTGTCGCGGTCGGGTCGGCGGCGTCGATCCGACCGAAGCGGTGACCGATGCTGCTGACAGTGACGACTCGCGCCGAGGGAGCCGCCATGATGCGGTCGATGAGCAGCCCGGTGAGGGCGAAGTGGCCCAGATGATTGATGCCGAACTGGATCTCGAATCCGTCCTCGGTACGACCGGTCAACCCCGTGACGCCCGCGTTGTTGATCAGCAGATCGATGCGGTCGAATTCGCTGCGGATCGTCGCGGCCGCGACGCGAACCGAGGACAGGGCGGCCAGGTCGAGCTCGACAATATCGATCGAGGCGTCGGGTGACCGCTCGATAATTCGCCGGGCCGCGTTCTCGGCCCGGTCGCGGTCGCGGCACGCCAGGACGACGCGGGCGCCGTGCTCGGCAAGGGCGCGAGCCGTTTCGAAGCCGAGGCCGGTATTGGCGCCGGTGACGACGGCGACTCGGCCGGTCAGATCAGGGATGTCTGCTTCGGTCCAGCTGTTCAATCGACTCACTCCTCAAGGTGAATTACTGGTTCAGGTTAAAGTGAATCAGCGGTTCATGTTATTCGCAAGACCGGATCTGCGAGGATGGCGGCGAGATGAACGGTCAACCCCTTCGTGCGGACGCGCTGCGCAATCGTCAGGCGATCCTCACCGCAGCACGCGAACTCGTCGCCGCGCGCGGGCCCGAGGTCGGCATGGATCAGATCGCCGCGGCGGCGGATGTCGCGGTCGGCACCCTGTATCGGCACTTCCCGGCCAAGAAAGACCTGATCGAGGCGATCGCGGCAGATCTGGCCGACGGTGTCGGCGAGTCACTGGACGCCGTGCTCGAAGCTGTCGAGAACGGCACGAGTTCGGCCCTCGACGAAATCGTCGCGCTATTTCGACGCGTAGTGATCGACCTGCGCCAGGAGCGGCTGTTCCGGCTCGCCGTCACGGGAGTCGCCGAGGAGTCGTTGCGTGCGATCCAGCAGCGCGGCCGGGCGGCAGTCGAGCGGTTGGTTGCCGCGGCGCATGGTGATGGCGCGTTGTATCCCGACGTCACCGCCGACGATGTCGTACTGCTGCTGAGCGCCGCACCGGTCGAGCCGATGTCGGAGGCGGAGCAGCGACGGTGGCTGATTCTGGTGCGAAGGGCGCTCGCGCTGTCGTAACAGTATGACGTGACGCAGGTCACATCCAAGATGGTCACGTCGGCCGCTGCTCACTTGTCCTATGAACATCCCACCGACAAGGAGCACCGCAATGACCACCACCACGCACCGCATCGTTGTTCTCGGCGCCGGCTACACCGGCATGCTGGCCGCGATCCGCCTGGCGCGGCGCACCAGGAAGCTGGATGTGGCGATCACGCTGGTCAACCCGTCGGCCCGCTTCACCGAGCGGCTGCGGATGCACCAGATCGCCGCAGGTCAGGAACTCGCGCACCACGACATCCCGGAAATTCTCGACGGCACCGGCATCGAATTCGTCCAGGGCTGGGTGACCGCGATCGACCCCGCCGCCCAGCGCGTCCGGATCGACGGCGCCGGCGGACTCGCCTACGACGAACTGGTCTACGCCCTCGGCAGCACCGCCGAGAAGACCCTCGTACCCGGTGTCGCCGAGCACGCCATGACCCTCGACGACCCGCGCCGCGCCCACGAATTCGCAGGCGAGCTGGCCACTCTCGCTGCCGAGGGCGGTTCCGTCGCCGTCTGCGGTGGCGGTCTCACCGGCATCGAAGCCGCCGCCGAGATCGCGGAAAGCCACCCCGGCCTGCACGTCACGCTGATCAGCTCGGGCGAGCCGGGCGCGATGATGGGCGACAGGGCCCGCACGCATCTGAACAAGACGCTGGATCGGCTCGGCGTTATCCGCGAGATCGGCGTGCGGGTCGCCGAAGTGCAGCCTGACGCGGTCGAGCTCGCCGACGGCACGCTGATCGGCGCCGACCTCACCCTCTGGACCACCGGCGTGCGGGTCTCGCCGCTGGCCACCGAGGCGGGGATCGAGACCGACGCGCGTGGACTGATCGTCGTCGATCCCACACTGAAGTCGGTGTCGCACCCCATGGTTCACGCGATCGGCGACGCCGCCGCCGTCCGTCAGGCGTGGGGGCAGGTACACGGCACCTGCCAGAGCGGGCTGCCCACCGCCGCTTATACCGCCGACGCGATCGCCGCCGAACTGCGTGGCAAGAAGATTCGTCCGTTCCGTTTCGGCTACTTCCACCAGCCGGTCAGCCTGGGCCGCCGCGACGCGGTCATCCAGTTCACCAAAGCCGACGACAGCCCGCGCCGCCTCTACCTGACCGGCTGGGCCGCGCGCACCTATAAGGAGATGGTCAGCAGCAGCCCCGTCCCGACATTCAAAGCCAGCAAGAAGATGACCATGAACGTGCAATTATCCAAGGGCGGTAGCGCAACCCGCGCCGCCGCGTGAAGTAGGTTGACGCCGTGCCCGACCAGGATCCGTTCCTCGAACACCGCCGCCTGTTGTTCGCGACCGCCTATCGCATGCTCGGCACCGTCACCGACGCCGAGGACGTCCTGCAGGACACCTGGCTCAAGTGGAACGACACCGACCACGCCGCGGTCGCCCACCCCAGGGCCTACCTGGTCCGCACGGTCACCAATCTCTCGCTCAACCGGCTCACCTCCGCCCGCGCGACCCGCGAAAGCTATGTCGGCCCTTGGCTGCCCGAGCCGGTGCTGACATCGCCCGATATCGCCGAGGACACCGAATTGGCCGATACCGTCTCCACCGCCATGCTCGTCGTGCTGGAAACTCTCACCCCCGTCGAACGCGCGGTGTTCCTGCTGCGCGAAGTGTTCGGCTACTCGCATGCCGAAATCGCCGAAGCCCTTGACCGTCCCGAGGCGAGTGTGCGCCAGATCGCGCATCGCGCGAAAAGCCACGTCCAGTCGCGCCGCCCACGATTCGATACCGACAAATCCGCTCGCGCCCAGGTCACCGCACAATTCATGGCCGCCTGCGCCGGTGGTGACCTCAACGCCCTGATGGACCTGCTCGCCCCCGATGTCACCTGTTGGTCCGACGGCGGCGGCGTGGTCACCGCCGCGCGCCGCCCGCTGCACGGTCCCGACCATGTCGCACGCTGGATCCTCGGCGTCCTCGCCAAACCGTCGTCCACGGGCTTCGAACTCACCGCGGCCGAGATCAACGGCGAGCTCGGGGCCTTGGCGTCATTCGCCGGAAACCCCGGCGCCGCCTTCACTTTCGACCTGGTCGACGGCCACATCCAGAACCTGCGTTTCCAGGTCAATCCCGGCAAACTGGCAGGTCTGTATCGCGGCACCGACCTGCTCGGCTGACAAATCCTTCGCCGGTTCGCCGTTGCCTGACCCGGCCGCCAGGGGGCACCGAGGTGCGAGCGAGAATAAAGATCGTGTCCGCCCAGGAACTGGCCGTCGATCCGCCCGCCGCCGCGCACCGGTTGCTCGGCGCCATCCTGACGTCGGGTCCGGTGGCGCTGCGCATCGTGGAAGTCGAGGCCTACGGCAGCGACCCCGACGGTCCGTGGCCCGATCCGGCCGCGCACTCCTGGCCGGGCCCCACGGCGCGCAACGCGGTGATGTTCGGCCCGGCCGGCCGGCTCTACGTCTATCGCTCGTACGGAATCCACCTGTGTGTGAACGTGACCGGTGGCTACGACGGTGCGGCCGGTGCGGTGCTCGTTCGAGCGGCGGAAGTGGTCGACGGGATCGATCTCGCACGCGAGCGCAGGCCCGCTGCCCGCAAGGACACCGATCTGGCCAGGGGGCCGGGCAATGTCGGTAGCGCACTCGGCGTCAGCATGTCCGACTATGGAACCGAGCTGTTCGACCCCTTCTCCGCCTTGCGCCTCGAACTGAAACCACCTGTGCCACAAGAAGATATCTCGTCCGGCCCACGCGTCGGGGTCAGTGTCGCGGCCGAGGTGCCATGGCGATTCTGGCTTCCGGCCTCGCCCGCCGTCTCGGTCTATCGGCGCAGCCCACGCGCTCCCGAACCGAAGGCGTAGCAGCCTTCTGAAAATCCTTTGCCGACAGCGATGAGTTCGCGGGCGATGGTCCGTCTTATCTGGTGAACGCGCTACCCACCGAGCGCGACCGACCCGAAGGACACGAAATGACCACCGCAACCCCCTCCGCGAACTTCTCCGACGCCGCCGCCTACCGCCCCGGCAAGATCCGCAACCGCGTCCTGTGGACCTTGCAGGTAGTGCTCGGCCTGTTCTTCATCATCGCTTCGGGCGGTCCGAAGCTCGTCATTCCGAACACTTTGATGGACAACGCCCCCGAGAATCTGACCATCCCCTTCGGGCTGCTGATCTTCATCGGAATCGTCGAGGTAGCGGGCGGTATCGGCCTGATGGTGCCGCGAGTCAGCGGCCTGGCCGCCGCAGGTCTGTCCGTGCTCACCGTGCTCGCCGCCGCGACGCAGGCCTTCATCGCCGACAAGCCCGCAATGGGAATCTTCCCGCTCGTGCTTGCCGCGATCTTCGCCTGGATCGCCTACGAACGCCGCGCCACCATCACCGCGCTGGTGCGCTGATCTGCGACTCGACGCGCTGACGATCGCCGGAGCCCTGGGGGTTCCGGCGATTATCGGCGTGCCGAGGAGTTTCGGCCGACGGGCAGTTCGGCCGCGGAGCCAAGATCACGCCGCCGATCTCGTCGGCGAATCCAATTGGGCGAATCGGACCGGAATGCGACGATCGAAGACCACGTCGAAAGACCGTACGAGCAGGAGCGCCCGTGTTCACTTTCCCCAGCAGCGACGGCACCGCCATCCATGTGCGGAGCTGGCTCCCCACTGATGTCGAGCCGCGCGGTGTCGTGCAGATCGCGCACGGCATGGGCGAGCACTCCGAGCGTTACGGCCATCTCGCCGAACGACTCGCCGGCCTGGGATTCGCCGTCTACGCCGACGATCACCGCGGCCACGGTCTCAGCATGGGCCCGATCCCCGGTGACCTCGGCCCCGACGGCTGGAACCTACTCGTCGCCGACGAAGTCGCGCTCACCGAGATCCTGCGCGAACGTCACCCCGGCCTGCCTGTCACCCTGATCGGCCACAGCCTCGGCTCGTTCGCCGTGCAGCAGTACCTCCTCGACCACTCCGACCTCGTCGACGAGGTCGTCCTGAGCGGCACGACCGCCGTCGACGGGCTGTTCGGCGAGATCGCGGCCGCCGGCGGTGACCTGATCGGCTTCTTCAACGCCGAATTCCAGCCCACCCGCACCGAGGCCGACTGGATCAGTCGCGACAAAGACCAGGTCGACGCCTACAACGCCGACCCCTGGTGCGGTTTCGCCATCGACGACACCAATATGGGTCTGCTCGCCGCCAACGCCCAGACTCGACTCTCGAACCCGAGCACGGTACGCACCGACCTGCCGATCTATGTGATGGTGGGCGAGAAAGACCCGCTCAACAACAAGCTGCGCCTGTCCGACCTGCTCGTGCAGCGTTACCGCGACGCGGGCCTGAACGACCTCACCTACCAGGTCTACCCGGACGCCCGCCACGAAGTCCTCAACGAAACCAACCGCGACGAGGTCGAAGCGGATCTGCTCGCCTGGATCACCCGCGCACGCGACTGACGAACCGCATGCGGAAAGATGGGTCAGCGTGACCGGCGACATCTTCGACGAACTGACCTGGCGCGGCCTGATCGCGCAGTCCACCGACCTGGACGAGCTGCGCGCTGCCGCGGCCACCGCGCCCTTGACGCTCTATGCCGGCTTCGACCCGACCGCCGCCAGCCTGCACGCCGGCCACCTCGTCCCGCTGCTCGCGCTCAAGCGCTTCCAGCTGGCCGGGCATCGGCCGATCGTGCTCGCCGGCGGTGCGACCGGAATGATCGGCGACCCGCGTGACGTGGGCGAACGCACCATGAACTCGACCGACACCGTGGCCGAGTGGGCACAGCGGATCAGGGGCCAGCTCGAGCGATTCGTCGACCTCGACGAATCGCCGACCGGGGCGGTCATCGTCAACAACATGGACTGGACCGGCCCGCTGTCGACCGTCGACTTCCTGCGCGACATCGGCAAACACTTCTCGGTGAACGTCATGCTCGCCCGCGACACCGTCAAGCGGCGGCTCGAAGGCGACGGCATCTCCTACACCGAGTTCAGCTACATGCTGCTGCAGGCCAACGACTACCTGCAGTTGCGGCGCGAGCACGGCTGCACGTTGCAGGTCGGTGGCTCCGATCAGTGGGGCAACATCATCGCCGGCGTCGAGCTGAACCGGCGAGTCGACGGCGCGCATGTGCACGCTCTCACCGTGCCGCTGGTGACCTCGGCCGACGGCAAGAAGTTCGGCAAGTCCACCGGTGGCGGCAGCCTGTGGCTCGACCCAGAACTGACCAGCCCCTACGCCTGGTACCAGTACTTCGTGAACACCGCCGACGCCGACGTCGTGCGCTACCTGCGCTGGTTCACCTTCCTGAGCCGCGAAGAACTCGACGAACTCGAGCAGGCGACGGTGGAACGTCCGTTCGCCCGCGAGGCACAGAAGCGTCTGGCCGCGGAGATGACCACGTTGGTGCACGGCGCGGACGAGACCCGCGCGGTGGAACTGGCCAGCGGGGCGCTGTTCGGTCGCGGTGAGCTGGGTGAACTTCCGCTGTCCACGCTCGGTGCGGCGCTGCGCGAAACCGCGGTGGACGGCAAGGTTGCTGAGGTCGTGCCCGGTGAACCGAACACGATCGTCGATCTGCTCGTCGCGTCGGGCCTGTGCGAGAGCAAGGGCGCGGCCCGCCGGGTGGTCAACGAAGGCGGCGCGTCGGTGAACAACCAGCGGGTCGGCGACGTCGAATGGACTCCGTCCGATACCGACTACCTGCACGGTGAGTGGCTGGTGCTGCGGCGCGGAAAGAAGAACATGGCGGGCGTGCATCGGATAGCCTGACGTCGTTGCGGAGGCCTGAGTCACATGCGTGTGATTCAGGCCGGCGCATCGGCTGAGCGCACTGCCGTGACCTGCGGAGATCCGGTGTTGTCCAGGCGATTTGACGCGGCGTTATCCGGCGCGTAACTTATTGGAAGTCAGAGCGACACGGACACCAACCCGGAGCCGAGACGCTAGCCCGAGAGGCTGGCGGGCCAAGGGAAAACGCGGTAGTACGGGGAAGCGCCTGACGGGGCTGAAGATCTTGTGACCAGGCTTACGATTGACATAGCCTGGACGTGAGGTTAGGCTGGAACAGTTGCCCTTCGGAAGATCCGGAAAGATCCGGTTATTCCGTTTGTGCGTGTGTTCTTTGAGAACTCAATAGTGTGTCGATGAATGTCAGTGCCAATATTTATATTGGTTCCAATCTTTCATGTACCCCCCGGTCGTGGGAGGTTGGACATTGAACAACAGCGAAATCTTTTTTGCTGGTGTTCGGATTTGCTAGGTTTTCGGACTCTAGTTAGATAATTTTGATTCGCTCTCCCTCGGGAGGGTTGTTTCGAGAGTCTTCAACGGAGAGTTTGATTCTGGCTCAGGACGA
>NZ_JACUZI010000006.1:0-371607 GCF_015355705.1 Nocardia sp. XZ_19_231 | reverse complement strand
GCGATTCCTACCGGATGAAACACCGCACGAAAGCAGGTGAGCGCCCCTGATCTGAGCACCCCACCCCCGCCTGGGGGTGGGGACTTCCCGTTGGCCACCAGCGGGGACTTACGAATGGCCGTTGACAACACCCTGTGCGACTTCGTATGCGCGATCGGTCGTCGACTGGGCAAGCCAGTGTTTATGAGCGCCGAAGGTCAGTACGGATATCCACTGCTCGGGTTCGACCTGGCAGCCGACCGGGTGGTGCTGCTGGCAGACCCAATCGATCACGGATAGGTCAGCGAATTTCAGCAACAACTTCGTGAGGTGACTCGCACGGACTTCGGTTCATGCCCTACGGCGGACTTGCTCGGCCTGGATGGACTTGAGAACGGCATCGGACCGGATGAGTTGCCCGCTTCCGACAAGCCGAGACATCAGCGTGAGCGCGGACTGATGTACCTCTGCGGCTGGGTGCCGTGTTGCGTTCGATGCGCAGGCATCCTCGATGATCCACGGCGTGAACCCGCCCTCGAAGGCGTCGAGTGCCGTCTTAAGCACGCATCCATCGGTTGCGATACCGCATAGGTACAGGTCCGTGTAGGGGGCAAGAATCGCCCTACCTTGGTCGGTGAATGCCGTGTAGGTCGTCTTGTCGAGAACTGTTGAATTTTCACCCTCGGCCATTGTGGCTATTTCCTCGACGAGGTTCGTTTCGGGCGCTTGCATGAGGCCACGCCATCCGATGAGCCGGTCATACGGCGATCCCTCGTAGTTCCAGTAGCGGGTAAATATCACGTCACCCCCGGCGCTGAGCCATGCATCGGCCATCGCACGAATAGTTGGAACAACGTGGCGTGAGTGTTCATTCACGAATCCGTTTTGTACGTCTATGACCACGAGTGCGGATCGTGAACTCATTTCGCTCCCATTTCCCTAAGAGTGTCCATCGCATTTGATAGGTGTTCCGGTAGCGCGCTGGTCTGGACGATGGCCTCGCGCATCGCTCGATGCGCCCCGGACTCCTGTGGCCTCGGCGTCAACAGCTTGGAGCGTGCGGCCCGCAGGAAGCCACAGCCGTAGCCGGGCACAATCGTAGGGGTATCGCCTCGTTCGATGGACTCGCCGATGTAGGAGCAGTAGCTCCAAATAGCCTGCGCCTCAAGCTCAACGGCGACTAGATCGTCTTCGGCGAGGGCGCGGTGAGTGTCGAATGGGTGATACGAAACGCCAGACCAGGAGGCGAAGCCAAGCGATGCACCTTGCACGCCGAAAGCGCGCATATTGTCCGGATCGAAGCCTTCCGAGAGTAGGTCTCGCTCCGCGGCTCCGGCCGCGCCTTCACGCTCAAGCAGTACGCGAGGCGCACAAATGAGCTTGAGTGCGGAGTCGAGAATACGCCCCGACCACACCGGTGTGTGGACCCAATACAGGCTGAGGACATAGGAACTCGTGGCCGGACCCTCGATCAACTTGGAGACGATGTCCACCGCCCAGTCCATGTTGGCGTTGTATGACTCGTAGCGCCAGAATGCGAGGCTGGTGATGTCGGGGAATTCGAGCTCCTCGACGAGGTGGAGAATAACCGATCCATACCGCCACACGTAGAGGGTGCAAGCGTCGCTGATGCCAATCCGCGTAGGCTCCAAGTCGTTGTCGGCAAGTTGGCTGGCAAGTTCTGGTGCGACGCGCACTGAGATGAACTTGTGTGATCTGAGCCCGATTTCGCCGGAGCCATTCGGCGATACCGAGGAAGCGGCGAGCACGATGTCACCGGGCGGGGTCACGTTCGTCTCCCACGACGTGATCAGCCCTGGCGTGATCTCGCGCCCAACGAGCGTGGTGAGCATCCGTGCGAAGTCAACGCGATCCAACCCAGTTGCTGCACGAGCGACGGCTACTCGGTTACGTGCGAGCGCTCCGAAATCCGGTTTGTACTTCGATCGCGATCGAAGGTCAGTGATGTTCGCGTCCATGCGATTACACCACTCGTCGTTGCTCGCCGGCGTCGGCCGATGGTGCGTTGATGCCAAGGTTGGCGTATACATCCATCATTTGCGCCTCGAGCTGCGCGACTCGTTCGGCAAGTTCGGCGACTGGGTCGGCCGCTTCTGGTTCTGGACCTCGAACGAAAGTGCCGACCCCGTGATAGGTGTCGGTGAGCCCGTCGGCACGAAGGACTTCGAGCGCGCGGTCGATAGTTCCGAGCGCCGCGTCGTACTCCTCGACAAGTGCGGCTTTGGTAGGTAGCTGAGCGCCCGCCAGGTATGCCCCGGATTCGATCTTGGCTCGGATCTTCTCCGCAATGACCTGGTATTTCGGTCGGGATCGGTCGGTGTTCTCCATGGGTCAATCATAGGTGACTATGCATGACTCCCATAGATGAGCATGGATGACTGCTTGACTCAACTAGAGGTCCATGGTCAACTATATGAGTCAGGCGATGACCAACCTCACCAACGCACAGGAGCTGATTCCGATGGCACTCAAGGACATGTGGATCCCGACCGATTTCCGTTCCGTCTTCCCGAAGGGCGTGCTGCTGCTCGGCAACATCGAGGCCCAGACCGAGTTCAGTGAGGATCGCAACGCGCCGAAGCGTCAGTCGCTCGACTTCGACCGGGAGGGCAACGGTTCGGGTAAGCGGCTGTGGAAGGCCACGATCATGGACCGGGCAGGCGGCCGGGCGAACCAGACCGGTTTCGACATCACCTTCGTCGCTGACGTGATGCCGGTTCCCTCGGAGGACGAGGTCATGGAGGGCCTGCGTCCGATCGAGCTGGATGGGCTGATGCTCAAGCCTCGTGTGGTCGGCAACGGACAGTTCAAGTCGATCGGCTTCCTGATCCGTGCGACCGGGATCAAGGGCGACAACTCCGGTGCCAGGGTCAACAACCGCGCCGCAGACAAGGCCGCGTGATCGCCATGTCCTACATCCACATGAACTCCGGCGAGATCGCCACCGTCCAGGCCGACTACGTTCCGGCGACACCCCACGAGGTCATCCGCGTGGTCCCCGCCAGCGTGCGCCTGAGCCTGCGCGACAGCGACGGGGCACCGACCGCGACCGTGTTCCTGGACATGGACATCGTCCGCCAGCTGGCCGAGTCGCTGCCAGACCTGCTCATGACCCACGACGCCGAGGAGCAGTTCACCAAGGCGCAGGCCAAAGCCAAGGCTGAGGCGGCGTAGCGATGGACACGGCGGATCAGCAGTCCTCGGGAATGCGGTGGGCTCGCTGGTCCGCCGTCCTCGTCCTCATCGGTATCGGTGCTGCCGCGTTCGTGTTGTCGTTCGCGGCGTTGCAAGACCTCGCGATCATGGGCGGCACACCCCGCGGTTTGGCGTGGCTGTTCCCGGTAATCGTGGACGGCACCATCATCCAAGCCACCATGGCCGTGATCGCCCTGCCACCGAAATCGGCTGAACACAAATGGTTCTCCTGGATTCTGGTCGGCGGGGCAGCGGTATCGGTATCGAGCAACTCGGTACACGCATATCTGACCGGCCATAGCTGGGGCGGTGCCCTGTTGGCCGCGATTCCCCCGCTGGCCCTGCTGATCGACACACACGGTCTTGTCCTGCTTCGACGTGCGGCACAACGTGATTCGGCTCCCACGGTCGTGGTCGAGACCGCACCCACAACGACCGCTGACACCGACGCGCCGGACCTGGCGTCGATGGTCGCGGCCTCGACTCCCGTCCCGGCCCTCTCGCCGGTGCACACCTTCCACACTCCTCCGCGCACGGTTGCCCCGTTGCTGCCTGTCGCGGTCCCGATCCCTACAGGGGGCAACTGAAATGTCTGACACCTCGTTCATGTCCATCAAGGCTTCGACTTACGACAACACGCTGGAGGTGGAGTACCAGGGGTGCATCGGCATGGTCACCGTTGATGTGGGTCCGGGGGCCACGCTGTATCTGACCCCGGCCGATGCCGCTGTCGTGGCTGAGAAGCTGCTGGCCGCGCTCGATGTCTACGCCTCGACGTTGCGGGCGGTGGCGTGATGGTCACAACCATTGTCGCTCTCTCGACGGTCCTTGCCGCTGGTGTGCTGCTGTGGTGGCGTCACCTCGACGGCGTCATCTACCCCGGCCAGAAGGTCGACGCCCTCGACGGAGTGCCGGCGGATTTGCGTACCGCCGCGCTGATCCTGACCGATGCCCGCCAGTTGTCGTTGATGTGGCCGGTGCTGGGCCTCGGGTCCGAGGGGAACTGGCCGAACGTGTTGTCAGCGGAACTGATCGAGTCCGGCGCCATGATCGATGTCCAGATGGTCGGCGGGCAGAAGCTCACCGATTGGACCAACGCCGAGACCACCGACGCACTTGCCCAGTACCTCGGTGTGCCGAAAGTCCTTGTCTCCCAGACTTCGCCGGGCTTCCTGCGGGTGGAGCTGCGGACCTTCGACACTCTCGCCGCGTCGGTCACCGTGCCTGGTGTGGCCTCGACCGGGGTCGATCTGGAGGCCGTCGAAACCGGTATCCGGGAAGACGGTCGGCTGTGGCTGCTGCGCGTGCTCTACGCCCACATCCTCCTCGCCGGTGCGACCGGTTCGGGCAAAGGCTCGGTGCTGTGGTCGATCATCCGCGGCCTCGGCCCCGCGATCAAAGCTGGCTTCGTGGACATCTGGATGGCAGACCCCAAGGGCGGCATGGAATTCGGGCGCGGGGAGAAGCTGTGGGTTCGGTTCCAGTGGACCGCTGACGGCATCCTGGCCATGCTCACCGAAGCCGTCCAAGTGATGGAGAACCGGGCCTCGGCCTTGCGCTCGGCCGGTGTCCGCAAGCACGTCCCGACCACCGACGCCCCGCTGATCCTGATCATCATCGACGAAGCTGCCGCCCTGTCGGCGTACGCCAATCGTGAGCAGCGCACCGAGTTCGAACGACTCCTCGGCCTGCTCCTCTCGCAAGGTCGCGCAGTCGGCGTCTCGGTCATCGCCGCGCTGCAGGACCCGTCGAAAGAGACCATGCCGTTCCGGCAACTGTTCCCCGTCCGGATCGGGCTGCGCCTGGACGAGCCCACCCAGACCTCCATGGTCCACGGCCAGGGTTCCAAGGACCGTGGGGCGTTGTGCCACGAGATCCCCGACACCACACCCGGTGTCGGCTACGTCGGAGAAGACGGCACCACCGAGTTCGTTCGGGTCCGCGCGTACTGGATCGATGATGACCAGGCCGACGCGATCGTGGACGCCTACGCCCCTACTCCTGCGGTCACCTCGACCGGTACTGAGGACGATTTCGACCCGTCCACCTTCGATCCTGACTTCATCCCCGGTGAGGACGACGAGCAGGGGTGGGCGGCATGAAACGCGGCCTGATCACCGAATCCCACGTCGTCATCTACTGCGATACCTGCGGCGATGTCCTCACCGACGCCGATGGCGAATCGATCTGCTTCGACTCCACCAACCAAGCCGTCTCGTTCCTCGGCGTGAAGCTCGGCGGGTGGGCCTACGACGGCGACCGGATCACCTGCGACGCCTGCGCGGCCACCGCTGAATGCGAAACCAATGGGCATCGCTGGCCACCGACCTGGCAACAGGCGATCTGGCCCGCCTCCTCAGCCGAAGCCGCCTGCAACACCTGCGGCATCACCAAATCCGAACTCACCCAGGAGAACTGACCATGGCACGCAAGAACACCACCCGCACCGACAACGGTCTCGCTGACGTGATCGACTTCGCCGCCCGAAGCCGGTGCCGCTCGGAAGCCCGTGGCCTCGACCCGATCGCCGTGGCCGTGACGATGCTCGCCGAAACCGGTACCGCGCCGGCATGGAACGACTACGACGATTACGCCGGTTGGGATGACGCGGCATGAACAGCTCATCTCGTCCCCGCCTGCTGGACCTGTACTGCAAGGCCGGTGGCGCTTCCATGGGCTACCACCGCGCAGGCTTCGACGTGACCGGCGTCGACATCGAGCCGCAACCGCGCTACCCCTTCACCTTCCACCAGGGCGACGCGCTGGAATTCCTGACCGCTCACGGCCACGAGTTCGACGCTATCGCCGCGTCTCCGCCCTGCCACGACCACACCCCGCTGTCGTCTCGTGCCGGGATCAACGGCTCGGGATGGCTGCTCGGCGCGACCCTGGACCAACTCGCAGCACAGCCGGTGCCGTGGGTGGTCGAGAACGTGATGGGTGCGGATATGCGCGCTGATGCGGTGCTGTGTGGGTCGATGTTCGGGCTACGGACCTACCGCCACCGCAAATTCGCCATCGACACCCGTATCCCGTGGTTGCCCGCGGTGCCCTGGCATCCCGCCCATACCGCCCGGACCTCGACCAAGAAACGGCGCCGCGACTTCGACGCCGGCATGAACATCTCGATGACCGGCGACATCTCGGCCTGGCTCGGTCCGGCGTGCATGGGCATCGACTGGATGACTGGTTCCGAACTGGCCCAAGCGATCCCGCCCGCCTACACCCATCACCTCGGGCTGCACCTGCTCGACCACCTCGACAACACCGGTTTGGAGGCGGCATGAACACCGGCGAAACATCCAAACCTGTTCGCAGACAACCGAACCCGGTAGTGGCTGCTGCTGCCGCCAAAACTCGCAAGCGTCGCAAGAAGATCGTCACCTTGCCGACCGACCCCACACCGGGACAACTGCCGCTGTTCCCCACGTCCGACCTCGATCCGGAGACCAACCGATGAACACCACCACCACCACCACCGCGACGACCGCGCATGACCCGGCGGGCGAAGTCCTCGACGCCGTACTCACCGGCGCCGGTCGACTGCTGCTGTCGGTATTCACCCTGGCCTGGTGGGCGCTTCTGTTCCCGATGATCTCGGTCCCCGCCAGCATCGCTGTTGCTGCCGGTTGGTTCTTCGGTTGGCCGTTTGGGGTCGGGGCGGCTGGTGGGGCTGTCGCGGGGATGGTGCTGTGGCGAGTGGTGAGCCCGCAGACCTTCGAGCGCTGGTTCACCGGCCGTGTCCGGTCCCGGTTCCTGGCCTGGTTCCGCTACCGCCGTCGCTGGACCACCATGACCACCGCCTGTGGCCTGTCCACCCGTGACGGCGACCGGACGTTGATCCCGCGGCTTGTCTCCGTCGAGATCGGCGAATCCCTCGACACGGTCCGTGCCCGGATGTTGCCCGGTCACTGCCCTGACACCTGGACCCACCGCGCCGACCACTTCGCCCACGGCTTCGGTGCCCAAAAGGCCAAAGTCGCCCTCGTCGGTCCTGGCCTGGTCGAGATCACGTTCCGCCGCACCGACAGCTTGGCTGACCCGGTCGTGGTCCCGTTCGAATCGATGGCCGGATTCAAGACCATTCCGTCCACCCGCAAAGCCGCATGACCGACACCCACCACCGCGATCGAGGGAGGCCGCACCATGTCTGACAACGCCACCGGAACGGCCTCTCTCGGCCGTCCTGCCCGCCAAACCGCCGCCGACCGACGCGCGATGCCGGATCTGAAAGACATTGCCGCCAGCGCCGCCGACAAAGAAGACATCTGCACCCGACTCGTCCCCATGCAAGCCGTGGACCCGACAACCGGCACGGTCACCTACCTCGGCGCACCCTGCAAGGCCACCGACGCCAATAAGTGCCCCGCCTGCGCCAAAGCTGCTCGCTCCCTGCGGATGACACAACTCCGTGAAGGCTGGACCCTCGACGCCGAGCCGATCCCCGAGATCACCGAACCGACCGACGAACAACGCACACTCCTGGTCGACCGGGCACGGTACTTCAACGACTACCACGCTGCCCGCGACGGCGGAGACGATGAACTCGCCGAAGCAATCCGGGACCTGGTCGCCGAACTCGATGCCGACTTGCGAGAACTCGGTGTCCGTGGTCGTTTCCCTGCTCTCGACGAAAAGCCGCGCCGCAAAGCCAAGTCGACTCGTCGGCGCCAGGACGCTCCGGACCTCCCGAGGCTGAGAGTGGAGAAGACCACGGTCGGCAAGCTCTACGGCGGCAAGTACCGGCCTTCGACGTTCCTGACTCTGACGATGCCGTCATACGGGGCGATCAACCGGACCGGTGCCAAGACCAAGGACGGCAAGGTCTGCGGTGACGGCTCCCCGCGTGACCCCGAAACCTACGACTACTCCCGCGCCGCCCGCGACATCATCCACTTCGCCGCCCTGTTCGACCGCTGGGTGCAGAACCTGCGCCGTGCTGTGGGCTGGGATGTGCAGTACTTCGCGACGGTCGAACCGCAGAAGCGTGGTGCCCCGCACCTGCACATGGCGATTCGTGGGTCGATCTCGCGCAAGACTTTCGAACAGGTGACCGCGGCGACCTACCGCCAGATCTGGTGGCCCCACCATGATCGCGAGGTCTACCGCGACGACAAGATGCCCGCCTGGGACTACGACGCCGGCACTTTCGTCGACCCCCGCACCCGTCGACCCCTGACCGGCTGGAACGAAGCCCTCGACGTGATGGACACCGTCGATGAACTCGACCCCGCACACGTGATCCGCTTCGGCGCCCAGATCGACCCGCAGGCCGTTCTCGCCGGAACCGACAAGTGCGAGAACAAAGTCCGCTACCTCACCAAGTACCTGACGAAGTCGATTGCTGATGTCCTCGACACGGACTCCCGACGCACGGCCGTGCATTACGACCGGCTCCACGCGGAGTTGCAGCACACCCCGTGCTCGCCTCGCTGTGGTGTGTGGTTGCGCTACGGCATCGTCCCCAAGGGTGCGACAGACAAGACCGTCCCTGGTCGGTGCAAGGGCAAAGCGCACCGACGCGACACCCTCGGCTTGCCCGGTCGGCGGGTATTGGTGTCGAAGAAATGGACCGGCAAGACCCTGCCCGATCACAGGGCCGATCGCGTCGAATTTGTTCGGCAATCCCTGGCCGCTGCCGGGATCGTGAAGCCGGATACCTCCCACCTGCGGATCACTCCGGTTCGTCCTGGCGACAAAGACGCACCACCGATCGAGCACCTGATCATGAACGCGGTCGTTGCCCGGATCAACAACCGTGCGCAGTACACAACGGCCCGGCTCGTGCAGGCGGAGAGTCCACCCGGCGACCGGCAAGGTTCTCGTAACACCGTTGTGCCACAGCATATTTCGATCAATCAGCAATCGGCAGCGTAGGGGAGTGGTGTAGGGGATGAGTGGCGATATGAATGCTGAGTACCTGACGGTCGAACAGGCCGCCGAGTACCTCGGGACGGGCGTCCGTTTTATTCGGCGCATCGTGGCTGAACGGCGGGTGGTGTTCTACAAGGTCGGCAGCTACGTGCGGTTCAAGCGGTCGGATCTCGAAGCCTTCGCGCAAGCTGGCCGTGTCGAGCCGATTGAGGTTCGTTGGTTCGGCGGCAAGGCGGTGGCGTGATGGCTCGACGGCGGTTCGGCAATGTTCGCAAGTTGCCATCCGGGAAGTTTCAAGCATCGTTCATCGCTCCGAACGGTCGGCGTCAGAACGCGCCCAACACGTTCCGCACCAAGACGGACGCGGACCGGTGGTTGGTCAAGATCGAGACCGATATCAGCCGGGGGACGTGGCTGGATGACGGTGCAGGTCGGCAACGCTTCGAGGACTACGCGAAGGCGTACCTGTACGACAATCCGGAAGTGGGGTTGCGGTGGGAGGAGACGTGCCTGCGGAACCTGCGCTTGCACATGGTCGACCTGCTAGATGTGCCGCTGGTCGCGATGACGCCGATGGTGGTTCGGGCCTGGCACAAGAAGGTGACGGCGGGCAAGGGTGGCCGCACCTCGATCGCGCAGTCGTATCGCTTCCTGAGCACCGTCATGAACTGTGCTGTGCGTGAACGGGCTGTCGCCTCCAACCCTTGCCAGATTCGGGGTGCTGGCGCCGACAGGGCGAAGGAACGGCCGATCGCCACTCCCGCGGTGATTGAACAGCTGGTGGAGGCGATCCCTCCGCGGTACCGCGCGGCTGTGCTGATGGCGGCTTGGTGTGAAATCCGGCGCGGTGAGCTGTGCGCTCTGCAATCGGCCTTTGTCGACATTGATTCAGCAACTGCGTGGGTGATCCGCAACCGGGTCGAGATGCTCGAATCCGATCTCGCGTTCGACAAGGACCCGAAGACAGATGCTGGTGGTCGACCGATCGCCATACCGCCGCACATCATTCCGTGGGTGCGCAAGCACGCCGAAGAATTCGCCGGGCCTGAACGATTCTTCGTCGGCCGGGACGGCGCACCGATGCGGGGCAACGCGATCTCGCAGGCGTTCAACCGCGCGAAGAAGAAGGTCGGTTTCACCGGGACGTTCCACGACCTTCGCCACACCGGGCAATCGCTCGCGGCGGCATCGGGGGCAACCCTGGCCGACCTCAAGAAGCGCGCCGGCCATTCCTCGGATCAGGCGGCATCGCGGTACATGCATATGGTCGCCGGGCGTGATCGTGAGATCGCTATCCGGCTCAGTGAGATCGCACGAAGCGGGGATGCGGCCAAGCTGCCGCCCGGCATCGTCATGCACTGACCACGTCGAGATGTTGCACGTAGGACGCACACGACCACCTGCTGTACCCTCTGACCTCGGGGCGATTCCCCCGCTTTGGGAGCGGAGGGTCGCAGGTTCAAATCCTGTCACCCCGACCATCACCATTCGCCCAGCTCAGGCTTGTAGGAGACGGATGTCCACGCAACGTAAGGTCGCGATCGTCACTGGAGCCGCCCGTGGCATCGGTGCCGCGGTCGCGGTCAAGCTCGCTGCCGACGGATATGCCGTCGCCGTGCTCGATCTCGACGAAGCCGCCTGCGCGGGCACCGTCGCCACCATCGCATCAGCCGGGGGCGAAGCTCTCGCGGTCGGTGCCGATGTGGCCGACGAAGCGGCGGTCGCCGCCGCGGTGGAGCGGATCGCCGCCGAACTCGGCTCGCCGACCGTGCTGGTCAACAACGCGGGCGTGCTGCGCGACAACCTGCTGTTCAAGATGTCGGTAGACGACTGGGACACCGTCATGAACGTGCACCTGCGCGGCGCCTTCCTGATGACCCGCGCCGTGCAGAAGTACATGGTCGAGGCGAAGTTCGGTCGCATCGTCAACCTGTCGAGCACCTCGGCGCTCGGCAATCGCGGCCAGGCCAACTATTCCGCGGCCAAGGCGGGCATGCAGGGCTTCACCAAGACTCTCGCCTTCGAACTCGGCAAATTCGGCGTCACCGCCAACGCGATCGCTCCCGGCTTCATCGAAACCGAGATGACCGCCGCGACGGCCGCCCGCGTCGGCGTCGAGTTCGAGGCGTTCAAAGCGGCTGCCGCCGCGCAGATCCCGGTCAACCGGGTCGGCACGCCCGACGACATCGCCAACACCGCCTCGTTCTTCGCGAGCGAGGGCGCCGGCTTCGTGTCGGGTCAGGTCATCTATGTGGCAGGCGGCCCGAAGGACTGACGTCGACTCAGGCGCAGCCGAACCGGAAGTCCGCCCGCACCTCGGTGCCCGCTGCCACGGTGACCCTGACCGGCTCCGTGACGGCCAACCCGCAGCCGCCGGGCACGGTCACCACCTCGGCTTCGTAGCAGCCCACCGGCAGTGCCACCGTGGCCCGCC
The DNA here is from genome assembly GCF_015355705.1 of Nocardia sp. XZ_19_231. Taxonomy (NCBI): domain Bacteria; kingdom Bacillati; phylum Actinomycetota; class Actinomycetes; order Mycobacteriales; family Nocardiaceae; genus Nocardia; species Nocardia sp. XZ_19_231. Next base: position 360,104 of record NZ_JACUZI010000006.1, on the reverse strand, counting down.
CGTCGGCCCCGCTGACCAGCGTGGCGACCACCTGCTTCGCATCGCACGGCGTGACCTCGATATCGGCCCGATTCACCGGCATCGGCTCCCGGCCGGTGAACGTCCACACCGTCAACGACCCCGTTCCCACGGGTGCCGGATCGGCGCTCGCGACACCGCTGACCATGAGCGGAGCGAGTACGGACAGTGCGAGAAATGTACGGCGCATGAACCTCTCCTCATCGATGAGTCGGGTCGTCCGCTGCTGATGGTAGGCCCCTCCGGGTCCGAATCCGCACGTCACACCCGGATTCGGCGTTGACGATTCGGCGACGATCCGTGACCGCCGAACCTGTCGCCTGGTGAGAAACCGCTGGTCCGACCTAGTCGGACGGCGACATCCGATGTGTCAGGATCGGTCGATGACCTATGTCGCCGATCCGCGAGTCGACGCCTACATCGACGCGCTGCCCGTCTGGCAGCAGGGAATCTGTCGCCAGGTGCGCGAGCTCGTCCACGCCGCCGACCCGGCGGTCACCGAGACGGTCAAACGTCGAATCCAGCCCTACTTCGTGCTCGACGGCAATATCTGCGCGCTGCTCGCCGCCAAGACGCACGTCAACATCTTCCTCTACGACGGCGCGATAGTCCCCGACCCCGACCACATCATCACCGGTGGTCACGACAACAAAACCGCCCGTACGGTCGCTGTCTACGAGGGCCAGGCCCTCAACGAACGAGCGCTGTCGACGATGCTGAAACAGATCATCACCGACAACCGGGCGGGTGGCTGGCGCAAGATCAAGAAGGAGCGCGGCGAGGGTTAGGGCCCATCAGACGGTCGGGGTGATGCCCGCGCGTTCGCTCCAGACCTGTTCGGCGGGGACCGAGGTCGTGGTCAGCTCGGGGTAGCGCAGGGCGGAGAGGGTGCCGCCGAAGACGGCGCCGGTGTCGAGGCAGAGAGTGTTGTTGACCCAGGTGAGGGTGGGCACCGGGGTGTGGCCGTAGAGGACGGTGGGGGTGCCACGGTAGTCCTGGGCCCAGTCGTAGCGGATGGGGTAGCCGTGTTCGTCCTGTTCGCCGGTGGGGGCGCCGTAGAGGGCGAAGGAGCGGGCTCGGCCGGAGGTGCTGCCGTGCAGGCTTTCCGGGAGACCGGCGTGGGCGACGACGAGCTTGCCGCGATCGAGCAGATAGTGGCTCGGCAGGCCGCGCAGGAAAGTGTGTGCGGCGGTGCGGAACTCGAGGTCTTCGTCCGCCAGCTGGGACAGCGACTGTTCGAGGCCGTGCGCGATGCGGACGTTGCGGCCGTCGAGGGCGCGCATCAGCTTGTGGTCGTGGTTGCCGGTGACGCACAGCGCGGTTTTCGCGGCCACCATCCCCATCGCCAGGCGCAGCACGCCCGGAGTGTCGGGACCCCGGTCGACGAGGTCGCCGACGAAGACCACGGTGCGATCGTCGGGATGGGAGGCGCCGATCGGACGACCGCGGTCGTCGCGGTCCACGGTGTAGCCGAGTTCACCGAGCAAGGTCTCCAGTTCACTGCGGCAGCCGTGGACGTCGCCGATCACGTCGAACGGTCCGGTCAGATCGCGGCGGTCGCGGGGGAGTAGGTCGGTGCGGCGGGGTTCGGTCATATCCCCTCCATCGTCGTGTAGGGCGGGCCCGCGCCGCAACCGCGTTACCCCGTGGTGGGGATCGCTGAGTCGGGCCAGACCCAATCGGCGACGACCGGGATGTCGGCGCCCTGCTCGCGGGTCCAGCGGCGCGCGATCAACCGGGCGTCGACCATCTCCTGGCGCAGACCCGCCGCCCGTTCGCGCAGTCCGGGCACGCGGTCGATCACATCGAGCACCAGATGGAAGCGGTCGAGATCGTTGAGCATCACCATGTCGAAGGGGGTGGTCGTGGTGCCCTTCTCCTTGTAACCGCGCACGTGCAGGTTGGCGTGATTGGTGCGGCGGTAGGTGAGCCGGTGCACCAGCCACGGGTACCCGTGAAAGGCGAAGATCACCGGGCGGTCGGTGGTGAACAGGGCGTCGAACTCGGCATCGGGCAGGCCGTGCGGGTGTTCGTCGGCGGGCAGCATGCGCATCAGGTCGACGACATTGACGAACCGAATTCGTAAGTCCGGCAGCCGATCTCGCAAAATCGCCACCGCCGCCAGGGTTTCCAGGGTCGGCACGTCGCCCGCGCACCCCAGCACCACATCGGGCGTGGTCCCGAGGTCGTCGTTGTGACACGCCCACTCCCAGATCCCGAGGCCGCGCGTGCAGTGCAGCCCCGCCTCCTCGGCCGAAAGCCAGTCCGGCCCCGGCTGTTTGCCTGCCACGACCACGTTCGCGTAGTGCAGCGACCGCAGGCAGTGGTCGTAGGTCGACAGCAGGGTATTGGCATCCGGCGGCAGATACACGCGCACGATATCGGGGCTCTTGTTCGCCACCACATCGAGGAAACCGGGATCCTGATGGGTGAACCCGTTGTGGTCCTGGCGCCACACGTGCGAGGTGAGCAGGTAGTTCAGGCTGGGGATCTTGCGCCGCCACGGCACCTTCAGGCTGGCGTCGAGCCATTTGGCGTGCTGGTTGAACATGGCGTCGACGATGTGGATGAACGCCTCGTAGCAGGTGAAGACGCCGTGGCGGCCCGTCAGCAGGTAACCCTCCAGCAAGCCCTCGCACATGTGCTCGGAGAGCACTTCGACCGCGCGACCCACCGTCGAGAGGTCGACATCCCAGCGCCCGACTTCTTCCTGCCAGTCGCGCCCGGTCACCTCGAGGATGTCCTGCAGCCGGTTGCTGGCCAGTTCGTCGGGAGCGAAGGTGAGGAAGTTGTGCGGATTGCGGGCGGTGACATCGCGCAGCCAGCCGCCGAGCACCCTGGTCGCCTCGTGCTGACCCGCGCCCGGCGCCACGACATCCACGCAGTAGTCGCGCCAATCGGGCAGGTCGAGATCGCGAATCAGCAAGCCGCCGTTCGCGACGGGATTCAGGCTCATCGGACGTGCGGGGACCTGCTCCACCAAGGCAGGCACCGGCCGCCCGTCGTGGTCGAACAGCTCCTCCGGCCGATACGACCGCAACCACAACTCCAGCACCCGCCGGTGTTCGGGGTCGGTGCGCGCGCTGGGCAGCGGCACCTGATGGGCGCGGAAGGTGCCCTCGACCTGTTTGCCGTCGACCACCGGGGGACAGGTCCAGCCTTTCGGCGTGTGCATCACGATCATCGGCCAGCGGGGACGTTTCGTGTCACCGTCGTCGCGGGCGGCCCGCTGGAACTGTGCGATCCGGTCCAGGCAGGTGTTCATCGCGTCGGCCATCGCCTGGTGGACCGGTGCGGGGTCGTCGCCGGAGACGATCAGCGGCTCGTAACCGTAGCCGCGCAGCAGTTCGACCAGCTCTGCCTCCGGGATGCGGGCGAGGATCGTCGGATTGGCGATCTTGTACTCGTTGAGCGCGAGGATCGGCACCACCGCACCGTCGCGGCCCGCGTTGAGGAATTTGTTCGCGTGCCAGCTGCCCGCGAGTGGCCCGGTTTCGGCCTCGCCGTCGCCGACCACGCAGAACACGATGAGATCGGGGTTGTCCAGGGCGGCGCCGTGGGCGTGCAGCAGGCTGTAGCCGAGCTCACCGCCCTCGTGGAACGACCCCGGCGTCTCCGGCGCGCAGTGGCTCGGCACGCCGCCGGGGAAGGAGAACCGGTGGAAGAATCTGCGCATACCGTCGACGTCGCGCGGGATATCGGGCTCGAGTTCGGTGTAGGCGTCTTCGAGCCACGCGCAGGCGTTGGGACCCGGCCCGCCGTGCCCGGGGCCTGCGACGTATACCGCGTTCAGGCCGCGATCCCGGATCACCCGGTTGGCGTGGGCCCACACCAGATTCAGGCCGGGCACGGTGCCGAAGTGGCCGAGCAGGCGTGGCTTGATGTCCTCGGCGACCAGCGGGGTGCGCAGCAGCGGATTGCTCATCAGGTAGATCTGGCCGACCGCTAGATAGTTCGACGCCCGCCACCACGCGTCGACCGCGACGAGCTCGGCGCGCGAGAGCGGACCGGGTGCGTCGGTGAGGACGTAGGGCGTGGGAGCGATGGTCTCGCCCCGGCCGTCTCCCACGTTGTCGGCGGCGGTGTCGCCCAAAGTGTTCCCGGTCATCGCGGACTCTCCTCGAAATCGGTGAGTTCGCAGCGCCGTCCGCGCCGCGGGGCATGCACGGGCGCCGATCGAGGACCGGTGACACCCGGTGGGGAATCGCACCGCCGAGCCTACCGTCGTGCCGGTTTCCGCCCCGGCTACGACAGTCGATTACTGTGCGGGCCATGCATTCTCTCGGCAGGATCATCGGAATCGGACTCGTCGCGGCTGCCGCGATCACGACAGCGGCCTGCGGCTCCGACGCGGATTCGACCAGCTCGCCGAGCTCGAGCTCGGTCGGCGGAAATCCCGCGAGCACGGGTCTCGAATGCACCGCCGACGACGTGAAGGTCAGCGGCGGTTTCGGCGAGGCACCCAAGATCACCATCCCCGAGACCTGCGATCCGCCCAAGACCTTGATCGTCAAGGATCTGGTGGTCGGCACCGGGCCCGGCGCGGTAGCCGGCCAGCCGCTGACCATGAACTACGAGTTGGTCACCTGGTCGGACAAGCAGGTACTCGACAGCTCCTTCCAGCGCGGCAAGCCGTTCGGGCTGACCCTCGGTAGCGGCCAGGTCATCCAGGGCTGGGACGAGGGTCTGATCGGCGTACAGCAGGGCACCCGCAGGCTGCTGATCGTGCCGCCGAACCTCGGCTACGGCGAAGGCGGCAACGGTGTGCCGCCGAACGAGACGTTGGTCTTCGTGACCGACGCCGTGCAGGTCGGCCGCTAGCGGCACCCTCAACCAAACACCGATTGCGCGACCGCGCAGGCGGTCAACTACCCTGGTCGGGATGCGCTTTATGCGCCGCACCTGGCTTAGCCGTGCCTGACTATGGCGCGACGCCCCTTGTGGGGACACCACCATGAACTACGAACCAAGGAGTATGTCCGTGAAGAGCACCGTCGAGCAGCTGAGCCCGACCCGGGTCCGGATCAACGTCGAGGTGCCCTTCGAGGAGCTGAAGCCCGACTTCGACAAGGCGTACAAGGCGCTGGCGCAGCAGGTCAAGATCCCCGGCTTCCGTCCCGGCAAGGCTCCGGCCAAGCTGATCGAGACCCGTGTCGGCCGTGGCGCCGTGCTGGAGCAGGTCGTCAACGACGCGCTGCCCGCCCGCTACGCCGAGGCCGTGCAGGCCACCGAGGTCAAGGTCATCGGCCAGCCCGAGATCGAGATCACCAAGATCGAAGACGGCGAAGAGCTCGCGTTCACCGCCGAGGTCGACGTGCGCCCCGAGATCACCCTGCCCGATTACTCGGGCATCGAGGTGAGTGTCGATTCCTTCACCATCGGCGACGACGACATCGAGGAGCAGCTCACCTCGCTGCGTCAGCGCTTCGGCACCCTCACCGGTGTCGAGCGCGCCGTGGCCGATGGCGACTTCGTGTCGATCGACCTGTCGGCGACCGTCGACGGTGAGGACGTCCCCGAGGCGGCCACCACCGGCCTGTCGCACGAGGTCGGTTCGGGTCAGCTGATCGAGGGTCTCGACGAGGCGGTCATCGGCCTGAAGGCCGCCGAGTCCGCCGAGTTCACCTCCACCCTGGTCGCCGGCGACCACGCGGGCAAGGAAGCCCTCATCACCGTGACCGTGCAGTCGGTCAAGGAGCGCGAGCTGCCCGAGGCCGACGACGAGTTCGCCCAGCTGGCCAGTGAGTTCGACACCATCGACGAGCTCAAGGAAGACCTGAAGGGCCGCGTCGAGCGCGTCAAGAAGGTCGAGCAGGCCGGTGCGATCCGCGACAAGGTGCTCGACAGCCTGCTCGAGACCGTCGAGGTCCCGCTGCCGGAGGCCGTCGTCAAGGCCGAGGTCGACGCCGTGGTCCACGACGCCGTGCACGGTTTCGACCACGACGAGGCCAAGCTGGCCGAGGCGCTCGAGGCGCAGGGCTCCTCCCGCGAGGAGTTCGACAAGGACACCCAGGAAGCCGCCGAGAAGTCGGTGAAGACCCAGCTGCTGCTCGACGCCATCGCCGAGGCCGAGAACACCCAGGTCGGCCAGCAGGAGCTGACCGAGCGAATCCTGTTCCAGGCACAGCGTTACGGCATGTCGCCGGAGCAGTTCATCCAGCAGGTGCAGCAGGCGGGCCAGCTCGGCGCGGTCTTCGCCGACGTGCGACGCGGCAAGGCGCTGGCCGGAGTTGTCGGTCAGGTGAAGGTTACCGACTCCGACGGCAACGTGGTCGACACCTCCGAAATGTTCGGTGACCCTGCGGATTCCGCTGAAATCGAGCTGGACGAAGCCGCTGCTGAGTAGGTTTCGGCGGCGTGATTTGATTGCGCTGTGAGCGAAGAAGGGCGGTACCGGGAGTTCGGTGCCGCCCTGCTTCGTTAGTGTTTGTGACGACGAACCGTATTCGTATGGCCGTAGCAATCGGTGAGAAGAGAAGGCAGGTATCCGTGACAATCAACCAGGCAGGGGTCATGACAGCCACTACTGCTGGTCTCAACCTCAGTGATTCTGTGTACGAGCGTCTGCTGCGTGAGCGCATCATCTTCCTGGGTAGCCAGGTCGACGATGACATCGCGAACAAGATCTGCTCGCAGATCCTGCTGCTCACAGCCGAGGACGCGACCAAGGACATCGCGCTCTACATCAACTCGCCCGGCGGTTCGGTCACCGCGGGCATGGCCATCTACGACACGATGCAGTTCGCCGAGTGCGACATCGCCACCTATGGCATGGGCCTGGCGGCGTCGATGGGGCAGTTCCTGCTGACCGCGGGCACCAAGGGCAAGCGTTTCGCGCTGCCGCACACCCGGATCATGATGCACCAGCCCTCGGCGGGTATCGGTGGTTCGGCCGCCGACATCGCGATCATGGCCGAGCAGTTCGCCCACACCAAGCGTGAGCTCAACGAACTGCAGTCGCTGCACACCGGCAAGTCGGTGGAGCAGGTGACCGAGGACGCGGACCGCGACCGCTGGTTCACGGCGAAGGAAGCCCTGGAATACGGCTTCATCGACCACGTGGTCGCCCACGCGAACCAGGCGAAGTAGCGCAGGCCGCGCCCCATCACACTCGAGACAAGCTTGGAGACCAAGATGGCCAATCTGATCGACCCGCGCGCAGGCTTGGGCGGCACTGCTGCCGCCAACCCGCAGTCGCGCTACATCCTGCCGCAGTTCACCGAGCAGACTTCGTTCGGCGTCAAGACCTCCGACCCGTACAACAAGCTGTTCGAGGAGCGCATCATCTTCCTGGGCAACCAGGTCGACGACGTCTCGGCGAACGACATCATGGCGCAGCTGCTGGTGCTGGAGTCCCAGGACCCCGACCGCGACATCACCATGTACATCAACTCGCCCGGTGGCTCGTTCACCGCGCTGATGGCGATCTACGACACCATGCAGTACGTGCGCCCCGACGTGGTCACGGTCTGCCTGGGTCAGGCCGCCTCGGCCGCCGCGGTGCTGCTGGCCGCAGGCGCCCCCGGTAAGCGTGCCGCACTGCCCAACGCGCGCATCCTGATCCACCAGCCGTCCTCCGGCGGTGTGCAGGGTCAGGTGTCCGACCTCGAGATCGCCGCGGCCGAGATCGAGCGGATGCGTCGTCTGATGGAAGTCACCATCTCGCGCCACACCGGCAAGCCCGAGGAGCAGGTCCGCAAGGACACCGATCGCGACAAGATCCTGACCGCCGAGGAAGCCAAGGAATACGGCATCATCGATCAGGTCTTCGACTACCGCAAGCTCAGCGGACAGAAGTGACACGCCCGGGCTCGCTGTCCTGATCTGGGCGGCGGGCCCGGCTTTTTCACCCGCGGTGGCTCACAATGGTGAGGACCCGCACAGCACTCACGACGAACATGCGCGAGTTGTCGACCTCATTCGCGCACAACAGGTACGGTCGACTCAGGGACCATTGCTCTGATTGACGGCACCGAGACGTATTTCCGGCCCAATCGGGGGACGACGGTCGCACTCGGACAAGGAAGTAGGGACCTACGAGATGGCGCGCATCGGAGACGGCGGCGATCTGCTGAAGTGCTCGTTCTGCGGAAAGAGCCAGAAGCAGGTCAAGAAGCTCATCGCGGGCCCTGGGGTTTATATCTGCGACGAGTGCATCGATCTGTGCAACGAGATCATCGAAGAAGAGTTGGCCGAGTCGAGCGAAGTGAAGCTCGACGAGTTGCCCAAGCCTTCGGAGATCCGGGATTTCCTGGAGAACTACGTGATCGGCCAGGACACCGCCAAGCGGACCCTCGCCGTCGCGGTCTACAACCACTACAAGCGCATCCAGGCAGGCGACAAGGGCCGCGACAGCCGCGGTGAGGCTGTCGAACTGATGAAGTCGAACATCTTGATGCTCGGCCCCACCGGTTGCGGCAAGACCTACCTCGCGCAGACCCTGGCCAAGATGCTGAACGTGCCGTTCGCCATCGCCGACGCCACCGCGCTCACCGAGGCCGGCTATGTCGGTGAGGACGTCGAGAACATCCTGCTGAAGCTGATCCAGGCCGCCGACTACGACGTCAAGCGCGCCGAGACCGGCATCATCTACATCGACGAGGTCGACAAGATCGCCCGCAAGAGCGAGAACCCGTCGATCACCCGCGATGTCTCGGGCGAGGGTGTGCAGCAGGCGCTGCTGAAGATCCTGGAGGGCACCCAGGCGAGTGTGCCGCCGCAGGGCGGTCGTAAGCACCCGCACCAGGAGTTCATCCAGATCGACACCACCAACGTGCTGTTCATCGTCGCGGGTGCCTTCGCGGGCCTGGAGAAGATCATCTCCGACCGCACCGGTCACCGCGGCATCGGCTTCGGCGCCGAGGTGCGCTCCAAGGCCGAGGTCGACACCGATGACCACTTCGCCGACGTGATGCCGGAGGATCTGATCAAGTTCGGTCTGATCCCCGAGTTCATCGGCCGCCTGCCCATCGTCGCCTCGGTGACGAACCTGGACAAGGAATCGCTGGTCACCATTCTCTCCGAGCCGAAGAACGCACTGGTCAAGCAGTACGTTCGCCTGTTCGAGATGGACGGCGTCGACCTCGAGTTCACCACCGACGCCCTCGAGGCGATCGCCGATCAGGCGATCCTGCGCGGCACCGGTGCTCGTGGCCTTCGCGCCATCATGGAAGAGGTCCTGCTGCCGGTGATGTACGACATCCCCGGCCGTGACGACGTCGCCAAGGTGGTCGTGAACGGCGACACCGTCGTGCACAACGTCCTTCCGACGATCGTGCCGCGTAAGGCGCAGCGTCCCGAGCGTCGCGAGAAGTCGGCGTAACAAACCAACGGCAAAGGGCCCCTTCGGATCTGATCCGGAGGGGCCCTTCGCTGTGTGTCGGTGGATGCTAGGTGGCGGCCGGGTTACCCATGCTCGGCGCGGCGAGGAGGTTGTCGGCCTCGTCTGCCGGGATCTCCGCGCTGGCACGGACGATCGCGGTGCTGTAGCGGGCGCTGGCGGCATTGTGGATGAGCAGTGCGACACCGATCATCACCGGGGCCACCGCGTGCACAGCGGCGTCGTACCAGTGCTGTGCGCTCAGGTGGGGATAGGTGTTGAGGGCGATGGTCAGCGTGAGCAGGAACAGCTCGGCGATCAGCACCTGGTTGCGATTGCCCATCACGCCCCACTCGGCCACCCGCGTGGTGCCGATCATGATGATGATCAGGCACACGCTGATCATCGCCTCCAGGCCGAAACTGGCCCAGTAGAGCGGATCGGTGGGCCCGCCCGGGGCGATGTTGTGCTGGACGTTCACCGCCGACCACAGCATGCCCGTGATGACCACGCCTGCCAGCGCCCGCAGCGACCAGGTGCGGTGCTGATAGAGCGAGGCGAGGCGAGCGCGTGGGTTGGACTCGCGGCGTTGCGCGGCGATGGCCTTGCGGGCCAGCATCAGGTCCGACATCTCGGCGCGCTCGAGCTCCGCGGTGGTGTCACGCAAGCGGTCGGCGTGCGAGGAGGCGGCCTTGATCTGCTTCCAGCGCTGGTCGCGCTCGTAGGTGCGGATCTTCTCGGCGAGTTCGCGCTCGGCGCTCAACTCGTCTTCGGACAGCGCGTCGGTCAGGGCCGGATCGGACTGATAGGCGATGCGGCGCCTGGCCCGTTCCACCCGCACAGGCAGTGCGGTGACCTCGTGATCGAGCGGGTGTTCCTCGCGCATCGCAACTCCAGGTAGCAAAAGGGTTCGCCGGGTCGCGTCATTGTTGCGCATCGAGCGGGGGGAGAACACCCGCGGGCCCGAATTACTCGATCCGAAGGCGCTGAAAATGTCTGGCGCACAACTGTGTAGCTGTTGACGGAGCGGAACGGGAGACGGTGACGACCGTTCGAGAATCGGTCGCGCCCGGGGCCGAGGAGCTTCGTTGGTCCTCCGTGGTTCGCCGTTGAACCTTGATCCCGTAAAAGTGCTTCTGATGATGTGTCGTTGCTGGTCATCGGGGTGTTACTCCGGCCCGAACCGGTCGGTCTTTTCGTCCGTTTGGTCCGTCTTCCCGGGCCTTCATTGATTACGACGGGTTCGGCACGCAAAACTCATCGGCGTATCCTCGCGGTGTGTCGGACTGGTGCTGCCGATTTCGTGCTGTTTACTCGGTCCGTCAATCAGATGTTCGAGTGACGAGTGGAAGCGGAGGAGACATGGCACTGCCTACGATGACCGCCGAACAGCGCACCGAGGCGTTGGCCAAAGCGGCTGCCGTGCGCAAGGCGCGCTCGGAACTGATCGGCAAGGTGAAGGAGGGCAAGGTCACCGTCGCCGATCTGCTCAAGAAAGCCGACAGCGATGACCTGGTGAAAAAGACCAAGGTCGCTGCCGTGATCAAGGCACTGCCGGGCGTTGGTCCGGTCAAGGCCGCCAAGCTGATGGATCAGGCCGAGATTCCCGAAGATCGCCGTATCGGTGGCCTCGGTGCTCGTCAGCGCGCGGCCCTGCTCGACGCCCTCGAGGCCTGAGCCGATTCGCGATCCGACGCCCGTGGAGCTGGATGCACGGGCGTCGGGATGGTCGGTGAGTGATCCGTAGAAAGTGATTTACACGCAGTAGGTCAGCAGGAAGTCGTTGATCCGCAGGCGCCATCCCGGTTGCAATTCGATCGGGAGGGTGCCGACGCGAGACCAGCGTTCGCTGTCGGGGGCGGCGAAGAACGTTCCGGAGGTCGCGGGGGCCTCGCGGACGAATACCTTGCCACGGTCGGGGGCGACGAAGGCATGGACCCGCGAGACGAGCCGATCGCGCTCGATCAGTATCGGCGTCGCCGCGGAAGCGCGTACCGATTCTTCTCCCGAGGGATTGCGGCCGAGGACGTAGGGCCGGTCCAGTGGGTAGCTCAGCCCTTCTTCGGTGACCAGTGCGCCACGCGAACTGCTGTGGGGCGCCGCGCCTTTGCTCAACGCGACCGGTTCGGGGCGTTTGGCGGCATCGAGTGGTTGGGACCAGGCGCGGGGCGCGTCGGCGGTGGGGGAGTTGCGCGGGCCGGTGCTCACGGTGGCACCGTCGCCGGTGCTCGGTCGGCTGCCCGTGCTCACCGTTTCGCTGTCGGGTCGGCCCGCATCGGGCTGGAAACCCGAGGTCGCGGGTTTTTCGGGCGTCGGTGCAGGGAACCCGGCGGTGGGCGGGAGCGCGTCGCCGGTGTCGGTGGGCCGCGAGGTCGGGGCGCGAAGGGCTTGGAAGCCGGTGGCCTCGGTGGGTGCGGGCTCGTCGACGGATTCGACCCGGCGGGGCGGGGGATTGCGACGTCGGCCCAGGTTGAGCACGAAACCGTTGCCGGTGACGATGCCCGCGCGGAGGTCGGTGCGCGGATTGGCGCTGGTGGGGTCGGCCATCTCGGCGCCGACCGCGATCCGGCGGACCGGTTCACGGATGATCTCGTCGACCCAGGTGAAGGCCCGGTCGCCGGCGAGGCGGCGGTTGCCCTCCGCGCCGGAGATCTCGGCGATCACCGCGCCGCGCAGCAGGATCAGCATGCCGTCGGCGGTCGGGGCGAGTACACCGAAAGGCGGTGGGGCAGAAGCTCCGCCGAACACCACGCCCGCCAGACGCTGAGCCAATGCCGCACCGGGTGCGCTCGCTGCGGTGTTGTTGGCGACGGTTTCCACCGCGCCGAGTAACCGATCGGTCGACGGCGTCTCCCCGGCCAGATAGACGACGACATCGCCGAATCTGGCGACGATCCCGGTCCCCGGCACGATGGCCACGGTGGACGAATGCGCGTGCATCAACGCCTCCTTGTCGGACTGGCCTTTTCCGCCGCCTCGGCCGACCCCCGCTGTGCGTCAGACCGCGACCTAGCTTTCCGCCGCCAGCATAGATGGCCGGGCGCCCGGGGATAAGGTTCGAAGGTGAACTTCGAACAACGTTCGTGCCAAACGTTGTTCGTCGGACGCGTAGGATCGGCGCATGAACGCCGCACCCGTCAGCCGCCGGGCCCGACCGGCGAAAGTGCCCTTGAGCCGCGATCTCGTCATCGAGACCGGATTGCACATCCTCGACACCGAAGGTTCGGCCGCGCTCACCATGCGCAGGGTCGCCAAGGAACTCGACACCGGCGCCGCTTCGCTCTACGTCTACGTCGCCCATCGCGACGACCTGCTGACCGGCATGCTCGATCGCGTCCTGTCCCAGGTCCCGGTGCCCACCGGGGGCGACTGGCGTGCGCGGCTGACCCAGCTGGTCGAGGCCGCGATCGAGGCCCTCGGTAGCCACGACGGTCTCGCGCTCGTCACCTTCGGCCGGTTCCCGACCACCGAGCACGCCCTCGGCCTGATCGAGCAGGTGCGCACCCTCCTGCGTGAAGGCGGCCTCACCCCCGCGACCGCCACCTTGGCCGTCGATCTGATCTACCGACATATCGCCGCCGAGTCGGTGGAGCGCGCCACCCACACCGCCGGTGACGTCCGGGCGCGCTGGGCTCTCCGCGCGCTGCTCAACGGGATCGTCGCCACCCCGGTGGCCGGTGGACCTGCTCGGCTCGCGCGCGAGGAGGAGATCGCGGACCTGCAGGAGATCGAGCGGCGGGCGGGCGCGCCGTTCGGCGAGGTGGGCATGATCGCGATCGCCGAGGACGACCCGCCGCCGCGGGAGGTGTTGCGGGCCTTCGTCCTCGAAGGGCGCGCGTGGGTGTGGCCGGACGACAACGAGCACCCGGTCGGTTACCTGGTTCTCGGCCTCGTCGACGGTCAGCCCCACATCGACCAGGTCTCCGTCGACCCGGCCCACGCGGGCGCGCGGATCGGCAAGCGATTGATCGACCACGCGGTGCGGTGGGCGAAAGACCACGACCTCCACGAGATCACGCTTACGACTTTCGCCGAAGTTCCCTGGAACGGGCCGTATTACGAACGCCTCGGCTTCGCCTACATCCCCGTGGCGGACGAGCCGCCGGGCCTGCGCGCGATCCGCGCCGCCGAAACAGCCCACGGCCTCGACGAATGGCCTCGCGCGTGCATGCGGGCCGAGCTCGCGACATGGAGATTCGACTGACGGCGCTCGTGGCCCAACCCGCAGCGGCTCAGTGGGTGATCGCGGCGTGCCTGGCGAAGGCGGCTTCGGCCGCGGGGGTGGCGACTTCGCGATCAGTGGGAATCAGGCCGATGCGGGTGCGGCGGTCGAGGAGGTCGTCGATGGTGAGGGCGGCCTCGTGGGTGATGGCGAAGTCGAATTCGGCCGCGGTGACGTCGATTCCGGGGGCGACCGGTGCGGCGAGGGCGGGATCGGCGAGCCAGGTGGAGACGATGTGGCTCGCTTCGCTGCCGTAGCGCTCGATGAGGACAGGCGGGGCGTCGATGCGGTCGCGGGCGGCTCCGGAGACCGCGCCGACGAGGGGGAGCTGGGCGGTGCGGCAGGGACCGGCCGTGAGCGCTGACTGCGCCACCGCCGCGTCGACCGCGTCCTGGGCCATCTGGCGGTAGGTGGTGAGCTTGCCGCCGACGACGGTGATCAGACCGTCCGGGGCGGTGAGGACCGCGTGCTCGCGGGAGATGTCGGCGGTGCTGTCGTCGGCGGTTTTGAGCAGTGGGCGCAGGCCGGCGAACTTGCCGCGGATATCGGAGCGAGTCAACGGTTCCCGCAGGGCGGTATTGATGGTGTCGAGCAGGAAGTCGATCTCGGCCTCGGTGGGCTGCGGCTCGTCGGGGATCGGGCCTGGCGCGTCCTCGTCGGTGAGGCCGAGGTAGACGCGGCCGTGCGCGGCGGGCAGCGCGAAGACGAACCGGCTGATGCTGCCCGGTACCGGCACCGTCAGCGCGGCGCTGAGCCCACCGAAGGCCGCGGCGTCGAAGACGAGGTGGGTGCCGCGGCTGGGCCGCAGCTCGATGCTGTGGTCGACCTCGCCCGCCCACACGCCGGTGGCGTTCACGACCGCGCGCGCTCGGACGGTCAAGGTCTCGCCGGAAAGGGTGTCGCGCAGCTGGACCGAATCACCCGTGGCGGTGACGGCTTCCACGCGGGTGAGAACCGTCGCGCCCGCCGAGGCCGCGGTGCGAGCCAAGGCGACGACCAAGCGGGCATCGTCGACGAGCTGACCGTCCCACGCCTGCAGGCCGCCGCGCAGCCCGTCGCGCCGCACGGTCGGCGCCAAGCGCAGTGCCTCGGCGGCCGCCACCCGGCGCGAGCGCGGCAAGGTGTCGACGGAGGTGTGCGCCGCGATCCGCAGCGCGTCGCCCGCGGCGAACCCTGCGCGGATGAGCGAACTCTGGGCCAGCTTGATGCCGGGCAGCAACGGTACGAGTTGGGGGAGCGGGCGCACCAGATGCGGTGCGGTGGTGCGCAACAGGATGCCGCGTTCGACCGCGCTCTCGTGCGCGATCCCGACCCGTCCGCTCGCCAGATACCGCAGCCCGCCGTGCACCAGCTTCGAACTCCAGCGGCTGGTGCCGAACGCGAAGTCGTTGCGCTCCACCAGGATTGTGCGCAGCCCGCGAGCGGCGGCGTCGAGGGCGACGCCGGTTCCGGTCACGCCGCCGCCGATCACCACCACGTCGACCTCGGGATTCTCGCCGAGTGCGGTGAGGTCGGTGGTGCGTCGTGCCGCATTCAGAGTGGCGCTGGGAGAAGAGGAGTCAGGAGTCATCACAGTCCTTGTCGGGTAGCGGGAGCAGATAACCCTCGATAGCCCTGGACAATTCGGCGTCGAACTCCGCACCGGCCAGCAACGACTCCACCGTGCCCGCCGACTGCACCGCCGACTGGGTGATGAGCAGCAGCATGGTGGCCATGTGCTCGGCATCACCCGCCCGGATCGAGCCGTCCTTGTGGCCGAGCTTGATCATGGAAGCGAACAGCCCGATCAGCGTGCGCTGATTGCGGCCCAACCGGCCGAACACATAGGTGAGCATCAGGTCGGTGTCGGTGCGGAAGATCTTGGCGAACACCGCGTTCGACCGCATCGCCGCCGCACCCGACACGATGCCGTGGACCAGCCGATCCCGGCCGAGACCGGTGTCGGGCATGGTCTCGGCGACGATCGTGCGCAGTTCACGGACCAGCAGCTCGGCGATCAGCGACCCGGTGTCGGGCCAGCGCCGATAGACCGTCGGCCTGCTCACACCCGCTCGCCGCGCCACCTCGGTGAGCGTGGTTCGGCGAACGCCGAAATCGACGACGCAGGCCCGCGTGGCATCGAGAATCGCCATGTCTGTAGGCGAAAGCTGGTCAGCGTGGGTCGCGAGATCGATCATCGTGCTTCACCGCCGGTGTGTTCGGTGGCGCCGGGGACAGAAGCGCCGTGGTCGGGCTGGAATCGCCCAAGGGTATCGAGCGGACCAGCAGGGTTGCCGTCGCGAATGGCCGGTAGTGACATCCGACAGCGGTACGGATGTCGACTCTGGGACATATCGTTGGTTACTGCTTGACACTATATGTCATTATGTAACGCATGGTCGAGACGCAACACGAACAATCCGGGTCTGCCACCCTGGCGCCGAACATGGTGTGGGACGCCTGGGGCGTCGCCGCCGGTCATCAGCCGCTGTCGGGGCAGATCCGTGGCCTGCTCGCGCAGGTGTTCGGGATCTCGGGTGAGCCGGTCACACGCCGTGACGAGAACGAGGTGCCGCTGATCCCCACCACGCTCACGGACGCCGATCGGGCGGGCCTGGCCGGGATCGTCGGTGACGAACATCTCACCACCGACGACATCGACCGGCTCCGACACGCGGGCGGCAAGAGCACCCCCGACCTGCTGCGCCGCCGCGCGAGCACACCGCAGGACGCTCCCGACGCCGTCGTTTTCCCCGCCGACCACCGCCAGGTCCTCGCGCTGCTCGGGTACTGCGCCGAATACGGCATCGCGGTCGTCCCGTTCGGTGGCGGAACCAGCGTGGTCGGCGGCGTGGATCCGGTGCGCGGGCAGTTCGACACCGTGATCGCGCTCGATCTGCGCAGGCTCGACACCCTCACCGCGGTCGATCCGGCCAGCGGCACCGCCACCCTCGGCGCCGGACTCACCGGGCCGCAAGCCGAGGAGCTGCTCGGCGCGCACGGGCTCTCGCTCGGGCACTTTCCGCAGAGTTTCGAATTCGCCAGCATCGGCGGGTTCGCCGCGACCAGGTCGTCGGGTCAGGCGTCGGCGGGCTACGGCCGGTTCGACGACATGGTCGAACGTCTGGTGATCGCGACCCCGCAGGGCACCCTCGACCTCGGTCGGGCCCCGGCGTCGGCGGCCGGACCCGACCTGCGCGAGTTGTTCGTCGGGTCGGAGGGCGCACTCGGCATCATCACCTCGGTCACCTTGCGGGTACACCCCGTACCGGAAACCGTTGGCTACCAAGCCTGGTCGTTCCCCGACTTCGCCACCGGAGCCGCCGCGCTGCGCACGGTGGTGCAGGCAGGCGCCGCGCCGACGGTGATGCGCTTGTCCGACGAGGCCGAGACGGGCCTGAACCTGGCGCGCTCCGCCGATGTCGGCGGCAACCCGGTCTCGGGTTGTCTCGCCATCACCACCTTCGAGGGCAGCCAGGCTCATGTCGCCGCCCGATCGGCAGAAGCGAGCGCCCTGCTCGCGGCCTCGGGTGGCACCGCGCTCGGCGAGGCACCCGCACGGCAGTGGGAGCACGGTCGGTTCGCCGCGCCCTACATGCGTGACGCGCTGCTCGATGTCGGCGTGCTGTGCGAGACCCTCGAAACCGCCACCAGCTGGGCCAATCTGGCCAATCTCAAGGTGAAGGTCACCGGCGCGCTGATGGACGCGCTCGGTGCGCAGGGCACACCCGCGTTGGTCATGTGCCACATCTCGCACACCTACCCGACCGGGGCGTCGCTGTACTTCACCGTCGTGGCCAAACAGCTCGACGATCCGATCGCGCAGTGGCGCATCGCCAAATCCGCCGCGAGCGACGCGATGGTCGCCGCGGGCGGCACCATCACCCACCACCACGCCGTCGGCGCCGACCACCGTCCGTGGATGGGCGCCGAGATCGGTGACCTGGGGGTTCGGGTGTTGCGCGCGGTGAAGCGCGAACTCGACCCCACCGGAGTGCTCAATCCTGGGAAGCTGGTGCCGTGAGCGAACAGTCGGTGCGGCGTGTGGTGGTTGTCACGAACCCGCATTCCGGGGCGGGCCGCGGCGACGGTGTCGCCGAGACGGTGCTGGCCGAACTACTGGCCCGCGGTGTCGAGGTGGTGGAGGTGCGGGCCCCGAGTGCGGACGAGTCGGTGACGCAGGTCAGGGCGCTCGTCGCGGGCCAGGACCGGCCGGATGCGGTGATCTGCGTCGGTGGTGACGGCCTGATGAACGTGCTGCTGGCCGCGCTCGCGCACAGCGGGGTGCCGCTCGGACTGGTGCCCGCGGGCACCGGCAACGACCTGGCGCGCGAATTCGGCATACCGACCGGAGACCCGAGGGCAGCCGTCGAGATCGTGCTGGGTGGTCGAGTCCGGACCATCGACCTGGGGCGGATCGAATCGCCGGACCTCACACCCACCTGGTTCGCGACCGTGGTCGGAACCGGGTTCGACGCACGAGTCACCCTGCGCGCCAACAAGATGCGCTACCCCCGCGGACCCCTCCGCTACACCGCCGCCGCTGTCGTCGAACTCATGCGCGGCTACACACTGCCGTTCCGGATCGAGTTGTCCGGCCTGGCGCCCGGTGCGCTCGACAATCCACCCGACTCACACGTGGTGATCCTGACCGACGCGGTGATGGCGCCGATCGGCAACACCCGCACCTACGGCGGCGGGATGCTGGTGTGTCCAGAGGCACTCGCCGACGACGGCTATCTCGACATCACGGTGGTCGGTGCGGTGTCGCGGCTGGAGATGGCGCGGTTGCTGCCCGCGTTGTCGGCGGGCAAACGGATCGACCATCCCGCGACGAAGCGTTATCGGGCCCGGCGGATCACGGTCAGCGCCGAGGGCGGGTACGCGGCGGCCGACGGTGAGCCGGCCGGGATGCTGCCGGTGACGGTGCAGGCGATGCCGGGGGCGCTGAGCGTGCTGGTGCCCTGATCAGACCGCGTCGAAGGCGATGCGCGACACGGCGTGCAGCGTCGGACGGTCGATGATCACCACCGATGTCGAGGACAGCGGTTGTGGGTCCGGCGCGAGGGTGGAGTCACGGGCTCCGAGGGAATCCATCATCGTTTCCCAGCGGCGGCAGTGCCCCGTGAAGGCAACGCTGTTGACGCTTCTTCCTCGGCTGATCTGACCGGATCTGGCCTGCTCCGGGGGCACGTCGATGAGCACCATGTGCAGTTCGCGACGGCCCTGCGCGGCCCAGCGGGCGATCAGGCGACGGCTCCAGCGGAAGGTCGCGCAGTCGTGGATGGCGACCGGTCCGTCGCCGGCCCGGATCGCGTCGCGGATCGCGCGGTAGTGCGCGAGGTGGACCAGTGGGCGCCACAGGGAATACGGCGCCCAGCCCAACCGGTGTCGCAGGCGATTGCGAGTGTGGTTCGAGTCGAGAACCAGGGCACCGGACGCGGTGCGCACCGGATGTTCGGCGTCGGGGCCCGCGCCGAAGAAGCGATGTAGTGCGGTGGACTTTCCCGCGCCCGGCACGCCGGCGAAGACCAGCACGCTGGTGCTGGGGTAGCGCAGTTCTTCGACCTCGCTCGCGCGCAGGTCCACCAGCGCGATCGGGGTGATGATCTTCGGCGCCGACGGGGAAACGGGGGACGAGGAATCGAGCGGGGGCGTCACCCTCTCCAGGGTCCGGTAAAACGGACAAAACGGCAATCCGTGGTTACCCGGATATTTCGGGTTCGAGGCTTGGGGGACAAGGGTTTCCGCGTGTCGTCGTGGCGCGTCACAAGCCTTGCCGACCAGCGCGGTGCAGAAGCTGAGAATTCCATATGGATTCCGCTCGGCGGGGTTAATCGCCGGTAGGATCAGTGCTGTAGGCGGAGTCTTCGGTGTCCCTCATCCACCGAAGATTCCGTCTTTTTTTGTCCTCGGGTAGGCGGGGAAAAAGCTGGTTGCCGCTCCCCTTAGGATTGGGACGTGACCAGCGCAGCCCCTGACAACTCGCGTAATCGTGCCGATGCCCTGCCCAAGAGCTGGAACCCCAGCGAGGTAGAGGCCGACCTGTACGAGGGCTGGGTAAACGCCGGGTACTTCGCCGCCGACGCCTCCTCCGGCAAGCCGCCGTACTCGATCGTGCTGCCGCCGCCGAACGTCACCGGCACCTTGCACATGGGCCACGCGCTCGACCACACGATCATGGACCTGCTCACCCGCCGCAAGCGGATGCAGGGCTACGAGGTGCTGTGGCTGCCGGGCATGGACCACGCGGGCATCGCCACGCAGACGGTGGTGGAGAAGCAGCTCGCCGTCGACGGGAAGTCCAAGGAGGACTTCGGGCGTGAGCTGTTCATCGACAAGGTGTGGGACTGGAAGCGCGAATCCGGCGGGCAGATCCAGGGACAGATGCGTCGCCTCGGTGACGGCGTCGACTGGAGCCGCGACCGCTTCACCATGGACGACGGCCTCTCGCGCGCCGTGCAGACGATCTTCAAGCGGCTCTACGACTCGGGCCTGATCTACCGCGCCGAGCGCCTGGTGAACTGGTCGCCGGTGCTGCAGACCGGTATCTCCGACCTCGAGGTGGATCACAAGGAGGTCGACGGCGAGCTCGTGAGCATGCGGTTCGGCTCGCTGAACGACGACGAGCCGCACGTCGTCGTGGCCACCACCCGCGTGGAGACGATGCTCGGTGACACCGCCGTCGCGGTCCACCCGGACGACGAGCGGTACAAGGCGCTCATCGGCACCACGCTCTATCACCCGATCACCGGCCGCCAGATCCCGATCGTCGCCGACGACTACGTCGACCCCGAATTCGGTTCCGGCGCAGTGAAGATCACCCCGGCGCACGACCCCAACGACTTCGAACTCGGCCTGCGCCACGGCCTGCCGATGCCGACGATCATGGACAAGTCCGGCCGGATCGCCGACAGCGGAACCGAATTCGACGGCATGGACCGCTTCGAGGCCCGCGTGAAGATCCGCGAGCGTCTCGAGGCCGAAGGTCGCATCGTCGGCCGCAAGTTCCCCTACAAGCACCAGGTCGGTCACTCGGAGCGCTCCGGCGAGCCGATCGAGCCGCGCCTGTCGATGCAGTGGTGGGTCAAGGTCGACACCCTGGCCAAGGCCGCAGGCGACGCCGTGCGCGAAGGCGATGTGAAGATCCACCCGGCCAGCCAGGAACCGCGCTGGTTCGACTGGGTCGACAACATGCACGACTGGTGCATCTCGCGGCAGCTGTGGTGGGGTCACCGCATCCCGATCTGGTACGGCCCCGAGGGCGAGATCGTGTGCCTGGGCCACGGGGAGGAGGCACCGGAGGGCTGGGTGCAGGACCCCGACGTGCTCGACACCTGGTTCTCCTCGGGTCTGTGGCCGTTCTCCACGATGGGCTGGCCGGACTCGACCCCCGAGCTGTCGAAGTTCTATCCCACCAGCGTGCTCGTCACCGGTTACGACATCCTGTTCTTCTGGGTGGCCCGGATGATGATGTTCGGCATGTACGTCAGCGACGATCCGGTGCTCACCGCCGGTAAGGGCGCCCAGAAGCAGGTCCCGTTCGAAGACGTGTTCCTGCACGGCCTGATCCGCGACCAGCACGGCAAGAAGATGTCGAAGTCGCGCGGCAACGGCATCGACCCGCTCGACTGGATCAACTCCTACGGCGCCGACGCCCTGCGCTTCACCCTGGCCCGCGGCGCCCAGCCCGGCGGCGATCTGTCCGTCGGCGACGCGCACGCGCTGGCCTCGCGCAGCTTCGTCACCAAGCTCTTCAACGCCACCAAGTTCGCGCTGATGAACGGCGCGCGCACCGGCGAGGTGCCCCCGCGCGAGACCCTCACCGACGCCGACCGCTGGATCATCGACCGGCTCGACGCGGTGCGCGCCGAGGTCGACACCGCCTTCGACGCCTACGAATTCGGTAAGGCCTGCGAGGCGCTCTACCACTTCGCGTGGGACGAGCTGTGCGACTGGTACCTGGAGCTTTCCAAGGTGCAGTTCGCCGAGTCCGACGCGCGCGCCGAGAGCACCGCGGTGGTGCTCGGCAGTGTGCTCGACGCGGTGCTCCGCCTGCTGCACCCGGTGATCCCGTTCGTCACCGAGACCCTGTGGAAGGCGCTCACCGGCGGCGAATCGTTGGTGATCGCCCCGTGGCCGCAGGCCGGCGGCATCGCGACCGATGAAGTCGCGGCCCAGCGCGTGGCCGATACGCAGCGGCTGATCACCGAGATCCGCCGGTTCCGCGGCGATCAGGGGTTGGCCGACAAGCAGAAGGTGAAGGCCACCCTCGTCGGGATCGACGAGGCCGGGCTCGGCGCGTTCGCCGACTCGGTGGCCAACCTGGCCCGTCTCACCGAACCGGGCGACGACTTCGCCACCACCGCCGAAGTGCAGGTCCGGCTGTCCGGCGCAACCGTCACCGTGCAGCTCGACACCTCCGGCGCGATCGACCTCGATGCCGAGCGTCGCAGGCTGGAGAAGGACCTCGCGGCCGCGCAGAAGGACCTCGACACCACCACGGCGAAACTCGGCAACGAGGCCTTCCTGGCCAAGGCGCCGCAGCCGGTGGTCGACAAGATCACCGGGCGACGTGATGTGGCCGCGGCCGAAGTCACGCGCATCGGCGCCCGCCTGGCGGAGCTGAGCGCCAAGTGAGCGACACGGGCCCCGGCGACCTCGACCCCGAAGACGCCGACTTCGGCGGCACCGACTACAGCGCGGCCCAGCTCAGCACCGGGCCGTCGCCGGTCGACCTCGCCGAGATGGCCCTGGTAGAGGCCGAACTCGACAAGCGCTGGCCCGAAACCAAGATCGAGCCGTCGCTCACCAGGATCGCCACCCTGATGGATCTGCTGGGTAACCCGCAGAACAACTATCCGGCGATCCACATCGCGGGCACCAACGGCAAGACCTCGGTGACCAGGATGATCGACGCCCTGCTCACCGCGCTGCACCGGCGCACCGGCCGGATCACCAGCCCACACCTGCAGCTGGCGACCGAGCGGATCAGCATCGACAACGCGCCGATCTCGCCGGCCGACTACGTGGCGACCTATCACGAGCTCGCGCCCTATATCGGCATGATCGACCAGCGCTCCGCCGAATCCGACGGCCCGGCGATGAGCAAGTTCGAGGTGCTCACCGGCATGGCCTACGCCGCGTTCGCCGAGGCGCCGGTCGACGTGGCCGTCGTGGAAACCGGCATGGGCGGCACCTGGGACGCCACCAACGTGATCGACGCGCAGGTCGCGGTGATCACCCCGATCGGCCTCGATCACACCGAATACCTCGGTCCCGACCTCGAGTCGATCGCCAAGGAGAAGGCCGGGATCATCAAGCGCGCTCCCGAGGCGCTGATCCCGACCGATACCGTCGCGGTCATCGCCGAGCAGGAGCCCGAGGTGATGGATGTGCTGCTGCGCCGGGCCGTGGCCGAGGACGCCGCGGTGGCCCGCGAGGGCGCGGAGTTCCGCGTGCTGGAACGGGGCGTCGCTGTCGGCGGACAGCTGCTCACCCTGCAGGGACTCGGCGGGGTCTACGACGAGATCTTCCTGCCGCTGCACGGCGAGCACCAGGCCCGCAACGCGGCGCTGGCGCTGGCCGCGGTGGAGGCGTTCTTCGGCGCGGGTGCGGATCGCCAGCTCGATATCGAGGCCGTGCGAACCGGTTTCGCGACAGTGTCGAGCCCGGGGCGGATGGAACGGATGCGCAACGCTCCGACCATCTTCGTCGACGCCGCCCACAACCCGGCGGGTGCGCAAGCGCTGGCCGCGACGCTCACCGGCGAGTTCGACTTCCGCAAGCTGGTCGGGGTGGTCGCGGTGCTCGCCGACAAGGACGCCGCCGGGATTCTCGACGCGCTCGAACCGGTCTTCGACGAAATCGTCGTCACCAGCAACGGTTCACCGCGGGCCATGGATGTGGACGCGCTGGCCGACCTGGCCGTGCAGCGCTTCGGCGACGAACGAGTGATCACCGCCGACATCCTGCCCGACGCGCTGGAGTCGGCGATCGCGCTGGCCGAGCAGGCGGGCGACGAGGGCGACGTGATCTCCGGCGCCGGCGTGGTGGTCACCGGGTCGGTCGTCACCGCGGGCGCCGCGCGCGCCCTGTTCGGAAAGGCTCCGGCGTGAGTGACATGAGTGCAGTGCCTCCTCCCGCCAACGATCCGTGGAAGGGTCTGCGCGGGGTCATGGCGGGGACGTTGATCCTCGAGGCGATCGTGGTCCTGCTGGCGCTGCCGGTGGTCGCCGATGTCGGCGGCGGCGTCACCTGGTTCTCCGGGACCTACCTCGTGGTGCTCTCGGTGCTGATGGTCCTGGGCGCGGGTGTGCAGCGTAAGCCGTGGGCGATCCCGTTCAACCTGGGTCTGCAGGTGTTGCTGCTCGCGGGCACGTTCATCCACCTGTCGATCGGCGTGATCGCGGTGGTGTTCATCGCGGTATGGGCGTTCATCCTCATCCTGCGCTCGGACGTTCAGCGCCGCATGGATGCCGGCCTACTCCCCAGTCAGCGAATGGGCACCAAGTCCTGACCGCTCGAGGGCCCGATCGGCGTGCTGACGCGGCCGACGCTAGGGTTACCCCGTGACTGAGCAGACGTTGGTACTCATCAAGCCGGACGGTGTCTCCCGTGGCCTCACCGGCGAGATCCTCGCGCGCATCGAGCGCAAGGGCCTCATTTTCCAGGCGCTGGAGCTGAAGAACGTGTCCGCGGAACTCGCGGCCGAGCACTACGCCGAACATGCCGAGCGGCCCTTCTTCGGCTCGCTCATCGAATTCATCACCTCCGGCCCGGTCGTCGCGGCCGTGCTCGAAGGCCCGCGCGCGATCGCGGCGTTCCGTCAGCTCGCCGGTGGCACCGACCCGGTGGAGAAGGCCGTGCCCGGAACCATCCGCGGCGACTTCGGCCTGGAGACCCAGTTCAACCTGGTCCACGGATCCGACTCGCCCGAGTCCGCCAAGCGCGAGATCGCCCTCTGGTTCCCCGAATTTCCCGTCTGACCCGCAGCGGTCGGTAGCGCAGTAAAGGTAGTAGGACACCCGGTCAGGCGGTATCGAACTCCGCTCGACCGGGTCGCCCTCGCTCGCTGGATCCGCCGGATGAACGACGGCCGCGAGCGGGGCGGAGTTCGCGTGAGTTGCGCCGATGGCGATCCCCGCGCGGACCGTATGGGATACTGACTATGGATGTGTTCGACGCCGACCTGTCGCGCAGGTACGTGACTCGGTGGCGGACATGACCGGATTGACACCGCGGTTGATGCCGATCATCGCTGCCACGGACGGCCCTGTTGCTGGGGTTGCCCGCACCGGCACGCTGGATGAGCGCTCGAAAGCGCGGTGCCACGCCGTACAGCCAGGCGCCGTGTGACCGGTTGGCGCGCCAGACGATCGATCAAGGTGCGACCGGACACGCGGGGCGAGACCAGATGACCCTCGTACCATCGGGTACGAGGTGCACGGACGATGCCCCCGCGTCGGCCGCGTCACTCCCGTACCGGGGAAGGACGCGCCCGGGGGCCCGAGGAGACTTTCGTGGCCGAAAAAGAGCCGCTGGACACAACACAACAGGATGCCGATCAATTGCCGGAGCGAATTCGAGTTCATGCACTGGCCAAACGGTTGGGAGTGACCAGCAAACGCATCCTGGCCAAACTGGCCGAATTGGGCGCCGAGGCGCGCAGCGTGCAATCCAACGTCGACCGCTCGGTCGCCGAAACGGTGCGCGACGCGATCGCCGCCGCTGACGCCGAACCCGGCGCCCCCGACGAATCAGCACCCGCACCCACGACGCGCGCGAAGAAGCGCGCCGCGTCCACACCCGTCGCCGAGCAGCCGGCCGACACTTCCGCGGCGCCCGCGTCGCTGTTCTCCGCGCCGCACGTCGCGCGCACCGACGAGGTGTTCGCCGCGATGCGCGACGACGCGCACACCGATCTGTTCACCCACCGGGTGTCCGAGAACCCCGCGCAGGCCGAGCCGGTCACCTTCGAGGCGCCCGCCTCGGTGGGCATGCCGCTGTTCCTCCCGCCGGACGCCACCGCCGCCGAGGAGGCCCGCAAGCGCCGTCGCGCCGAGCGGACCCCCAAGAAGACCGAAGAGCCCGCCGCGCCGCCGGTCGACGAGCAGCCCGTCGCGCCGAAGGCCGAGGAGCCCGAAGCCGAGGTCGACGACGAGTCCGCCGATCAGTCCGGTGACCACGACGCCGACGGCCAGCCGCGCCGCCGTCGCCGTGGCCGCCGTGGCCGTGGTCGCGGTCGTGGCGAGCAGTCCGCCGACGGCGAGGACAACGAGTCCGACGCCGATGACGACGACACCGACGAGGCCGAGCAGCCGGCCGAGCAGGTCGGCGCCGAGGCCGAGCAGGCCGACGACACCGAATCCGAGACCGATGACGAAGACGGATCCTCCGATGGCGCGAGCCGTCGTCGCCGTCGTCGTCGCCGCCGCAAGGTCGGTGGTGAGTCCGGCGACGCCGAGGCGGCCACCGAAGACGATCCGCCGAACACCGTCGTGCACGAGCGCGAACCCCGCAACAAGCGGCGGGAACGTTCCAGCGCGAACAACCCCGACGAAGTGCAGGGCATCTCCGGCTCCACCCGCCTGGAGGCCAAGCGTCAGCGCCGCCGTGACGGCCGGGAAGCCGGGCGTCGCCGTCCGCCGATCCTGACCGAGTCGGAGTTCCTGGCCCGCCGCGAGGCGGTCGACCGGGTGATGGTCGTGCGCGAGAAGGCGTTCGACCCCGCCGAACACGCGCCGGGCCACCAGACCACCACCCAGGTGGCGGTCCTGGAGGACAACATCCTCGTCGAGCACTTCGTGACCAGTTCCGGTCAGGCGTCGATGGTGGGCAATGTCTACCTCGGCAAGGTGCAGAACGTGCTGCCCAGCATGGAGGCGGCGTTCATCGACATCGGCCGCGGCCGCAACGGTGTGCTCTACGCCGGTGAGGTGAACTGGGAGGCCGCCGGTCTCGGTGGTCGCGAGCGCAAGATCGAGCAGGCGCTCAAGCCCGGCGATCAGGTGCTGGTGCAGGTGTCCAAGGACCCGGTCGGCCACAAGGGCGCCCGCCTGACCACCCAGATCTCGCTCGCCGGTCGCTTCCTGGTGTATGTGCCCGGTGGCACGTCGACCGGGATCAGCCGCAAGCTGCCCGACACCGAGCGCAAGCGTCTCAAGGAGATTCTGCGCGAGATCGTCCCGTCCGACGCCGGTGTGATCATCCGGACCGCGTCCGAGGGCGTCAGCGAGCCCGAGCTGGCTCGCGACGTCGAGCGGCTGCAGGCTGCCTGGCGCACCATCGAAGAGGCCGCCGCCAAGGAGACCAACGCACCGAAGGCGCTCTACGAAGAGCCCGACATGCTGGTCAAGGTCATCCGCGACCTGTTCAACGAGGACTTCGTCAAGCTGGTCATCGAGGGTGAGCGCGCGTGGAGCACCGTCGAGACCTACGTTCGCACCGTCGCACCCGACCTGCTGGCGCGGGTCAATCGGCACGAGAACAACGGCGTCGACGTGTTCGACGCCTACCGGATCGACGAGCAGCTGGCCAAGGCGCTCGATCGCAAGGTGTGGCTGCCCTCGGGCGGCACCCTGGTGATCGACCGCACCGAGGCGATGACCGTCGTCGACGTCAACACCGGCAAGTTCACCGGCTCGGGCTCGTCGAACCTCGAAGAGACCGTCACCAAGAACAACCTGGAAGCGGCCGAAGAGATCGTGCGCCAGATGCGGCTGCGCGATATCGGCGGCATGATCGTCGTCGACTTCATCGACATGGTCCTCGAATCCAACCGTGACCTGGTGCTGCGTCGTCTCACCGAGGCACTCGGACGCGACCGCACCCGTCACCAGGTATCGGAGGTCACCTCGCTGGGCCTGGTCCAGATGACCCGCAAGAAGCTGGGCACCGGACTGGTCGAGGCGTTCTCCACCACCTGCGAGCACTGCCACGGTCGCGGCATTCTCGTGCACTCCTACCCGGTGGATTCCGGGTCCGGTGTCGAGGAGCCGCGGGCGAAGGAGAGCGGTTCGCGCCGTCGCCGCGGCAAGGATCGCGACAAGCCGGCCACCGCCACCGCCGCACCGGCGACCAACGGCACCGCACCGGTTGCCGAACACGCCGAAGAGGACATCGCGGTCAAGCGTGCCCACCCGGTCGTGCTCGCGATGGCAGGTCATCACGACGACGAGCACGGCGACGAGCACACCGAGGCCGTCGAGGAAGCGCCCGCAGAGCCGACCAGGTCGCGCTCGCGTTCGCGGTCGCGCCGGGCGGGTCGTGGTGCCGCTGCCGCGAACACCGAGCAGAGCACCGAGGGTCCGCTCACCGGGGTCATCTCCGGCGAGGCAGAACCCGAGGCCGCCGAGGTCGAGGAGGAAGCGGTGATCCCGGCGCCCGCCGAGGCCGCCGCCGAAACCCCGGTCGTCGAGACCCCGCAGCCCGAACCGGCCGCGGTCGTCGAGACGCCGCAGCCCGAACCGGCTCCGGTCGCCGAGGAACCCGCACCGCGGGCACCTCGTAGGCGTCGCGTGGCCCGGTCGACGGCGGCGCCCGCACCGGACAGCGCGGGAGCCGTGTTCGTCCTGTCGGCGAACGAACAGCCGCCCGCAGCGGCTGTCGTGGACTTCGCCGCGGAGCCCGTCGTCGTCCCGGAACGCAAGCCGCGCCGGCGCGCCGTGGGTCGTCCCGCGGGCGCTCCGGCCGCCGAATCGAAGTAACCCGACGCTTGCGTGCGCGGATCGCTCCGCGCACGCAAGCCCTCGATTCGGGCCCTGACCGGCCGAATTGGGGGAGTGGATACCGCTCTGGTAACCTAGGTCGGTCGCTGTCCAGTGATTGAGCATCTGGCCGAACAGGCCGGGTGTATACCGCAGGCAGCAAACGTTCTTCCCCCGCTCTGCGGGGATGAGCCCAGTAATACGCGTCGCAGCTGCGGCGTGGACATGTGCAGGACCAATGTGAGTGGAGGAAGCCGACCGATGGCAGCGTACGCAATCGTCAAGACCGGCGGAAAGCAGTACAAGGTCGCGGTCGGTGACCTGGTGAAGGTCGAGAAGATCGAGGGTCCCGTCGGCACCGCCGTGGCGCTGACCCCGGTTCTCGTCGTCGACGGCACCGATCTGACCACCGACGCCGACAAGCTGGCCAAGATCTCCGTGGCCGCTGAGGTCATCGACCAGACCAAGGGCCCGAAGATCCGGATCCACAAGTTCAAGAACAAGACCGGCTACCACAAGCGCCAGGGTCACCGTCAGCCGCTGACGGTCATCAAGGTCACCGGCATCAAGTAAGAATTTTCCCGAGGAGACGAAGCAATGGCACATAAGAAGGGCGCATCCAGCTCCCGGAACGGCCGCGATTCGAACGCCCAGCGCCTCGGCGTGAAGCGTTTCGGCGGCCAGAAGGTCAGCGCGGGCGAGATCCTGGTCCGCCAGCGTGGAACCCACTTCCACCCGGGCGTGAACGTCGGCCGTGGTGGCGACGACACGCTGTTCGCCCTCGAGGCGGGCGCGGTCGAGTTCGGCACCAAGCGTGGCCGCAAGACCGTCAACATCGTCGTACCGGAGCCGGTCCAGGCCTGACCGCCTGGAGCTTCGCTCCCCACAGACACCAGAGCGGGTCAGGGTTGATTCCCTGACCCGCTCTTTGGTGCACAAGGAGGATGATCAATCCATGTCCAAATTCATCGACCGCGTCGTGCTGCATGTTCGTGCCGGTAGAGGTGGACACGGTTGCGCCTCGGTGCATCGTGAGAAATTCAAGCCGCTCGGCGGGCCCGACGGTGGCAACGGCGGCAGCGGTGGCGACGTGATCCTAGAGGTCGACGCCAACGTCCACACCCTGCTCGATTTCCACTTCCACCCCAACGCCAAGGCAGGCAACGGCAAGCCGGGCGAGGGCAGCAACCGGGAGGGCAAGAACGGCGCCGATCTGGTGCTGCAGGTCCCCGACGGCACGGTCGTCGTCGATGACGACGGCAAGGTGGTCTGCGACCTCGTCGGCGCGGGCAACCGATTCATCATCGCCCGTGGCGGCCGCGGTGGCCTCGGCAACGCCTCGCTGGCGTCCAAGGCCCGCAAGGCGCCCGGTTTCGCGCTGCTCGGTGAAGAGGGCGACGAGGTAGATGTCGTTCTCGAGCTGAAGTCGGTCGCCGACGTCGGACTGGTCGGCTTCCCGTCCGCGGGCAAGTCGTCGCTGGTCTCGGTGCTGTCCGCGGCAAAGCCGAAGATCGCCGATTATCCGTTCACCACGCTGGTTCCCAACCTGGGCGTCGTGCTGTCCGGTGACACGACCTTCACCATCGCTGACGTGCCCGGCCTGATCCCCGGCGCCAGCGAAGGCCGCGGCCTCGGCCTGGACTTCCTGCGCCACATCGAACGCTGCGCGGTGCTCGCCCACGTCGTCGACTGTGCGACCCTGGAACCCGGCCGCGACCCGGTCTCCGACGTCGACGCGCTCGAAGCGGAGCTCGCCGCCTACAAGCCCGCTTTGTCCGGTGACGCCAGCCTCGGCGATCTGGCCGACCGCCCGCGCGTGGTGATCCTCAACAAGACCGACGTGCCCGATGCGGCCGAGCTGGCCGAAATGGTGTCCGCCGAGTTCGCCGAACGTGGCTGGCCGGTGTTCGAGATCTCCGCCGTGAGCCGCGCGGGCCTGCGCCCGTTGACCTTCGCGCTGGCCGACATGGTTCGTCAGTATCGCGAGGATCACCCCAAGGCCGCGCCCAAGCGCACCATCATCCGCCCGATCGCGACCGACGAGACCGGTTTCAGCGTCATCGCCGACCCGGAGGAGGCGGGTGGTTTCATCGTGCGTGGCACTCGCCCCGAGCGCTGGATCCGGCAGACCGACTTCAACAACGACGAGGCCGTCGGCTACCTGGCCGACCGGTTGGCTCGCCTCGGTGTCGAAGCCGAGCTGGTCAAGCAGGGCGCGCAGCCGGGTTGCCCGGTCACCATCGCCGGGGTCACCTTCGAATGGGAGCCGATGATCTCGGCGGGTGTCGATATGCAGCCGACCGGCCGCGGTACCGATCTCCGGCTCGAGACCAACGACCGTATCGGTGCGGCCGAGCGCAAGCTCGCCTCGCAGGCACGGCGCGGTCTGCTCGACGAAAACGGTGAACGAAAAGAGTGAGAGTGGTCGCGTTCGGCGAAATTCGCTGTCGCACACGACCATTGGATCGGCATACTGCGATGGGTTGGCGAGGTAGCTCGGTGATCACGGTGCAGGGAGTTGGACGATGCAGGTGGATTCGGAGCTGAGTCAGGGGCGCGCGGCGATCGTGTCGGCGCGCACCGTCGTGGTGAAGATCGGTTCGTCGGCATTGACCAGCCTCGAAGGCGGGCTCGATACCGATCGACTCGATCTGCTGGCCGACGCGGTCGAAGCGCGGATGCGGGCAGGGTCGGACGTGGTGGTCGTGTCCTCGGGCGCGATCGGTGCGGGACTCGCACCGCTGGGCCTGTCGAAGCGGCCCAAGGACCTGGCGACCAAGCAGGCCGCGGCCAGCGTCGGCCAGTTGGCCCTCGCCCACGCCTGGGGTACCTCGTTCGCCCGCTACGACCGCACCGTCGGCCAGATCCTTCTCTCCGCCGACGATTTCGCCCGTCGCGAGCATCACCGCAACGCCCAGCGCACCCTCGACCGGTTGCGTTCGCTCGGCGCGATCGCGGTGGTGAACGAGAACGACACCGTCGCCACCGAGGAGATCCGCTTCGGCGACAACGACCGCCTGGCCGCTCTGGTGGCGCACCTGGTGGGTGCCGAAGCGCTGATCCTGCTGTCGGATGTGGCCGGCCTCTACGACGGTGACCCGCGCAAGGGCGACGCCAACTTCATCCCCGAGGTGCGCGGCAGCGCCGACCTCGACGGCGTCATCGCGGGCAGCGGTGGCGCGCTCGGCACCGGCGGCATGGCTTCCAAGCTCTCCGCCGCCCGCCTGGCCGCCGACGCGGGCATCCCCGTCCTACTGGCCTCGGCCGCCGACGCCTCGTCCGCGCTCACCGACGGCCTGGTGGGTACCGCATTCGCCGCGCGCCCGATCCGCCTGTCCGGCCGCAAGTTCTGGGTCCGTCACGCCGCCGACCCCCGTGGCGCGGTGATGCTCGACGCGGGTGCGGTGGCCGCGGTGGCGCAACGCCATTCGCTGCTGGCGGCAGGCATCACCGGCATTCGCGGCCGCTTCTTCGGCGGCGATGTGGTCGATCTGGTCGGCCCCGATGACGAGGTCATCGCCCGCGGTGTCATCGAATACGACAGCACCGAACTCATCACCATGCTCGGTCGCTCCACCACCGAACTTCCCGACACCATGCAGCGCCCCGTCATCCACGCCGACGACCTCGTCAAGGTCTGATCCGCACCGACGACATCGTCGGCGATCGGTGGCCGCGTTCGAGGGGCACTTGCCGCATATCCCGATCGGGTCGTGCCGATGCCGCGGTGTGCGATCGGCACCGCGTGGCCGCATACCGAGCTCGCCGAAGGCCGTACGGCGTCACCTGCCGATTCGCGGTTGTGCATGGTGCGTCGGCCAGATGGCAGACCGACGAACTACCGCCGTGGTGGGACCACTCCCGGCTGCGCGGTGTCGGTAGGTGGTGCGGGCTGGACAGGTTCGGGCGGGCCCTCGGTCCCGGGAACCGGTCCGGTGACGCCGGGCTGACCACCGGGGTCGGACATGTCGGGCATACCTGGCAGCGGAAGTGGTTGTGGCGCTTGGCGACCGGGTGGGGCAGGGGAGGCCGGTTGCTCCGAGGTCGGCGGGGGCACGTTCGGCTGCGCGGGCGGCGCCGGGGCTTGCGGCTGCGGCGTCGACTCGGTGACAGGCGGCTGCGGGGACGGCGAGACCGGCGGTGGCGCAGGGGTTTCCGTCGTCGGCGGAGCCTCCACAGTCGGTGGCTTCGGGGAAGGCGGATTCGAATCCTGCTGTGTCGGTAGCTGGTTCGGTTGTGAAGGCGGGGGTGTGGGTGTCTCGCTGGGCGAACTCGTCGGCGGAGTGGTCGGGGCCTGGCTCTGTGGAGCGGGCGGTTCGCTGGACGGTGCGGGTGGTTCGGGTGCTGGCGCTTCGGTGGGCGGAGCGGGCGTTTCCGAAGGCGGCACGGGCGATTGGGTAGATGGCTCGCTCGGGGGCGCGGGCGCTTCGGAAGTGGGTGCGGGCGCTTCGGTGGGCGGTGCGGGCGGCTCGGTAGTGGGTGCGGGCGCTTCGGTGGGCGGTGCGGGCGCTTCGCTGGTGGGTGCGGGCGCTTGGGTAGATGGCGCGGGCGGCTCGGTGGTGGGAGCAGGTGTGTCCGGTGTCGGGGACGGTGGAGTAGAGCCCTGAGGTGCAGGGCTTTCCGTCGGTGCCGGAGTCCGGTCTGTAGGTTCTTCGCCCGGCGTCACAGTGGTGCCGGGCGCTGGGGTCTCAGTGGATTCGGGGTCCTGCGGCGATTCCGGCGAATTGCCTTGTGGTGCCGAGGGACTCGCGCCAGGACTCGGCGTCGACCCGTTGCCTTGCGAGTGCGAGCCCCCTCGACTCGACGGCGCTTCCGACTCCCCGGGCGCGATGGGCAATGCTGGAACACCTGTTCCGGCAAGCGAATACGCCGGCTTGTAGATCATGTTCATCGCCAGCACCGCTTCCTGGCGCAGCGCCTCGGCCGCCATCTGCGCGTCGATCACCTGCGCGGACTCGAGCAGACGGGCGATCGCCCCGATCGGACCCGAACCGCCCGGCGCGACAACGGCCAGCTTCACGGCTTCGGCGGCCGCGGCGACACCACCGAGGCGGGCGCCGACTTCGGCCATCACCACAGCGAGTTCGTCGATGGAGGCGGCGAAGCTGCGGGTGCTCGCGGCGGCGGCATCGGCGGCGGTTCCGGTCCAGCCGGTTTCGTTGATCACCCGGTCGGCGCCGGATTTGGTCAGCGGCATCGAGGTGGTGAGCGTAGCGGCGGTCTCCAGCCAGGTCATCGATGCGCCGAGGATGGCACCGGCGTCGATCTGCTGGGCGCGCGCGTAGATCTGTTCGTGCGGTATGGATTCGAAATGTTCCATCGCACTGATGTAGGTGGGGTCGGTGCTCATCCGCGCACCCTCGTATCGACGGCGCGCAGGGCGGCGGCCGCGGCGGCGTCGGCTTCCTCGTAGAGGCCCGCGCTGAGCAGGAACGCCTCTTTCATCCGGTAGGCCGCCTCGATGTAGCGGTCGAGCAGTTCGGCGGCGTCACGTGCCTTGTGCGCGAAGCCCGCCTGTAACTGTTGCGCGGAGACGAACCCGCCGAAACCCTCTGCCTCAGCGGCATTCTCGAGCCCGTGACGCAACTGGGCGAGATGCTCGGCCTGCTGTTCGTAGAGGTCGGCGCACCGACGTGCGGCATCGGGATCGAATGTGAGTGTCCCCGCCGCGGCGGCACTGCGGAACCGGGAGATCTCGGCTCTGCTGCTCTCGATCGTCATCGCGTCT
Organism: Nocardia sp. XZ_19_231; assembly: GCF_015355705.1. Lineage (NCBI taxonomy): Bacteria > Bacillati > Actinomycetota > Actinomycetes > Mycobacteriales > Nocardiaceae > Nocardia > Nocardia sp. XZ_19_231. Next base: position 326,130 of record NZ_JACUZI010000006.1, on the reverse strand, counting down.
CCCCTCCAGATGATGCGGTGGAGTCCAGATTAGCCGGACCTTCTGCTGTGTGAACTGTGCGCAGGCACCAACCTTCGCTGTAACTGTGCCGCGAGTTGCCCAGTTGACGCAGGCACCACGTGCACGGTCTCGCCCGCTCGCAGCAGGTAGCGACCATCGTTGGCCACATCGATCCAGCTGTAGTGCACCGGCGGACTCGGCGTCGGACGGTCGAGCCCGGTTTCGATGCGGATGTGGCCCTCGGCGGTGTGCGGCCTGCGCAGTAATCGCTGGATGCGCGGCACGGCGGGATGGGTGGCGAGCACCGCTTCCTCGTCGCGCACAGCGTCGGTCGCGGCCTCGCGCGCGGGTTCACGACCGGGCGGAGTATCGGGCAGACAGGCCGCGACGCGCGCGCCGATCCCTGCGGTATGCCCGATCGAGACACGCACGCTGCCACCGTAATCGGGCCGGGTACTCGGATCCTGCACCACCAGTACCGCGTGGTCGTAGACCGCGCAGGCGAGCAGCCGGATTTCGCTGCCGGGAGTATGGGCGCCGCCCACCAGCACGACCCTGACGTGCGGTTCGGCGATGATCCGCAGGCAGGCGGCCAGGTCGGGGTCGCCCCCGGGTAGTCGGTCGCGCAGTCCCACGCGCAATCGGGCCGCGTCGTTCTCGGTGTGCGGTGACTCGAGCACGCGCAGCGGAAACGGCATGCGGTCCTGACCCGATTCCCGCCAGACGTGCGCGAATTCGTCAGCGGTGAAGGTCCATCCCATTGCCGATCCCATCCTTACCGAACCAGGACGAGGGACAGCCTAACCCGCGGTCTCCGATTCCGGCGTGCCGATCAGGTCTGAGTACCTCAGTAACCCCGCGCGGCGTCGATGATCGCCTCCAACGGCTCACCCGCGACGAATCGCGACACATTCGCGCCGACATGATCGGCGAACGCCGCCAACCGCAGCTGCGGTGGGTTCGAATCGTGGGGGGTGATGATCGCGTTCGGCAGAGTCCACAGCGGGTGCCCGTCGGGCAGCGGTTCCGGGTCGGTGACGTCGAGTCCGGCGCCACCGATCAATCCGCCGGTGAGCGCGTCGACCAGCGCGTCGGTGTCGATCAGGCTGCCCCGGGCCACATTGATCACCCACGACGACGGCTTGAGCCGGGCCAGTTCGTCCGCGCCGATGAGGTGGCGGGTCTGCGCCGTCGCCGGTGCCGCGACCACCACATGATCGGTATGCGACCACACCCGCGCGAGCTGATCGGTGGACACCGTCTCGACATCGGCGGGAATGCCATGACCGGTCACCGGGCGTCCCGACCGGTTCACCGCGATCACATGGGCGCCCAGCGGCGCCAGCATCGGGATCAACGCGCGCCCGATCCCGCCCGCGCCGACGATCGTCACGGTCTTGCCGCGCAACGATCCGACGTGTGGGAAGAACTCGCGTTGCTGCCACGAGGTCGCGCGCAACTGCTCGGGCAGATACCGCACCCCGGCCAGCAACATCATCAGCGCGTGCTCGGCGACACTGTGCGAGAACGCCCCGGCCGCGGAGGTGAACAGCACATCGGGGTGCGCGGTGAACACGCCGGCGTGGAAGAAGTCCTCGATCCCCGCGGCGGGCAACTGCGCCCAGCGCACCGACGAGGGCAGGGTCGTCGGAAAGTCGCCGGGTTTGCCGGTCCAGATCAGTGCGTCGGCCTCCGCGAGCTCACCGACCCGAGCACCCGCCCCGACTACCGCTTTCTCGAGCAAGCGCGGCGCCGGCTGGTCCGGGGCGATCGCGATCGTGGTCGCGGAATCCTGCACTGAAGCCTCCTGGGTCGATCGGCTGTCTGCGCCGCACTACGCGGCTCGAGCGCTGTCATCGGCACCGCGCACGGTGACCGGACTCTGATTCTTCCTCGTCGCTGTCGACGGCGCAGCCGCACCCTCCCCGTGCGCGGACGGTTCACGATTCGTCGAGGTCGACGGGCTCTTCCACGCCGTGCCGATCGGCCAGTTCCAGCAGGGGCGCGATGTCGAAGACGGCCTGGTCCATGTCGGCCTGCAGATCGCCGAGCTCGGCGTATCGGGCGGGCACGGTCTGGATGGTGAAGTCGCGCGGGGTGATGTCGTCGATCTCGCTCCAGCGAACCGGGGTCGACACGGTCGCCTCCGGAACGCCCCGCACGGAGTAGGCCGCGGCGATGGTGTGGTCGCGTGCATTCTGGTTGTAGTCGACGAACAGCTGCGCGGGATCGCGGTCTTTGCGCCACCAGGCCGTCGTCACATCCTCGGGCGCGCGCCGCTGCACCTCCTGCGCGAACGCGAGCGCCGCCCTTCGGACCTGCCCGAACCCGTACTCCGGCGCGATCCGCACATACACGTGCAGCCCGGACCCACCGGAGGTCTTCGGCCAGCCGACGGCCCCGAGCTCATCGAGTACCTCGTGCACCACCCCGGCCACCCGCTGCACCCGTGACCACGGGCAGTCCGGCATCGGATCGAGGTCGATGCGCCATTCGTCGGGTGACTCGGTATCGGAAGCCCGCGAATTCCACGGATGGAACTCCACCGTGGACATCTGCACCGCCCAGATCACGTCCGCGAGCTCGCGCACGCACAGTTCGTCGGCATGCCTGCCGTAGCGCGGGAAGTGCACGCGCACCGTCGAAATCCAGTCCGGCGCACCCGCGGGCACCCGCTTCTGATGCACCTTTCCGCCAGGGAGACCTTTGGGGAATCGGTGCAGCATGCAGGGCCGATCCCGCAAGGCGTTGACGATCCCGTCCCCGACGCTCAGGTAGTACTGCGCCAGGTCGAGCTTGGTCACGCCGAGCTCGGGAAAGTACACCCGGTCGGGATTGCTGACCCGCACCGTGTGCTCACCCACCGAGAGTTCGATCGCGGGCGCCGCAGACTTGGCCACCCGCCCAACGATAGACGAGCAGGCCCGCTCCCGACGGGGAGCGGACCTGCGTCGCGTGGTGCGTCGGACGGCTCGCTGTCAGCGGCTGTGCTCCGTCGGCGGCGTGTAGTAGCTCTCGGCGTAGGAGTGCTCCGCCCAGCGCGACTTCGTGTCCTCGTCGCTGTCACCACCGTGGCCGGGCCACCACGCACGGCGCCCGAGCAGCGCGGTCACCGCGGGAGTGAAGAACAGTGCCATGACGAACGCGGCGATCGCGATGCCCACCGAGATGGCGAAGCCCATCTGCGACAGGGTGCTGTTGCCCGCCAACATCATCGAGGCGAACGTGCCGGCCAGGATGAGACCGGCCGCGGCCACCGTCGGCCCCGTGTGGCGCACGGCCAGCGCCGCCGCTTCCCGTGGTGTGTGCCCCTCGCGAGCTTCTTCCCGCAAGCGGGCGACCATGAGGATGTTGTAGTCGGTGCCCAGCGCGACGACGAACAGGTACATGATCACCGGCAGCGTGAAGATCAGGCCGTTCTCACCCTGGATCTGCTGGAACACCAGCACCGTCGCACCCAGCGTCGCGGCGAAGCCGAGGAACACCGAGGCCATCAGGTACCAGGGAGCGACGAGACTGCGCAGCAGCAGCGCCAGTACGAGCATGATCAGGATCGCGGCCACCGGGAAAACGATCGCGTAGTCGTGGTTCATCGCCTCCTTGAAATCCACGAACACCGCGGTCATGCCGCCGACCGCCGCCGTGGCTCCCTCGGGCGCTGCCTGATGCGCGACCTCACGCAGCGGACCGGCCACCGTGTCGAGTGCGGCGTCGGATTCCGGTGTGTCGGTGAGCGTCACCTGGAAACTCGCGATGGTCCGATCCGGCGACAGCTGCGCCTGCCCGACCTGCCCGACGCCCTCGACCTGGGTCAATGCCGTCCGGTAGGTCGTGAGCTGATCATCGCTCAGCGGCCCGCCGGGCGAGTGCAGCAGCACATCGGAGGGCTGGGTGGCGCCCGCGGGCATGCCCTCCAGCAGCTCGGCGGTGAAGACCACCGATTCGGAGGCGTCGGAGGTGGACCCCGAGCTCAGATCGAAGGTCGGGTTGAAGCCGATCGCGAACACCCCGAGCGCCACCAGCACGCCGCCGGAGGCGAGGGCGAACACGCCGGGTCTCCTGCCCATCGCCGCACCGATCGCGCCGAACCGGGCGCCCCGCGGCTCGACCTGCCAGGCTTTCGACGGCCAGAACACCTTGGTACCCAGCAGCGAGACGATCGCGGGCACCAGCGTGAGGCCTGCCAGCAGCGCCACCGCGACCGCGATCGCCAGCGCCGGACCCAGCGCCCGGAACATCCCGAGGCTCGACAGCGTCAGTGCCATGAACGCGATGATCACGGCGGCCGCCGCCGAGGTGATGGCCTCACCGACGCGGGCCACGGCATTGACCATCGCGGTCTTCGGATCGTCGCCTGCCCGCAGTCGTTCTCGGTAGCGGAACATCAGGAACAGGATGTAATCCGTCCCGACACCGAACAGCACGACCAGCAGGATCGCGCTGATCGAGGTGTCGATATCGAGGTCGAATGCCTTGGCGGCCATCGCGATCAGGCCGCTGACGGTGCTCGAGATCGCACCGATGGTGATCACCGGCAGCAAGGCGATGACCGGGCTGCGGAAGATGATCAGCAGCAACACCAGGATCAGGACGATCGTGGCGATGCCGATGATCGCCATGCCCTTCTCACCCTCCTCGGTCTGATCGAGGGTCTGTGCCGCCGTTCCGGTGATGCCTGCCTTCAACCCGGTGTCACGCACCTGTTCCCGCAACTGCTCGCGCAGGCTCTTCACCGCCTCGCCCTGTGTCTTGTCGGCGGCATCGGTCAGCTTGGTCATCTGCACCGCGATGACCTGGACCAGACGGTTCTCCGACGGTGGCGTCACCTGAATGCCGTTGACGCCCTTGATATTGCGTGCAGTGAGTGCGTCGGCGGTCGCGGTGACCGCGGCCGAGTCGCCTTCGGTCAGCGCCGCGCCGTCCGCGCGGACCACCACGATGAGGGCGGCCGGCGCGGCGTACTGCGGAAATGCCTGCTCCTGCAACTTCATCGCCTGGATCGACTCGTAATGCGAAGGCAGGAACTCGGATTGGTCGGTGGTCGCGGTGAGCGTCGGGGCCGTCGACAACACGGCGACGATCGCGAGTACCCACAGGCCGATCACTTTCCAGGGATGGTGAACGACGACGCGTCCCAGTCTGGCGAACATGGTGGTAGGTCCTTTCCTGGCCTGCTGGTCAGACGTCGAGGTCGTGGTTCAGCGGGTGCTGGGCGCGGTCGACGATCATCAGGTGGACCTTCGGCGAGACGAGCGGGCGCAGTGCGTCGAGCGAATCGACCACCTCGGTGGTGTAGTCGCCCCAGCTCTGCTCGCCCTTGCCGAGGATCGAGCGCCAGTCCTTCCAATCCTGGGTCCAGTCGCCGAGCTCGTTGTAGTCCGACCACGCGGAGGTCTGCTTGTGCACCAGGTAGTTGCCCTTGCGGGTGAGGTAGACCCGGACGGTGTCGATGGCCTTGCGGGTTACCCGGCGTGATTCGCCGACCTGTCGGCCGGTGAAGCGCTGGGTGCGGCCACCGCCGGGGCCGACCTTGACGATGATCGGGGCGAACCCGTCGGCGTCCGGTTCGGTGGTGTTCAGCTCGGTTGTCGTGGGGTGGGGCTCGGTGGTCATCGATCGCTCCGATTCGATAATGCAGTGCGCATATGGGCATGGGTGTACGAGCGGCGTGCCCCTTGTTTCGGGCCGTCGTCGTGGGTCTGTATCGGTGATACGTGGATTCCGTCTGACTCACTATAAGTAGATGTATACGTATAGATCAAGAGGCAAAAAAAGTCCGCACGGATCACCTCCGTGCGGACTGCTCCGTGCGGGGCCGAACTACAGCTCGTAGACCCCGAACGCCCGGTTCTGGATGCACATCGGCATCACATGAACTCGCTCGGTCCATTCGAATCTGGCTGCCGCCTCGACGGTTTCGCGTTCCGCGATGCACACGCTCGCGGTACCGGGCATGGTCAGCGGGTTGAGCACGGCCAACGGGATGCCGGCGTGAACGCCGCTGTAGAGGCCGCCACTGAAGCACAACGGCGTGATGGCGATGCCACGGATGGCGCTCTCGCGGTCGGCGGCGGCCTGGGCGCCGGGGACGCCGACGCAGTCGAGGGGGTTCTCGTTCGACGCCTGGGCGGGAACGGTCAAGAGGGTGAATCCGGCCGCACAGCCCGCGGCAACGGCCATCAGGGTTCGAGCAAATGTGGTCCTGGTCATAGGCGCATTCAAGCACCGGAGATGGTGGGCGCCCACAATCTGGGCGGCGTGTTGGACTTTTGGCGTGGGGGTCGGGTCAGGTGGGGGTTGCCAGGGCGAAGGGGAGGACCGCGTCGGCGCCACTGGTGCGTAGGGCGTGGGCGGCGACGGTCATGGTCCAGCCGGTATCGGTGAGGGTGTCCACGAGCAGGATCGGCCCGTCGACCCCGGAGAGGTCGGGGACCTCCCACGAGTCGAACAGCCCGGCTACTCGATGGGCGGAGTTCGCCGCGGACACCGGGGGTCGATCAGGTCTGATGTGCAGGGTGCCGAGGTTGTCGAGTTTGCCGATCTGGGCCAGGCGCGCGGCAAGGCTGGTGGTGAGCTGGGGGTAGCGGGGGGATTCCAGGGCCAGCACCGAGGTGGGGCGGGTGGTCCAGGTCCAGTCGCGGAGCACGGCGATGCAGGCGTCGAAGACCGCGTCGGGGACCGGTGCGTCGGGGGCGTCGAGCAGGGCGCGTAAACGCATGCCCCAGCCGAGGTCGGTGAGTCGGCCGAGTACGCGGCCGGTTTCGGTGCCACCGGAGATCTTGCCCGACAACGGGATTCCCAATTTCGCCATGCCGCTGGGCCACTGCTTGCGGGGTGCGAGGTCGAGGCCGGGTCGGTCGAGGCGGGCTCGGGTGGCGGCGATCGCGGCGTCGTCGACGGTGGTGTCGGCGCGGGTGCCGGTGCAGTTGTCGCAGCGGCCGCAATCGAGCTCTGCTGTGGACAGCCCGGCCAGGCCGGGGTCGTCGAGTTGGCGGCGCAGGAAGGTCATCCGGCAGGTAGACGTCGACTGGTAGTCGATCATCGCCTGTTGTTCGGCGTCGCGTGCCGCGGCCAAACCCTCGTAGCGCTCGGTGTCGTAGGTCCAGTCCTGGCCGGTCGAGAGCCACCCGCCGCGCACCCGCCGCACGGCACCGTCGACATCGAGCACCTTCAGCACCATCTCGAGCCGCGATCGGTTCAACTCGACGAGCGGTTCGAGCGCCACCGTCGACATCGCCCTGTCGGTGTCCAGCGCGGCGAGCACCGAACGCACGATGTGCTCACGCGGGAAGGCCACGGACGCGAAGTAACTCCAGATCCGCGCGTCCTCGGGGCCGGGCAGCAGGACGACCTCGGCGCGCTCGGTGCCGCGGCCCGCACGACCGACCTGCTGGTAGTACGCGATCGGCGAGGACGGGGCCCCGACGTGCACGACGAAACCGAGATCGGGCTTGTCGAAGCCCATCCCGAGCGCTGACGTCGCGATCAACGCTTTGACCTCGTTGTTCAGCAGGGCGGCTTCGAGCAGCTCACGTTCGGCGGGGTCGGTCTGGCCGGTGTAGGCGGCGACGGTGTGGCCGTGTGAATTCAGCAGGTCGGCCAGATCGTTGGCCGCGGCGACGGTGAGGCAGTAGATGATGCCGGAGCCCGGCATCCGATTGAGCTGTTCACCGAGCCACGCTGTGCGCTGCACCGCGTCGTCGAACCGCACCACCGACAGGTGCAGCGACTCGCGATCCAGCGTGCCGCGCAACACCAGCGTGTCGGTGCCGATCTGTCCGGCCACATCGGTGACCACCCGGTCGTTGGCGGTCGCGGTGGTCGCCAGCACCGGCACATCGGATCCCAGGTCGGCGATCAGCGTGCGAATGCGGCGGTAATCGGGCCGGAAGTCGTGCCCCCAGTCCGACACACAGTGCGCCTCGTCGATGACGACCAGCCCGGCGTCGGCGGCCAGACGCGGCAGTACTTGATCGCGAAAGTCCGGATTGTTCAACCGTTCCGGACTCACCAACAACACATCGACCTCGCCGTCGGCCACTCGCTGATGGATCTCGTCCCACTCGGTGACATTGCCCGAGTTGATCGTGGCCGCCACAACCCCGGCCCGCTCGGCGGCCGCCACCTGGTTGCGCATCAACGCCAGCAGCGGCGACACGATCACCGTCGGCCCGCGTCCCGCCCCCCGCAACAGCTTGGCCGCGATGAAATACACCGCCGACTTTCCCCACCCGGTCCGCTGCACCACCAGCGCCCGCCTACGCTGCACCACCAGCGCTTCGATCGCGATCCACTGATCCTCCCGCAACCGCGCGTCGGGCCCGGCGAGCTGACGCAGCAGCTCTTCGGCTCGTTCGCGCAGGTCAGGAGCCGTCAGGTCGAGCACATCGTTGCCTGCGGGTGAGGTCATGTGCCTATCGTGCCGCACCCCTCCGACAGGTTCGATCGGCAACACAGACAGGGGGCCGTCGTCTGTGTTGCCGCCGACCGCTCGGCTCGATCCTGCAGATCATCATCGCCGCGCTGCTGCTTCTGGTGGTGAGCGACGAGGAATCACCCCTTGACGCACAGCACCTGACGCAGCGTCGCCACCACATCGACCAGATCGGCCTGTGCCGCGATCACCTGATCGATGTCCTTGTACGCGGCCGGGATCTCATCGACCACGCCCGCGTCCTTCCGCGATTCCACGCCCTCGGTCTGCGCGACCAGATCGGCGACCGTGAACTGCCTCTTGGCGGCCGACCGGCTCAACCGTCGCCCCGCACCGTGCGAGGCCGACTGGAACGACGCGGGATTCCCCTTGCCCCGCACCACATACGACCGCGTGCCCATCGACCCCGGAATCAACGCGAGTTCGCCGGATCCGGCCCGCACCGCACCCTTACGGGTCACCAGCATCGGCACACCGTCGATGATCTCCTCGGCCACATAGTTGTGGTGACAGGAGATGGGCTCGTCGAAACGCACGTCCCGTCCGGCGAATTCGTCACGCACCGCCCGGCACACCAGCGACAGCATCACCGCGCGATTGCGCGCGGCGTATTCCTGAGCCCAGGTGAGGTCACGCCGGTAGGCGTCCATCTCTGCGGTTCCGGACACGAAGACGGCCAGATCCCGATCCGGCAGCGACTGGTTGTGCGGCAGCGCACGCGCAACCGCCATGTGCCGCTCGGCAAGTTCCTTGCCGATATTGCGCGAACCGGAGTGCAGCAGAATCCAGACGGCATCGTCGGTGTCGAGGCAGACTTCGATAAAATGATTGCCGCCGCCGAGCGAGCCGATCTGCTTGTGCGCCTTGGACTCCAACTGGGAGACCCCGGGATGCAGCTCGCCGAACGAGCGCCAGAACCGCTCCCAGCCGTTGGCGCGCAACGCGGCCTGCCCGTGCGAACCCGCGAGCTCGGCACCGAGCTTCGTCACGTTCACGGCATCCTTGTGCGCCTGGAAGCCGACAGGGACCGCCTGCTCGATCCGGCTGCGCAGTGACCGCAGATCGTCCGGGAGATCGGCGGCGGTGAGATCGGTCTTCACGCTCTCCATCCCGCACCCGATATCGACGCCGACCGCGGCGGGCGCGACCGCACCACGCATCGCGATGACCGAACCCACCGTCGCGCCTTTACCGAGGTGCACATCGGGCATCACGCGCAGCCCGTGCACCCACTCCAGATTCGCGATATTGCGGAGCTGGCGCAGTGCTGACTGCTCGATCTCGTGCTCGTTGGCCCACATGAGCGTCTGCGCTCGCGTACCGCGCAGCTCGACGGGAAACATGGTCGGTCCTCTCCTTGATGAAGGACCAACGGTAGGGGTCGGGACGGATGTGGCGCATCTGATTTTCACCGCGCCCGGCAGGTCAGCCGGTGGTGATCGCCGCCGCGATCTGAACGCGGTCGGGGATCGACGAGCTGGCGCCGAGGCGGGTGGTCGCCAGTGCGCCGGTGGTATTCGCCCAGTTCAGTGCGGTAGTCGCGCCCTGATTCCAGGTTGCGACCAGTCCGCCGGTGAACGCGTCACCGGCGCCTGTCGTGTCGACCACATCGACGGCGAGTCCCGCGACGGAGAGCTCGGTCCCGTCCTCGCCGCGATACACCGCCCCGTCACCGCCGAGTGTGCGCACGACGTGCGCGACCTGGGCCAGCTCGGCCGAATACTGTTCGTACTCCAGCGAATTCACGATCGCGAGGTCGACGGCGGTCCAGAGTTCGGTGGGCAACGGCTGAACCGGCGAGGGATTCAGCGCGACGACAGTGCCCGAGGCGCGAGCATGTCGGGCGGCTTCGAGCACGGTGTCGATCGGAATCTCCAACTGGCACAACAGGATGTCGGCCGCCGCGATCGCCGCGAGTTCGGCGGCCGTCAGATCGGTCACCCGGCCGTTGGCTCCCGCCACCACGATGATGCTGTTCTCGCCGGTGTCGTCGACGATGATCGAGGCGATCCCGCTGGCGCCGTCGACCCTGCGAACAAGGGTGGTATCGATGCCCGCGTCCGACAGCGTCGCCGTCAGTTCCGCCCCGAACGCGTCATCGCCGATCGCACCGAGAAACCGCACCCGCGCCCCGGACCGTGCCGCCGCGATCGCCTGATTCGCGCCCTTCCCGCCGGGCACCGTCGCGAACGCGGTCCCGAGCACCGTCTCTCCCGGTGCGGGCCTGCGCGAGACCGTCGTGACCAGGTCCATGTTGACGCTGCCCAGCACGACGACGGTCGGCGAATCGGTGCGATCCATAGCACTGAATCTAGCGGCGACAGCGCCACCCGACCTGCGGGGCGTCCTTGTCTATATCTACGTCGACAGCTCCGCCGGACCTGTGGATAACTCGGTCCCGCCGCCGGTCGGAGCCGTATTCCGCGCGGCGGGCGGCGTCGAGTGCGCACGGCGGACTGCGTACGCTGATACCCATGACGGTAGAAGTGACCCCCGAGCTGGACATCCGCGCAGCGGTGCACGACGCCGCCCGCAGGGCTCGCGTCGCGTCCCGTGTGCTGGCCCAGCTGACCACGGCGCAGAAGAACGACGCACTGCACGCGGCGGCCGACGCCCTGCTCGCCGCCGCCGATCGCGTGCTCGCGGCCAATGCCGCCGACATCGCGACCGCGCAAGCCGCCGGTACCGAGGAGAATCTGCTCGACCGGCTGCGGCTCACCAAGTCCCGCATCGACGGCATCGCCTCGGGTCTGCGTCAGGTCGCCACGCTGCCCGATCCGGTCGGCGTCATCGTGCGCGGCTCGACCCTGCCCAACGGCCTCGAGATCCGCCAGACCCGTGTTCCGCTCGGCGTGGTCGGCATGGTCTACGAGGCACGGCCCAATGTCACCGTCGACGCGTTCGGCCTCGCCCTCAAGTCGGGCAACGCGGCGCTGCTGCGCGGGTCGTCCTCGGCCGCGAACTCCAACGCGGCGCTGGTCGACGTATTGCGCGAAGCCCTTGTCGTCCAGGGTGTCCCGGCCGACGCCGTGCAGCTGCTGCCCAGCAACGACCGCTCCAGCGTCACCCACCTGATCCAGGCTCGCGGCCTCGTCGACGTGGTGATCCCGCGCGGCGGTGCGGGCCTGATCAACGCCGTCGTCCGCGACGCGCAGGTGCCCACCATCGAGACCGGCACCGGCAATTGCCACGTCTACGTGCACTCGGCCGCCGACCTGGACATGGCCGAGGCCATCGTGCTCAATGCCAAGACCCGCCGCCCCAGCGTCTGCAATGCCGCCGAGACCGTACTCATCGACGCCGCCGTCGCCGAGACCGCGCTGCCCCGCCTCAGCAAGGCACTCGACGACGCGGGCGTCACCATCCACGGTGATCTGCCCGGTCAGGTCCCGGCCACCGATGCCGACTGGGGCGAGGAGTACCTCACCATGGATATCGCGCTGAAGGTCGTCGACGACCTCGATGCCGCCGTCGAGCACATCAACACCTGGGGGACCGGCCACACCGAGGCCATCGTCACCGCCGACCTGGCCGCCGCCCGCGAGTTCACCGCTCGCGTGGACGCCGCCGCGGTGATGGTGAACGCGTCCACCGCGTTCACCGACGGTGAGCAGTTCGGCTTCGGCGCCGAGATCGGCATCTCCACCCAGAAGCTGCATGCCCGCGGCCCGATGGCACTGCCCGAACTCACCTCCACGAAGTGGATCGTGTGGGGCGACGGCCAGACTCGGCCGGTGTGATCATGACTCTCGTACAGGATCCGATCTTCACCTCGGTCGACGATGTCATCGACCGGCTCGCGACCACCGGCTACCTGGCCGACAAGGCAACGGCCACGTCGGTCTTCCTCGCCGATCGGCTGGGTAAACCGCTGCTCATCGAAGGCCCGGCCGGTGTCGGCAAGACCGAACTGTCGCGAGCGGTGGCCCAGGTCGCCAACGCCGAACTGGTTCGCCTGCAGTGCTACGAAGGCGTCGACGAAGCCCGCGCGCTCTACGAGTGGAACCACGCCAAGCAGATCCTGCGAATCCAGGCGTCGAGTGAAAACGATTGGGCCGAAACCAAAGCCGACGTCTTCACCGAGGAATTCCTGCTCTCGCGCCCGTTGCTCACCGCCATCCGCCGTACCGAGCCGACGGTGCTGCTGATCGATGAGACCGACAAGGCCGATGTCGAGATCGAGGGCCTGCTGCTCGAGGTGCTCAGCGATTTCGCGGTGACCGTGCCCGAACTGGGCACCATCACCGCCACCCGCAAGCCGTTCGTGGTGCTCACCTCGAACGCCACCAGGGAACTGTCGGAGGCGCTCAAACGCCGCTGCCTGTATCTGCACCTGGACTTCCCCGACGAGGACCTCGAGCGCCGCATCCTGGCCAGCCGCGTACCGGAACTCCCGAACGCCGTGGCCGAGCAACTGGTGCGGGTCGTGCACGTACTGCGCGGAATGCAACTCAAGAAGCTGCCCTCGGTCGCCGAAACGATCGACTGGGGCAACACCTTGCTCGCCCTCGGCGCCGCCGATCTCGACGACGCGACCGTGCGCGCCACGCTCGGCGTGGTGCTCAAGCACCGCAGCGATCACCAGCGCGCGCTGGCCGAGCTGAAACTGGCCTGATCATGACCGCACCGGCACCGCACGGAATCGGCGGCCACGTCGCCGGTTTCGTCGGTGCGCTCCGGGCCCGTGGCGTGCCGGTCGGCCCGTCGGAAACCGTCGACGCCGGCCGGGTGCTGACCGTATTGGACCTGCTCGATCGCGAGGCCGTGCGCGAGGGGCTGGCCTGTGCGCTGCTGCGCAGACCCACCCATCGCGCCACCTTCGACGGACTGTTCGACCTGTGGTTCCCCGTCGCCGTCGGTGATCGCACCGGCGAGGCTCCAGACCTGCCGCGCACCCCCGACGGGCAGGTCGACCTCGCCGCGCTCCGTGAGCAACTGGCCGAGTTGCTCGCCGCCGAGGACAGTGGCCCCCAACAGCAATTGCTAGCCGGGCAGATAGTCGAGCAACTCGGGCAATACCAGTCCGCGCGCGGGCCGTCGTTCTCCGCGTACCAGGCACTCAAAGACGTTGCGCCCCAGTCCTTGCTGGCCAAGATACTCGCGGGTCTCGGCCTGCCACCGGATGCGAGCGAGCGAGACACCGAGGTTGCTCGCCGCGTCGCCAGGGAACGCATCGCGGGGTTCAGGGCCAGTGTGGAAGCCGAGACCAACCGGCGCGTGGCCGAACAGATCGGGCGCGACCGCGTCGCGACCTATGGTGTCGCTCGCCAGGCCGAGGACGCCGACTTCCTCCGTGCTTCCGAACGCGAGCTCACCGAACTGCGGCGCGGCACTCAGCGCTTGGCTCGGATCCTGGCCTCCCGGCTGGCGGTGCGGCGCAAACGGGCCAGGCGCGGCGAGATCGATCTGCGCAAAACCCTGCGCGCGTCGATGTCGACCGGTGGGGTGCCGATCGACCTGGTGAACCGTAAACCTCGCCCCGGCCGACCGGAACTGGTGCTGCTGTGCGATATCTCGGGTTCGGTGGCCGGGTTCAGTAACTTCACGCTGCTGCTGGTGAGCGCGTTGCGTGAGCAGTTCTCGCGGGTGCGGATCTTCGCCTTCGTCGACCGCACCGACGAGGTCACCGGTTTCTTCGAGCCGTACGCCGGCCTCGACGATGTGATGACCCGGATCTTCACCGAGTCGCGCATCATCGACGCCGACGGGCACTCCGATTACGGCTACGCGCTGACCAGTTTCGCCGAGAACTTCGGCGAAGCCGTCACCAGCCGCAGCTCGCTGCTGGTCCTCGGCGACGGCCGCACCAACTATCGCAACCCGCAACTGGACACGCTGCGCGAACTGGTCGGTACCGCCCGGCACGCGCACTGGCTCAATCCCGAACCCAAGAATCTGTGGGGGACAGGGGATTCGGCGGCTCGCGACTACGGTTCGGTGATCGAGATGCACGAATGCCGATCAGCTCGGCAGCTGACCGAGGTGGTCTCCAGGTTGTTGCCCGTCTGAAGGAGCTGACGATGAGCGTTGATGTCTTGGCCTACTGCCTGGCGAAACCGGGTGCCTGGGAAGACGAGCCGTGGGAGGGCGACACCGTCGCCAAGGTCGGCGACAAAGTGTTCGCGTTCCTCGGTGCGGGCACGTCGATCGGCCTCAAATGCGGCCGCGACCGCACCGAAGCCGACGAGTTGGTCAACATCTACCCCGACGATGTCACCGTGTCGGCCTACATCGGCCGCTACGGCTGGAACAGCGTTCGCGTCGGCGGCGCGGTCCCCGACGACGAACTGCGCGAACTGATCGACGCCTCCTACGACGCGGTCGCCGCCAAACTCCCGAAGTCGAAGCGCCCCACTGCCTGAGTCCTTCAGCCGACGTTAAGCGACTCACATGGCGCCACAACGAAGATCACGCCCATGTGGGCAGGGGCGTCGCGCGACGACGAGCGATCCGATCGACGGATATCGGACGTAGGGAAGCTGCGATCGGGTCATTTCCTCGCCGGCTGGGCGTGGTTCGCTCGGTGACCGACCCGCTCACGAACGAGACCGATCGCCCGCGAGATGAGCCCGTCAGCATCGGCGGTCCTGCCGACTCGGTGGAAGATCCAGGACGTCGAACCATCGCAGTGCCGGATGCGGCCGCGGCCGGAGACCTGGGACGACAACGCGCGCCGGGTCTGACGAGCGATGCTGTCGCAGCACGGGACGCGGCTGCCGCGGAAGGTGCCCCTCGACGCCCCGCGCCCGGTTCGGGGGCGCGGGCCGCGCGGCGGCTGGCCGGGATCGCTGCGGCACGCCTTGCGGATGCCCCGGCCGCGGCGGAGGAACAGCTGCGGCGGGCGCTCGTCGTCGGCGCCGGTGAACTGGGTGGTCGAGAACTCGCCGCGATGCGCACCCAGTTGGTCACCGCCGTCGCCGCCCAGCCGGGGCGCGACCGTGAGATGGCTCGTGCGGCCGCGGCGGCCGCCGCCTGTTGGCAGCCGATCTCGCAGGCCGATGCTGTCCATCTGTGGCTGGTCGCCGGGCGTGCCTGGCATCGGGCGGGCAGGCACGGCGAGGCGGTGGTCGCTTTCGACCGTCCGCTGCTGACCGGAACTGTCGGCTATCCACCCGCCGAGCTCGCGCGGGTCCGCGCCCAGTTCGCCGAATCGCTGAATCACCTCGGCCGCTACCGCCAGGCCGCGTGGCAGTTCGCCGAGGCGGCACGGCTGATCGCCGGTACGCCCGCACAGCGCCGCCGTCATGCCGATCTGGTGTGGTCGGCCGCGGTCGCCCGCGAGTGCTGTGGGCAGGAGTCCGAGGCTCTCGGGGGCTACCTGCGCGCCGCGGGGCTGTGGGGTGAACAGGACAAGATCGTGCCGAGGGCCCGCTGCCTGCGCGCCGCCGCCTGGCTGCAACTGCGCGGACCCGAGGGGCGCGTGCGCGGGCCGTGGTGGGTGACGATCGATGTGTTGCTGACCGAACTGAATGGCCGGGTCGCCGCCGATCCGGCCGCGCACCTCGTCGAAGAGCTGAAACACACCCGCGCCCAGTTCGCCCAGATGTGCGCGCAGGCGACCCGACCTCGCGAGCGCCGTGACGGCCCCGAGTAGTCCGGTCCGCCCCGGTCCGGTCGGCCGGATTAAGCTCAGACCTCATGCACGAAACAGCTCGGCCGCGTCGCAAGCTCGGCGTCATGGGCGGCACCTTCGACCCGATCCACCACGGCCACCTGGTCGCGGCGAGCGAGGTCGCGAACCGGTTCGAGCTCGACGAAGTGATCTTCGTACCGACCGGTCAGCCGTGGCAGAAGGTCAACAAGCAGGTCAGCCCCGCCGAGGATCGCTACCTGATGACGGTCATCGCCACCGCGTCCAACCCGAGGTTCTCGGTCAGCCGGGCCGACATCGAACGCAACAAGGTCACCTACACGGTGGACACCCTGCGCGAGATGCAAAACACGCATCCCGACGCGGAGCTGTACTTCATCACCGGTGCGGACGCGCTGGCCAACATCCTGACATGGCAGGATTGGACCGAACTGTTCGAACTGGCGAAGTTCGTCGGGGTGAGCCGACCGGGTTACGAACTGAACACCGATCATCTCGAGGAGCATCTGCGGGACCTTCCCGCCGACGCCGTGACGATGGTCGAGATCCCCGCGCTGGCCATCTCGTCGAGCGAATGCCGCCGCCGCGCAGCGGTTGGTCGGCCGGTCTGGTACCTCGTCCCCGACGGCGTGGTGCAGTACATATCGAAGCGGCACCTCTACGTGCCCGCAGGAACGGAAGGTAGCTGACGTTGAGCCACATGAGTGAGGGTCTGACCCCACAGGAGGAGACCGTATGAGTGCCTCTACCGAAGCGATCGAGATGGCAACGGTCGCCGCACTCGCGGCCGACGACAAGCTCGCCACCGATGTCGTCGTGCTCGACGTCTCCGAGCAGTTGGTGATCACCGACTGCTTCGTGATCGCCTCGGCGCCCAACGAGCGCCAGGTCAACGCGATCGTCGACAACATCGAGGACAAGCTGCGTGAAGCCGGTCACAAGCCGGTCCGTCGCGAGGGCACCCGTGAGGGTCGCTGGGCACTGCTCGACTACGTCGACATCGTCGTGCACGTCCAGCACAACGACGAGCGCAATTTCTACGCACTCGAGCGCCTGTGGCGTGACTGCCCGGCAGTTCCCGTCGAGGGCATCGCCGCACTCCCGACTCCGGCAGCGGACGACGACGCGCAGGTAGAGGGAATCAACGAGTGAGTAAGTACGCCCATGTGCGCAACCTGATCCTGTTGCGGCACGGGCAGACCGAATGGAACGCGGCCGACCGGATGCAGGGCCAGATCGACACCGATCTCACCGAACTCGGTCGCCAACAGGCCAAAGAGGCTGCGCGCGAACTGGGTTCACGCAACGCCATCGCGATCCACGCCTCCGATCTGCGTCGCGCCAAGGAAACCGCGCAGGCGCTCGGCGACATCAGCGATCTGCCTGTCCTCACCGATCCGCGGCTGCGCGAGACCCACCTGGGTGACTGGGAAGGTCTGACCCACCTCGAAGTCGACGCCGACTACCCCGGCGCGCGTGTGCAGTGGCGTCTGGACGCCACCTACACACCGCCCGGTGGCGAGAGCAAGCTCGAGGTCGGTGCACGGGCACTGCCTGTGGTGCGCGAACTGTACAACGAGCGGCAGGATTGGCCCGGTCGGACTATCATCCTGGTTGCGCACGGCGGGTTGATCGCTGCTCTGACGGCCGCGTTGCTGGAACTGCCACCGGAGAACTGGCCTGCCCTCGGCGGGCTGGCCAATACCAGCTGGGTGCAGCTTTCCAGTCACGGCCCGGATGTCGACCGACCCGGCTGGCGCCTCGATGTTTGGAACGCAGCGGCGAAGGTAGCTCCCGATGTCCAATGAAGAGCCCGTCCGATCAGTACCTGATGAGATGTTCCAGCAGGTGACGGCCAAAGCCGGACGGCAATTGCCGGACGCGCTATTCGGTCCGCCACCTGCTCGCGCAGAGCGCGAGGAGCCGATCCGTTCGGTACCGGACGAACTCTTCAAGCAGGTCACCGCGCGCAGCGAACGATCGCTGCCCGATGCCCTGTTCGGCCCGCTTCCCCCGCCGGTCGTCGCTGAACCCGAGCCGGTCGACTCGGCGGCAGCAGCCGTCGAGTCCGGCTCGGAGGCAGCGGATTCCGAGTCCTCGGCCGTCGAGGTTCCCTCCGACGACAGCGTCGATGCCGACAGCGCGGGGACCTCGATCGGTGACGATGACGAGGGTGAACTCGACGCGGTCGAGATCGCATCGAGTTCCGCTGTGCAGGAAGCCGAACCCGGCGACGCGGACTCTGTTGTCGTAGATACGGATACCGACCAGTCGGCTGCGGATATCATCGCGGCCGATGTGGCTGCGGATTCGGCTCCCGTCGGCGATGTATCCGCTGAGGATTCGGCGGTAGTCGCCGAGTCGCTCGCGGTTGCCACCGGATCGGCTGTGCCACAAACACTCCGACCGGAAACGGCTGATCCGGTTCTGTCCGCCGCCGAGGTCACTACCTCGGTCGACGATCCCGGAGCTGCTTCGGTCGAGGTCGCGGCCGCCGCCGACGGAATCGATCCTGCTGGTGTGCGGGCCGATCCCGCCGCTGCACGCCTGGACCTGGACTCCGCAGACAGCTCGGTGACGACTTCGCCTGCCGCAGACGCGAGTCTCGTTGTCGCGGCGTCCGCGAACGCGGTTGCCTCGCAGGGCGAATCGGTTGCTGTGGCAACCGCCGGTTCTCTGCTCGTCGAGGAAGCCGGTTCGCCGAGGCCGGTGGAGTCCGCCGCACCGCGCCCCGTGCTGCTGGTGATCGCGGACTCGCTCGCCTATTACGGTCCGAAAGGCGGCCTGCCCGCCGACGATCCGCGGATCTGGCCGAATATGGTCGCCGCGGAACTGGATTGGGACGTCGAGCTGATCGCGCGGATCGGCTGGACCTGTCGCGACGCGTACTGGGCACTGATCGGTGATCCGCGGGTATGGGCCGCGGTGCCGCGTGCCGGGGCGGTCGTGTTCGCCGTCGGCGGCATGGACACCCTGCCGTCTCCACTGCCCACCGCGCTGCGGGAGATGATCCGCTACATCCGTCCGCCACGTCTGCGCCGTGGCGTACGAGCGACGTACAACTGGTTGCAGCCGAAGCTGTCGAAACTCGGTCGCCCGGTTGCCCTTCCGCCGAGGGTGAGCGTGGACTACCTGGAGCAGTCGCGTACCGCGTTGAACCACCTGCGGCCGGAGCTTCCGGTCGTCGCGGTGCTGCCGTCGGTGCACAAGTGCGATGCCTACGGGCGGGTGCACAGGGGCAGGCCGCGGGCGGTCAAGGCTTTGCAGGCGTGGTCGGGTCGCACCTCGGTGCCGCTCGTCGACCTCGGTGAGGCCGTACATGACGACATCGAGTCGGGCACAGCGAACCCGGATGGCATCCACTGGGGCTGGGCTGGACACGCGGCAGTGGCGACGGCGATGACCAAGGCGCTGCAGGAGGTCCGGTAGTCCGTGGCCGTTGTGGTGGTCACCGATTCGGCGGCGGGATTGTCCGCTGATCTTGTCGCCGAGTTCGGTATCGAAGTGGTGCCGTTGCATGTGCTCGTCGGTGAGCGGGAGATCCGGGAGGGCGTCGATCCGATCGAGATCGACTACACGGCTGACTCGGTCACCACCTCGGCCGCTTCGCCCGGAGAGCTGCGTGAAGCCTACGAGCGTGCGTTGAGCCACAGCGATGGCGACGGGGTTGTCGTGGTGCATCTGTCGCGCCGGTTGTCGGCGACCTGGGAATCGGGTCGCCAGGCGGTGCGCGACATGGGCGCCGAAGACCGTGTGCGCGTGGTCGATTCGCTCGGCGCCGGTCTGGCCACCGGTCTGCCGGTGCTGGCCGCCGCGCGCAGGGCGATGGCAGGCGAGGCGCTGGCCGACGTCTACGAGTGCGCGGTGTCGGCCGCGACCCGTTCTCGCACGTTCATCCTGGTCAACCGCACCGAGCAACTCCGTAAGGGCGGCAGGTTGAGCAGCGCCGCCGCGTTCTTCGGCAGCGAACTGGTGACGAAGCCGCTGCTGCAGTTGGTGGAGGGCAAGCTCGAAATGCGCGAGAAGGTGCGCACCAGATCGCGCGCCTACGCCAAGCTGGTAGCCGCCGCGGTGGACGCGGCCGCCTCCGACGGTGCGGCCCTGGGCATTCAACATCTCGGTGCTCCCGAGGCCGCCGAGAACATTGCGGCGCAACTGCGTGAACAGCTGCCGGAGGTACGGGAACTCTATGTCGCCGAGTTCGGCCCCGCGCTCGGTGTGCACCTCGGTGTCGGCGCAGTCGCCGTCGCGGTGTTGCCGGGCGGATGCGTCTGAGCGGTGCCGGTTCAGAATCTCGCTGAGGGCAAACCCTTCGGTGTCGGCGATCCGGTGCCTACCGTAGGTGGCATGGCGGGCACCACTTCTCCACGAACCGACCTCCCACCGCGGGTACTCGAAGTCGACTGGGAACATCCCGATGCCGAGACGCTGCGCGCGGAGATGTCGGCGGAGGTCGGCCCTCGCTACGCCTACCTCGAGCTGGGAGAGCGTGGGCTCGCGCCCCATGCGGTCGATCTTTCCAGCGTGCACCGAACCTTCGTCGCCTACGCGGCGGCAGAACCAGCCGGCCACGCCGCATTGCGGTGGAACTCCGATGATCTCGAACTCAAGCGAATGTTCGTCCGCCCCGCCTATCGCGGCACCGGAACCGCGACCGCGCTCCTGCGAGCGGCCGAGGCGGCTGTCCGAGCGGCGGGCAGGCCCCGGATGATCCTGCAGACCGGGCATTTGCAGCCCGACGCGGTGCGTTTCTACGAACGCAGCGGTTATCACCGGATTCCGTTGTTCGCGCCGTATCACGTCCTGCCGTTGTCGAACTGTTTCGCGAGGAACCTGCACTGAAGTGGTGATCGCGTGGGGATCTAGGATTCCCCGATGACCGGATACGACGACTTCGACCAGCTCGACGCCGCGAACCTGCCTCCTCGCAGGCAACACATCCTCGCCGTGATCAGGGATTCGGTGCTCGCCCACGGCTACGCGCCGAGCACACGGGAGATCGCCGACGCGGTGGGCCTGCGCTCCACATCCACGGTCTCCCAACACCTGAAGGCGTTGGAGGAGGACGGTTTCCTGCGGCGTGCCGCCACCATGGCCCGTCCCATCGACGTGCGCCTGTTCCTGCGCGGCGCACCCGCCGCCGACTCCGACGCTTCGGTGTCGGTGCCCGTCGTAGGCGACATCGCCGCGGGCGCCCCGATCCTGGCCGAGCACAACCCCGACGACGTCATGACGCTGCCGCGTGAACTGGTCGGCCGCGGTGAGGTTTTCGGTCTGCGGGTACGCGGCGACTCGATGATCGACGCCGCGATCTGCGACGGCGATCTCGTCGTGGTCCGTAGTCAGCGAGAAGCCAACTCCGGCGACATCGTCGCCGCCATGATCGGCGAGGAGGCCACGGTCAAGGTGTACCGCCGCCGCAACGGCCACGTCCACCTCGAACCGCGCAACCCCGCCTACTCCGTGATCGACGGCGACGAAGCGGTCATCCTGGGTCGCGTCGTGTCGGTGATGCGCCGACTCTGAGGTCGCTACGCCGGGCCGAACCAGTCCAGCGACTGGCCGTGCGGCCCGGCGTAAGCCAACGGCTCGTCGTCGAGGGCGAGCACCAACCGGGCCGCCGCCGACTCGCGCGCCGGCAGCCGATCGACAAGCGAGGCGATCACCCCGGTGCCCTCCTGCGAAACCCAATGGCAGGGCAGATCCCGCACCGTCGCACGGAAGTCCGCGCGTGCCCGCGGCGAGAGATAGGTGAGCACGGCGCTGTGGAACACCACCACCGTGCTGTCGCGTGGTGCGTCGTGTACCAACTCGGTGACCTGCTCGTTCAGGTCGCCGGTCGCGATGGTCGCAGGAACCGCGGCGGCGATCGCACAGGCCGCGCGCAGCCGAGCCAGCCGCTCGTCCTGACCCGGCCAGATGAGGGCAGATAGCCACTGCTGGTCGTCCTCGTCGCCGGCATCGAGCGGGTTCAGATCCACTCCTGCTCGATGGACGACTCGGGGGAGCTGGTCCGGGATCGGTACCGGACCGGTTGTCCTGCAGGTCAACACAACCGGCGACGGGCCGTCGGACGGATCCAACGCGGCTCCGTCGTAGCGATAGCTGAAACGGTCCGGGTACAGGCACAGTCCGGCCGAGGCGCCGACCTCGATGAGTGACAGGGGCCCGGGTAGCCGGGCCAGTACCGGCAGTAAGGTCGCCGCCCGGCCCGCTTCGTTCGTCTGCGTTCGCCGGGTCAGTGCCGTTGCCGAGATCGCCGACCAGTTCTCGCGCAGCTGTTCGCGGAACTCGCTGTAGGGAACCGCGATCGCACCGTTCACTCGCGCGGCAGCCAGGATCAGGTTGGGTTGCTGCTTGTCCGTCGGCAATCCGGCGATCAGTGCCAGTGTCGCCGGATCCGTGCTGATATCCAGTGCTCGTCGGTGATAGAGCGGGGAATTGTCGCGCGCCTCGCGGAGTGCGAAGTCGCGGAATCGTTGTGCGAGTTCCATAGGTACCTGAGTACTTCGAGTCGGCCATGAGCGCACGGTATCCACTCGGGCAGGCCGGAATCCGTGCGCGCGGGTCGCCGAGGGTGGGTTGTCCACAGGCTCCGAGTTATCCACAGGTTTCTTTTCGGCCCAGGTCAGCGGGTCTTCGCCGGCTCGGCGTCGGCATAGCGTCGCTGCCATGTCACGTCACGAGGAGCACGAGCGGGTACGGCAGCGGCTGGGTGGTCTGGCGGTCCGCGAGCGAGGACGACCGAGCAGTCGACCGCTGCACGAGTCCGGGAGGGGTTCCGGGACGGTTGATTCGCGCGTCGACGACGATGCAGGGCATTGGGACGAAGACGAACTCGCACCCTCGTCCGGGCCGCCGGGAGCGGTCGCGACACCCGGGTGGCTCGACGATGGTGCCTCGCGAGGACGAAACCGGCTGGTGCCCGAGCGCTTTCGTGACGCACGGCTGGATCCGGGTCGTCGCGGAGCGATAGTCCTCGGCCTGGTGGGAGTCATCGCCGTGGTGCTGACCGGTGTGATGGTGCTGCGCGATCAGCCCGTGGCGCGGGCGGTGCCACCGGTGCCGGTACTCCGGGCGGAGAGCATCGCGGTGCAGGCCGATCCGACCGCTGCGGTTGCGGCCGTGTCGGGCCGAGGACCGAGTACGAGTGCTGAGGTTGTTGTCAGCGTGGTCGGTTTGGTCGAGCGGGCTGGGCTGCACCGACTGCCGGACGGATCTCGGATCGCCGATGCACTCGAGAAGGCCGGCGGGACCCGAGAAGGTGCTGATCTGGCAGGCCTGAACTTGGCCCAACGACTCTCCGACGGTGATCAGGTCGTCGTCGGTGCAACCGACCCACAGGTCGGACAACCACGCCTCGGCAGCATCATGATCGGTGCGGGTCGAATGCCCTCAGCTGCGCCGAACATCGCAGGCCCGAGCGCCGCGAGCCCGAGCACAGTGGGTTCGCATACCGCAGGCCAGGGCTCCGGCGGTGGTACGGGCGCAAAATCCCGCATCGATCTGAACACCGCGACCGAAGCCGAATTGGACGCACTACCCGGCGTCGGCCCGGTCACCGCCAAAGCGATCCTCGCGTGGCGCTCGACCAACGGCCGTTTCACCGATGTCGCTCAACTCGGCGAGGTCGACGGCATCGGCCCGGCGCGCTTGGCTCGACTGCGCGAGCTGGTGACGACATGATGCCTCCCCGCCGGGGTAGCGGACAGCACGAAAGCTGTTGCACCACGACCGATCACCTGGTCGCTGATGCCGCGGAGGCGACCGCATGACCTGCCCGATGTGGCCATGCGTGCGGCAGGCAAGTCGGCACGCCACAGACCGATCCGCGAGAACGCTGGACGACCGGGCCTCGGAGCCGGGCGACGTCCGTGCGGCATGCGCGATCGGACTCGGCGAAACGCAGTGCGCCGCAGACATGTCGACGGGGAATTCGGACAGCTGCACGTCCAGACGTGACGACGTGGCCGGCGGATGAGAGCGGCGCTGGGCGAGGAACCAGTTCAGGAGGAGTCAGCGGAGCGGCGAGCATCGAGGGCCGTGCCGCCGGTGAGGGCCGGGAAGCTTCGGCGGACATGGGTAGCGCGGTTCGGACACGCAGTGGGAAGACCGGAACGGGATCGGCGGATGAGCGCGGGGCCGCAGGGGGAGGCAGTCGTTGCCGACGTGGAGCATCAGGTGCTCGATATGCGGCTGGTGCCCGCGGCCCTCGGGTGTTGGGTGGCGACGATCGTCGCGGTGACCATGGGGTGGGTTGCGGGCTCGGTGTTGGCGGTAGGTGCCGTGGTGGTGGCAATCGGGCTCTGGGTGGTGCTGGTGTGGGCGATGGCGCATCGGCGGGAGCGGTGGCGGGTTGTCGCGGTTACCGGGTTGGCGACGATGTTGCTCGGCGCAGGCTTCGCGGCTGCGGGTGCTTGGCAGGAGCATCATGTCCAGTCGCACCCGCTGCGAGAGTCGTTCGGTCGATCGGTGAACGTGCTCGCGGTCGTCACCGACGATGCGAAGCCGATGCGCGCCGGTGGGTTCGGTGGCGAGCGGCGGTGGATTGTTCGTGCAGGTCTGCGCGAGTTCGGTCAGGGCCGGGAGTGGACACAGGCGAGCGGTTCGATCGTGGTGCTCGCGCAGGGTAGCGAATGGGCGGAGTTGTCGCCTGGACAGCTGGTGCTGTTCAGGGCCGAGGTCAGCGAGCCGAGCCGCGCGGATCTGACGGTTGCCACCCTGCGTGCCACCGATGCACCGAAGCGGATCGGCGAGCCGCCGTGGTGGCAGCGGCTCGCGGCGAGCGTGCGATCGGACCTGGTCGAAGCGTCCGCCGCGGCACTGCCACCTACCGCGGCAGGGTTGCTGCCCGCGCTCGTCGTGGGCGATACCGTCGCCTTGTCAGAAGAAGTGCGTGACGCGTTCGAAGTGGCTGGGCTGCAGCACCTTTGTGTTGTCAGTGGAGCCAATTTCACGATCCTGTTGACTGCCCTGTTGGCACTCACCCGACTGTTCACGGCAGGTCCGCGGATCAGTGCCGCCGCGGCGGCGGGGGTCGTCCTACTGTTCGTCGTCATCGCGCGTCCGGACCCGAGTGTGCTGCGCGCGGCGGTGATGGGCTCGGTGACAGTGCTGGCTCTGCTCACCGGCCGGCGCAAACAGGCGCTACCGGCGCTGTGCGCGGCCGTGATCGGATTGCTCGCCGTCGCACCACAATTGGCGGTGAGCGCGGGATTCGCACTGTCCGTGATCGCCACGGCGGGGCTCATCCTGCTGGCGCCCAGCTGGGCGGACTGGTTGCGAGCGCGCGGATGGTGGCGCGCGCCCGCGGAGATTGTCGCGGTATCGGCGGCCGCGTTCGTCGTCACCTTGCCGTTGATGGTCGCCCTGTCGGGGCGGGTGAGCCTCGTGGCGATCGTGGCGAACGCGCTCGTCGCACCGGTGGTGGGGCTGATCACGGTGATCGGTGCGGTGGGCGCGGTCGTGGCGTGCGGGTGGGGTGGTGGTGCGGTACGGGTGCTCTGGTGTGCCCGCCCACCGATGTGGTGGTTGCTCGGCGTCGCCGATCGCGCTGCCGCGGTGCCGGGAGCCGCGGTAACGGTGCCGGGAGGTGCTGGCGGGGGAGCGGTCGCGGCAGTGATCGTCGTGGCGGTCGTGGCCGCCTTGCGTTGGTCGCACACCCGCAGATTCCTCGCCGTAGCGGCGTTGGGCGTGTCGATAGTGCTGGTCCCGGTGCGCTTCTTGCAGCCGGGTTGGCCGCCATCGGGTTGGGTGCTCGCGATGTGCGACGTGGGCCAAGGCGATGGCCTGGCCTTGTCGGTCGCTCCTGGTGCCGCGGTCGTCATAGACGTCGGCCCCGATCCTCGCCCGATGCGGGCGTGCCTGGACCGCCTGAGAATCACCCACATCCCCCTACTCGTCCTCACCCACCCCCACGCCGACCACATCAACGGACTCGCAGGCGCCCTCCGCGGCCGCACCGTCGACGCGATAGCCACCGCCCCGGGCGAACTCCGCCCAGCCATCGCCCGAACCTGCGCCGTCGCGAACCGAACCCACGAGCCGACGTCGGCCCCAGTACCGACACCGACCGTGTCAGGGGAACCGCAGCTGGCTGCAGCCGCACACCAGAGGGAGCGAGCGCCGACTGTGGGTGGCGATTCGCGTTCGAGGACGGGAATCGATCAGGTCGTGTGCCCGAGTGGAACCCCGGGGGAGAGGCCGGCGAAGGGTGATAGTCGGTCAGCGGACCACGGTGTCTCCCAGCGAGAACCGCATGGCCACGGTGACGACTCCGGTGGAGTCGAGCGGGTGGCGCAACTCGCGGGTGCGGCCGGTATTCCGCTCATGGAACTGCACGCAGGGCACGAAATGACCTTCGGGACAGTCGGATTACGTGTGTTGGCGCCGAGCAGGGAGGAGCCGGCATCATTGGCGGCTGATGAGGCCAACGATCGGTCGCTGGTGATGCGGGCTCGTACCTCGGCCGGGACGATCCTGTTCACCGGTGACATCGAGGCCGAGGCACAGGACCGGATCGTGCGTAACGGTGATGTCAGGGCGGACATTCTCAAGGTGCCGCATCACGGATCGCGCACCACCACAGCGGAATTCCTGCGAGCCGTCCGCCCGCGCCTGGCCTTGGTCAGCGCCGGGTCAGGCAACACCTTCGGCCACCCGCACCCGACGGTGACCACCGCCCTTGCCGCGCTCGGCACCACCGTGGCTCGGACCGACGTCGACGGTGACGTCGTGATCGTGGGCACCGCCTCCGAACTGCGGACTGTCACGTCCCGCCGCCGCGCGCGGCCTGCCCGTCACGGACCCGCCCCCCGACGCCGTCGGCATGGTTTCGGGGTGAATCGCCGGAGGTGGAGCGGGGAGGCGGCGCGTGTCCCGGTTGTCAGTGGGCGTACGTAGGATCGCCTGGTGAGCGAACGCCCTGCCTCGGTGCACCTGGTCCTCGGCGACGAGGAACTGCTGGTCGAACGTGCGGTTGCGAAGGTGACCGCGCAGGTGCGGGCCTGTGCGCCCGATCCGGATTCGGTGCCGGTCGATCGACTGCGCGCCGGTGACGCGAGCACCGCTGAGCTGGCCGAGTTGCTCAGTCCGTCGCTGTTCGCCGAAGACCGGGTGATCGTGCTCGAGTCGGCGGCCGAAGCGGGCAAGGACGCGGTCGCGGTGATCACCGAGGCCGCGGCCGATCCGCCCGACGGTGTGGTGCTCATGGTTCTGCACTCGGGCGGCGGCCGGGCCAAGGCGCTGGCGCCCGCGCTCCAGAAGAAGGGCGCGACCGTCCACGAGTGCACGAAGCTCAACAAGGGCGCCGAGCGGGTGGAGTTCGTGCGGGGCGAGTTCCGGGCGCTCGGGGTCAAGGTGCCGACCGAAGTCGTGCAGGTCCTGCTCGAATCCGTCGGTTCGGAACTGCGCGAATTGGCCGCCGCCTGTTCACAATTGGTGTCCGACACCGGTGGCAAGGTCGACGCGAACGCGGTCCGTCGCTACTACTCCGGCCGAGCCGAGGTCACCGGCTTCGACGTCGCCGATCTCGCTGTCGCCGGCGACCGCCCCGGCGCGATGGAGGCCCTGCGCTGGGCCACCGACCGCGGTGTTCCACACGTCCTGCTGGCCGACGCCCTCGCCGACTCCGTCCACACCATCGCCAAAGTCGGCTCGGCAGGCCGAGGCGACCCGTTCGCCCTCGCCCAGAAACTCGGCATGCCCCCCTGGAAGATCAAAAAAGCCCAGGCCCAAGCCCGCGGCTGGAACCCCACCACCATCGGCACCGCCCTACAGGTAGTCGCCACCCTCAACGCCGACGTCAAGGGCGGCGCCGCCGACGCCACCTACGCCGTGGAACACGCCCTCGCCCGCATCCTCGATCTCCGCACCACCGGCTAGCCCGCGCATTTCACAGGATCTCGGCACCCCGCCCCACTGAACAGGCGCGCCGCACCTCCATCCAATCGGGATCGAATCGCGATGTCCGGTCGCTATCGCGGCTGGCACAGTTGATCATGAGATGGTTGAGCCGAGTGGTAGCCGGGATGGAAGAGGCGGGCGCGGTCGACGCGGTCGGGGCTCGGCGGGGCGAACAGCACGGCAGGTGGTGAAGGTCGTCGCGGCGGTGTTGTCGGCTGCGGTGGTGGTTGTCACGGCGTATGGGTGGTCGACGGCGGGAAGTTTCGACGCGGGGTTCTTGCGGTCGCGGGCGATCGGTGACGACGCACCGCATTCACTCGGGGGCGATCTCAATATCCTGCTGATCGGGTTGGATACCCGGCGCGATCAGAACGGCAACGAGCTGCCGCCCGAAGTCCTCGACCAGCTGCACGCGGGCGACGGTGACGAGGGCGGATACAACGCCAATACCCTGATCCTGGTACACATTCCGGCCGCGATGGACAAGATCGTCGCGGTATCGATTCCTCGCGACGACTATGTGCCGGTCAGCGGCATCCCGGGCTACACCCACGCCAAGATCAAGGAGGCGTACGGGTTGAAGAAGGCCGCCGTGCAGGACCAGCTGATCGCGCGGGGCGTCACCGATCAGCGGAAGCTGGAACAGGCGGGTAGGGAGGCGGGGCGGGCCTCGACCGTGGCCGCGGTCCGGGATCTGACGGGGGTGCCGATCGACAGGTTCGCCGAGGTCACGCTGGGGGGATTCTACGATCTGGCCGCCGCGCTCGGCGGCGTGGAGGTCTGCTTGAACAAGCCGGTGAAGGACGCCGAGTTCTCCGGTGCCGATTTCCCCGCGGGCCGCCAGCAGCTGAATCCCGCACAGGCGCTGGCCTTCGTCCGGCAGCGGCACGGGCTGGAGAACGGCGACCTGGACCGAACCCACCGTCAGCAGGCGTTCCTGACCTCGGTGGCCAGGCAGCTACGAAGCGCGGGCACGCTCACCGACCCGGGCAAGCTCTCGGCACTGATGGATGTGGCGCATCGCAATATCGTGCTGTCGGATGACTGGAACATGACCGAATTCGTTCGCACCCTCGGCGCCGCAGATGATCCACAGGTCGAGTTCCGCACCTTGCCGGTGCTGCGCTACGACGTGATCAACGGCCAGGACGTGAACATCGTCGACCGGCCCGCGATCCGCCGCGAGATCGCCGCGGCCTTCGGTATGCCGGTACCGACGTCCACCACCGCCAAGCGCACCGGACAACGCACGGAACCGCCTGCCGCCTGGTCGTCGGAGTCGACCGCGGGCGCTTGGCGAACCAGCACGACCACATCGGAGACGGAGACTCCCGACGCGGGCAAGCCGGTCCGCAGCGATATCACCTCGGGGCAGGTGCCCTGCGTGAATTGACTACTCGCCGGCGACGACGAGCGAGATGTCCACATCCTCGTCGTCGGCGTCTTCGAGATCGTCGTAGCGTCCCTCCCACTCGTCGTAGAGGGGAACTTCGTCTTCACGGGTGACGATCCACGCGGCGCCGTAACCACCCTCCTCGTCGGGCACCATCACATTTTCGACCTTGAGACCGATCCCCAGGATCTCCGCCGCGCGGATCACCTCGGCCAGGTCATCGCCTCGTACCACCGTCTGATTCGCGTACACCGTCAACATGGCGCGAATGGTAGCTGGTGGAAAGGGACGACAAAAGCCGCCGTGGTCATCGAGGCCACGGCGGCTGCGTCTTGCGATGTTTCAGCCTACAGCGAGCACCAGGCTCGCCGACGATCAGATCTTGTTCAGAGCCAGCGCGAGCGCGGACTTCTTGTTGGCCGCCTGGTTGGCGTGGATGACGCCCTTGGACGCGGCCTTGTCGAGCTTGCGGCTCGCGAACTGCAGCTGCGCAGCAGCCTTTTCCTTGTCACCGCTGGAGGCAGCTTCACGGAAGTTGCGGATCGCGGTGCGCAGCGCGGACTTGACCGACTGGTTACGCTTGCGCGCTTCCTCGTTGGTACGGATCCGCTTCATCTGGGACTTGATGTTGGCCACGCCTGTATCCTCTGGTTTCCTGTCGCTGGGTGGTATTCCTTGAAAGCTCGTTGGGCGCGCGCCCACGATGCAGCAGATGGTGCTGAACTACGGGTAACACCGCGCCGAAGATCGAGGTTACCAGCTCGGCACCGCCCGGCGAAATCGGCCCGACAAGACGTGTGTGCCGATTTCACCCGTTTCAGGTGATGCAAAGAATTTACCTGTCTCATACACGACCCTGCTGCCGGGTGATGCAGAGTTTTTGTCATGACCTCCACCACTGCGCCGAGTACGGCTCGATCTGCATCACCGGCGATGGTGAGAACGAACGGGCACCCGGCACCCACGCACACCGGCTTGTTCGAGGGATACGGTCCCGGCCGCTTCGCTGACGCGTTCGACGAGATGTTCGACGGGTCGGGGAAGGTGCGGGCGCCGTATAAAGGTATCCACGCCGCGATGGCGGCCAACGACGTCGACGACCTGGCCAAACGCTCCGACGCGCTGGACCGCGCGTTCATCGACCAGGGCATCACCTTCTCCCTGTCGGGTCAGGAGCGGCCTTTCCCGCTGGATCTGGTGCCGCGGGTGATCGCCGCCGCGGAGTGGGCCAAGCTCGAGCGCGGCATCAAACAGCGGGTCACCGCGATGGAGCTGTTCCTCGCCGACGTCTACGGCGAGCAGAACATCCTGCGCGATCAGGTGATCCCCAAGCGCCTTGTTACCTCGTGTGAACACTTCCACCGCGAGGCCGCGGGTCTGGTCCCGCCCAACGGTGTGCGCATCCACGTCTCCGGCATCGACCTGGTGCGCGACGAGAAGGGCGACTTCCGGGTACTCGAGGACAACCTGCGCTCGCCGTCGGGTGTGTCCTATGTGATGGAGAACCGGCGCACGATGGCCAGGGTCTTCCCCGATCTGTTCTCCTCGCATCGGGTGCGCGCGGTAGGCGACTATCCGGGGCACCTGCTGCGCGCGCTGCGGGCCTCGGCGGCACCCAACGAGGTCGACCCGACGGTGGTGGTGCTCACGCCGGGTGTGCACAACGCCGCCTACTTCGAGCATTCGCTGCTGGCCAGGCAGATGGGCGTGGAGCTGGTCGAGGGTCGCGACCTGTTCTGCCGCGACAACGTCGTCTACATGCGCACGACCGCGGGCGAGCGGCAGGTCGACGTGATCTACCGGCGCATCGACGACACCTTCCTCGATCCGATGCACTTCCGTCCCGATTCCGTGCTCGGCGTCGCCGGGGTGCTCAATGCCGCTCGAGCTGGCAATGTGGTGATCTCGAGCGCGGTCGGCAACGGCGTGGGCGACGACAAGCTCATCTACACCTATGTGCCCAAGATCATCGAGTACTACCTGGGCGAGAAGCCGATCCTGCCCAATGTCGACACCTTCCGCTGCTGGCTCGACGACGAACGAGAGGAAGTTTTGGACCGGGTCGGAGAACTGGTGGTCAAACCGGTCGAGGGTTCCGGTGGCTACGGCATCGTGATCGGGCCCGACGCCTCGCCGCGCGAACTGGAAGCGATCAAGCGCAAGATCAAGGCCGACCCGCGCGGCTGGATCGCGCAGCCGGTGGTGCAGCTCTCGACGGTGCCGACGAAAATCGGCAATGATCTCGCACCCCGCCACGTGGACCTGCGACCGTTCGCGGTCAACGACGGTGACGACATCTGGGTGCTGCCCGGCGGACTCACCCGGGTCGCGCTGCCGGAGGGCTCACTGGTGGTGAACTCCAGCCAGGGCGGCGGCAGCAAGGACACCTGGGTGCTGGCCCCCCGCTCGGGGGCGGTCGACCGGGAACTGGCCGGACCCGAACTGGTCAGCGAGCCGCAGGAGGCCGATTCGTTCGAGCTCGGCCGCGAACTCAGCACGCCGCAGGCCAACCAGCAACAGCAGCAACAACAGCAGACACAGCGGCTGATCGGGGAATAACAGACATGCTTGCTCGAAACGCCGAATCTCTCTACTGGATCGGCAGATACGTCGAGCGCGCCGACGACACAGCGCGCATCCTCGACGTGGCGGTGCACCAACTGCTCGAAGACGCCACCGTAGACGCGGACCGCACCTCGCGCGTGCTGCTCAAGGTGCTCGGTATAGAACCGCCAGAGGGTCTGCGCCTGAACGTGTGGTCGGTCACCGATCTCGTCGCGTTCAGCCACGACCACGGCGTCTCGATCAGTGACTCCATCAACAAGGCCCGCGAAAACGCCCGCGGCGCACGCGAAGTCACCTCGAGTGAGATGTGGGAGTGCCTCAATGCCACCTACAACGGCATGGCCACGGCGGAGCGAGCGGCGCGTGGGCTCGGCCCGCACGAGTTCTTCTCCTACATCAAGGGTCGGGCGGCGATGTTCACCGGACTGACCGACTCGACCCTGAGTCGCGACGACGGCTACCGCTTCCTGCTGCTCGGCCGCTCGATCGAACGCGTCGACATGATGGTTCGCCTGCTGCTCTCGCGTGCCGGTGACAAGACCTCCTCGCCCGCCTGGGTGACAGTGTTGCGCTCGGCGGGTGCCCACGACACCTACCTGCGCACGCACCGCGGAGCGCTGGATGCCGCCAGGGTCGCCGAGTTCATCCTGATCGACCGCCTGTTCCCGCGATCGGTGTTCCACACGCTGCGGGTCGCCGAGGCCTGCCTGACCGAGCTCGATCAACGACCCGGTAGCCGAGTCGGCGCGCGGCACGAGGCGCAACGTGTGCTCGGCCGCGCCCGCAGTGAACTCGAATTCCTGCCGCCGGGAGTGTTGTTGGAAGACCTGCAGGCCCGATTGCTCGCCCTGCAGAAATCGTGCCGTGAGCTCAGTGAAGCCGTGTCACGTCAGTATTTCCATGCCGCCCCGTGGGTGGCGTGGACCGACGTACGCAACAATCAGGACAGCCGCGTGCAGGTAGAGGGAGAGCTATGAGCTGGCGGATCAGGGTGGTGCACACCACCGGTTATGTCTACGACGCGCCCGTGACGCGATCGTTCAACGAGGCCAGGCTCACCCCCCGCGCCGACAGCAGGCAGAACGTGATCCTCAATCGCGTCGAAACCGTGCCGGCGACAAGGGCTTATCGCTACACCGACTATTGGGGCACCGCGGTCACGGCCTTCGACCTGCACGCACCGCACACCGAACTCGAGGTGACCGGGTCCTCGGTGGTCGAGACCGAACCGTTCGCCGAACCGGCCGAGGAACTGAGTTGGGACGAGCTGCAGGGCGGGCGTGTCATCGACCGATTCGACGAAATGCTCAGCCCCACCGCCTATGTGCCGCGCGATCGCAAACTGTCGACCGTGGCGCGTCAGCTCTCGCGCGGTGAGGAGCCTGCCAAGGCGGTGGTGCGCGCGGCCGAGTGGGTGCACAAGGAAATGGACTACATCGCGGGCACGACCTCGGTGCACACCTCCGCGCTCGAGGCTTTCGCCGAGCGCCGCGGGGTGTGCCAGGACTATGCCCACCTGACGCTGGTGTTGTTGCGCAGCATGGGGATTCCCAGTCGCTACGTGTCGGGCTATCTGCATCCGAAGCCGGGCGCGGAGATCGGCGAGACGGTGGCGGGCCAGTCGCACGCGTGGATCGAGGCATGGACCGGGCAGTGGTGGGGGTATGACCCGACCAACAACCTCGCCGTCAACGAGCAGCACGTTTCGGTCGGTGTCGGCCGTGACTACGCGGATGTGCCGCCACTGAAAGGCGTCTTCTCCGGCGGCGGCTCGACAGACCTCGAGGTCGTTGTGGAGGTCACCCGCCTCGCGTAGTGTCCGAGAGGCTCGTGCGGACCCCGCTCGCCGTGGGGTTGATTCCTCTCGGAGAGGTGGCAGCAGATGTCTCCCACTGCACAGGAACTCGTCGAAATCGAAGTCGTCCCCGAGCCGAAGAAGTGGGCGGCCGAGGGGCTCGGCAGTTTCGTCCTCGTGATCTGTGGCGTCGGCACGATGGTCTTGGCGGGCGATCGGGTCGGCTCGCTCGGTGTCGCCTTCGCCTTCGGGTTGACGCTGATGTTTCTGGTCTACGCGATCGGGCCGATCTCGGGGTGTCACGTCAATCCGGCTGTCACGCTCGGGCACCTGTTGCTCGGGCGGATCAGCGCGATCGGTGCGGTCGGCTATGTCATCGCTCAGCTGGTCGGCGCGTTTCTCGCCGGACTGGTGCTGTTCGCGTTGGCCAACAATCTGCCCGCCTACGACCGCACCGTCGACGGTCTCGGCGCCAACGGCTGGGGTGCGCACAGCCCGTCGGCGGTGACCGGGCCACTCGGTGAGGTCGTCGTGCAGAACGGGTACGGCTTGGCGGCCACCATCATCATCGAGGTGATGTTGACCGCGCTGCTGGTGTTCGTGGTGCTGGCCTCGACCGATCAGATCTCCGACGTGCCGCTGGCCGGGCTCTCGATCGGCGTCACCCTCACCGTGGTCTTCCTGGTCTCCTTGCCGATCGACAACACCTCGGTGAACCCGGCGCGCAGCCTCGGCGTCGCGCCGTATCAGGTCGGGGCGATGGGGCAGGTGTGGGCGTTCATCGTGTTCCCGCTGATCGGCGGGGCACTGGGTGCACTGCTCTACGGCCTGATCTTCGGCCGGTCCAAGGACGTGCTCACCTAGAGATCGAACAATCGACCCCCGACCCGGGCGCACCGGAGCGGGGGTCGATTGTTGTTCAGCTCCAGCTGTATTCGGCGACCAAGCGGTGCGCGACCAGGTCGAAGGTCTTGCGCTCGACGATCGCGCCCTCGCGCCGGATGCCGTCCTCCGGGACGTCGAGCACCCGGTCCAGTCGCACCCAGCTCGGCCTGCCGTCGTGATCCCACGGCCCGGTGCCGATCCCGACCCAGTTGTGGTCGTGTGCGCGGTCGGCCTTGGACGACAGCATCAGTCCGAGCAGAGTCTTGCGGTCACGTCCGACCACCAGCACCGGTCGGTCCTTGCCATTGGTCGGGTCTTCTTCGAACGGCACCCAGGTCCACACGATCTCGCCGGGATCGGCGCGCCCGTCGAGCTGCGGGCAGTAGACGATCTGGCGGGCGCGATGAGCCGTCGGTACGGGGGTCGAGGCCGTCGGGCGAACCGCGACGGCGGGTCCGGACTTGGTCGCTAGGGCGTCCACCAGCTTCTCGAGCAGTCGCGGCCCCTGCTTGCGCACGATTTTGGGCCCCTGCTCCTTGGCGATGACGCCGAGCTGCTTGCCGAGACTGTTCCAACTGCTGGCCATCCCTGAAATATAACGCCGACGCACCCTTGGAGCGCACCGGTGGCACAGACGCGGTGGCGCGCATGGGACGATAGGCGCAGTTCGCCTATACCCCGCGAGGAGTGGAGTGGCTTCCAGTTTTGCCGATACGACGTTCACCGATCCGTCCCGGATCCGGAACTTCTGCATCATCGCCCACATCGACCATGGCAAGTCGACCCTGGCCGATCGGATGTTGCAGCTGACCGGTGTGGTCGAGGAGCGCGCCATGCGCGCCCAGTACCTGGACCGGATGGATATCGAGCGTGAGCGCGGCATCACGATCAAGGCGCAGAACGTGCGGTTGCCGTGGCAGGTGGACGACACCGAGTACGTCCTGCACATGATCGATACCCCGGGCCACGTCGACTTCACCTACGAGGTCTCCCGCGCGCTCGAGGCCTGTGAGGGTGCGATCCTGCTGGTCGACGCCGCACAGGGCATCGAGGCGCAGACACTGGCGAATCTGTATCTGGCGCTGGAGAAGGATCTCACGATCATTCCCGTGCTGAACAAGATCGACCTGCCCGCCGCCGATCCCGATCGCTATGCGGCCGAGATCGCCCACATCGTCGGCTGCGAGCCGGACGACGTGCTGCGGGTCTCGGGCAAGACCGGTGTCGGCGTACGAGAACTGCTGGACAAGGTGATCAAGGCGGTCCCCGCTCCCGTAGGTGACGCCGACGCACCCGCTCGCGCAATGATCTTCGACTCGGTCTATGACACCTACCGCGGCGTGGTCACCTACATCCGCGTGGTCGACGGCAAGATCTCCCCGCGCGAGAAGATCAAGATGATGTCGACCGGTGCGACCCACGAGCTCCTCGAGGTCGGCATCGTCTCGCCCGAACCCAAGCCCACCCAGGGTCTGGGGGTCGGCGAGGTCGGTTACCTGATCACGGGTGTGAAGGACGTTCGCCAGTCGAAGGTCGGCGATACCGTCACCAGCGCCCGCAACGGCGCCGCCGAGGCCCTCACCGGCTACCGCGAGCCGCGCCCGATGGTCTACTCGGGTCTGTACCCGGTCGACGGTTCGGACTACCCGGACCTTCGTGACGCGCTGGACAAGCTGCAGCTCAACGATGCCGCGCTCACCTACGAGCCGGAAACCTCGGTGGCACTCGGCTTCGGTTTCCGCTGTGGCTTCCTCGGTCTGCTGCACATGGAGATCACCCGCGAGCGGTTGCAGCGCGAGTTCGGACTCGAGCTCATCTCCACCGCGCCCAACGTGGTGTACCGGGTGGAGATGGAGGACGGCACCGAACACGTCGTCACCAACCCGTCGTACTGGCCGGAGGGCAAGTCGCGGCACGTGTACGAACCCATCGTGAAGTGCACCGTGATCTCGCCGAGTGAGTTCATCGGCTCGATCATGGAGCTGTGCCAGCAGCGCCGCGGCGAGCTGGGCGGCATGGACTACCTGTCCGAGACCCGCGTCGAGCTGCGCTACACCATGCCGATGGCCGAGATCATCTTCGACTTCTTCGATCTGCTGAAGTCGCGCACCCGCGGCTACGCCAGCCTCGATTACGAAGAGGCGGGCGAGCAGGAAGCCGATCTGGTGAAGGTCGACATCCTGCTGCAGGGCGAGGCCGTCGACGCGTTCAGCGCGATCGTGCACCGCGACGCCGCACAGGCCTACGGCCACAAGATGACGAGCAAGCTGCGCGAACTGATCCCGCGTCAGCAGTTCGAGGTGCCGATCCAGGCCGCGATCGGCGCGAAGATCATTGCCCGCGAGAACATTCGGGCGATCCGCAAGGACGTTCTCGCCAAGTGCTACGGCGGCGATATCAGCCGTAAGCGCAAGCTCCTCGAAAAGCAGAAGGAGGGCAAGAAGCGCATGAAGACCATCGGTCGCGTCGAGGTCCCCCAGGAAGCCTTCGTGGCGGCACTGTCCTCGGATTCGGACAAGCCGAAGAAGTAGGCACGTCCCCAGCACGACTCTCAGGCGCCGGTGCTCACCGGCGCCTGAGCTATTTCCACCCGCAGACGGACGCCGCCGAGTGGGCTGCGGTCGAGTTCGGCGGTGCCGGAATGCAGTTCGGCCTGCTGGCGAACCAGCGCGAGGCCGAGGCCGGAGCCGGGGGAGCCGGGGCGTTTGGCGAAGCGGTCGAAAGCGGTGGGGGACAGGTGTTCCGGCATGCCGGCGCCGTTGTCGTCGATGGTGATCTCGGCGCCGTTTCCGGTGGTCTGCGCGGCGACGGTGACCTCGGTGGCGTGCCCGTGCAGCACCGCGTTGGCCACGGCATTGGTCACGATCAACATGATCCCGCCGGGCAGCCCGTGTACCGGAACCGGGTCGCAGGCGGCGAGCGTGATGTCGACGCCGGGATTCGCGCGGCGGGCGTTCTGCACCGCGCGGTCGAGGGTTTCGCACAGTTCGAACGGTTCGAACGCGTCGTGATCGGTGAGCTCGCCGACGGCGAGACGTTCCAGATCGGTGAGGGTGCGCTCGATCTGGCCCTCGGCGGCCAGCACGTCGGCCAGCACGGCGCCGCGCTGGTCGGCGGGCAATTCGGTGCCGGCCAGCACCTGCAGGTCGGTGCGCATGGCGGTGAGGGGGGTGCGTAGTTCGTGGGCGCAGACGGCGGCGAAGTCGCGGGCACTCGCCAGCGCCTGCCGGGTCTCGCCGTGCGCGGTCTCGAGGCGCGCGAGCATCCGGTTGATCGCGTCGGAGAGTTCTTCGGCCTCCTTGGCCCCACGTCCGGACAGCGGCGGCAACTCGTCGAGTGTGTCGATTTCGTGGGTGGCCGTGGCCAGTCTGCGCAGCGGACGGGCGGCGAATCCGGCCAGCACCCAACCCAATACGGCGGCGCCGATCACCCCGGCCACGCCGATGCCGAGTCCGATCAGCTGGCTGCGCGTGATGGCGGCGTCGACGAGTTCACGATCGGGGTCGAGCCGGACCAACAGCCCCGGCGCGCCCTGCACCTGCGCGAGCGACTGGTCCGTCGGGCTGCCGGGAACCACGATCGTGTGCTCACGAGGGAAGGGCGGTGCGAGGACCTGGGGTCCGGGTAGGGAAGGAGCCCCTGGATCGGACGGTGGATTCGCCGGATCACCGTCGAATCGTTGCGCGACCTGCACCCGCATGCTGGACACGGTCTGATCGAGCTGGCTGGTACCCGCCACCTTCAGCAGCGCGCCATAGGTCAGGCCGAGGGTGACCGCCACGATCGCGGCGACCACGGCCGATACGAGTGCCACCCGGACCCGCAACGACCACGAGGCCTTCACGGCTGATCCCGCAACACGAACCCGACCCCGCGCACGGTGTGCACCACCCGCGCGACGCCGTCGGCCTCCAGCTTGCGGCGCAGATACGAGACGAACACATCGACCACATTGGTGTCGGTGCTGAAGTCGTAACCCCACACGGTCGACAGGATCTGTTCGCGCCCGAGCACGATCCCGGCATTGCGCGCCAGCATCGCCAGCAGTTCGAACTCGCGTTTGGTGAGGTCGACCGGCGCCGAACCCGCGTGCACCCGATGCCCGGCCAGATCGATCACCACCTCGCCGACCTGGATCGTGTCGGCCGTGATGGCCGCTGTCACCGGTCTGCGACGCAACAGCGCGCGCAGCCGAGCGACCAACTCGCCCAGATCGAACGGTTTGGTGAGGTAGTCGTCGGCGCCGCGCTCGAGTGCCGCGATCCGATCGGTGACCGCGCTGCGCGCGCTGAGCACACAGATCGGGATGTCGTTGCCCATCGCGCGCAAGGCGGTGACCACACCGACGCCGTCGAGTTCGGGCATGTTCACATCGAGCACCATGGCGTCCGGCGCGGCGGACCCCACCAGGGTGAGTGCGCGAGCGCCGTCGGGTGCGGTGATCACGTCGAACCCGGAGAGCTCGAGGCCGCGCCGCAACGACGCGAGCACGCGGACCTCGTCGTCGACGACCAAGATCTGCTGTCCGGTCATGGCACTCACCCTAGTGATGGTCATTGTTGCCGCTGGTCAGAAAGGGTGCGCGGGGATCGAGTCGGCGGAGCCGCTACCCGGCGCGGGCGCCGTCTCGGAGAACTCGCGCGGCGCGATCACGATGGTCCGCCCTCCGTCGGGGTCGATCCGCGTGCACTCGACCGGACCGTCCACCCGCGGCCCGACGTTGCCCGGCGCGGGCAATCGGCCTGGCTCACCGGGCGCGACGTGGCGGAATTCGACGCGCGGTCCGTCGGGAACGGCGTGGTGGAACCCGATGTCCGGCCCGTCCGTCAGCGGCGGCAGGTCCGGCACGCCGCCGCCCGGATCGGTGCAGATGATCGTCGTGCGCTCATCGCCGTGCGACGGTGCGCCCGGCTCGGCGGTCGCGATGCCGGCCGAGGTGGCGGTGATCACGGCGGCGCCACCGAGCAGCGCGAGGGCCGCGCGGCGAGTGCGGGTCGAGAATGCGGTCATGGTCAGGCTCCTGACTGGGAGTTTCACCGACCCCTCGGCCGGCGAGCCCCGACGTTATGGCGCTGAACTTCACACTCCGTTGAGCAATCGTTAGAGTTCTCTTCGGATCGTCAGCGCCCCTGATTCCCCGGGCTCGCCGAAACATGTTGTTCGCCATAAGGTGAGTACCAACCGGCCTGCACGAAATGACAGGCCGACGTTCGGAAAATAGTGTTGGATGGGCCTCACTTCGCCGCTGTTGTGGTGGGGAACCACAGCGATGCGAGTGTTGGAGCTTTGATGACGCGTGATCTGCCTTTCGACGACGGTGCCGCGCGCGAAGAGGGGTCGGAGGGGTCGGACACGGCCTACCGGGTCGCCAACGGCGTAGCCAGGGTGGCCAGGGCGGGCGCCTATGTCACCGGTGGTGCGTTGGTCGCCGCCAACGGGACTTCGCGTGAACCGGGCACCAGTAATGCCGACAGCCGGTACGCGGGCTGGTCGCAGCAGACCGTGCCCACCGATCCGAGCCCGGACGCACCGAGCCCGATCGTGACCTTCCCCGACCTGGCCGTCGAGCCCACGCCTGCCCCCGTGGTGCCGCACACGCCGTTCTTCGCGCCGACGAGTCCCGACGTCTCGATGGTCGCCGCGCCGGACGAATCCGGCTGGCGCCCAGAGATTCCCGGCTCCGATGGTGATCGTGAATTCCGGATCCCCGCCAACGACGAGTCGTCCAGCGGCATCGGCATTCCCGGCTACGGGCACACACCGGCCGGACCCGGATACAACGACAACCCGCACCCGCTACCCGGCGCCACTCCGGACCCCGGCTTCGAACTCCCGGGTTTCGAGGGTCTGCCCGGTGGCGGCGATTTCCCCGGTTTCGACCTGCCCGGCGCCGGCAACGGCCTGCCCGATTTCGACGGTCTGCCGGGCGGTGGTATCGGCATTCCGGGCTACGACGGCCTGCCCGGACAGGGCTTCGGGATCCCCGGCTATGACAGCGTCGGTATGCCCGGTGGCAATCCCGGCGGCTCCAACGGCATGTTCGACGGAATCGGCAACCTGGACGGCATGTTCGACGGTGTCGGCGGCATGTTCGACGGTGTCGGCGCGATGGTGACCACCGACTGGCAGGTCGACGTCCACGTCGGGCTCGACGGAGTATGGGCCACCTCGCAGATGAAGGTCGACGTGCAGGTCGGCCAGGTCGGCGATCAACTCGACGACTACGGCCAGTGGCTCGGTGACGGACTGAAGGTTCCCGGTGACCCGGCGGCCACCTCGCCGACCGGGTCCGGTCTCGGCAACTCGTCGTCGGGTGCCCCCGGTCTGCCCGGATCCTCGTCTTCGGGCATCGGACTTCCGGGTACGCCCGCGGCCGCCGCCCCTGCCGTCGTGGCGCCTGCTCCCGCACCCGTCGCCGCGACGCCGTTCGCCCCTGCTCCGGCCCCGATTGCCCCCGCTCCGGCGCCGATCGCACCTGCCGCGCCCGCGCCGGTCGCTGTCAACCCCGTGGTCAGCACGCCGCTGCAGACCACCATCCAGCCTGACGTCGCCTCCACCCCGATCGCGAATGTGTTCGGCCCCCAAGGTGTTTCGCCGCTCACCGCCCCCGCGGCCTCGGTGCCCGCGCTGTTCACCCCGGCCACGCCGACGAAACCCGTTGTGCTGCCCGATGTCACCGGTGGCACTCACCCCTCGACGACCGTGCCGGT
This sequence comes from Nocardia sp. XZ_19_231, assembly GCF_015355705.1. Classification (NCBI taxonomy): domain Bacteria; kingdom Bacillati; phylum Actinomycetota; class Actinomycetes; order Mycobacteriales; family Nocardiaceae; genus Nocardia; species Nocardia sp. XZ_19_231. The sequence goes on along the minus strand of NZ_JACUZI010000006.1, from coordinate 284,853 downwards.
CACCGTCCCGTCCAAGGTCCCGACGGTCGATGTCGACACCCCGACCACGGTGAAGCTGCCCGGTGCGTCCACGGTCCCGACCGTGCCCGAAATCACCAAGGTGCCGGTGCCGACCACCGTTTCGCCGACCGGTCCGGCCAAGCCCACCGTCCCCGACGACGATCTCACCACCAAGCCGGGCACCTCCGGCGGCGTGACGACACCCTCGACCGGCACGAGCACCCCGACCGTCGACGTGCCGAGCCAGACCACGCCGCACACCACCGTGCCGGTACCCACCACCCAGTCGACCGCTCCCACCAAGCAGCCGACCATCGATGCGCCGACCAAGCAGCCCACCGTCGACATCGATCCGCCGTCGGTGGTCACCCCACCGGCGGTCACCGTGCAGCCGACCGTCGCGCCGGTAAAACCCCCGGTCATCGAGACCAAGCCGATCGCCGCCGAATTCGACCAGCACGATAGCGGCTACCATGGCGTTTCGGCCGGATTGTTCGACACGGGCCTGGGTGGCGGGGATTTGCTCGCTTCCGCGTTTCCCGTCGAGCACCATGGGTATGACTTCGTGGTCTGACACGACGATTTCGGCCGTGTCGATGCGACGAGAGTGAGGAACAGTTGTCTGCCGCAGCCGGACTGCAGACCGCGACGGTGAAGCATCCGGATGTGATGGCTCCCGTTGTCGCGCTGGTCGACGAACTGCGGGAACTGGTCCGCTCGGGCGGCCGCAACGACCTCGATGCGCGCCTCGGCATGGTGCGGGCCAGGCTCAGTGATCCGCGGGTTCGGATCGTCGTCGTCGGTGAGCCGCAGGCGGGGATGAGCACGCTGGTCAACAGCATGGTCGGATCCCCGGTCAGTGCCACCGAGGGCAAGCCGAGCGTTCCGGTGATCGTCGAATACGGCCAGGCGCCGAAGGCGACGCTGGTGAAATCGGCGCCCGGCAGCCGGGTCGAACGAGTACCCGTCGATCCGCTGAATCCCCTTCCCGCGCTGACCGCTCTCGGCGTGCTGCGCGCCGAATTCGCCGAGCCGAGCGCCCTGCTGGCCGACGGGCTCGTCGTGATGGATGCCCCGGGATCGACCGCCCACGAGGCGGCTGCCTGGTCGATGATCGCCGCCGCCGACGTGGTTCTCTACGCCGCGGATGCCGCCGCCGAACTCACCGAAGCCCAGCTGGACTACCTGCGCCGGGTCGAGCAGGTGTGTCCGTCGGTGGTCTGCGTGCTCACCAAGATCGACCGCAATCCGCACTGGTCGCTGACCCAGCGGCGCAATCGCGCCCTGCTCGACGGTGCCGGGCTGAACTTCGCGGTGGCTCCCGTTTCCGCTCTGCTGCATCGCGAGGCCACCGAGCGCGGCGACCAGCAGCGCGATGCCGAGTCGGGGGTGCCCCAGCTCATCGATCACCTGCGTGAATATGTTGTCGCCCAGGCTGATTCGGTGGCCGTGACGGCTGCAGTGCGCGATATCGTGCTGATCACCGACCAACTCACCGTCACCCTGCGGGCCGAGTCGGACACGCTGCGCGACCCGCGCAGGCGCGCCGAGATCACCCAGCGCTTGGCCGCCGCGCGCACCACCGCCGATCAGCTGCGCCAGCGCACCGCCACCTGGCAGGTCACTCTCGTCGACGGCAGTTCCGAGCTCAGCGCCGATATCGAACACGATCTGCGGCACCGGTTACGCAGCCTGGTCCGCGAGGCCGAGGCCGAGATCACCCGCACCGATCCCGCCCGCAAGTGGTCCGATTTCGCCTCCGAGCTCGACGCGCGGATCTGCGAGGCGGTCGAGGAGAACTTCGTGATGGCGCACTACCGCGCTGTCGAGCTCACCGAGCAGGTGGCCTCGAAGTTCCCGCCCGACAACCGAACTCCGCCGCTGCCCGAGCTGCGACTGACCAACCCCGGCGAAGTGCTGGAGCCGGTACAGCCGCTGGAACCGCTGGAAAGCGCCAAAGCCGGTGTGGGGCAACAGCTGCTCACCGCGCTGCGCGGTTCCTACGGCGGCATCCTGATGGTCGGTCTGGCCACCAGCCTGCTCGGCATGTCGCTGGTCAACTGGTACTCCGCGGGCGCGGGTGTACTGCTCGGCGTGAACGCGCTCTGGGACGATCGCAAGAACCGCAAGCAGCGCAGGCAGGCCGAGGCCAAGGTGGCCGTCGCCCGGCTGGCCGATGACGTGATCTTCCAGGTGGGCAAAGAATCGCGTAACCGCCTGCGCGCACTACAGCGGGTGCTGCGCGACCACTACACCGAGATCGCCGCCGAAGTGGGCCGCACCGCCGACGAGGCACTGCGCGCCGCCGAGGAAACCGGCCTGCGCTACGGCGACCACCGCGAACTGCGCATCACCGAGATCGACGAGGGCCTGCGCACCGTGGCAGGGCTGCGCGCCCGCGCCGAACGTCTCGGGTATTGACCTCTTCTTACGACCGGTTGGCCGGTGTATGCGCCGGTTGGAACTGACCGGCGTTGCGCTGATCCTCGGCCCGGATCACGTGGGTCACCGCGTTGATCAGCGCCAGATGAGTGAAAGCTTGGGGGAAGTTGCCCAGGTGCCGACCGGTGCGTGAGTCGATCTCCTCGGCGTAGAGCCGCAGCGGGCTGGCCAGTCCGAGCAGTCGCTCGCACAGATTGGTGGCTCGTTCGAGTTCGCCGATCTCCACCAGCGCCGAGACCAGCCAGAACGAACAGATCGTGAAGGTGCCCTCCTCGCCGTCGAGGCCGTCGTCGGTGGTGTCGGTGTGATAGCGCAGCACCAGCCCGTTGACGGTGAGATGGTTGGCGATGGCGAGTACCGTCGCCCGGATGCGCGGGTCGTCCGGCGGCAGGAAGCGGGTCAGCACCACCAGCAGCAGCGAGGCGTCGAGGGTGTCGCCGCCATAGGTCTGGGTGAAGATGCCCTCCTCGTTGACACCGAATTCGAGGACGTCGTCGCGGATCTCCTCGGCGATCGCGAACCACTCGGCCGCGCGCTCGTGCTGGCCGTGCAGCTGTGCCAGTCGGGCACCACGATCCAGCGCCACCCAGCACATCACCTTCGACGAGGTGAAGTTCTGTGGTTCGCCGCGCACCTCCCAGATCCCGCGATCGGGTTGGCGCCAGTTGGCGATGGCGGCGTGCACGGTGCGTTCGAGCAGTGGCCACAGCGATTCCGGCACCTGCCCACGCGATTTCACGTGCAGGTACACCGCGTCGAGCATGGTGCCCCAGATGTCGTGCTGGTCCTGGTCGTAGGCGGCGTTGCCGATGCGGACCGGACGCGCGCCGTCGTAGCCGGCCAGATTCGGCAGCTCGTATTCGGTGATGTGGCGTTCGCCACCGATCCCGTAGAGCACCTGCAGAGGGACCGCGTCCCCGTTCTCACCCGTGGTGACGTCGTCGAGGAACGCGAAGAAGTCGTTGGCCTCGCGGTCGAGACCGAGGGTGTACAGGCCCCACAGTGCGAAACTCGCGTCGCGCACCCAGGTATAGCGGTAGTCCCAGTTGCGGTGTCCGCCAGGGGTTTCCGGCAGTGAGGTGGTGGAGGCGGCGAGTAGCGCACCCGTCGGCGCGTAGGTGAGGCCTTTGAGTGTGAGCGCGCTGCGCTGCAGGAAGCTGCGCCACGGATGGTCGGGGAAATCGCCCTGGGTGATCCAGCGTCGCCAGCACTCGGTGGTCGCCCACATCTTCTGCGCGGCCTCGTCGTAGGTGGCGGGCGCGGGCAGTTCCGACCAGGTGAGCGCGACGAACACCTGGTCGCCCTCGGCCATCCTGGTGCGGGCGCGCGCCTCCCTGCCCTCCAAGCCGAGGCGCAGATCGGTGGTGAGAACCAGCGACGGCCCGCTCTCGGGATCGCTCGACGCCCGCGCCGTCGCCTGCTCGTAGACCTTGCCCGTGTACTCCCACTTGGCTCCGCCCTGGTGATAGTCGAACGAGGGTTGGCAGCTCATTTCGAGCTCGACGGTGCCGCTCACGCACTTGACTGTGCGCAACAGGACGTGTTCGGCATCCCAGTCCATCGGGGTGCGCCGGTGGGTCTTGGAACGGGCGATGTTGTTGTGCCACGGGCCGAGTACCAATGTGTCGCGCACGATCAGCCAGCCGGTTTCGGTCTGCCAGGTGGTTTCCAGGATCATCCCGCCGGGCAGGTACCGTCGGGCCGCAGGCACGTTCTTTCCGTAGGGGCCGAGCCGGAAATGCCCGGCGCTGCGGTCCAGGATCGCGCCGAAAACGCTGGGGGAGTCGGGGCGTGGCACACACATCCACTCCACCGAACCGCTGCTGGAGATCAGGCAGCTGGTTTCGCAATCGGACAGGAAGGCGTAGTCGTCGATCGGTGGAAACGCGCCGCGGCGGCCGCTGGCGGAGACCGGACTCAGAATCGGCAGGCTGTCAGCGCTGGAAGACTCCATACCCCATCATCACGGCGGTACGGGCGCGCGTCCACCGCTGCCAACGGCGATCTCGGTGGATCGGCTGGTTGTGACCCGGAATTCCCCTGCACCCGATGCGGACGGCGAGGGCGTTCACGGTGACCGACTAGGCTGGTCGACGTGCAACGCATCGCAGGTTGGTGGGACGGCTTCGAACTCTGGGTAGCCGGGCTGCCCTTCATTCCCCAGTTTCTCGTGGTCCTGGTCGGCATGGTCCCGATCAGCTTCGCCATCGCCTTCCTGCTCGACCGCGGCTTGCGTATGGCCTTCCGCGTGCTGCGCCGCGACGATCGCACCGAACCGCCGATGCCGGTCACCCTCGCCGAACGCCCGACCGTCGGCAGCGGTGCCCGCTGATGCCACGTTCTCGCGTCCAGCTCGCGCTCATCGCCCTGCTCGTTCTCGTCGTCATCGCCTGGTTCTTCACGCGGTGACCGGCGCGGGCAGTCGCCCGCGCCGACACAGCGGCTAGTTCTTACGCCAGTCGTCGAACCGTTTGCCCAGGTCCGATACCGTCCGCCCGACTTCCTGGCCGACCGTGTTCACCGCCGAGCCCACATCGCGACCGAGATCACGGACCGTGCGAACCAGCATGTCCTCGGACTGATCGAACGTCTCGCGATAGTGCCGCGCCGCCTCCTTGGCCTCGTCGCCGATGCTCGCGTTCTTGTCCTGCCCGCGACGCGGGTAGCTGCCACCGAGCACCCGCTCGTAGTCGCCGGACTGGATCCAGCGGCGCAACTCGGCCGCGCGCAGCACCGAGAACGGGTGGGACTGCAGCTCCAGGTTGAGCAGCTTGAGCACGCCGTCGCGCAGGTCGCCCGAGCGCATGTAATCGTCGGCCTGGTCGAGGAACGCGCCGTGGTTCATCTCGTGCAGCCACGCACCACCAGCGGTTTTCATGTGCACCCGGACCGAGGCCTCCACGTCCTGGCAGCACAGCAGCCCCGCCCGGTCCCCGGACAGTTCCGACTTGCGGCTCCACTCCATCAGCGCCGCCACGATCGCCCGCAGCGCCCAACCGCCGACCGGCATCCAGCCGACCGAGGCCGACAGCCGCATCAGGTGCATGAGCATCGTGCGATACACCGCGTGGCCCGACAGCGCGTGGCCGAGTTCGTGGCCGACGACGAACCGCAGTTCCTCGGTGTCCATCAGTTCGAGTAGGCCGGTGGTGAGCACGATGAACGGCTTGTCCATCCCGATGGTGAACGCGTTCACCGACGGGTCCTGCAGTACGAACATCTCCGGGGTCGACTGCGCGTCGAGCACGCCGACGCAGTCCGCGCGCAACTGGTGCAGGGTGCGGAACTGTCGATCGTCGACCCGCACCGCGGTGGCCAGATACATCAACCGGTGCTGGCGCTCGCGCAGCAATCCCGACAGCGCCCGCAGCACCGTGTCGAAGCCGCTGAGCGAGCGCAGCGCCACGAGCGCGGTGCGGTCGGCCGGGTGTTCCCAAGCGCGCGTGCTGATCTCCGGCAAACGCGTGCGCACCCGGTCTGGAGCCATGGTCATAGGATGAAATCCCCCCTGGTTAGAGAACTCTCGTCGATTGCGATCATCATGGCGCAATCTGCTACAGTCTGCCTGTGTCGTCGAGTGTCGCCCCGCAGATCCGCCATGAGTTGGCGTTGATCGCTGTCGGCAACCTCGCGGTCGCAGACATCCTCTGTCGATGATCGGCTACCGGACTCGTCTGCGCGTTTCTGCCCAGTAGACTGGCGCGCGCTTTCCTTTCGCAGTCGTTGTCCGTAACTCCGGGGGCCGATGGGCCCGAGTCGCGCCAACTGTCGTGTATCCACACGCGACAGGTCTACCGATCGACATGAGCATTCCCTGCCGCCACGAACTTCGTTGTGCCGCAGGTCCTTTCCCGAAAGGTTCATCCCGATGTCTCGCAACACCTGGATCGGTTCGCGCCGCCGCGCCGCCGCCATCGCTCTCACTGCTGTCGCCGCGGTCGCCCTGACCGCTTGCGGTGGTGGCGCCAGCGACTCGACCGACGGAGAAGCGACCGCCGACGGCAGCGGGGGCACCATCAACCTCTACGCCTACGCTGTGCCCAAGCCCGGCTTCGACAAGGTCGTGCCCGAGTTCAACAAGACCGACGCGGGCAAGGGCGTGCAGGTCCAGGCCTCCTACGGCGCTTCGGGCGACCAGTCGCGCAAGGTCAAGGACGGCGCCGAGGCCGACGTCGTGAACTTCTCCGTCGAGCCCGACATCACCCGCCTGGTCGACGCCGGCCTGGTCGAGTCCACCTGGAACGCCGACGCCACCAAGGGCATCCCCTTCGGCTCGGTCGTCACCCTGGTGGTCCGCAAGGGCAACCCCAAGGGCATCAAGGACTGGGACGACCTGCTGAAGCCGGGTGTCGAGGTCGTCACCCCGAACCCGTTCAGCTCGGGCTCGGCCAAGTGGAACCTGCTCGCGCCCTACGCCGCCAAGAGCGACGGCGGCAAGAACCAGCAGGCCGGTCTGGACTACCTGTCGCAGCTCGTCTCGCCCGAACACGTGAAGGTGCAGCCCAAGTCGGGCCGCGAAGCCACCGAGACCTTCCTCCAGGGCACCGGCGACGTGCTGCTGAGCTACGAGAACGAGGCCATCTTCTCCGAGCGCAACGGCGACCCGATCGAGCACATCAACCCGCCGACCACCTTCAAGATCGAGAACCCGGTCGCGGTGCTGAAGAACTCCAAGAACCTGGCCAAGGCCACCGCGTTCCGCGACTTCCTGTTCACCGCCGAAGGCCAGAAGGCGTGGGCGCAGGCCGGCTTCCGCCCGGTGGATCCGAAGGTCGCCGCCGAGTTCGCCAAGGACTTCCCGACCCCGGCCAAGCTGTGGACCATCGATGATCTCGGTGGCTGGAAGGCCGTCGACAAGGATCTGTTCGCGCAGGGCACCGGCAAGGTCGCTGTCATCTACGACAAGGCCACCAAGTAGTCGGTGACCCGGCTCACACGTGATACTGGAAAACTGTGACTGACAGCAGTGGGCCCGCCGGGACCGGGGAAACCCCCGATCCCGGCGTCGCCGTGAAACTGGACAAGAAGCCGCCGACCCCGCGCCGACCTCGCTCGTCGTGGCTGCGCGTCACCGGCTCGGTGGGCCCGTTCGGCATCGGTGTCGCCGTGATGTGGCTCAGCGTCATCGTGCTGTTGCCGCTGGCGGCGCTCACCGTCAGCTCCTTCGAAGACGGCTGGTCGGGCTTCTGGGACGCGGTCACCGCGCCCTCGGCGCTCGACTCGCTGCGCATCACGGTCGGCGTCTCGGTGATCGTCGCCGTGATCAATGTCGTGATGGGCACCCTGATCGCCTGGGTGCTGGTGCGCGACGAGTTCCCCGGCAAGGGCATCGTCAACGGGCTGATCGACCTCCCGTTCGCGCTGCCCACGATCGTCGCCTCGATCGTGCTGCTCTCGCTCTACGGCCCGAACAGCCCGGTCGACATCCACCTCAACGCCACCCAGGCCGGTCTGGTGGTGGCGCTGGCCTTCGTCACGCTGCCGTTCGTCGTGCGGTCGGTGCAGCCGGTGCTGATCGAGGTCGACAAGGAAGTGGAGCAGGCTTCGCTTTCCCTCGGCGCGAGCAACTGGATCACCTTCCGCCGCATCGTGCTGCCCACCCTGGCTCCGGCGATCATCTCCGGCGGCGGCCTCGCCTTCGCCAGGGCGATCGGGGAGTACGGCTCGGTGGTGCTGATCGGTGGCAATATCCCGCGCGAGACCCAGATGACCTCGCAGTACATCCAGCAGCAGATCGAAGTCGACCGGCCGGTCAACGCGGCCGCGGTGTCGGTGGTGCTGCTGGCGATCTCGTTCATCAGCCTGCTCGTGCTGCGGATCGTCGCCGAACGCACGTCGCGCAAGGAAGAGGCGGCTCGATGAAACTGTCCGCGTTCACCAGGATCTCGCTGCGCACGGTCGCGCTGGGCTACCTGCTGATCCTGCTGGTGCTGCCGCTGGTGATCATCCTGCTGCGCACGTTCGAGCGGGGGATCGGCGCGTTCATCGACTCGATCACCACGCCCGCGGCCATCTCGGCGTTCCAGCTGTCGATGATCATCGTGATCATCGTGGTGCCGCTGAACGTGGTCTTCGGTGTGGTGACGGCGCTGGCGCTGGTCCGGAGCAAGTTCCCCGGCCGCAGCCTGATGCAGGGCATCGTCGACCTGCCGTTCGCGGTGTCGCCGGTGGTCGTCGGTGTGTCGCTGATCCTGCTGTGGGGTGCGGGCGGCTGGTTCGGCGGGCTGGAATCACTCGGGTTCAAGGTGATCTTCAGCCTGCCCGGCATGGTGATCGCGACCATCTTCGTCACGCTGCCGTTCGTGGTGCGCGAGGTGGAGCCGGTGCTACACGAGATCGGTGACGATCAGGAGCAGGCCGCGGCCACCCTCGGCGCCTCGCGCTGGCAGACGTTCTGGCGCATCACCCTGCCCGCCATCCGCTGGGGTCTGACCTACGGCATCGTGCTCACCGTGGCCCGTGCGCTGGGCGAATTCGGCGCGGTGATCATGGTCTCCACCGCGCTGCCCGGAAAATCCCAGACGCTGACCCTGCTGGTGCACGGCCGCTATATCAACGACCACAACACCTTCGGCGCCTACAGCGCGGCCACCCTGCTGATGGGTATGGCGCTGATCGTCCTTCTCCTGATGACTCTCCTCGAACGCAAGCGGGGCACCGAATGATCACCGTGACCAACGGGCGCAAGAACTACGGTTCCTTCGCCGCCCTCGACGATGTCAGTATCGATATCCCCGCAGGCCAGCTCACCGCCCTGCTCGGCCCTTCGGGCTCGGGCAAGTCGACGCTGCTGCGCTCGATCGCCGGTCTCGAGGCCCTCGACTCGGGTGTGGTGGTGATCGCGGGCAACGACGTCACCCACGTGGCGCCGCAGAAGCGCGACATCGGCTTCGTGTTCCAGCACTACGCCGCGTTCAAGCACATGACCGTGCGCGACAACGTGGCCTTCGGCCTGACCATCCGCAAGCGGCCGAAGAAGGAGATCGACAAGCGCGTCGACGAACTGCTCGGCATCGTCGGCCTCGACGGATTCCAGCACCGTTACCCGGCGCAGCTCTCCGGCGGTCAGCGTCAGCGCATGGCACTGGCCCGTGCACTGGCCGTGGACCCACAGGTGCTGCTGCTCGACGAGCCGTTCGGCGCGCTCGACGCCAAGGTGCGCACCGATCTGCGGCAGTGGCTGCGCAGGCTGCACGACGAGGTCCACGTGACCACCGTGCTGGTCACCCACGACCAGGAGGAGGCCCTGGATGTGGCCGACCGGATCGCGGTGATGAACAAGGGCCGCATCGAGCAGGTCGGTTCGCCCGAGGAGGTCTACGACCGGCCTGCCAACGAGTTCGTGATGTCGTTCCTCGGCGCGGTCGCCCGGCTCAACGGTCATCTGGTCCGCCCGCACGACATCCGTGTCGGCCGCGATCCGAGCATGGCGATGGCCGAACACGAGGGCACCGCCGAATCGGCGGGCGTCACCAGGGCCACGGTCGAGCGGATCGTGCGTCTCGGTTTCGAGGTGCGCCTGGAACTGCGCAATGCCGCGACCGGCGACCAGTTCGCCGCCCAGGTCACCCGTGGCGACGCGGCAGCGCTGCGCCTGACCGAGGGTGAGACGGTCTATGCCCGTGCCACCCGGATCCCGGACCTTCCCCACGCCTGATCCACCCTGCTGTGACCGGGCCCCGCGACGTACGTCGCGGGGCCCGGTCTCGTTGTCGAGGGATTCGCCGACGGTCCGCGATCCGCCGCCGGACGCGGATCGGCGCAGGTTAACCGGTACCGGCGGTCCGTCTGCCGCAACCACGCGCTCGACGGACAACTATTTTCCTCGTCTCACGACAGGCCTTCGCAGACTGTGCATGACGCAGTGTCACAGGTAGAAGCACTTTTACTGGCCAGTAGCTTTCTCAACAGGGCTTTCGGCGCACCGAACACGCAAAATCCGGCAATGCACGGAGTTGACGTGACTCGCTGTAGGTGTAACCATTGGAAACAGTAAACGTCCCTAGAGGAGAGGCAGTGACGACGATGTCTGCGCCCACCACCCCTGACGTCGATCCTGTAGTCACCGAGGCTCAGGCGTACGCCGAGAAGTTGCTGATGCTGTCCGAGGCATCGGTCGATCGCCACTTCGACCCGTTCGAGGACATCGACTGGGACGCCCCCGACTTCGACCCGAACTGCAAGCCCGAGCGTTGGGTCCTGGTGACCTCGGCTGACCCCATCGGTCGCCACCCCTGGTACCAGGCGTTGCCGCTGGATCAGAAGATCGAGATCGGCAAGGTCCGTCAGGCCAACGTCGCCAAGGTCGGCCTGCAGTTCGAGGCCATTCTGATCATCGGCATGATGCAGCACATCTTCAACCTGAAGAACAACGACCCGGAGTTCCGGTACTGCTCGCACGAGATGATCGAAGAGCACAACCACACGCTGATGTTCCAGGAGATGGTGAACCGTGTCGCCGACGTGCCGGGCATGAACCCGCTGGTGCGTCAGCTGCGTCACCTGGCCGCCCCGGCCGGTGCGTTGTTGCCGAACTTCTTCTTCATGGCCGTGCTCGCCGGCGAGGAGCCGATCGACCATATCCAGAAGGACATCCTGCGCTCGGGTGACGATATCCACCCGATCATGCGTGGTGTGATGGCGATCCATGTGGCCGAGGAAGCTCGCCATATCTCCTTCGCTCACGAGTTCCTGAAGAAGAACGTGCCTGCCCAGCCCGCGTTGAACAAGGCTGTGCTCTCGATCGCGATGCCGATCGTGATGTTCGTCCTCGGCCGTGCCATCGCGACGCCGCCGAAGTCGTTCTTCAAGCAGTTCGACATGCCCGCCGAGGTCCGTAAGGACCTGTTCTACGGTTCCAAGGAAGCCAAGCGGACCTTCGCCGACTATTACGTCGATGTGCGTGCGTTGGCCGAGGAGATCGGGTTGATGAATCCGGTCGCGCGCAGGGTGTGGAAGCTGCTCGGGATCGATGGCCCGTCCAGCCGGTACCGCTCGGAGCCCAAGCGCTCCGCGAAGCACGCTGCCTGAGACGGTAGATCGATGCCATACGTTGTCACCCAGTCATGCTGTAGTGATGCCTCGTGCGTCTACGCATGCCCGGTCAACTGCATTCATCCCACCCCGGATGAGCCGGATTTCCGTACCGCGGAAATGCTGTACGTCGATCCGGCGGCCTGCGTGGACTGTGGTGCCTGTGCCACCGCATGCCCCGTCGATGCCATCACCTCGTCGAAGAAGCTGACCGACGAACAGAAGCCGTTCATCGAGATCAACGCCGACTTCTACCGCGTGCAGCGGGACCGGCCGACGTTGGCCGCACCGGTGATGCCGCCCGCGATCGACACCCAGCGCTCCCCGCTGCGTGTCGCCATCGTGGGGTCGGGCCCGTCGGCGATGTACGCCGCCGACGAGCTGCTCACCCAGCCCGGCGTCGCGGTCACGATGTTCGATCGCCTGCCGCAGGCCTACGGTCTGGCCCGCCTCGGCGTCGCGCCCGATCACAAGCACACCCGCAAGGTCGCGGATCTGTTCGACATCATGTCGAAGCAGGACGACTTCGGTACCTACCTCGATGTCGAGATCGGCAAGCACATCAGCCATGCCGAGTTGCTCGAGCACTTCCACGGTGTGATCTACGCCGTCGGTGCGTCCTCGGATCGCAAGCTCGACATCCCGGGCGAGGGTCTGGCGGGCAATGTGTCGGCCACCGACTTCGTCGCCTGGTACAACGGCCATCCCGACCACGCCGACGACCGTTTCGATCTGGACCAGAAGCGGGTCGTCATCGTCGGTAACGGCAACGTCGCCCTCGACGTCGCCCGCATCCTGACCGTCGATCCGGCCCTGCTCGCCGACACCGATATCGCCCCGTACGCGCTGAAGGCATTGCGCGAGAGCAAGATCGAAGAGGTCGTGATCCTCGGCCGTCGTGGTCCGGCGGAGTCGGCGTTCACGGTGCCCGAGTTCGTCGGTCTGCTGGCCGCCGATATCGACATCGCGATCGAGGGTGAATTGCCCGCCGTCACGTCCGATCTGCCCTACAAGGTCGAGCAGAAGCTGCGCCTGCTGCACAGCGTCGCGAATCGCCCGTTCGGTGCGCGCAAGCGCATCGTGTTCCGCTACCTGTCCTCGCCGGTGGAGATCGTCGGCACCGACACGGTGACCGGGGTGCGGGTGGAGCGCAACGAGCTCGTCACCGACGCCGAAGGTCGCGTGGCCGCCAGGCCGACCGGCGATACCGCGCTCCTCGAGGCAGGTGTCGTGCTCACCTCGGTGGGTTACCGAGGCGTGCCGACCGCGGATCTGCCGTTCGACGACGCCCGCGCGGTGATCCCGAACGACGCGGGCCGGGTGCTCACCGCGCCCGGTGGCGAGATCTTCCCCGGCACCTATGTGACCGGCTGGATCAAGCGCGGCCCGACCGGCTTCATCGGTACCAACAAGTCGTGTGCGCAGGAGACCGTGCAGCAGCTCGCCGATGATTTCAACGGTGGCACGCTGCGCGAGCCCACTCGTGACGCGCAGGAGTTCGACCGACTCGTGCGCGCCCGTCGCCCGCAGGCGGTCGCCGGTGGTGCCGCGGTGCCGCGCGAGCGCTCGGTGAGGCGACTGTTCGCTCGCACCTGATTACACCTGAAAACCGAAGGCCCGCAGCGTCTACCAGTGACGTTGCGGGCCTTCGGTATTTCTACTGCGCGGTGAAGCCGCCGTCCGCGGCGATGGCCGCGCCGGTGACGAACGATGCCTCGCGGCTGAGCAGGAACGCGCACAGCGCCGCGATCTCGTCGGGCTGTGCGATCCGCCCCAGCGGGTGCAGCGCCGCGATGGCCGCCTCGCCCTCCGGGGTCGCGCCCATCGACGCGCGGAACGCCGGGGTGTCGACCGCGCCGGAGACCAGTGCGTTGACCCGCACGCCCGTCGCCGCGGTCTCGAGCGCCACCGACTTCGTCAGTCCGACAACGGCGTGCTTGGCCGCCACATACGGCGCCACCTGTGCCATCCCGACCACGCCCAGGTTGGAGGCGTTGTTCAGGATCGCGCCGCCGCCGGAGGCGGTGATGGCCGGAACCTGGTGGCGCAGACCGTAGAAGACGCCGTCGAGGTTCAGATCCATGTCGGCGCGCCAAGAGGCGTCGTCGATCTCGTCGATCGGCCCGAAGGCATTCACCGCGCCCGCGTTGTTGAAGGCCGCGTCGAGGCGGCCGTACTCGGTGAGCGCGGCCTGGGTGAGTCGTTCGGCGTCGGCGTCGACGGTGACATCGGTCGCGACGAACAGCGCGCGTCCGCCGGTCGCCCTGATCTGCTCGGCGACCCGCTCGCCCTGGTCCTTGCCGCGAGAGCCGAGGACTACGGCCGCACCTTCGGACGCGACCCGCAGTGCGACCGCCTTGCCGATGCCGGAGCCGGCGCCGGTGATGAGTACGACCTGGTCGGCGAATCGAGTGGACATGCGTAGTGCCTGCTTTCCCTTGGTGTTTCGAAGAAACGGTCGGTATCTGTCCGCTCTTTCAGTCAACCGGGGTGCGATGGGCCGTGCTGGCGGGAATCGGTCGCTGCGTTGACGTGTCACCAACTAATGGGTCTATTCCGATATGGGGGAATGTGATTCGCCGTCAGGGAAATCATGCCGGTAGTAAATGAATTGGTTACCGGTCGGTAAGTGTGCTTATTGGCCGGGATAACAAACCTTGGGAATGTATTTATTGGGCGCTCTGTCCGATTACTCGCAGGTAGCTGCCTCTCGGAGTCTGCGCATCGCTGGTGAAGCGTTCAGGGGGGTGGATATTCAACCTTCAACCATCCCACCTGCACGAATGATCTTGTGGTGGCGCATGGTTGCGGATTCCGTATCAATCTGGCAGCAATTCGCGGACGTGCCAGTTAATCTAGGCGAGCTGTTTGGAAGACGACCGCGGCCACATGGTGCGCTCGCGTGCTGGACGTGGTCACGGTGCGTTGACGGGATAGCAAAAACATGACCAGAGGTCTGGGCTTGAGTATCGGTGCGGTCAATGCGATTTCGGCGGTAGTCGCCGATGATCCGGCCAAACCTGCGGTGCGCACACGACGCACCGCACTGACATTCGACGACGCGGGCAAGCCTCGCATCGGCGCAATCAACGAATTCGCCTCGGCGATCACAGATTTCGCGGATTTGACCCGTGAGCCGGAGCCGATGGTGATGGGTGGGCGGTTCTACTCGGCGACCAACCTGATCGCCGCGGTGGTCACCGGTCTGATCGAGCTGGCCGAGACACCGGCCGGGATCGTCTTGACCTATCCGGCGGTCTATACCGACAAGCAGGTCTCGCTACTCGGCCAGGCGCTGCATCTCGCGGGTGCCGGTGAGGTCCTGCTGGTGCCCGAACCGGTCGCCGCCGCGGAATGGTTGGAGATCGATCGCGGTCCCTTGGAGCCGGGCTTCGTGCTCGTCTACGACCTGGGTGCCACCAGTCTCGACCTCACGGTGTTGCGTGTCGGTCCCGACTGGCCGCACCACCCGATGGTCGGAACCCCCACGCGGTCCACCGATTTCGGGGGCAAGCCGCTCGGTGAGATGGTCGCCCGTTACGCGGGCGCACCAGGGCTCGGCCGTGCGACCCAGACCCTCACCTCCATGGTGAACATCGACGCGCTGCGGGCCGAACACATCCGCGACACCTTTCCGCTGGTCAGTAAGAGCGTCGCCGCGGCGGGTCTGCGGCTGGCCGACCTGTCTCGCATCCTCGTCGTCGGCGGGGCCTCGCGCCCACCCGAAGTCGCCCGCACCCTCGCCGAACTCGGCGTTCCGCTGGTCACCGTGGCCGATCCCGGCCAGGTGATCGCCTCGGGCGCAGCGGGTTTGGCGGCTCGCACCTTCGCGCCCGAGCAGCAGAGCGGTGGTCCGGTGCCGCAGGTCGCGGTGTTCTCCAGCGCGGCAGTCGTTTCCGCGCTAGCCATGTCGGCGATGACGGTGTTCGGCAGCCCCTTCGATCCCGGCCTGATGCCGGTTCTCGAACGGTTCCCCGTTCTCGGCGCCCCGGTCGACGCGCTGCTCTACGACATGAGTGCCGACCTCCTCGCCGCTCGAACCGCGGGCCTGGTCAGCGAGGTCGACCCGTTCACCGGTCGCATCCAGGTCGCGAGCGTGGCCGCGGCCCGCAGCGCCTACGAGAACTTCATCGCCCCCGCGACGGCACCCGGCGGTAAGTCACGTCCCGGCGCGCACAACGGTAGCGGCGCCGACCGTAGCGGTCTCGGCCATCAAAACGTCCGCAACGACTGCAAGTCGCCGGTCCTGGCCCGCACCACGTACGGCGACCCGGCCCGCTTCATCAACCCCTTACCCTTCGGCCACCAGGCCGCCCAACCCCAGAACACCCCGACCGAACCCGGCACGCCCGAACTTCCCCACAGCGGGCCGATCTCGCCCCCCGGCACGCCGGAATCCCCGGGCACTCCTACCGCACCCGGTGCGACAGACCCTGGCACTGCTCCGGCGGCCGGTACCGCGCCTGCGCCGGGGACCGCTCCGACGGACGGCACGTCCGCATCGACCGGCGGGACATCGACACCGAGTACGGGTGGTGCCTCCGTCGAAGTCGGAGGATCTGCGTCGACGGGTGGAACGGGTACCGGTACACCAGCTTCCGATCCTGGTGGATCGGGCGGAAGCACCTCGGGAGAAGCGACGACCGGCGGAACCACTGACGGCGGTGTCGCAGGAGGCTCGACCGGCGGTGGAACCACCGGCGGCACAGATTCTTCCGGCGGCGCTGCCGGTGGCGGTGCTTCGACCGGTGGCGGTGCGTCCGGCGGCGAATCCGATGGCGGTGCCTCCGGTGGGGGCACATCAGGTGGTGCCGGGGGCGGTGGCGCGTCCGGCGGTGGAGCCGACGGCGGTGCATCGGGGGGTGGTGCCCCCGGTGGCGGTGCCTCCGGTGGTGCGTCGGATGGTGGTGCGTCGGGTGGCGGTGCTTCAGGTGGTGGTGCCTCGAGTGGTGGTGCGTCCGGTGGTGGCGCCTCGGGCGGCGGTGTGTCCGGTGGTGGATCGGACAGTGGTGCGTCCTCCGGCGGTACGTCCTCCGCCGGTGCATCGTCAGGCGGTGCGTCGGGTGGTGCCTCCTCGAGCGGTGCCTCGTCTGGTGGTGCCTCCTCGGGTGGCTCCAAAGGTGGAGCGTCTTCGGGCGGCTCCGCAGGTGGTGGCGGTGGCGGTGGCGGCGGCGGCGGTTCTCGCCGCTGACCAACCGGCCACGCTGGCACAGCAGTATTGCCACGACGGAACATGCTGGCGTTCGGTGCGTCACTGCCAGGCAGTCCGAGGTCTCGGGTTGACCAGAGGCTGACAGTGCTACAGCGGTTGTCCGCATCGTCACGACGGTGAAACGGCGGTGGGTGTCGGTGGGGGCGGGCACAATAGGACGGTGGCTGAAGTCGGGGGAGCGCCGAAGCTGATCGCGCTCGATGTGGATGGGACTCTGCTGGCAACAGGGTTCGAGATCAGCGCGCGGGTGGGGGCGGCCGTGCGTGCGGCGGTGTCGGCGGGGGCGCATGTGGTGGTCACCACCGGGCGAACCCTGCTCACCACGCGCCCGGTGCTGAGCGAGCTCGGGCTCGCCGAGGGGCATGCGTTGTGTTCCAACGGTGCCGTGCACATCGACGTGGCGCGCGGCGAGCCGGTCGCGATCCAATCCTTCGATCCGGGACCGGCGGTGCTCGCTCTGCGCGCGTTGTTCCCGGAGATGGTCTTCGCCGCGGAACGGGTCGGCATCGGGATCTGGGCGACCGGGCACGGGCCGGGGGAGTTCTCGATCGGCGACTTCCAACTCGTCGACCACCGCGAGCTCGCCAGTGTGCCGACGCCGCGCCTCAACGGCTGGTGGCCCGACGGCAGCCCCGATGAAATGCTGCGCCTGCTGCAAACCTTCGACATTCCCGACGCGTCCTGGGTGCACGGTGAGTACGGCCCATGGCTCACCGTCTCCCGCCGTGGCGTGTCCAAAGGCTGGGCGCTGGAACAACTTCGGCTCCTTCTCGGCATCGAGGCCGAGGCGACGTTGGCCATCGGCGACGGCTTCAACGACCGCGAGATGCTGCGCTGGGCAGCACATTCCGTCGCCATGGCCGGATCGCCCGATGCCGTGCTGGCCCTGGCCGACGAAGTGACCGGACACGTCAGCGAGGACGGTGTCGCCACCGTCCTCGAACGCTGGTTCGTCTGAGTTCCTAGGTCGTCATCGCCACGAAGTGCGGGTTGGCCATGATCCCGAGCACATTGCCGAACGGATCGAGTACCGCCGCGGTCACGAAGCCCGTGCCCTCCCCACGTTCGGTGATCGGCTCGTACTCGGTGGCGCCCAGCTCGAGCAACCGGGCGAGGGTGGCCGCGAGATCATCGACCTGCCAGAACACCACCCCACCCCCGCCCGGCGCATTGCGCGCGCCCGCCGGGGCGTACGCGCGGTTGATGATTCCCAGCTCGGCCTGCAACGGTCCGAGCCGGAACTCGTAGTACCCACCGGGAACCTCGTAATACGGCGCGATGCCGAGGAATTCGCTGTACCAGTCCTTGGCAGCGGTGAGGTCGTCGGCGTAGTAGGTGGTGGTGGCCATTCCGCGCAGCATGTCTGCTCCATTCGGTTGTCGCTTCGGTGTGAAAACGACTTTGCCAGGCAAAGTGCTCACCAAATGAGCACTTTGTTCGGCAGAATTGCCGAGTATGCGAGCCGATAGATTGGTAGCGACCCTGTTGTTGATGCAGGCGCGCGGGCGGGTGACAGCCGCCCAGGTCGCCGCCGAGCTCGAAGTCTCGGTGGCGACGGCCCGGCGTGACCTGGAGGCCTTGTCGGCCGCGGGCATCCCGGTCTACCCGCAATCGGGTCGCGGGGGTGGTTGGTCGCTGATCGGCGGCGCACGCACAGACCTGTCCGGACTCACGGCGGGGGAGACCAGGGCGCTGTTCCTGCTCGCGGGTCCGGCGGCCCAGGCCGCGCCCGAACTGAAGTCGGCGCTGCGCAAATTGGTTCGGGCCCTCCCACACACCTTCCGTGCCGATGCGGCCGCCGCGGCCGACGCCGTTGTCGTCGATCCGGCCCGCTGGGGGCGCCCTGACCCGCAAGCACCCGCGGTGCTCGAGACTGTGCAACGGGCGGTGGTAGATCGCCGCCGCGTCCGCATCGAGTATCTGCGCAAGGGTGAACGCACGGTCCGCACGATCGATCCATGGGGCCTGGTCGAGAAGGAAACGGTCTGGTACCTCGTCGCGGGCACCGACCGTGGGCAGCGCACCTTCCGGCTGGACCGTGTCGTGGAGGTGGTCACCCTCGATGAAACAGCGGACCGGCCTGCGGATTTCGATCTACAGGCGCAGTGGTCGCAGATTGTCGAGCGGATGGAGGGCCGTCGCGCCGCCGTCGCCGCGACGGTCCTCGTCTCCGCCGGTCTCGCCCCTGTCCTGGCCGACCAACAGGGTCGCAACTGCACCCTGCTCGGCCCGACCCCGGACGGCCGGGTGCGAGCGCAGATCACCGCCGACACCGCGAAAATGCTCGCCCGTCAACTGGCGGGCTGGGGCGGGGACATCGAGGTCGTCGGCCCCGCCGAGGTCAGATCAGAACTGGTAGCACTCGGCACTCGATTGGTGCGCGACAACAGGTGAGTGTCCTGCGCAGTGCATCCACTACGCCCTGTCGATGCGCGCGGCCAGCGACCTGGCCACCTCGCCGGCCACGACCGCGTGCCCGCTCGTGGTGAAGTGGATGAGATCGTCGCTCATCAACCCGGGTCGCGACCGCAGTGGATGCGTCCAGAAGTCGGTGAGTACCGCATCGAATTCGTCGGCCATCGCCCGCAGCACCTCGTTGAGCACCATCATCTGTGACCGCATGGGTCGCATCGGTGCCATCCGTTCGACGTCCCACACGTCGGCCGTCGTGAAAATCGACAGCTGCGCCCCGGTGGCAGCCAGCGCGGTGAGGATCGTCGACAGATTCTCCCGCAGCTGATCGACATTGCCGCCTGCCGTGAACAGATCGTTGCCGCC
Source organism: Nocardia sp. XZ_19_231 (assembly GCF_015355705.1). Lineage (NCBI taxonomy): Bacteria > Bacillati > Actinomycetota > Actinomycetes > Mycobacteriales > Nocardiaceae > Nocardia > Nocardia sp. XZ_19_231. The sequence continues at coordinate 265,388 of NZ_JACUZI010000006.1, read as the reverse complement.
GCAGCTGACATGCACGAGATCCGGCGCGAAATCCAGGATTTCGGACAGCTGCCGGTCGATGATCTGGCCGCTGGTCGCACCGATACGTCCCGTATTGCGGTAGGCCAGTGTGGGATTCACCGAGGCGAGGTTCGCCGCGACCCGGTCGGCCCAGCCGGTCGGGGCGTAACCGGGGCTCCGATCCCCGGTCCCCGCGGCGATGGAATCGCCGAGCACCGCGAAACGCTGCCACGGTGCCCCCGCGAGGAGTGCGGTGATCTGCTCCGGCGCCGGCACCAGTGGGTCCTCGGCCTCGACGGTGAACTCGACGGATAGTGATGTGCTGGAAAACATGTCGATCTCCTGGTTCAGTTGGTCGAACGGGCCTGTGCGGGCAAGGCGAGTACCACGGCGACGGCGATATTGATCCCCGCGCACACGGCGAACAGGATGTGGAAACCACTGAGTGGGTCGTCGGAGGTCGCCGAGAAGATCGCCGCCAGTACGGCGATACCGAGCGCGCCGCCCACCTGGCGAGCGGTGAGATTCATCCCGATGCCCGTCGCGAACTGCTGCGGTGGAACAGAATTCGCCGCCGCTGTGCCGAGCACCGTCACGACGATGCCGATACCGCCGCCGCCGAGCACGCCGGCGGGAATCCACGCCGTCCACAGCGCGGGTTCGGGCCCGAAGGCGTCGGTGCTCATCCAGGCCAGCGCGGCCGTCGACATCAGTCCACCGAGCACTCCCACCCACCGTTGGCCACGCGGTGTCGTGATCCGCCCGGTGACAACGGCGGTCACCATCGATGCCACGGCGCCGACGGTCAGCGCCGCCGCCGACTCGAGTACGGAGTAGCCCCAGATCGCGTTGAGGAAGAGCGGCCCGGCCAGCAGCCACGCGAACATCGAGGCGCCGAACAGGAACGAACCCGCGTTCGCGAGCGCGAATTGCCGCTCACGCCAGAGCTGGACGGCGACCGCGGGGTTGGCATGGCGACGCGAGCGAACCAGCGCGAACACCGTCAACGCGGTACCGCCGAGCAAGGCGACGAGCGTGCCGGGCGCGGTCCAACCCCATGACTGCCCTTCGGTGACGGCGGCCACGATCGCGCCGAGTCCGATCGCGATGGCGAGCGTGCCGAGCGGATCGGGCAGCGCCGTCTCGCCCGCCGCCTTGTCGCCGCCGGGCAGCCGCAGCCCCGGCACGATCAACGCCACCGCGATCGGCACGTTGATCAGGAAGACCGCACGCCAGCCGAACACCTCGACCAACGCCCCACCGAGCGCCGGACCGACCACCGCCGCGAACCCGCCGGCCGCCGACCAAGCGCCGATGGCGGCACCGATCTTTGCCCGAGGCGTGGCCTCCAGGACAAGTCCGAGTGCCGCGGGCACCATGAATGCCGCCGTGATGCCCTGCAGAACTCGTCCCGCGATGAGCCAGTCCGCGCCGGGCGCGAGTCCACACAGCAGTGAGGTGACGGCGAATCCGGCCAGTGCCAGGGCGAACAGACGCCGCCGGCCGAGGGCGTCGGCGATGCGACCGGCCGGGGTGAGTAGTGCGGCGAACGCGATCGCGTAGCCGCTGACGATCCAGGTCAGCGTGCCGGTGGAGGTGCCGGGATAACTCAGGGCGATCGTCGGGAACGCGATATTGACGACCGAGAGATCGAGGAAGGCGATGAATGCGGCACCCGCGGCCACTGCGAGGGTGCGGCCCGCGGCGCTGGAGTCGGGAGTCATGGTGTTGAGCGGATCTTCGGGCCGAGCTGACACGTCGGTCATGCGGAGTCCTTCGAGGGAGAGAAATAAGAACGTACGATCGTTCGTAAATAAAAGTACGACCGATCGTTCGCCTTTGCAACCCCGCGGTGGAACAATGATTCCTATGACCCAGCTGACGGAACCGAGCGACCAGCGGTTGGCCAAGGGCGCCCGCGCCCGCGCCACCATCGCCCGCCGCGCCGCGGAACTCGCTTCCGTCGAAGGCCTCGATGGCCTCAGCATCGGCCGGCTCGCCACCGATCTGGGCATCAGCAAGAGCGGCATCGCCACCCTCTTCGGCACCAAGGAAGCCCTGCAACTCGCCGCTGTCCAGGCGGGCCGCGACATCTTCATCGAGCGAGTCATCACCCCCGGCCTGCGCACCCCGCGCGGCGGAGCCCGGGTTCGCGCGATGGTCGACAACTGGTTCGCCCACATCGAGAATCCCCCCTTCCCCGGCGGCTGCTTCCGGGTGGCCACCCTCACCGAATTCAGCAGCAAGCCCGGCCCCGTGCGCGACGCCGTCGTCGCCGACCACGACGGCTGGTTGTCCTTCCTTGCCGACGAGGTCCGCAAGGCCCAAGCCATGAACGAACTCGCCGACGTCAGCCCTGATCTGCTGGTCTTCGAGCTCGACGCGATCGTGAGCGCCGCCAATATCGCCCGCCAGACCGGCGATTCGGCCCGCGTCGAGGTGGCCCGTACCATCGCGACCCGCCTGCTGTCGCACGTGCCGAGTGGGACCTAGCCCGGCGCTCTCGCGGTCTGTTGGCGCGCGTATTCAGCTCTGTCGCGACGAGAAACGCTGCTTCGTCGACTCGCTTCGGTCAGTGATTCCGGAAGTATGGGCCACTCGCCGGGAACTGGCGAGCTCGCCCGTGTTGCCGAAGTAGCGCCTGATTCCGGCCGGAATACGCGGCGCGGAGTTCTGCGATGGTGATGGCTGGGAATTCCAGGGTGGCCGGGCCGCAGCGGAGATGACACTGTTCCGACGGGGAGGCGGAACGGAACAGCGCCGCCACCGGTGAGGGTAGCGGCGCCGTCTGTGCTCCGTGTGATGAGGCCGTGTGGTGCGTGGGCACGGCCGGGATCACTGGTGGTGGCTGTGTTCGGGGGTGTGCTGTGGAGCGGTGGTGAGAGTGAAGGCGGCGGTGCGGACGACGTCGTCGTGTTCGAAATCGAGGAACAGTCGATAGGTGCCCGGGCCGGGAACTGCTGTGTGGAAGGTGATTTCGGGGCCCGAAGGGGTGACGCCGTCGCCGGGTTCGCCGTTGGGGTGCACGTGGACGTAGGCGAGGTCTCCCGCGCGAAGGATGACGAGGTGTCCGAAAGCCGCCAGGTAGGGCTGTAGATCGGTTACCGGCTCGCCGTTCTTGCGCACGGTGAGCGTCAACAGATCGCCTTCGGCGCGCAACTCGCCGTCTACCGTCACCTCGTAGCCGTCGACCTCGGTGGCGCGAGCTACCGCTGGAACAGGTTGCGGCGCATAGTGTCCCGCGATGGCCAGGTCCGCGCCGATCGTGATCGTCCGGCCGAGTGCCCGCGGGGCGATATCGGTGAACACCCGGTAGGCCCCCGCCTCCGGCAGTTCCAGCTGGATCACCCAGGTGCCGTCCGCTTCCCGCTGCGGATGCACGTGCCAGAACCCGGTCAACTCCCGTCGCGCCACGATCAGGTGCAGTTCTCGATCGTGAATCGTGTCGAACTCGGTCACGGCCGATCCATCCGGTCCGAGGATCCGAAACCGGAAGTCGATCCTGCCCGGTTCGGCGATCGCGGTATCGAGATCGAGCGTGTATCCGTCCTGCGTGATCTGCAGTCCGCCGGGTGAACCCGCATCGTGCCCGGCAGCATGTCCTGCGTGCGCGCCACTGTGTTCGGCGTGGCCGGTGGTGTGCGTGGCCGGACCGTGGTCTGCGTGGGCGGTCGTGTGCGTGGGCGCGGTTTGCTCGGCGGCCGCATGTCGTCCGTGGTCGTGGTTGTCGGCAGGGGTTCCGTGAGCGGTGTGGTTCAGGTGATCGCCGTGTGCGGGCTCGGCTGCGGTAGCGGCGTGGTCCGGGTGTCCGGCGTGGGCGTTGGTGGTCATCGTTTCGCCTCTCTCAGTTCGCTGTGCGTTGACTTGAACTATACCCCTGGGGGGTATTAAGTACAGGGGTGGAGGCGTGTGAGCTGCGGCACTGGAGTGTCGAACGCTCGGGCTATAGATATGCCGTGCTACCAGCTGCTCTGCGGATGACGATCTCGGTACGTGTGGCCCTGCTGCCGACGGTGTCCATCAGAGGGGCGGCGCGGGTCGCGGTGAGGACCTGGATGGCCTTGCACTCGCCTCCGCGAGTCCGGCCGGCGTAGATCGCAGGTCGGGCTACGACTGGTGGGGAAGTCGGCAGCCGGGATCGCGCCGGAATCAGGCGGAGAGTTCGAGATCGGCGGCGACGCCGTCGTCGTAACGGGTCCAGATCACGTCGACCAGCGCGGTGTGCGCGCCGATGACGTCGGCATGCACGACCTCGGGCGCGGCGGCGGCCAGCCGATCGGTCAGCAGCCCCGGCGCCAAGAACCACGGCGCGACGACAATGCGTTCCGCACCGCGGGCGCGCAGTTGATCCAGGGTGGGAGCGAGGCCGGGTTCGACTGTCGCGAAGCATATTTCGGTGGGGCAGCCGGTGACGGCCGCCAGTCGGCGCGCCACGACGGCGGTCCGCCGATTGGCCGCGGCATCGCGCGATCCGACAGCGGCGACGGCGATCCCCAGCGAAGGGCTACCTATCGGTCCGGTCGCCGGAGTCACCACGCTCAGTGGCGCGAGCCACGATGGTCCCACCGAGGCGTGAAGTGTGGTCGCCGTCGAGCCATGGTCCGCTGACAGCTGCGCCGACGGTTGCGAATTCGTCGCCGCCGGGGCAGTAAGTGACGGGAGCCGCCACGCCGTTGCGACCCGATCGGCGAGTGCCGAGATGAGCAGCGGATCGGGGCCGAGTACAGGTGCCTGGGTGAGTTGTAGCCGGGGGTGCCGACGGGTGGCATCGGCCAGTAGGGCCGGGAGGTCGACACGCGCGTGAAAAGCACTGCCCAGTAGGAGGGGAACGACGATCACGTCGGTGTGCCCCTGCGCGGCGAGGTCATCGACCACCTCGTCCACCGAAGGGGCGCTGAGATCGAGGAAAGCCAGCCGAACCGGGGTATCGGGCCGGGCGGCGGCGACTTCGGTGACCACGGCGGCCATGGTCGCCGCCGAACGCGGATCACGGCTGCCGTGGGCGACCGCGATCAACGCGGGCCCGCCTGCGCCGCGTGGCACCGAAACGGCACCACGCGGCGGGGCGGACAGGCGATACATCAGACCGCGGTACCGACCTCGACCGAAGCCAGCACGTCGCCGACCAGGCCGGCCGCGAGGGTGTTGCCACCGGCGGGGTCGATCAGCAGGAACGACCCGGTGTGCCGGTTGGTGCGGTAGTCGTCGGCCGGGATCGGCTCGGCCAGCCGCAGCGAGACACGACCGATGTCGTTGAGCTCCAACGACTCCGGGCTCGGCTGCGCGGTCAGCGTCTGCTCGTCGAACCGCTCCACGAGCGCGCCGACGATGGCCTGCGTGGTCTTGGCGCCGTGCTTGAGCAGCAGCCGGGCGCCGGGACGCAGACCCTTGTCGCCGAGCCAGCACACGGTCGCGTCGAAGGTGTCGATCGGCTCCGGCGCGTCGTGCGCCGAGGCGATGATGTCGCCACGCGAGATGTCGACCTCGTCGGCCAGGATCAGCGTCACGCTGCGTCCGACCTGTGCCACGGCCAGTTCGCCGTCGGGGGTGTCGATGCGCTCGACGGTGGTCTTCTTGCCCGAGGGCAGCACCACGATCTCGTCACCGGGCGAGACCGAACCCGCCGCGATCTGACCCGCGTAGCCCCGGTAATCGGGGTACTCGGCGGTGCGCGGGCGGATCACGTACTGCACGGGGAAACGCAGACCCAGCGCGTGCGTGCCGGTCGAATCCGCGTCCACCGGAACCGATTCCAGGTGCTCGATCAGCGAGGGGCCATCGTAGTACGGGGTGTTCTCGGAGCGGCTGGCGATATTGTCGCCGTGCAGCGCCGAGACCGGGATCTCGATGACGTCTTCGGTGGCCCAGCCCAGCTTGGAGGTGAGATCGTTGAACTCGGCGGAGATCTCGGCGAATACCTCGGCCGGGTTGTCGACGAGGTCGATCTTGTTCACCGCGAGCACCAGACGCGGCACACCGAGCAGCGCCAGCACGGCGGCGTGGCGACGGGTCTGCTCGATGACACCCTTGCGGGCGTCGGTCAGCAGAATCACCAGCTGCGCGGTGGACGCGCCCGAGACTGTGTTGCGCGTGTACTGCACGTGCCCCGGGGTATCGGCGAGCACGAAAGACCGCTTGGGCGTAGCGAAGTAGCGGTACGCCACATCGATGGTGATGCCCTGCTCGCGCTCGGCGCGCAGGCCGTCGACGAGCAGCGACAGATCAGGCGTGGACAGCCCACGGTCGACCGAGGCGCGCGTGACGGCGTCGATCTGATCGGCCAGCACGGACTTCGTGTCGTAGAGAAGGCGTCCGACCAGGGTGGACTTACCATCGTCGACAGAACCGGCGGTGGCCAGCCTCAATAGGTCGGACATCAGAAATAACCCTCTCGCTTGCGGTCTTCCATGGCGGCTTCCGACACGCTGTCGTCGCTCGCCCCGAGTCGGGCACTGTGCACCGCGTTCGGTCTGGTGAGTAGATCGGAACGCATCAGAAATAGCCTTCGCGCTTGCGGTCTTCCATGGCGGCTTCGGACACACGGTCGTCGCCGCGGGTGGCACCGCGTTCGGTCAGTCGGGACGCCGCGACCTCGGCCAGAATGGCCTGGTTGTCGGCGGCGTCGGAGATGATGGCGCCGGTGGTGGAACCGTCGCCGACGGTGCGGTAGCGCACCGAACGGGTTTCCAGGACCTCGTTCTCGTTCGGGCCGCCCCACACGCCGGGGGTCATCCACATGCCGTCACGCGAGTACACCGGACGCTCGTGCGCGTAGTAGATCGAAGCCAGGTCGATGTCCTCGCGGGCGATGTAGCGCCAAATGTCGAGCTCGGTCCAGTTGCTCAGCGGGAACACGCGCACGTGCTCACCCGCGGCGTGCTTGCCGTTGTAGAGGTTCCACAGCTCGGGCCGCTGACGCTTCGGGTCCCACTGGCCGAAGGCGTTGCGCAGCGAGAAGATCCGCTCCTTGGCGCGCGAACGCTCCTCGTCGCGGCGCCCGCCGCCGAAGACCGCGTCGAAACGGTGCTCGGTGATGGCGTCGAGCAGCGGCACGGTCTGCAACGGGTTGCGGATGCCGTCGGGGCGTTCGGTCAGGCGGCCGTCGGCGAGGTACTCCTCGACCGAGGCGACGTGCAGGCGAAGGCCGTAGCGCTCGACCACCTTGTCGCGGAACTCGAGCACCTCGTCGAGGTTGTGCCCGGTGTCCACGTGCAGCAGCGTGAACGGCAGCGGCGCGGGCCAGAAGGCCTTGAGTGCCAGGTGCAGCAGGACGGTGGAGTCCTTGCCGCCGGAGAACAGGATCACAGGGCGCTCGAATTCGCCCGCGACCTCACGGAAGATGTGGATCGCCTCGGATTCCAGCGCCGCGAGGGTGTCGAACTCGGTCAGGCCGAGTTCGCGTTCGGTGGTGTTGGTACTCACAGGCTCACTCCCAGTGGTGGTGATGGTCATGATTGGTGCAATCCGCATTCGGTCTTGGCGATACCGGCCCAACGGCCGCTGCGCGGATCGGATCCCGGCTCGGGCTTGCGCGTGCACGGTGCGCAGCCGATGGACGGGTAACCCTCCTCCACCAGGGGATTGACGAGAATGCCGTTGGCCTCGATGTAGGCCTGCATCTCGTCGTCGGACCACGGTGCGATCGGGTTGATCTTCACCAGGCCGAAACCTTCGTCGAACGAGATCAGCGGCGCGTTGGCGCGGGTGGGCGCCTCGACGCGGCGGATGCCGGTGATCCACGCGTTGTAGCCGCTCAGCGACCTCTTCAGCGGGACGACCTTGCGCAGCCGGCAGCACTCGGCGGCGTCACGGGCGAACAGATCCTTGCCCAGCAGCGCGTCCTGCTCGGCGACGCTGGCCTCGGGCCGCACGTTCACCACGTTCACTCCGTACACGGCCTCGACCGCGTCGCGGGTGCCCATGGTCTCGGCGAAGTGATAGCCGGTGTCGAGGAACAGCACGTCCACGCCGGGGCGGGTCTGCGCGGCCAGGTGGACCAGCACACCGTCCTGCATGTTCGAGGCGACGATGTAGCCGTTGCCGAAGTTGCGGTCGGTCCAGGCGATCAGGTCGGCGGGCGAGGCATCGGGGCCCAGCTCGGCCGCGCCCTGCTCGGCGAGCGTACGCAGTTCTTCTTCGGACATCTTCGCCGCGAGATTCGTTGTCACAGTGGGGGTCTCCTCATCGACTATCGGAGGTCGGCCTCGTCGGCGCGTACAGCCCACACCGCGAAGCGTTCCCCGGATTCCCGGTTCTTGACGAAGTTGCGGACGACGCGATCGATGTAGTCGCCGAGCTCGACGCTGGTCACCTTGTGCTGACGCAACTTCCGACCGAACGCGCTGTCCAGGCCGAGGCTGCCACCGAGATGAACCTGGAAACCCTCCACCTGATTCCCGGTGCCGTCGTCGACGAGCTGGCCCTTGAAGCCGATATCGGCGATCTGGGACCGGCCGCACGAGTTCGGGCAGCCGTTGATGTTGATGGTGATCGGCACATCGAGTTCGGCATTGATATCGGCGAGGCGCTGCTCGAGCTCCGGTGCGAGCACCTGCGAACGCTTGCGGGTCTCGACGAAGGAGAGCTTGCAGAACTCGATGCCGCTGCACGCCAGCAGGTTTCGACGCCAGACCGAGGGACGGGCCTGCAGACCGAGTGGTTCGAGCTCGTCGATCAGCGCGTCGACCTGGTCGTCGGCGATGTCGAGGACGATCAGCTTCTGGTACGGGGTGAAGCGGATGCGGTCGGAGCCGTACTTCTCGGCCGCGTCGGCGACCTTGCTCAGGATGGTGCCCGAGACGCGACCGGCGATGGGGGAGAACCCCACGGAGTTCAGGCCGTTGCGCAGCTTCTGCACACCGACGTGGTCGATCGGCTTGGCAGGCTGCTCGGGGGCGGGGCCGTCGATGAGCTTGCGCTTCAGGTACTCGTCCTCGAGGACCTGACGGAACTTCTCGATGCCCCAGTCCTTGATCAGGAACTTCAGCCGGGCCTTGGTACGCAGGCGGCGGTAGCCGTAGTCGCGGTAAAGCGCGACGACCGCTTCCCACACATCGGGCACCTCGTCGAGCGGCACGAACGCACCGACGCGCTGGGCCAGCATCGGGTTGGTCGACAAACCGCCACCGACCCACAGATCCAGACCGGGGCCGTGCTCGGGATGGTTCACGCCGACGAAGGCGATGTCGTTGATCTCGTGCACCACGTCCTGCTGGCCCGAGATCGCGGTCTTGAACTTGCGGGGAAGGTTGGAGTACTCCTTCTTCCCGATGTAGCGCTTGACGATCTCGTCGATCGCCGGGGTCGGGTCGATGATCTCGTCGAGCGACTCACCGGCCAGCGGCGAACCGAGGATCACACGCGGGCAGTCGCCGCACGCTTCGGTGGTGTGCAGACCGACCGACTCGAGCCGACGCCAGATCTCCGGGACGTTCTCGACCTGGATCCAGTGGTACTGGACGTTCTCGCGGTCGGACAGATCGGCGGTGTCGCGGCCGAACTCGGTGGAGATCTGTCCGACGGTGCGCAACTGGGCGGCGCTGAGGGCGCCCGCGTCGCAACGCACCCGCATCATGAAGTACTTGGCTTCGAGCAGGTCGATGTTGTCGTCGTCGGTGAAGGTGCCGTCGTAGCCCTCTTCACGCTGGGTGTAGAGACCCCACCAGCGGAAACGGCCACGCAGGTCGGCCTTGTCGATCGAGTCGAAGCCGCCCTTGGCGTAGATGTTCTCGATGCGCGCGCGCACATTGAGCGGGTTGTCGTCCTTCTTGGACTGTTCGTTCGGGTTCAGGGGCTCGCGGTAACCGAGGGCCCACTGGCCTTCGGAGCGGCGGCGGACCGGCTTTCCGGTGCGGGCGCGCGGTGCGACCGGGGCATCGGTGCTCGGGCGGGCCGGGCGCTGGGCAGCTGAACGCTCAGTGCGGGCCTGCGCCGTCGACTGTTCGGTCGAACCGGCGTCGGTGCTCGACGTCATGGTGGGGTCGCTCCTGCGGGGTGGTTGGACATCCGTGCTGAAGGCGCGAGGGGCTGGCTCGCGTCAGGCGGTCAGCGGGCCGATGAAAGTCGAAGGCACCGGGGGATGACCCGGGCGTGGACGCCGCTGCGCTACCGGTGGAAACCGGGCCGACAACAGGCGCTACAGACACGCTGGAAGTCGACGTGGCGACGGGCCACGAGTCGTACTCCAGTTGCGTGCATGTGCCTATTGTGCCACGTCAGCCTGGTCGTTCCGACAGCAAGGAGATATTTCCCGCACTTTTGGGGGAAATTCCCTGGACGGGCGTCCTGTTCTGTGACGGGGGTCATAGCCCGCCGTCCGGAACCGACTTGTGATACGCCCGAGCGGGCGCGTGTGCGGTGTCGCACAGCTCGGTTGACCTGGAGCGCGCTCGAGGTTGCACAGTAGTGCCATGAGCAACGACGCCACTGCCACCGGTCAGACCCCCGCCGATCTCGACGCCGAACTCGCGGCCATCCGCGCCGTCGTGGACACCATCGCGCACGCCCAGGCCAACGAATTGGCCGAGGAGTTCGTCGCCGTCTTCCGCGAAGACGCGATCTGGACCACCGGCCACGGCAAGCGCCTGTTCGGCCGCCCGGCCATCGCCGAGTTCACCGCTCAGGTGCTGCCCGGCGCGACGACGCACGGCTCGGCGACCTACGAGGTCGAGCACGTGCTCTTCCTGCGGCCCGATGTCGCCGCCGTCAAGATCCGCCAGAGCTACTTCACCCTCGACGGCGAGCTGTCCGGTCAGGGCACGCCGATGTATGTGATGACGAAGGAGGACGGCGCCTGGGTGCTCACCGCCAACCAGAACACCCCTGTCGTGACGGACTGACGCGAGAGGGGTCGCGCGGGGCGCAGTACCAGGGCCCGGCAGACTGGAGGAGTGACTACCAGCGCTGCTTCCGGGCCTCCCGGCGTGACACCGGCCGATGCCGATCGGCCGGTGCTGCGCGATTTCGGGGGCGGCGCGTTCGGGGTGTACGTGCACGTGCCGTTCTGCGCCACGCGCTGCGGGTACTGCGACTTCAACACCTATACGGCGGGGGAGTTGGGTACTTCGGCCTCGCCCCAGTCGTGGCTGGAGGCGTTGCGCGGTGAGCTCGCGACCGCCGCGGCCGAGTTCGGTGCCCTGCCGAGCGCGACCCCTGACGTATCGACGATCTTCGTCGGCGGGGGGACGCCGTCGCTGCTCGGTGGCGACGGTCTGGCCTCGGTGCTGGATGCGGTGCGGGCGAACTTCACCCTGGCCGTCGGCGCCGAGGTGACCACCGAATCCAACCCGGAATCCACCTCGCCCGAGTTCTTCGAGCGGCTCCGCGCGGCCGGATACACCCGGATCTCGCTCGGTATGCAGTCCGCCGCACAGCACGTGTTGAAGGTGCTCGACCGCACGCACACCCCGGGGCGCGCGGTCGCCGCGGCGAAGGAAGCGCGCGCGGCCGGGTTCGATCACGTGAACCTCGACCTGATCTACGGCACTCCCGGCGAGACCGACGCTGATCTGGACCTGAGTCTGGACGCGGTGCTGGCGGCCGGTGTCGATCATGTCTCTGCCTACTCCCTGATCGTCGAAGACGGAACCGCGTTGGCACGCAAGGTCCGGCGTGGTGAACTGCCCGCACCTGACGACGATGTCCTCGCCGCCCGCTACGAACGCATCGATGCTCGCCTCGCCGCCGCCGGTCTGACGTGGTACGAGGTATCCAATTGGGCCGCAAACGATTCCGCCCGCTGTCGGCACAACCTCGGCTACTGGGACGGTGGTGACTGGCTCGGGGCGGGCCCCGGCGCCCACAGCCACGTCGGCGGCGTTCGCTGGTGGAATGTCAAACACCCCGCCCGCTACGCCGACCGGGTAGCCCTCGGCGGCCTCCCCGCCGCGGGCTGGGAAGCCCTCACCGACGACGAGCGCTACACCGAACACCTCATGCTCACGGTCCGCCTGCGCACCGGCCTGCCCCTCGCCGACCTGGCCCCGTCCGCCGCCCCCGCCCTCGACCGGATCCTCGCCGACGGCCTCGCCCGCATCACCGGCGACAACTTGGTGCTCACCGACCGAGGGCGTCTCCTCGCCGATGGCATCGTCCGCGACCTTCTCGACTGACTCATTCCCATTCCGCCCGCTGGGGAATCGCGCGGCGGTGATGTCAGCGTGATCTGAATTTCGAGATTTTTCGCCCTGGGGATCGGCACCAGAGAATGCCCGGTCATAGTGGGGGAACAATCCGATGCACACCTGATGAGGGGCCCGGAACAGTGGGGTGCTCTAAGGGTATGTTCGGTATGTTCGGGGTGGAAGATAACGATTAGGGGCGTAAGCTTCAACTCGATCCTAGGGAGTTATATGTCCACCGAACGGCACATCACCCTCGTCCACGAGCAGAGCGAATTCGCTGAAGCGCGCTCCGCTGAGAAGGCGGAGACCGCGCGTCAGTGCGCAGTCGCCGCGAGGACGGTCGCGTCGCACTCCAACGACGCCGACGACTGCGGCTCGCTGCTGGCGATGCTCGGCCTGGATGCCCTCGCGGGCAAAGAGGTCGGCGCTCCCGACTCGGCCGCTCGCTGCGGCGCAGCTGCCCGAGTCTGATTCAGCATCGGCCGCCCGACCGGGCGGCCATTGCTGAAGAATCCCGTCGACTCGCTGACATCGCCGTCAGCCCCGAGTCGCCGGTGAGCGCTGCTCGCCGGGCACGAAGTCATCGCCACCCCCGATTACGCCACCTGCTACCGCCGGTCGTGGCTCACCGAGCAGTTCCGCGGTATTCGCCGACGTGATCAAGTACTCCGGCAGGCCTCGCACGGCTTCCATACCGGGTGTCGGCACTGTCTGTGATGCCGCGCACTGGAAGTAGCGATCGACCGACTTGGCTGGGGTATAGCCCGACGGTGGGTTGGCCCCGATGACCGGGCCTGCCGATCCAGGAATGCTGTGCCCGATATGTGGCCTCGACACGTCGTGCTGACCAGGCGGCTGGTATCGCGGAGCGCTCCCCGAGGTTCGGTCACAAGAACCCCTCATGCTGGCGGTCGGCCCCGTACGCCCAGTCGCTGAGTCAGTCGATGGATCGCGCCCCGCCGAATCGACCGCGGGGTCGATGGCCGCCGCGAAATTCCCGGGAGGCGCTGCGGGCGACCCTGAGCCGCCGGGTGTGATCAACGCAGCCGGGCCGCTCGGCAGTGTCGCGCCGGTGACACCCGCTGGCGCCGAGGCCACGGTCGTAGCGCTGCCCGAACGCGTCGCCCCGTCATCGGATTCCGCCGACCGGCTGTCGAGTCTGTCCGAACCGCCGGTCGGAACTCCTGTTTCGCGACCATCGCGTCCCATCGTTTCCGAATCCGCGATCGCTCTGATCAGGTCCGAGCTGTCCCCGGTCGCGGCGAACGGGTTCTCCCCGGCTCCTGCCGAGACCTCGCCCGGCGGCCACGCACGCCTCTCTCCTCGCGATTGCCCCGCCGTGCCGATCAGCAACTGTCGATCGCTCGATCTGCCGGAGTCGAACGGCCGAAACGGTATGGGCAGCAACGGAATACGAGAGACCAGCTCGGCGAACGGCAACACATACCGCTCCCGCATCGCGGCTCGCGCGTCCTCCTCCGCGACCGAGGTCGCACCGTGCGTCGATGCTGAACCCGTGGCGTGAACCGCCCTGCTCGCCGACCACGCCGCAGCGTCGGAGCCCCCGGCGACCGGCGACCCGACCGCGTATTTGGTCGCCACGATCGCCTCGGCAGCCGCCCGAACGACACTCGGCAACTCCTCCAAAGCGAGCGTCAGATCGTGCGCTCGCGCGACATAGCCTTCGACCGCGGAGCCAGCCGCGGCGGCGCCCACGCCCGACCAAGCCAGGGCGAGCGACCCATCCACCGCGTGTCGGAAGGCGTGTAAGCCGTCGTCCCACCACCGGGCGATCTGCTCGAACCGGTCCGCTTGCGTCAACGCGTCGGTCACCTCGAGCGCCGCGAATGCCGCGACGATCTCGTGGTGTCGCCAAGAATGTGTGTTCTCTCCTCCGCCGGGAACACCCGATTCGATGGGGTCGCTCGAATAGTCCGGATATGTGTTCCCGCCGCCCCGAATACCGCTCGGCGCGTGGGCGGTCACACTGACTCCATGGAAATCCGCTGTCCTGCAGAGGTTTCCGCCGAACGAAGTCGATAAGACCACTCTTCGTCGGCAACCACCATCAGATCGCGCGCATCACGGAACGACTGGCGAATATCGCCCACGACCCGTGAATGCGCGTCCAATACGGCCGCGATGCTGTTCTCCTTCGCCGCTGCCACGGAACGCAAGCGCGCCACCAGAGCGGAACCGGATATCAACCGCGCTTGCGCCTCGCCCAATCCCCACTGCGTCTGATCGCCGACTTCCACGGCAAGTGCCCGAATCCGCGCGATCACCCGCAGAAATTCCGCACATGCATCGTCGATTCGGGCGAACTCCGCCGGCCGCACCGCGACCGCGCTCGACCCGATCTGCCGCACCTCGCCGGCCCCACCCTGATGCACCACAGTTGCCTCCCCGCGCCACGTGCCGATAGCCGAAAATTGCTGGTAGATCCCCTGATCCAGTCCCGAAACTACGCTCGCCCCCCGAGCCCGACAACCCCCGAAACCGTATCTGTGGACAACTAGGGCCTGTGGATAACTCGCCGCCGCGCTCGACCGAGTCGGCGGGCCGAATCCCGCCCCCACAGCCGGATATCCCCGTGTGACAGTTCGATGCCGGACAGCCGTGCGATCCGGGGATCGAGAACAAGACAATTAGACTGGACAACAAGACGCTGCGAGCGTCGACGTGCGACCCTGTGCGAACGCAGCACGGCAGGCGTGACGTACCAGGCACGAGCGAGGAAGGTGGGGTCGATGGCGTCGAGCACCGAGGATCGACGTTTCGAGGTCCTGCGAGCGATCGTCGCGGATTACGTCGCCACCAAGGAACCGATCGGCTCCAAGTCCCTCGTGGAACGGCACAACCTGGGTGTTTCCAGTGCCACCATCCGCAACGACATGGCGGTGCTCGAGGCCGAGGGCTACATCACCCAGCCGCACACGAGCTCGGGGCGCATCCCCACCGACAAGGGGTATCGCGAGTTCGTCGACCGGATCGCCGAGGTGAAACCGCTCTCCGGCGCCGAACGTCGGGCGATCATGGAGTTCCTCGAGTCCGGTGTCGACCTCGACGACGTCCTGCGTCGCGGCGTGCGCCTGCTGGCCCAGCTCACCCGCCAGGTCGCCGTCGTGCAGTACCCCACGGTCTCGGCCGCGATCGTGCGCCACATCGAGGTCGTCGCACTCAACCCGGCCCGTCTGCTGCTGGTGGTGATCACCGACACCGGCCGCGTCGACCAACGCATCGTCGATCTGGGCGCGGTGATCTCCGACGAGGATCTCGCCGCCGTGCGCGGCCTGCTCGGCGGCGCCATGGACGGAAAACTGCTCTCGGTGGCCAGCGCCGCGGTAGCCGGGGTGCCAGAACGCGCGCCGGCCAAGATTCGTGACGTGCTGATCCGGGTCTCCACCGTCTTGGTGGAGACGCTGGTCGAGCATCCCGAAGAACGCCTGGTCCTCGGCGGCACCGCCAACCTCACCCGCAATGTCGCCGATTTCGGCTTCCCCGGCTCCCTGCGCACCGTGCTGGAAGCTCTGGAAGAACAGGTCATCGTGCTCAAACTGCTCGCCGCCGCGCAGCAGCCGGGTCAGGTGATGGTGCAGATCGGCGAGGAGACCCAGGTCGAGCAGATGCGCGGCACCTCGGTGGTCTCCACCGGCTACGGCGCGGCCGGTGCAGTACTGGGCGGTATGGGCGTGCTCGGCCCCACCCGCATGGACTACCCGGGCACCATGGCCTCGGTGGCGACCGTCGCCCGCTACATCGGCGAGGTGCTCGCCGAAAGGTGAAGCCAGCGCGGGAACGACAACAACCGGACTGTTAAGGTCGATACTTCGGCCGGTAAAGTTGAGTGGATTCGACTAAAGGATGCGCCCGGCGCTCGGCCGGCCCACACCGACCAAGGACTAGAGAACTCACGTGGCACGGGATTACTACGGACTGCTCGGCGTCGGCAAGAATGCCACCGACCAGGAGCTCAAGCGCGCTTACCGCAAACTGGCCCGCGAACTGCACCCCGATGTGAACCCGGACGAGGGTGCACAGGCCCGCTTCAAGGAAGTCTCCACCGCCTACGAGGTGCTGACCGACCCCGAGAAGCGCCGGATCGTCGACCTCGGTGGTGACCCGCTCGAAAACGGCGGCGGCGGAGCAGGATTCAACGGTGCGGGCTTCGGCGGTCTCGGCGACGTCTTCGAGGCCTTCTTCGGCGGGATGAGCGGCCAAGGCGGTGGCCAGCGCAAGCCGCGTGGCCGCGTGCAGCCCGGCGCCGACTCGCTGATCCGCACCAGGCTGAGCTTGGCCGAATGCGCGGTCGGCGTCACCAAGCATCTGACCGTCGACACCGCGATCCTGTGCGATGTCTGCGTGGGCTCCGGCACCAACGGCAACTCCAAGCCGATCCGCTGCGAGACCTGCGACGGCGCGGGCGAGGTGCAGTCGGTGCAGCGTTCGTTCCTCGGCCAGGTGCTCACCTCGCGTCCCTGCCCCACCTGCCGTGGCGCCGGCGAGACCATCCCCGACCCCTGCAACAAGTGCGGTGGCGACGGCCGAGTGCGCGCTCGTCGTGAGATCGCCGCGCCCATCCCGGCCGGTGTCGCCAGCGGTATGCGGGTTCGCCTGGCCGCTCAGGGCGAGGTCGGCCCCGGTGGCGGCCACGCCGGTGACCTCTACGTCGAGGTCGTCGAGCAGCCCCACGACACCTTCGTTCGCGACGGTGACGACCTGCACTGCACCGTCCGTGTACCGATGGTCGACGCGATCCTCGGCACCACCGTGGTCGTCGACACCATCCTCGACGGCCCCACCGAACTCACCATCGCGGCGGGCACCCAGCCCGGCGAGGTCATCCAGCTGCGTGCGCACGGCATGCCGCGCCTGCGTTCTGGCGCGCGTGGCGACCTGCTCGCTCACCTCGACATCGTGGTGCCGAGCAAGCTCGACGGCAGGCAGACCGATCTGTTGCGCAAGTTCAAGGGCATGCGTGACAAGGATCGCGCCGAGGTGATGTCTACCCAGTCCGAGCACAACAGCGGCCTGTTCGCCCGGCTGCGCGCGTCGTTCAGCGGACGCTGAGGCCGTGGCCGCGACGGTCTTCTACCTCGACGAGGTGCCCGAACCGGGTGCCGTCGCGGTGCTGGACGGTCCGGAGGGTCGCCACGCGGCGACCGTGCGCCGGATCAAGGTCGGCGAGCCGATCACCCTGTCCGACGGGCACGGTGTGCTCGCCGACTCCGAAGTCGTTGCGGCCCAGAAGGATCGCCTGGAGCTCGCGGTCCGTGACCGCCGCCTGGCCACCCCGCCCAGCCCGCAGGTGACCGTGGTGCAGGCCTTGCCCAAGTCCGATCGCTCCGAGCTGGCCGTCGAGTTGATGACCGAGGCAGGCGCGGACCTGATCGTCCCCTGGCAGGCCGCGCGCTGCGTCGCGAATTGGGAGTCCAAGGCCGCCAAGGGAATCGACAAGTGGCGCGCGGCAGCCAAGTCCGCGGCCCGGCAGTCCCGTCGCGCCTACATCCCCGAGATCGCAGGCCTGCACCGCACCCGCGATCTGGTCGAGCTGGTGCGAAAAGCCAAGGCGGACGGCGCGATCGTTGCGGCCCTGCACGAATCCGGCGCGGGCAAGTTCACCGAGCTTGCGCTGGCGCAGGCGAGCGAAGTGGTCTTGATCGTCGGTCCCGAAGGCGGCCTCGACGACGCCGAACTGGCAGCGCTGGAAGAGGCCGGTGCCGACATCGTGCTACTCGGCCCCACCGTGCTGCGCACCTCCACCGCGGCAGCTGTCGCGCTCGGTGCGCTGGGAGCGTTGACTTCGCGCTGGTGAGTCGGAATGGGTCGCCGCATACCACGGGCACATTTTTAACCACTGTGCGGTGTCAGTGCTCGGCGGTAAACTGATCTCATCGAACACCAGGTCGAAACCGGAAGCAGGCTGTAGCCACTTTTGAAGAACTCAGGCGAGATCGGCAACCCCACCAACCCCGTATCAGACATCGGCGCAGGCGGTAACAATGCTGGTCCCGCGGCGCGGACCGTGCGTTCCAGCATCGAGCTCGCCCCGGAGTCGGTTTTCGGTTTCCTCGGCTCGGCCGACCAGAACCTGCGTCAGCTGGAGAAACTGCTCCCGGCCGATATCCATGTCCGCGGCAACACCGTCACCATCACCGGTAAAGCCGGCGATGTGGCGCTGGCCGAACGGGTCATCGAGCAGCTCGTGGCGCTCACCGGCCGCAACCGGGTGATCACCCCCGAGGCAGTTCGCCACACCATCTCGATGCTCACCGACGAGGGCGTGTCCGAATCGCCCGCCGAGGTGCTGAGTCTGGACATCCTGTCGCGGCGCGGCAAGATCATCCGCCCCAAGACGCTCAACCAGAAGCGCTATGTCGACGCCATCGATGACAACACCATCGTGTTCGGCATCGGCCCCGCGGGCACCGGCAAGACCTACCTGGCCATGGCCAAGGCGGTGCAGGCCCTGCAGTCCAAGCAGGTCACCCGCATCATCCTGACCAGGCCCGCGGTCGAGGCGGGCGAGCGGCTCGGCTTCCTGCCCGGCACCCTCAACGACAAGATCGACCCGTACCTGCGTCCGCTCTACGACGCCCTGCACGACATGATGGACCCCGAAGCCATCCCCAAGTTGATGGCGTCAGGTGTCATCGAGGTCGCGCCGCTGGCGTACATGCGTGGTCGCAGCCTCAATGATTCGTTCATCATTCTCGACGAGGCGCAGAACACCACGGCCGAGCAGATGAAGATGTTCCTCACCCGCCTCGGCTTCGGCTCGCGGATGGTGGTCACCGGTGACATCTCGCAGGTCGACCTGCCCAATGGGCAGCGCTCGGGTCTGCGGGCAGCCGCGGAGATCCTCACCGATATCGAAGACATCCACTTCTCGGAGCTCACCAGCGCCGACGTGGTGCGCCACCGGCTGGTCTCCGACATCGTCGACGCCTACGACCGCTTCGAATCCGAGACCCGCGCGGTCCCGGGCCCGCACTACCCGGGCAATCGAGCCCAGCGCAGGGCAGCGGGCCGCACCGACCGTCGCTAACCGGCGGAATCGAGGCGGGACACGATCAAGCTGGCCCGATGCCGCTCCCGGCGGCGTCGGGCCAGCACCGTACCCTGAACAGGTGAGCATCGAGATCGCCAACGAATCGGGCATGGACGTTCCCGAAGAAGACCTGGTCAGCGTCGCACGTTTCGTGATCGCTCGGATGGACGTCCATCCGGCCGCCGAGCTGTCGATGGTGCTCGTCGATCTCGACACCATGGCCGACCTGCACGTGCGCTGGATGGACCTGCCCGGTCCCACCGACGTGATGTCGTTCCCGATGGACGAGCTCGAGCCCGGCGGTCGTCCCGACAGCCCCGAGCCCGGCCCGTCCATGCTCGGCGACATCGTGCTGTGCCCGGAGTTCGCGATGGGTCAGGCACAGAAAGCCGACCATTCGCTCGACCACGAGCTGGCCCTGCTCACCGTGCACGGCGTGCTCCACCTGCTCGGCTACGACCATGCCGAGCCGGAGGAGGAGAAGGAGATGTTCGCGCTGCAGGCCCAGCTGCTCGAGGAGTGGTACGTGAGCCTGCGTGAGGAACAGCGCCGGGTCGAGCTGGCCGAGCGTGACGACCGACTACTCGGCAAGGCAGGTTTCACCGCACCCGGTGAAGGCCCCGCGTGACAGAACTGACCCTGATCTCGCTGGCGATCGTGTTGATCGGCATCGGCGGGGTGTTCGCGGGTGTCGACTCGGCGCTGAACACGGTGTCGCGGGCCAGGCTCGACGACATGGTCCGCGAGGAGCGCTCCGGCGCCGCACGGCTGCGCAAGATCGTCGACGACCGTCCGCGCTATGTGAATCTTGTTGTCCTGCTGCGTATTCTGTGCGAAATCACCGCCACCGTGCTGCTGGCCGCGGCGACCTTGGAACTGTGGAACGAGAGCACGGCACTGCTGGTCACCGCCACGTTGATGGTAGTGGTTTCCTACGTCGTGATCGGCGTCGGCCCGCGTACGCTCGGCCGCCAGCACGCCTACTCGATCGCGTTGGCCGCCGCCGTGCCGTTGCAGATCATCGGCGCCGTGCTCAGCCCGGTCAGTCGTCTGCTCATTCTGCTCGGCAACGCGATCACCCCCGGTAAGGGATTCCGCAACGGCCCCTTCGCTTCCGAGATCGAGCTGCGCGAGGTGGTCGACATGGCCCGCGAGCGCGGCGTGGTAGCCGACGACGAACGCCGGATGATCCAGTCGGTCTTCGAACTCGGCGACACCCCGGCCCGCGCGGTGATGGTGCCGCGCACCGAGATGGTGTGGATCGAGGACGACAAGACCGCCGCCCAGGCGATGTCGCTGGCCGTGCGCTCCGGCCATTCCCGGATCCCGGTGATCGGTGAGAACGTCGACGACGTGTGCGGCGTGGTCTACCTGAAAGACCTCGTGCCCTATGCCGATCGCGCCCGCAAGGTATCGGTGCGCGAGGTCATGCGGCCCGCGATCTTCGTCCCCGATTCCAAGCCGCTCGACGCTCTACTCGACGAGATGCAGCGGCGGCGCAATCACATGGCGCTGCTGGTCGACGAGTACGGCGGCATCGCGGGGCTGGTGACCATCGAGGACGTGCTGGAAGAAATCGTCGGCGAGATCAACGACGAATACGACACCGACGAGACTCCGCCCGTGGAGGACCTCGGTGACGGCCGCTACCGCATCTCGTCGCGGCTGTCGGTGGAGGACCTGGGGGAGCTGTACGGCCTCGACATCGAGGACGACGACGTCGACACCGTCGGCGGGCTGCTCGCGCACGAGCTGGGCCGCGTTCCGCTGCCCGGCTCCAAGGTGACCGTCTACGGGCTGGTGCTGCGCGGCGAAGGTGGCGCCGACGCGCGCGGGCGCATGCGCGTCAACACCGTGCTGGTGCGCCGGGCCGCCGACAAAGCAGACAAAGCAGAGAAGAAGACCGACAAGCCCCGCAAGGGCGCGACCGACGAGGCAACCGCCGACACCGACCAGGTGCGCGTGCCCGACGACAACGGAGAAAACCATGAGTGAACTGGACGCCGAGGACAACAAACTGCTGGTGCTGGCGCGTGGTGCGCTCGGCCGCACCGGAGGCGCGAGCGGCGCCGCGGTGCGCGACACCGACGGGCGCACCTACGCCGCGGGCGAGGTAGCGCTGACCGCTCTGCGCCTGACCGCGTTGCAAGCCGCTGTGGCCGCCGCGATCTCGAGTGGCGCGGAGGGGTTCGAAGCGGCGGTCGTCGTCGCCGGTGACGCCGACGACGCGGGTATCGACGCGGTCCGTGAGGTCTCGCCTTCGGCCTCGATCGTGCGCACCGACCGCACCGGCGCCGTGCTGAGCGAGGTGCACGGTGGCTGACTCCGGCAAGGAATTCCATTCCGGCTTCGTCTGTTTCGTCGGTCGCCCGAACACCGGCAAGTCGACGCTGACCAACGCGCTGGTCGGCACCAAGATCGCGATCACCTCCTCGCGACCGCAGACCACCCGCCACACCATTCGTGGCATCGTGCACCGCGAGAACGCCCAGCTGATCCTGGTCGACACCCCCGGTCTGCACCGCCCGCGCACCCTGCTCGGCCAGCGCCTCAACGACCTGGTCCGCGACACCTATTCCGAGGTCGACCTGATCGCGCTGTGCATCCCGGCCGACGAGAAGATCGGCCCCGGTGACCGCTGGATCGTCGAGCAGATCAAGATGATGGCGCCCAAGACCAAGATCCTCGGCGTGGTCACCAAGATCGACAAGGTGGGTCGCGACGAGATCGCCCATCAGCTGATGGCGCTGGTGAAGCTGCTCGGCCCCGAGTCCGAGGTCATTCCGGTCTCGGCCGTGAAGGGCGAACAGGTCGAGGTGCTCGTCGACCTGATCGCCTCGCAGTTGCCCGAGGGCCCGGCGTTCTACCCCGACGGTGAGATCACCGACGAGCCGGAGGAAACCCTCATGGCCGAGCTGATCCGCGAGGCCGCGCTCGAGGGCGTGCGCGACGAACTGCCGCACTCGCTGGCCGTGGTCATCGAAGACATCGAGCCCTACGCGGCGAACGAGGACATGCTCGAAGTGCATGCCCTGCTGTATGTCGAGCGGCCCAGCCAGAAGGCGATCATCATCGGCAAGAACGGCGCCCGCCTCAAAGAGGTCGGCACCAATGCCCGCAAACAGATCGAGCACATTCTCGGTACTCGCATCTACCTGAACTTGCACGTGAAGGTCGCCAAGGATTGGCAGCGCGACCCGAAACAGCTGGGGAAGCTGGGCTTTTGACCGTTTGAGTGTCGGTGCTTCGGGGTATCGTTCGGCGAACACGCCGGTTCGTTCGGCGTGCTTCACTGAACGTCCGGGGGAGGCCGTGGAAGTGCCCGATGCCAATGATGTCGGCAAGCTGCTCGAGCTGCTGCGGGCGCTGGAGATTCCCGACGCCCGTCCGCGCGTGCTGCGCACCCTGGTACGCGGGCGGCGTGCGCTGCCCCGCCCGATCGTCGAAGTTGTCGGCGTCACCGGGCATACGGCGTTGGTCGGCGAAATCTACAGTTGGCTCAGTGAATCCGATGGCAGGCGAGCGACTCCGCGTGCCAAGATCGACCTGCACGCGCCCGACCTGCCGCGCACCCAGCTCACCCCCGACCTCAACGCGATCGACGCGAGCCCGCACGCCAATGATCAGGAGATCCCGGGCCACTGCCTGCCGATCGTCCAGCATCTGGTGGCCGGTTTCGCCGCCGACGACACCGCGATGGGTGCGATCAAGTTCCCGCGCTACCGCACCGCCGACTGGCTGACCCGCCAGCGGGTGACCTCCGACGAATCCGAGGCGCCCGACGAATTGCGCCGCAGGCTGCCCAAACTGCTGCGCAGCGGTTCGCCGACGAGCCGCTCCGACACCGCCGAAGGTGTTGCGGGCGACACGATTTCACGCGTGGTCTTCGGTGTGCTGGCCCTGTGGCCGGTGCTGCGGTTGTGGCTGTGGGTGTCCGGGCGCATCCCCGGTATGTCGAAGGTGACGCGGTGGTTCCTGCACCAGCGCTACCTGGCGCCCGAATTGTCGGGCAGCTTCCTGGGTTTCGCGTCCCGGCTCACCGCTTCGCATCGGGTCGACGAGAACGAGGAGCAGGTCGCCAAGCTGCTCGTACACGCGTTTCTCGAGGACCTGCGCGACGCCTACAGACGCCGGATCTGGCGCCCGTCGAGTTGGCGGCGCACCGCGTACCCGGTGGCGTTGCTCGGCGGTCTCGCCGAGGGCAGCGACGGTGCGCGCATCCTCACCTGGATCAACGAAATCCGCAACGAGACGGGCCTTTTCGATCCGCTGGTGGTCGTGGCGTTGCGGGACGAGGGGCCGAGTCGCGAGGTCGGCGAGCTCTCGCACATCAGTGATCTGCGCCCACTGCGCACCCTGGAAAGTCTCGCCGACACGCCGTCCCCACAACCGCCCGATCCACTACAGGAGTGGGTGCGCGAGATCGACAACCGGCGCACTCATCGCCAGGCCGACGCGTGGTTCCTGCCGTTGCGCGCGATCCTGCCGCCCGACACCACACCGCGCGTGAGCGACGCCCGATTCCGTGGTCTCGCACTGCCGCCCGCGCCGCCGCTCGCCGCGCGCAGCTGGTTCGTCGGTCTGTGCGTGCTGATCCCGATCGTGATCGCCGTGGCCGCGACGCTGGTCTATTTTCCGCCGCTGCGTGGGGAGCAGTGCTCGCATTGGCCGTGGACCGGCGGTGTCTCGGTGAGTCTGCGCGGCGGTGAATGCGTCGGCTACAGCGACAACCCCCGGCAGACCTTCGCCGACGACCCCGAGCTGTCGGCGATGCAGCGAGAGGTGTTCCGGCTCAACGTCGCCGCGTCCGACGCGCGCGCGAGCAATCCGAACCGCCCCTTGATCTCGCTGGTGTACTTCGCCGGCCTCAGCTACGTCGACACCAATGTGCGCTACCCGCACGCCCAGGTGGAGGAACTCGCCGGTCTGGCGGTGCAGCAGCGCCGCGCGTTACTGGCCTCCGACGAATCGGAACCGTTGCTGCGCATCATCATCGCCAATGGCGGCTCCGATATGCGCCATGCCGGGTGGGTGGTCGACAATCCGCTGCGCGAGCTCGTGGCCGATGACCCCAGCGTGCTCGGCGTCGTCGGAATCGATCGCAGCAACGACGAAACCCGCAGAGCCATCACCCGTCTCGGCGAGCTGGGTGTGCCCGCGGTAGCCACCACGCTGTCCGCGGATGGTCTCGAAGAGGCCTCTCCGCTGTATTTCCAAGCGGCACCGAGCAATAGCGTGCAGGCCCGCCTCGTCGCCGACTATGTGCAGGGCGCTCGCGATCTCACCGGCGCGCCCCGCTACGACAAGGTGGCGATCTATCACCCCGAGGCCGCCGGTGACCTGTACGTGACCACCTTGGTCGAGGACGTGCAGAAGGAACTCACCAAACGCGGGGTAGCGCAGGAGAGTATGAGCTGGCGCGAACAACAGCAGCTCTACCGTTTTCCCGCACCGTGCGAAACGGTCGGATTCGACCGCCGCACCCTGCTGTTCTTCGCGGGCCGCAACGACGACTTCCCCACCTTCGCCAAATCGGTGAGTCGAGGCTGCCTCAGCGGCGCGGGCCCGGCGATCCTCGGCAACGACGCGGTGACCAGGCTGATCACCGATCCGAAAGCCACCGCCGCACTGCCCGCCAACCTCACCGTGCGCTACGTGTCCAAGGCCTCGCCGGTCATGCTCGGCGGCGCCGATTGTGTCAGCGGCATAGGCAAACTCGGCGACCAGCCGGTCCCGTTCGAGCACGAACAGCTGTGCACCGAACTGGCCGGGTTGATCGAAGACCTTCGTGGCTACCCCGGGCTCACCGACTACCGGCCCACCTGGGCAGGCGACCGCACCGGTCTGGCCTTCGACGTGAGCGGCCTGTTCGTCCAAGCTGTGCGCAACAGCCGTGGCGTCCTCGCCGACCTCCCGCCGAACCGCACCGCCATCGCGGTCCAGCTGCGCGAGTCCGACTATCGCGGCGTCACCGGCACTCTCGGCTTCTCGACCAGTCGCGTCGCCGACGGCTCGTCGATCGCGGTCCTGGTCACCACCGCGGTCGGCGGATCCGGCCCGCAGCGCTGCCTGATGATGTTTCCTCGGCAGACCGGCCAGGACGGTTGTCCGTCGGGCACGAAGAGCGATCTCGAAGGGTGGATCGAACCGGGGCGTTAGCGCCCCGGTGAATCACCACCACCGCACGGGACGATTGCGGTCCCAGTGCAGTTCTGACTCCAGCTGGGCCGCAAGAGAAATCAGCAGCGGTTCACTGTCTGCGGTGCCCATCAATTGCGCGCCGATCGGCAGCCCGGATTCGGTGAAGCCTGCCGGCACGTTCACGCTCGGCCAGCCGAGCACGTTCCACGGCCACGTGTACGGGCACGCGGCGGTGATCAGGTTGTTGGTCGCGCCGACGCCGATGCCATCGATCTGTTCCACCTGCGGGGGAGGGGTCGCGGTGGTGGGCGCCAGCACGAGGTCGTAGTCGTCGAAGAACGAACCGATTCGCTTGTGCAGCAGTGGTTCCGCGAGTCGCGCCGCGGCGAGTGCGGGCCCGCTGAGTACTCGGCCGATGTGCGAATTGGCCGTGGTCCGCGGGTCGACAACAGCTCCGCGCATATCCCGGTGCACGCGGCTGATCCCCGCCAGCGAGCGCGGCAGGAAGGACGCGCCGATCATCAACCCGTAGTGCAGGTCCGTCACGGTGACGGTATGGCCGAGCGTGCGCAGAGTGCCCGCCAGCGCGTGCACGGCTGCCGCGATCTGTGGATCGAGCGCGGTCTTGGTCGCGGTGTACGGAATGCTCAGGGAGAGGGCAATTCTGAGCCTGCCGGGGTCGCGCCCGACCGCTGCGCTCGCATCGATCGGCGCGGGCCTGTGCCGGTCGCCGTCGTGCGGTCCGGCGGCGATGTCGAGCAGCATCGCCGCGTCCCGCACGGTGCGCGCGAGCGGGCCGTTGACGGTGAGCCCGTTGAACGCCTCCGCCAGCGGCCAGGTGGAGATGCGCCCACGCTGCGGCTTGATCCCGACCAGGTTCGTCCACGAGGCCGGGATACGCACCGAACCCGCACCATCGGAACCCAGTGCCGCGGGGACCAGTCCGGCCGCGACCGCCGCCGCCGACCCGCCCGATGACCCACCCGGCGTGCGCGTGCGATCCCACGGGTTACGGGTGTATCCGAACGCGTCGCCACTGGTGAACGGCAACTGTCCCAGTTCGCAGGTATTGGCCTTGCCGACGATCACCGCGCCTGCCGCGCGCAACCGGCGCACCGATTCGGCGTCCGCGGTCTTCGGCGCGAATTCCCCACCGCACCCGAACGCGGTGATCTCGCCGCTGATATCGGTGTCGTCCTTGACGGCGATCGGCACACCCAGCAGCGGCAACCGCACACCCGCCGCTACGCGCGCGTCCGCCTCGGCCGCCTCCCGGAGCGCGGCTTCGCGACGCACGACCCGGAACGCGTTGAGCGTCGGCTGCGACGCCTCGATCCGGTCGAGCGCGTCGGCCACGGCCGCAACCGAGGAGATGCTGCCCTCGGCGATCGCCGAGGACAGGTCGGTGAGACCGAGGTCGGCCGAGGAATTCGGCGCGATGTGGTCGGGCGCGGACATGTGAGCTCCATCTCTGCAGGTACTTGGCTCGACGGTAACCCGAAGCTGGTCACCCGTCCACATCCCCTAGGGTGGGTATAGACATACATACTGGATGTATGTAACAGTGGAGGCGTCCAGTATTCGACCAGGGGAGGACCCATGGGAATCAGCTCAGCACTCGGCCCGGCGCACGAGATCGCTCTGTCGTCCGGCCGCATCAGCTATCACGACACCGGCACCGGATCGCCGGTCGTCTTCGTCCACGGACTGCTCGTCAACGCCGATATCTGGCGCGGGGTAGTGCCCGGCCTCGTCGCCGCCGGGCACCGCTGCCTCGCACCCGACTGGCCACTCGGATCCCACACCATCCCGCTGCCCGATGCCGACCTCAGCCCCACCGGCATCGCGGACCTGATCGCCGAATTCCTCGACGCACTCGACCTCACCGATGTCACCGTCGTCGCCAACGACACCGGCGGCGCGCTCACCCAGATCCTGATGACTCGCCGACCGGAACGGATCGGCCGCGTCGTCCTGGCCGCCGTCGACTGTTACGAAGTGTTCCCACCGCAGCCTTTCGCGAGCTTGCTGAAGGTGGCGAAGATTCCTGGCGTGATCCGCCCGCTGCTGGCGCCGATGCGCTTCGAATTCATGCAGCGACTGCCACTCGGATTCGGGATGGTCACCAAACGCGGACTGCCGCAAGAGATTGCGCAGTCCTATTTGGGGCCCGCCCGTCGCAACGCCGCTATCCGCGACGACCTGCGCCGCTTCGCCGCCGGTGTCGACAAGCGATGCACCGTGGCCGCCGCCGAACACTTCGGCACGGTCGATGTCCCGGTGCTGGTGGTCTGGTCGACCGAGGACAAACTGTTCCCGATGGCGCTGGCCGAACGACTGGTCGCCGATCTACCGCGGGCGAGCCTGCGCACCATCGACAATTCCTACACTTTCGTCGCCGAGGACCGGCCGGAGTTGCTCACCGAACTGATCGTGGAGTTCACTCGGCTGCATGCAGCGCCGTAGTCAGGAGGATCGTTCCCGCACTACCCGAGCCGCGCTCGAGCAGGCAGGCCGCAGCCTGTTCGCCGAGCGCGGCTTCGCCGGTACGTCGGCCGAGCAGTTGGTGGCCGCCGCCGGTGTCACCCGCGGCGCCCTGCACCACCACTACGGCGACAAGCGCGGACTGTTCCTCGCCGTCCTCGAACAGGTCGAGACCGAGGCCACCGAGGAGATCGCGAGCGCCGTGGCCGCTGTCGACCGCGCCGACATCATCGGCGGCATGACCGCTGGTCTGGCACGGTTCCTCGATATCTGTGCCCGCCCGGAAATGCTGCGCATCGTGTTGATGGACGCCCCGACCGTGCTCGGCTGGCCCGCCTTCCGTGAATTCGAAGCGCGCCACGGACTCGGCCTCATCACCGCCGAACTGCAACGCGCCACCGACGCGGGCCTGATCCCGGTCGCCCCGGTCCCGGTACTCGCGCAACTACTGCTCAGCGCCATCACCGAAGCCTCGCTCATCGTCGCCCACGCCGATGACCCCGACCGCGCCCGCATCGAAACCCAGCAATCGCTGCTGCTGCTCATCGCCGGTCTGCTCCGATCCTGATCCGTGTCCGTGACGGCGCTGTCGGGCCCGCATGCAAGACTGGCCACGTGCGGTTGTATCGGGATGAGGCGGTTGTGGTTCGCCAGCACAAGCTGGGCGAGGCCGATCGCATCGTCACGCTCCTGACCAGGCAACACGGGCTCGTCAGGGCGGTGGCGAAGGGGGTGCGGCGCACCAAGTCGAAGTTCGGGGCTCGGCTCGAGCCGTTCTCCTACATCGACGTGCAGTTGCACCCGGGTCGCACACTCGACATCGTCACCCAGGTCATCACCGTCGAGGCGTTCGCCTCCGACATCATCGACGACTACGGCCGCTACACCACCGCGTGCGCCATCCTCGAAACCGCCGAACGCCTCGCGGGCGAAGAACGCGCACCCGCCCCGAAGCTGCACGTACTCACCGCGGGCGCCCTGCGTGCCATCGCCGCCAAGCAGCGCCCGCACGAACTGATTCTCGACGCATACCTGTTGCGCGCCATGGGCTTTGCCGGTTGGGCGCCCGCGCTCGACGAATGCGCCCGCTGCGCGACCCCCGGCCCGCACCGCGCCTTCCACGTGGCAGCGGGCGGCGCGGTCTGCGTGCACTGTCGCCCGCCGGGCGCGAGCACGCCTGTCACCGGGGTGCTCGATCTGCTCGTCGCCCTGTTGAAGGGGGAGTGGGCCTACATCGACAGCGTCCCCGAGAATGTCCGCCGCCAGGCCAGCGGTCTCGTCGCCGCCCACCTGCAGTGGCATCTGGAACGTCAGCTGCGCACGCTGCCGCTGATCGAGCGATCCCGCATCGAATCCCCGTCCACGGATCGGTCCGACGCCGCTGTCGTCGGCCGGGTCGGCTGACCGGTCGACGCTCTACACCGACCGCCTCGCTCCTCAATCCGGAGCCCGTGCAGCCCGCACCTGGCGATCAGGCAGGATGGATGCCGTGATCCTGCGTCGTGACTCTTCTCCCGCGAGCAAGCCGGACGGCGGCACCCGCACCGTGCGCCCGCCGTCCCAGCATCCCTCCGGCGCGCGCCCGCCCGCGATCCCGCCGGAGCTCGTGCCCAACCACGTCGCGCTGGTGATGGACGGCAACGGCCGCTGGGCCCAGGAACGTGGCCTGCCGCGCACCGCCGGACACGAGCGCGGCGAGGCCGTGCTCATGGACTCCGTCGAAGGCTGCATCGAGATCGGCGTCAAGTGGCTGTCCGCCTACGCCTTCTCCACCGAGAACTGGCGGCGCAGCCCCGACGAGGTGCGCTTCCTGATGGGCTTCAACCGCGACGTGATCCGCCGCCGCCGTGACGAGATGCACGAGATGGGTGTGCGCGTGCGCTGGGCCGGTCGCCGGCCTCGCCTGTGGCGCAGCGTGATCAAGGAACTCGAGGTGGCCGAAGAGCTCACCAAGGACAACAACGTGATGACGCTGACCATGTGCGTCAACTACGGTGGCCGTGCCGAAATCGCCGATGCCGCAAGGGAAATCGCGCGCCGGGTGGCCGCGGGTGAGATCGACCCGGAGAAGGTCGACGAGACCACCGTCGCGAAATATCTCGACGAACCCGATATGCCCGACGTCGACCTGTTCCTTCGCCCCTCCGGTGAGTTCCGCAGCTCGAACTTTCTGATCTGGCAGGCCGCCTACGCCGAATTCGTCTATCAGGACACGCTTTTCCCCGACTTCGACCGGCGTAACCTGTGGGACGCGTGCCTGGAATACGCCAAGCGCGATCGTCGCTTCGGTGGCGCCAAATGAGCGACAGTCAAGACGGAGCCGACATGGATGCGCTACTCACCCCGGAACTCGACCTGCAGGCGCGGGCCGGTGCCTGCTTGCAGATGCAGGACATCGAAGTCCGCGTCGACTCCGACAGGTCGCTGGGTTTCGAATACGACGGCGCACTGTGCTCGATCCGCGCCGTCACCCTCGCCCCCGGCCTCACCGTGCTGTCCCTGACCAGTGTCCTGGCCTGGGATCGTCCGCTCAAGGCGGCCCTGCACAAGCGCGTCGCCGAGCGCAACAACGAAATCCAGTTCGGCTCGGTCACGCTGATCGCCCGTGGCCAACTGGGCGATGTCATCCTGCGCTACACCTTCCCCGCCGAAGGCCTCGATGACGGGGCCCTCACCACCATGCTGCTGCTGGCCCTGTCCGGCGCGAGCCGAGCCCGTCAGGGGCTTCTCGCGCCCTGATAGCTCCGATCGAGGTTCGAGCGGCGGTGGTGGCGGGGACCGGCCCCGCCACCACCGAAGTCAGCGCTCCGGGTTCCAGGTGATCTTGCCGCCCTGGAAATCCTGGGCCTTGCCGCCCTGGTAGTCGTATTCGTCGCTGGTCGGGTAGCCGTAGCGGCCGCCTTCGCCGCCCGCGCGGATCCAGTCGGCCTGGATGCTGCCCCATACCGCGTGCGCGCCGGTCTTCGATGTCCAGTAGATGGCGCCGGTCGGGAACATGGTGAACTGGCCGTCGCCCTTGCCCGCCGCGGAGACGTCGGTGAGCGGGAAGCCCAGCGGGCTCGATTCCCAGCCGAGCGCAGCCCACTTGTCGAGAATCGGGCCACTGATCTGGTGCGCGCCGGTGCCGACGGACCAGTAGATCGAGCCCTTCTGGAAGTGGTTGAAGCGACCGCCGCCCGACGGGGTGGTCTGCTCGCGGGTGGTCGGGTAGCCGAGCTTGCCCGACTCGTTGCCCGTCTGGGCGAACTTGTCCCGGATCTGGCCCGTCACGGTGTTGGCGTTGGTGCCGGGGTGCCAGTAGATGGCCACGTTGTTGGCGAAGGTCTGGTACTTGCCACCGGCCGCCGCGTCGGCTTCCGGGGAGGTCGGCTCGCCCAGCGCAGACCCGCCCGCCTGGTCGTATTCAGCCTCGATCGCGCCGCCCACCTCGAATCCGCCGATCATCCTGGCCTGCGCGGTGCCTGCCATGGCCGCGGGCAGCGCGGCCGCGACGGTAACTGTCGCCAGCGCGGCCAGGCCGCGTGATCGAAGGGTTCGATGGTGCAATGTCACAGGAAACTCCCTGGTCGGATCGGTATTCAACGATGTCCGGCGCTCGGGACCCCCTCCGGTGCCGCACCCGAACCTACCCGTTGGGAGCCGGTGGCAACAGTGTCGTTTCTCACCTGGGGTGATGCGGTGGTCCCGGCAGCATGATCGCGAGGCCGCGGGCGAATTCGTCCGGTTCGACGTCCCCGAGCAGCAGGTGCTGCAGGATGAAACCGGGCAGCAACCCGATGAGTGTCTTGGCGATCACGTCGGAATCCGTGTCGGGGGGCAGCCAGCCGGTTTCACACAACCGGTCCGCGTACTCGAACCACAGCTCGCGCATCGACGCGATGGCCGCGCGTACCGGGACGGCCGCCTCGGGCGAGACCAGGGCCAGCGCCCACGCCTGCGGGGCCAGTCGCAGCGGCCCTTCGGGTCCACTCCGCTTGACGATCTCGGTGGTCAGCAGCCGGATGACTTCTGCCGGGGGAGGCGGGATCTCGTCGCGGATGATCTCGGCGAGCCGTTCGCGCAACGGCCCCATCGTCCGATTCACGAGCGCGCCGATGATCTCGTTCTTGCTGGTGAAGTACCGATAGACCGCACCCGCCGACATCTGCGATTCGGCGAACACGTCCTGCATCGAGGTCTCGTGGAAGCCCTTGCGGGCGAAGCACAGCTGCGCGGCGTCGAGGATCTGCTGCCTGCGGCGTTCCAGGTGTTCTTCGCTGACTCGGGGCATGGGTCAAAAGTAAAACGAATGTCCGTTCTTGACAAGCGAGGTGGGCGGTGTCACGGTGGAAACACCAAAAAGAACGAACATTCGCTTTAATGGGAGAACCGCATGACGATCACCCGCCGAGCAGTAGCTCTCGGCCTCGCGGCCACCGCGATCCAGGCCATGATGCTGATCGCCTTCGCCTGGCCCGCCGTCAATATCAGCCCGCGCGACCTGCCGATCGCCGTCGCGGGCCCTGCCTCCGCTCAGGTCGCCCAGCAACTGCGGCAGCGCGATCCCGACGCCTTCGAGATCACCACCGTCGCCAACGCGGAGGAGGCGCGAAGCGCGATGGTCGACAACGAGATCTACGGCGCCATCGTCACCGGCAACGGCGCACCGCAGGTCCTGGTCGCCTCCGCCGCCTCGCCTGCCGTGGCCCAGCAGCTCACCGCCGTCGCGCAACAGCTCAGCGGTGTCCCCGCCGCTCCCGTTCAGGACGTGATCGCCATCGACCCCGACGACCAGCGCGGCGCCGGCTTCGGCTCGATGGTCCTGCCTCTCGTCATGTCCGGCATGGCCGCGGGGGTTCTGCTCACCCTGCTGATCCCTGCCTTCGGCGCCCGCTTCGCCGGCCTGGCCGCGTTCGGCATCGCAGGTGGGCTCCTGAGCACCCTGATCTTCCACACCTGGCTCTCGATCCTGCCCGGCTCCTACCTCGAATTGGCCGCTATCGCGGGCCTCGCCTCCTTCGCCGTCGCCGCGGTCATCGTCGGCCTGGCCGCCGCCATCGGCCGCCCCGGCATCGGTATCGGCGCCCTCACCATGCTGCTGATCGGCAACCCGTTCTCCGCCGCGACCTCGGCCCCCGAACTCCTGCCCCAGCCCTGGGGCACCATCGGCCAGGTGCTCCCTCCTGGCGCCGCCGCCTCGCTCCTCCGCTCGGTCGCCTACTTCGACGGTGCCGACGCCATCGCCCCGCTCGCCGTCCTACTCGCCTGGGCAGTAGGCGGTGTCGCCCTCCTCGGCCTCGGCGCCTTGCGCTCCCGCCAGACGAGCGCCCCTACCGCAGCTCCTGAACCGGTGGCCGTCCCCGCCTGACCATCCCCGTGAAACTGCTCCGCACGAAAGCTTTCGTGCGGAGCAGTTTGCTCTGATGTCGACAGGACTCGTTGCGGTGATATGCGGAGGTGCGGCACCTACTCCTTGATCGGTTTGACGGCTTCCGTCAGTTCGTAGGATGTGCTTCGGCCACTCGAGTCCGAGCGTCGCAATGCGCCGAGATCGATGAGTTCGTTGATGTCGCGGAGGGCGGAGGCTTGGGACGTTTTGGTGATGATTGCCCATTTGCGGGTTGTCAGCTTCCCATTGAAACCGTCCAGAATTCGGTTGAGCATTTCTCTCTGACGGGGGTTCATCTCGGTGGTATCCCAGGTGCGCCAGAAGCGGGCTTTCGCGAGCGCTGCGTCGATGGTTCGATCTGCGTTGTCGATTGACTGGCGTAGTGCATCGAGGAACCAGAGCAGCCAGGCGGTGACGTCGAGGTCGCCGCGTTGAGTGCTTTCGAGGATGGAGTAGTAGTTCTTGCGGTCGCGCTGGATCTGAGCGGACAGGCTGTAAAAGCGGCGAGGGCTGCGTTCGGAACGGGCCAAGGCGAGATCGCCTATCGCGCGGGCGATTCTGCCGTTTCCGTCATCGAAGGGATGAATCGTCACGAACCATAGGTGTGCCAGACCGGCTTTCAGCACCGCGGGTTCGGGGGTTTCCGCGTCGAGCCACGTCAGGAATCGATGCATGTCGTCGTCGACGCGGGACGCGGGTGGGGCTTCGAAATGGACTCGCTGCCGACCGTATGGTCCGGAGATCACCTCCATCGGGCCGGTTTCATCGGTTCGCCAGCCGCCCACCCGGATTCGGGAGATGCCGGAGTAGCCGGTGGGAAAGAGTCCGGCGTGCCAGCCGAACAGGCGTTCCGCAGTCACCGGTTGGTCGTGATGGCGGGTTGCATCGAGGATCATGTCGACGACACCGTCGACCCTGCGGTCGGTCGGGGCTGTCGCACCGATATCAACACCGAGCCTGCGAGCGATGGACGATCGGACCGACGCCGCATCGAGTAACTCGCCTTCGATAGCGCTCGATTGCACGACGTCAGTGGTAAGGGCTTCCAAGCCCGCGCGTTCCTGTGTGGCGTCGTCGGCGTGTGTGAGTCGACCGTGCAGGTGCCCCTGCGCGAGCGCGACCTCTGCCGTCGGTTTGGCGAGCAGCGCGGCGTCGTAGGTGAAGTGAGGCCAGTCCGTCGCCTCCCAGATGTACCCACGGTTCGCCATGCAGCGATACTACCGCTTATTCGCTGCATAATTTGAAGCGAATAAGCGTGGTAATCGCTGCATCGGGGGTTTCTCGGTCACCCGGTGCGGTAGTCGTCGGTGCCGAATTCCTGGTGGTAGCGCTGGGCTCGGGTGAGCATGCGGTGGACCCCGGCGATCATGCGGTCGGTGGGGAGGGGTTCGGCGATGATGGGGTCGCCGGTTTTCACGTAGTAGCGGCCGTCGGCGTAGTCCATCCACCAGAAGGTGCGGGCGGGGGTGGGGCGCGAGTCAAGGGCGGGGCCGGAGAGGGCGGAGATTTCGCCGAAGGCTCGACGGGGGCGGTGGAAGATGCGGTTGAGTTGGTCGACGGAGCTGAGGCGGCCCGCTCGGTATTCGAAGTGGTCTTCTTCGGCGGCCAACTGGTCGCGACGGACCTCGATCGGGGGCTTCTTGCCAGGTTTGGTGCGGGGGAGGGCGGCGACCGTCAGGGCGGCTACCTGGGCGGGGGTGCAGTAGGTCAGCGTGACGTTGGCTCCGGTGTCCTCGTCCGCGCCCGGTGCTTGGGTTAGGGTGGCGCCTGCCTCGCCGCGGACCGCGCCGTGGAAGCGAATGATGGTCGAATTATCTTGACCTACATAGCCTTTGGATTCGACTCTGGCTTCGGGGTCGAGCAGGACGGCGATGGCGCGTTCGATCGCCGGATCATATTTTCCGAGCAGGCGCTCCACGGCTTCCTCGCGATGCCGCTTCAGTTCGTCGAATTCGACTATGTCGGTGCGGTATTGGAGGGGGTAGGGGAGACGATCACGCCCGTAGCCGGACCAGAGGATGTCGAATTCGATCCCGGTGAATTCAGCTCGGTGCACTGTCGTTGTCTCCGCCGATCACTGGGGGTACGGTCCGGATCTCGTTCGTGCCGAGCAAGAGCTCGCCGTTCTCCTGGGTGATCAGGTACTCGGGAATGCCCTTGGTGCGTTCGTCATCCGAGCCGCCCCGAGCGCCCGGCGCGCCCATGCCGCCCATTCCCGCGGCGCCGCGACCACTGCCGGCTGCCGTGCCCGCGCGGGTGCCCGCCGCTGCGGCTGCGGCCGCGGCGGGACTGCCCGGTGCGCTCTTTCCCGGGGTGGCGGGGCCGCGTGCGGAGCCGCCGCGGCCACCGTTGGCGCCCCCGCCGGTGGAGCCGCCTCGGCCTCCTGTGGACCCGCCGCCGGGTCGACCCGTGTTCGGAGTGCCGACGCCGGGGGTGGTCGCCGTCGGAGTTGCCGCGGTGGGGGTCGAGGCGGTCGGTGTGCTGGATTGCGGTGCAGCAGTGGAACTTTGTGGGCTGGTTGAGGCGGCCTCGGTGGATTGTGGGGTGGTCGAGGCTGGTTCGGAGTTCGGTTCCGCCGTGGTTGTGTCGGCACCTGGTTCGCCGGTTGACGGGTTCCCGGTCGTAGCGCCGCCGTTCGTACCACCTTGGGCGCCATCGGTATTCGTATCGCCGTTGCTACCGGGCACGCCGCCGTCGTCACTGGCGATCGTCGGTGCGGTGGGCAGAAAGGGGACGCCGACGTCGGTTTGGCCTGCGACCTGGCTGTAGACGGACCGCAGGATCCGGCGCGCCTCCTGGGTGGCCTCTTCGCGGTTGTGATCGTCGACCTTCATCACGCCGTCGGCGGGCAGCGACTTGCCGGTGACGTTGGCGCGCTCGGTGAGGCCGGGCATCAACGCTTGGGTCTGCTCGATTCCGGTGCGCATCTCGTTCAGCTTAAGGCTGATCGCGGTCGCGGCCTGAGACAGTGGGATCGATTGCTGCGCATAGTTGTTCACGGCAGCGACCGCTGCGGACGCTGCCGCGCCTGTCCACCCGCTGTGGCCGCCTGCGCCGGTGACTGTGCGTGCGAACTGCTGGTTGAACCCGGTGAACGTGCCCATCAGCGCGCCGCCGATATTCGCCCATGCGGTGACCGCATCATCGACGAGTTGCGGTTTCATCACCGCGACCGCTGCCTGCATCTGCTCGAGCGTCATGCTGTCGTAGTTGTCGGGGGTGGTGATGTGCGGAGGTTGGGTGTCGCCGTCGAAAATCGTGGAGTAGTTGCCCGATCGCTGGCGGTCGTAGATCTTGGCACGCTCGATGTTCCACTGCTCCTGCGCGGCGATCACCTTGGCCTTGTAGTCCTCGTAGGTCACAGGTGTTCTCCCGTCGCGGAGATCTCGGCGCCGGTCGCTTCGTCCTGCGCGACGAAGTTCGCAATCGCCTTGGCGACAACCTCTTTCGCTGTCTGAACAGCCTCGATGTGCTTCTTGAGGACTTCGTCCAGCGGGCGGTCGCCTCCTGACGCGGTCAGCGAGAACTTCCGCTCCAGCGTCTGACTCGAGTCGAACGAGCCGAAGCCGGAGATATTGCGGACCTGGTCAACCTGGGCGTAAACCTCTTCCAGTCGATCCAGGTGGTCGTCGCAAACCTTGTCCAGATCCTTGCCGACTTCGGGATCGAGCGAGAGCTGACCGGCTTCCGCCTGAACCAAGAGTTGGCTCCACTCGCCGGGGTCGATGCTCAAAAGCATGGTCACCCGCTAGCCCTCGGGAAGGTATTGAGCGAGGCTGTCGGTGAGTCCGCGTACCTCCGGGCACGGCGCAGGCGGCGAGGATGCGCTGACGCGGTTCAGAAGCCTGAACAGGACCGACCCATTCGGGACCTCAACGGCGACAGTGCAACCCAGTTCGTACGTGGATCCGGTTGTCCGAAGTTGGAGCGCCTTGTGCGAGCCCACGGTCGTCTCGGTGAAGTCGGTGAAGTCTGTTCGCGCTCGGGATTCGGCGAGAGTGTGTTCCGACGACAGGACCGAGAACGTGTACTGCTTGGCAGAGTCCTGCCAACTACACGTCTTCCAGCCTGTGAAGTCGACCCCGGCCACCTCGCTCTTTCGACTGCCGACGTTCAGACCGGTCCCGCTGATCGCCGAGTCCGGCAACGAACACGGATCCCACACCTTTGCCTCGGCATCCACCGAAGTAGGACTCGCCGCCACACTCACAGCACTCGTCTGCGGACCAGCCGTCCCCTGCTCCCCACCCCCACATCCAACGACAGCCAACCCCACCGCCCCGAGCATGCCGAACATCCGAACCGCGCTGCCTCGAACTGCCATGCCTTCGTCCCTCCCACAGAACCGGTGCTCGTTCATGACGTCCCCCTCCCGAGATCGTAGTCACTGCAATGCTCATCGCGACAGCTCCGTCCTACTCCGCCGCGCAAGGTGAGGTCGCCGTCATCGAGAACCGCACTTCTTTTGTCGGCCCCACGGAGGTGTCGCGGGACGACGAGACGGTGTAGCCGTGTGAATCTCGGTAGAACCGATTCGCCGGGTCGTCGTCCGGCCGCTGGCTCGGTTCGAGTGTGAATCCCCGTGTGGTCATCGCTTCGAGGTTGGCCAGCGCACGGTCGATGAACTCCTGGGGCGGGTTCACCTCCTCCATCGTGACGCGGACCCGCCACGGCGGCCCTTCCGACATCATCGAGTTGTTGGTTCGACAGCCGACGCCAGAATAGGGCAGAGGGGCGCGTTGGATCCGCACCTGTTGCGGCCAGACGAGTTCGAGATTGTGCTCGACAATCGGACCCGCTTCGGCGACGGTCAGCCCCGTTGTGTCCTTGATCTCCTGGTTGGTCGGACCTTCGTTGATGAAGGCGCTGCACCCGGTCAGAGTCGCGGTGGCAAGCACCGCGAGTGCGGTCATCATCCTCATGTGATGTCGATCTTCTCGCCGAGTTGGGGGTTGTCGGTGACGCGAGGGTTCGCGTACGGGTCGAGGTTCGGGTTACCGAAGGCGTCCGCGAGGGCCGCGGCAGCGGCGGCCTTCGAGGCATCGAATCCTTCCTTGCCACCGTCGCCGTTGTCGCCCAAACCGATGTCGACATATCGTGTTTCGATCCCACGCTCGACGTAGGCTGTCGCGTCCGATCCATTGATGACGCCGACGATGTTCTCGAACGCTGTCGAGCCTGGGTCGTCCCAGTAGTTGCCGTGCCCGTCGCTTCCGAAGACGACCTCGTTCCGGTGGTCGGTAGATTCGTCGCTGTAATAGCCGGTGTCCAGGCGGGTCACGCCGGGTACTTCATCGGGATCGCCACCGAGAACGTCCGAGGCGTGAGGATTGCCGGGCAGATGAATCCCGCCGGGAATGGTCAGCCCGCCCTCCGGGTAGGACTGCACGACGCCGATCAGATCGCCGGGCGCGGTCATGGAATAGCGCTCGACATTCGGGTTCGGATTGTTCCAACCACCGTCGAACACGCCGGTTCCCGCCGACGAGGCATGCAGTACGCGGTCGGCCCGAAGGCCCAACTGCTCGGCCGACCCGACGATCGAGCCGCCGTAGGAATGTCCTACGTAGGAGACCGGCGTTCCAGGTGCGGTCGCCCCTACTTCTCGGTCGATTTCGCGGCCGAAGTCGACGAGGCGAGGTGCCATGTCAGCGGCGAATGCCGGGCTCGGCGCACCATCGGAAAGGCTGGTCAGACTCTGCGGGAAGTCGCCCTCCATGTACAGGAAGATGGGTCCACCCGTCTGATCGGCGAGATTCCATGCGGCGACGTGATTCGACCCCGAACCGTTGAGATTCGTGCTGGTGCCGGGCACATACACCCCGACCCCGGGCGCACCCGCCTTCATCTCACCGATCATCTCGATCATTCGACCGTTGCCCTCGGTGCTGAACATGACGAACTTGCGGTCGACCATGCCCAGTTGCGGTGTCGCCTTGTCTCCGGTCGACGCAGCGGTGGTGTCGAGAGTGCCCGCGCCTTCGGGATTCGGGACCGGCGCCAGCATCGCCTCCAACTGCTTGATCCGGGATTCGTCGCGGTTCGGCTTCGCCTTCTCCGACGTCAGCGCGTTGCGGACGTTGATCTCGTTGGCCTCGATCCGCATCACGAACGGCACCCCGTTCAAGTTGCCCAGCTTCTCCGGCGCCGCGATCACCAGTTGGCGTTGCGCTTCGATACTCAATCCGGCCAGGAAAGTCGCCCGTTCATCCGGCGACATCGCTGCCAACTGGATCGCCACGGCATCCGGATCCTGGACCGACCCGTCGGCAAGAGTGATGTCGGGTTGACCGTCACGCATCGCGCCGAGGTCGCCCACGGATTCGCGCAGACGCGCACCGAACAGATTGTCGAGGCGTTCGATTTCGTCCAACCCACTCAACAGGTTGAGCTGGAAAACCCCTGCGTCGCCTTCCTTGCCCGGATCGGAATGAGTCACCCGCCCGTCGGCGCCGACCGCGAAACCTTGCGCGACCGCGAGGTTCTTCTGTTCCAGCACATAGGTTTTGGAGTGTTTCAGGCCCAGATAGGCATCTTCGGCATCGTCGGCGACCCGCAGCAGCACGGTGCGCACCTCGTACCCGTGATCGACTTCCTCATCGATGCGTCGCGAGGCCGCGTCCTTGGTATGGCCGTGCCAGCTACCCGCCGCCGAGACCGCGCGTGAGCAGTCGTCGACCGAGGACGAGAGGACGTCGGCATTGGCGCGGGCGGCTTCGGCGGCGCGATGCAGGCCCTCGAGATTCCAGGTGTCGAGTTGGGGGATGGTGGGCCGCATCAGCGGGTACCGAGCTTCCCGATCTCGCCCGCTGTCTCGACGTCCTCGGCCTGGATATCGGCCGAGAACTTGTCGACGAGGTCGGCCAACGTCGTGTACCGGGTCGCGATCGAGTCCATCGCCTGCGAAGCCGGGTCGGACAGCCCCCGCACCGCTGCGAGTACGTCACTGCCGTCGCCGGTCGCCTCGCTCGCAGCCGACCAGCTCAGCGCGTCGACTTCGCCCGCCTCCCGACGCCAGGTCGTCGCCATGGTCTTCAACTGATCGGGCTCCACGCCCAAAGTCGGACTCACGATGCCGCCTCCTTCGATGCCGAAGGACTACGCGCCCGTGCGGGCCGGTCCCTTCGTGAAGGTTGGACGGGGCACGCGAAGCGAAGGTTCCGTCATGTGAGGTGAGTCACACTGAGGCGGGTGCGTCCTCGTCCGCGTCGGCCCGGCTGTGCACGCACTCGCGGCAGGTGCCGAAGATCTCGAGTGTGTGGCTCACCTCGGTGAATCCGTGGTCGCTCGCGATCTTCTCGGCCCACGCCTCGACCGTCGGACCCTCGACCTCGACGGTGCGCCCGCAATGGCGGCAGACCAGGTGGTGGTGATGGCCGCTCGAGCACTGGCGGTAAACGGATTCGCCGGAGTCGGTGCGCAGTACGTCGACCATGCTCGCGTCGGCCAGGGACTGCAGAGTGCGATACACCGTGGTCAGGCCGATGTTCTCGCCGCGTTTACGGAGCTCGTCGTGCAATTCCTGCGCCGAACGGAACTCGTCGGTATCGCTGAGCAGGGCCGAGATGGCACTGCGCTGACGGGTGCTGCGAACCCCGACCTGCTTCGCGGAGGTGTTGTCTGCCAACGGTTTACCCTTCCTCGGCATGGGCGACGGCATCGACCACGATATGGGCCAGATGATCGTCGACGAGTTCGTAGAGCACCTCGCGGCCCGAGCGTTCGCCGTGCACGACGCCCGCCGATTTGAGAATGCGCAGATGCTGGCTGACCAGCGGCTGGGTGACGCCGAGTGTGTCGACCAGCTCGTGCACGCAGCGTGGCGACTCGCGCAACTGCAGCACGATGGCGATGCGTACCGGTGCGGCCAGTGCCCGCAGTAGCTCGCCCGCGTCCTCGAGCACCGTGCGCGACGGCACGGCGGCAGGCGCGGGGGAGTGGTACGGGTTGTGCGGGTGCGCGGGCGCAGCCTCGGTGGTCATGAACCAACTCCTTATTGGAAACAGATTCCATTTTGATATGCATAATTGCGCATGTCAAATGACGCGCCGCGCGGACACCTCGGCTGCTGCAAACCCACTGGACGGGTCCCGATACGCTGGACCCACTTACGTACGGTAGGCCGCATCGAACACCGGTACGGCATGCCGAACAATTCCGACTCGCAGTGGATGGAGAAATCTCGCGTGGCTCCCAAGTCGAAGGTGGACACCGTTGCCAACCTCGCCAAGCGCCGGGGTCTGGTCTACCCGTGCGGTGAGATCTACGGAGGCACCAAGTCGGCGTGGGACTACGGTCCGCTCGGCGTCGAACTGAAGGACAACATCAAGCGGCAGTGGTGGCGCACCATGGTCACCAGCCGCGACGACGTCGTCGGCCTCGACTCCTCGGTGATCCTGCCGCGCCAGGTCTGGGAGGCCTCGGGCCACGTGGCCACCTTCTCCGATCCGCTGGTCGAGTCGCTGCACACGCACAAGCGTTACCGCGCCGACCATCTCATCGAGGCCTACGAGGCCAAGCACGGCCACCCGCCGGCCAACGGCCTGGCCGACATCAACGATCCCGACACCGGCCAGCCCGGCAAGTGGACCGAGCCGCGTAACTTCTCCGGTCTGCTCAAGACCTTCCTCGGCCCGGTCGACGACGAAGAGGGCATGCACTACCTGCGTCCGGAGACGGCACAGGGCATCTTCGTCAACTTCAAGAACGTCCAGGAGACCGCGCGCAAGAAGCCGCCGTTCGGCATCGCCCAGATCGGCAAGAGCTTCCGCAACGAGATCACGCCGGGCAACTTCATCTTCCGCACGCGTGAGTTCGAGCAGATGGAGATGGAGTTCTTCGTCAAGCCCGGCGAGGACGTCGAGTGGCACAAGTACTGGATCGAGACCCGCCTGGCCTGGTACACCGACCTCGGCATCGATCCGGAGAACCTGCGCCTGTTCGAGCACCCGAAGGAAAAGCTGTCGCACTACTCGGCGGGCACCACCGACATCGAGTATCGCTTCCGCTTCCAGGGCAGCGAATGGGGCGAGCTCGAGGGCATCGCCAACCGCACCGACTACGACCTCAAGACGCACTCGGAGCACTCCAACGTCGACCTGAGCTACCGCGACCAGGCCAGCGGTGACCGCTACACGCCCTACGTCATCGAGCCCGCGGCCG
Source organism: Nocardia sp. XZ_19_231 (assembly GCF_015355705.1). Lineage (NCBI taxonomy): Bacteria > Bacillati > Actinomycetota > Actinomycetes > Mycobacteriales > Nocardiaceae > Nocardia > Nocardia sp. XZ_19_231. The sequence continues at coordinate 223,060 of NZ_JACUZI010000006.1, read as the reverse complement.
GTCTGACTCGTTCGCTGATGGCCTTCCTGGTCGACGCCTACACCGTCGATCAGGTGCCCACCGCGAAGGGCACCACCGAAGAGCGGATCAGCCTGCGTCTGGACCCGCGCCTCGCGCCGGTCAAGGCCGCGGTGCTGCCGCTCTCGCGCAACGCCGACCTGACCCCGAAGGCCAAGGATCTCGCCGCCCAGCTGCGTCGCAACTGGAACGTCGACTTCGACGACGCGGGCGCCATCGGCCGCCGCTACCGTCGTCAGGACGAGATCGGTACGCCGTTCTGCATCACCGTCGACTTCGACACCATCGACGACCAGGCGGTGACGATCCGCGAGCGCGACTCGATGGCCCAGGAGCGCATCGCCCTGGACAAGGTCGAGTCCTACCTGGCGGCACGTCTGATCGGCGCCTGATTCTTCAGGTCGAACGAGCCCGCACCGGCGACTCGGTGCGGGCTCTTTCGCGTCCGCGGTTGGGCGGTTGATCACACCGCGTAGCTGACGGTTTGCGTTGGGTGCGCGCTTGCCTCACGATCTTCGTTGTGCTGTGGGAACCGGAAGACGTGGTGCGGGTGCTCGACCCGTCGGAACAACGATTCGTGCGGCACGCCACCTTCACCGGGCGGTCGGTCACGGTGCTCGGGGAACTGGACGCGGCCGGGCTCGGCGCGGCCTTCGCGGCGTTGCAGCGGAGGTTCCCGATTCTGGCGTGCCGGATCGTCGAGGATGCCGACGAGAACGGAATCCTGTTGCGTCCCGGGGACATCGAGGCCGTCGGGGCGTGGGTGAGTTTCGGTGATCCCGACGAGGTTCGTGTTCCGGCCGAGTCCATGGACCCCGGAGCTCAGCTGGCCTATCTGGATGTGGTTCTCGCCGAAGAGGATCGGGCTCGGGTCACGTTGTTCGTGCACCACAGCGTGGCCGACGCGGGGCACTGTGTCGAACTGTTCGCGCGGTTGTGGGACTACTACACCGACTATGTGGAGACCGGGAAGATCGCGGTTCAGGCGGACTCGGCAAAGGCCGTCACGGAGTCGGCGGGTGTGACCGGGGAGTACCCGGCGTCGCTCGAGGCGTTGCTGGCACAGCGGGATATCCGGCGTGCGCGACGGTCGGGGCTCGAGCCGGTGACGCGTCCGCTCGTCGCCGCTGACTCGGTGAGCGGGGTCGAGCGGTCGGAAGCGGCTCCGGCTTCGCTGGCTCGGCCGGCGCGGATTCAGTTGGACACCGTCGCGACCGCGCGGCTGCTCGACCTGGCTCGTGCGCACGCGGTGAGCGTCAACGGGTTGGTCACCGCGGCGGTGTTGCGGGCCTATGCCGATCTCTCCGGTGCGGACAGCGTCTCGTGCATGTATCCGGTCGATCTGCGCAAGCGCCTCGACCCGCCGGTCGAGGCGGTAGCGGGCACCAACCTGTCCGGCCTGGCCGCGTTCCGTGCTGATGCCGCCGACACCGAGGACCTCGTCGTCCTCGCTCGCCGGATCGGCACGAGCCTGCACGACGACCTGGCCGAGGGCGTGATCGAACAGTCCGTCCTGCACTTCCCCGACTTCTTCGGACCCCACCGGATCCACTCCACCGCAGGCCACATCGCCCTCACCAACACCGGAACGGTGCCCACGTTCCGCGCCCCCGCCGGAGTGATCCTCGACGACTACGAGATCGTCTACCTCTCCGCACACCCCCGCCCGTCGACGGGGGCGTCCGCGGCCGTCACCTTCCTCGTCTATACCTATCTCGGCAAGCTGACCATCGGCCGTTTGGGCGGCGGCGCGCTCGCCTCCGAATTGCTGGATGCCGTGGCGTCAGAGTTGTCCTGGTCGTCTGCAGGTCAGGAAGCCGCGACTGCTTGAGTTCAGCGGTCGCTGGTCCGCATCACCGCGGAGCGAGGGGCTCCTGCAGTTCGGTGACCCAGCCATCGGGATCGGGCGTCCATTGCAGGGTGACCTCGCGGACCGGTGCGCCGGTGCGATATCCGTTGTCCTCCACCCAACGGCCGAGCGCCTGCCACGCCGAGCCGATTCCGCTCACATTCCCGTGATGGACGGTGGTCGCCACGTGTTCGAGCGCGGGCAGATCGACGATCGAGAAGTCCGGTGCCGCAGCGGGTTCCACGTTCACCGGCACACAGGCGTGCACGCCCACCGTTCCGTCGTCCCGCGCGTCGTAGTAGGCGATCGCGGGACCAGCGATCGTGATCCCGGCCTTCGCCAGCCGGTCGGACAGTTCGCTGAACAGCGGACCGATCACCGGGCTGATCGCCTGGGGTTCGAATCCCGAAGCCCAGCTGGACGATTCGGCCACCCTGACCGCGGGCACCGACTTGATCACCACATCCTGATCGGGCATGACGCCCTCCTTTTCGATGATTCGGAGTCTCGCTTCGACTTCGGTCAACCGCGAACGGTCGGCCGCGATCCGCTGTTCCAACTCGGCTCGGCGCAAGGTGAGCATGCCGCGCAGTTCTGCCGCGTCGGGCCCCGGCTCGAGCATTCTGCCCACCTGTTCCAGGGTGAACCCGAGCTCTTTGAGCGCGATGAGCCGGTTGAGGCGAGCCAGTTGCGCCGCTGCGTAGAACCGGTACCCGGTGGCCGCGTCGACCCTGGCGGGCGGCAACAAACCCACCGCGTCGTAGTGGCGCAGCATGCGTACCGACACCTGACCGTGCCTGGCGAAATCTCCGATACTGAACATGACGCCTTCCGGTGTACGGCCTCACACAGTGAGAGAGTCAAGCGCTCAGAATCTGCCGCCCCGACTGACCCGTCGCGATCCCGACGAGCCGCCGAATGAGCCCGGGCGGTAGCCACCGCCGCCTCCGCCGTAGCCGCCACGGTGCGAACCGCCGCTCATCGCGCCGCGAAGTAGTTCGTTCAGGAGGATTCCGCCCAGCACCGCACCGGTCTGGGAGCCGCCGCCCGACATCGGCTGGCGCGTCTCCCATGCCTGCACGCTGGCCTGCGCCTGCTGCATGGCCCGGCCGCCGAGGTCGGCGGCGGTCTGTGCGCTGACGAGTGCCCGTTCAGGGTCACTGCCTGCGAGTCCGCGTGCCTCGGCGAGGTGGCGTTGCGCCTCCGAGAGCCGGGTGCGCGCCTCCGCGTCGACGCCGCCGCGCCGGGTGGTGATGAACGACGACGCCGCATCGATGCGTGCGGACGCGTCGGTGAGGGTGCGATCGAGTCGGCGTCGCAGATCCTCCACGGCCAGTTTGCGATCCGAGGCCGCCGCGATCGCACGGTCCAGTTCGGCATCAGCAGTGACCGCAGTGTGGAAGGTGCCGAGGGGATCGCTGTCAGCGTTCGGGGCATCGAGGGCTGCGGTGGCGGACGCGACCGCGGCGGCGAGGTCAGCGCCGCCGAATTCGGTGAGGCTCTTGGCCGAGCCCAAGTCGGTGCGCAGTTCCTCGAGGGCGGCTGGGAGACCATCGCGCGCTTGCTGGATATTCGTCGCGGCCTGGTCGACCGCATCGAGCAGAGTCCTGGCCTGCCCGATCGCACCCTCCGCCGCACGGATCGCCGCGACCGCACCGCCCTGCTGCCCGACAGGCTGGGTGAGCGCTGTACGAGCGGAATCGATGTTGTTCTCGGCGAAAGTGATCCGCTCCTGCGCCATCCGCACGTTGTCGTGGATCGGCGCGATGACCGAGGGCGGATAGGTCGAACCCAGGCGGGCGAGTTCGGCTTCGGAGCCCGGCATGCGCGCGGTCAGCTCGACGATGTCGCGGGTGAGCGCGTCCAGTCGGGCGGGCGCGTCGATGAGCAGATCGCGCATAGCGTCGAAATCGGTGACCTGCGCGTCGAGTTCGCGATCGGCCTTGCCCGCGGTCGCGATCAGCTCGATGAGCATGGCGCGCTGCTGATCCGGCGTCTCCGGGACAGCGTCGTCGAGTTGCTGACGAATCGTGAACGCCTTCGCGGTGGCGGCGCGGGCGGCATCGAGCGCGGAGCGGAACGGGGTCACCGCTGTCTCGCCGAATTCGCTGGTCGCCAAGGTCAATTCCTCGTCGCTGGTCCGGACGGCATCGTCGATCTCGACCAACCGCTCGCGCGAGAGCACGTGCAAAGTCGGCAGCGACAATTTCGCCAGGGCCGCCGAGTCGGTCGGGTCGATCTCACGCGCGTTGGTCAGTTCGGCCCGATCCCGGTCGCCACGGCGCTTGCGCGCGAACAACATCAGACCGCCTGCCACCACGACCACACCCAGGCCGATGAGGATCAGAACGCCCCACGGCACGCTCGTGCCCTTCATCGCGGAACCGATACCTTCGGCGGTGTCGACGCCGGCTTGCGCCCACTTCTGTTCTCGCAGAGCGGGTTCCACCGAACCGGCGAGTATCGAGTCCAATTCACTGTCGGTCACACCGTCGGGCAGGGTGCCGTCGAGCCAGTAGCCGCGATCGTCGACGGCCACCGCCAACAGCAGGTCGCGATCGCTGAAGCCGGACAGGTCGGACGTGCGGGCGGCCCAATCCCTCGCCGCCATCGACCCGAAGGTGCGCACGTAGATCACCCACAGCTTGACCTGGTGATCGCGGTAGAGGGTGTCGACCGCGTCGAGCACGCGCCCCTCGTCGCCGGCGCTGAGCACGTTCGCGGTGTCGACCACCTGCGGACCCATCCGCGCGGGCGGTTCGGCGACGGCACTCGGCGCGCACAGCAGACTCAGCACGGCGAACACCGCGCAGAGCACGGAAACCGAACGTGGGGCCGAACTCGACAGCGGCATGTGTCGAATCTAACCGTCGCGACCGACACGAGCACGACATCGCAGCGTGTGGCTTCTACGATCGAACGCATGGTCACAGTCGCTCGCCAGTACACAGGTCACGTCACCGCGGGTGAGGACGCCCAGCAGCGCGACGTCCCCGGCGCCCGCATCGTGAAGATGTCCGTCGGTCCGATGGACAACAACACCTATCTGATCCAGAGCACCGCCACCGGCGCTGCCGTGCTGATCGACGCCGCCAACGACGCCGAGCGCATCATCGAACTCACCACACTCGAGACCCCTGGCCAGGTCGAACAGCTCGTCACCACCCACCGCCACCCCGATCACTGGCAGGCACTGACCGAGGTCACCAAGTCCCTCGACGTCCCCACCGCCGCCCACACCCTCGACGCCGACCACATCCCGGTCCGCCCCGAGCGCCTGCTCGAGGACGGCGACACCATCGAAATCGGCGACCTCGTCCTCCACGTCATCCACCTGCGCGGCCACACCCCCGGCTCGATCGCCCTCGCCCTCACCGACAACGCAGGCCACACCCACCTCTTCACAGGCGATTCACTTTTCCCAGGTGGAATAGGAAAAACCCACAGTCCCGCCGACTTCGACACCCTCCTCACCGACGTCACCACCAAACTCTTCGACCGCTACCCCGACGAGACCGTCGTCTACCCGGGCCACGGCGACGACACCACTCTCGGCGCCGATCGCGCGAATCTGCCCGAATGGCGTGCAAGGGGCTGGTGACGTCCGGGCCGCTCCGGGAATTCCGGCATTGCCCCACACCCCGAGTACCACGCTCGTTCCCGCGACCAGCATGACCGCACCCGATGCGTATACCGCAGGACGATCTCGTGGACACCGATCGGTAGTTCACCGGAACGGAATCCGCTGGTGACCGCTGACCACACGACGCGTCGGACCGACCTGGCAGACTGACGAGGGTGAAATCGGGATTCTCGCGAACGTCAGCGCCCGCCCCGGATGTCAGGCATCCGCGCGGGCTGGTGTCGACGGTCTCGGTGTGGTTCGTCCGGTTGATCGCCGGGGCGGTGCTGATGGGGCTGGTACTGGTGGCCGGGACAGCGGTCCGGGTCTGGCAGGTCGCGCGGATCGACGACTACACCCCCGCGAACGCGATCGTGGTGCTCGGCGCGGCGCAGTATTCGGGGACCCCGTCGTCGGTGTTCGAAGCGCGGTTGTATCAGGCGTGGCGACTCTACGAAGCCGGTGTGGCGCCAACCGTGATCACCGTCGGCGGTAAGCAGGAAGGCGACCTGTACACCGAAGCCGCTTCGGGCAAAAGGTATTTGGAAGACAAGGGCGTGCCCAGCGAGAACATCCTCGCCGTGGAAACAGGTTCCGACACCCTGCGCAGCATCGAAGCCGTCGCGACAGCGATGGGGGAGCGCGACATGTCATCGGCCGTACTCGTGAGCGATCCGTGGCATTCACTGCGAACCAGGACGATGGCTGGCGACGCAGGCTTGGAGGCGTGGACCGCACCCACCCGCACCGGACCGGCCGTCTACACGAGGGAGTCGCAATTCCACGGCATCGCCCGCGAAACCGGCGCGCTGCTCTGGTACCAGCTCACTCATTTCTCGGCAGATTTCTCTTATGAGGCGGGACAGTGAGATGACACAGACCTATACCCCGCACGACCGGGAACGCATGGTCCACGAGCCGGGCAAGACCGCGTGGCCGGGTGCCGCGGACAAGGGTCATCGCAGTGAATTCTCCCGCGATCGTGCCCGTGTGCTGCATTCCGCCGCGTTGCGTCGCCTCGCAGACAAGACCCAGGTCATGGGTCCGCGCGAGGGCGATACCCCGCGCACCCGCCTGACCCACTCCCTCGAAGTGGCCCAGATCGGGCGCAGCATCGCCGACGGTGTCGGTGCCGACCCCGACCTCGTCGACCTGGCGGGCCTTGCCCATGACATCGGCCACCCGCCCTACGGTCATAACGGTGAACGCGCGCTCGACGAATTCGCCGACGAATACGGCGGTTTCGAAGGCAACGCGCAGAACCTGCGCATCCTGACCCGCCTCGAACCCAAGATCCTCGACGCCGACGGCGAAAGCTTCGGGCTCAACCTGACTCGGGCAGCCCTGGACGCGACCCTCAAATACCCGTGGGGCAGAAGCGGTTCCGGTACCAAGTTCGGCGCCTACGACGACGATCTCGAGCGCCTGGCCTGGGTCCGCAAAGACGCGCCCGACCGCAAGCAGAGCCTGGAATGCCAGATCATGGACTGGTCCGACGACGTCGCCTACTCGGTGCACGACGTGGAGGACGGCGTGATCGTCGGCCGTATCGACCTGCGCGCCCTCGCCGACCCGGCCGAGCAGGCCGCGCTCGCCGAACAGGGCCACGGCCAGCACCCCGACCAGTCGATCGAAGCGCTCGGCGCCGCCGCCCAACGGCTCTCCGAACTCGACATCGTGGCCGACGCCGCGAACTACGACGGCAGCTTCGCCGCCTCGGTGGCGTTGAAGCGGCTCACCAGCGAACTGGTCGGCCGCTTCGCCACCGCCGCGATCTCGGCCACCCACGAGCGCTACGGCCAAGGCCCGCTCATCCGCTACGAGGCCGATCTGATCGTGCCGCCTATCGTGGCCGCCGAGGTCGCCGTCCTCAAGACCGTGGCGTTGCGTTACGTGCGCTCCGACCCCGGCCACCTCGCCCGCCAGCAGACTCAGCGCGACCACGTACAGGCCGTCGCCGACCGCCTGCTCACCACCGCGCCCGCCCACCTCGACGATCAGATGCTGCCCTGGTTCAACGCCGCCACCACCGAGGCCGCACGCGTGCGCGTGGTGATCGACCAGATCGCCTCCTACACCGAGAGCCGGTTCGAACGCGTCGCCGCCTCGCTGGACTGCCGCTGAGCGGACCCGACTAGACTCGCTCACCGTGGCCGGACGAATCCCAGATCGCGATATCGCGGCGATCCGTGAACGTGTCCGGATCGAAGATGTAGTCGGTGAGTACGTGGCGCTCAAGCGCGCGGGCGCCGACTCGATCAAAGGTCTGTGCCCGTTCCACGACGAGAAGTCGCCGTCGTTCCATGTGCGTCCCAACCACGGGCTGTTCCACTGCTTCGGCTGTGGTGAGGGCGGCGACGTCTACAAGTTCCTGCAGCAGATGGAGCACATCGGTTTCGTCGAGGCCGTCGAGCAGGTGGCCGACCGCATCGGCTACCAGATCAACTACGAGGGTGGCGGCACCTCGGTGCAGCGCGACCGTGGCACCCGCTCGCGGCTGGTCGCCGCCAATGCCGCCGCGCAGGAGTTCTACGCGGCTCTGCTGCACGAACCCGAGGCCGAGACCGCACGCAAGTATCTGACCGACCGCAACTTCGACAAGGCGTCCTGGCAGCAGTTCGGTTGCGGGTACGCCCCCGCGGGCTGGGACGGGTTGACCAAGCACTTGCAGCGCTTGGGTTTCGAGTTCAAGGAGCTCGAGGCGGCCGGACTGTCCAAGCAGGGCAAGCGCGGTCCGATCGACCGGTTCCATCGCCGTTTGCTGTGGCCGATCCGCAACCTCGGCGGTGAGGTTATCGGGTTCGGCGCGCGCAAGCTCTTCGACGACGACACCATGCCCGGCAAGTACGTGAACACGCCGGAGACGTTGCTGTACAAGAAGTCTCAGGTGCTGTTCGGCCTCGACCATGCCAAGCGCGACATCTCCAAGGGTCATCAGGCCGTGGTTGTCGAGGGCTACACCGACGTCATGGCCATGCACCTGGCCGGTGTGAAGACCGCGGTTGCGTCCTGCGGCACCGCTTTCGGTGAAGAACACATGCAAGTACTGCGCAGGCTGCTGATGGACGACAACTTCTGGCGCGGCGAGATCATCTACACCTTCGACGGTGACGCGGCAGGCCAGGCTGCGGCGTTGAAGGCGTTCAGCGGTGACCAGCGGCTGGCCGGACAGACCTACATCGCGATCGCGCCCGACGGGCAGGATCCGTGCGAGTTGCGTCAGCACTCCGGTGACAGCGCTGTGCGTGATCTGGTAGCGCGGCGAACCCCGCTGTACGAGTTCGTGATTCGTGGTCTGCTCGCCGAACACAATCTCGACGATGTCGAGGGCCGCGTCGAAGCGTTGCGCCGTACGGTGCCCGTGGTGGCCCAGATCAAGGACAACGCCACCCGTAAGGGCTATGCCACCAAGCTGGCCGGTTGGGTCGGCTGGGACGACATCCAGCTGGTCGTGCGCCGGGTCGGTGAAGAGGCGAAGAAGAACCGGACGGGCGGCAATGCCACGCCTGCCCTGAAGTCGGGTGCCGCGGCGCTTCCCGCGCCCCGCGTCGAGGAGAGTTCCTCGGTGCGACCTGCCCCCAACGATCCGGTGCTGTTCGCGCAGCGCCAATCCCTCAGCGCCGCACTGCAATACCCGGGCATCGCGGGCGTCGCTTTCGACGCCATCGACGTCGCCGCCTTCACCCACCCCGCCTATGTGGCTGTGCGCATCATGATCGCCCAAGCGGGCGGCACGGCGGCCGGGCTCAGCGGCGCGGAATGGGTCGCCGCCGTCGCCGACCACACCGACGACCTGATGATCCGCGCCCTGGTCTCCGAACTGGCCAACGAGCAGCTCCCGGTGCGCACCCAGAACGACACCCCGCGCTTCATCACCGGCATCCTCGCCCGCACCCAGGAAGCCTGGGTGGGCCGCCAGATCGCCGAGCTCAAATCGAAGCTCCAGCGGTTGTCCGCCAGCGAGGAGCCCGACACCTACATGACCTTGTTCGGTGACCTGGTGGCGCTGGAGCAGTACCGCAAGAGCCTCGCGGCCCAGGCGATGGGCAACGAGGGCTACGCGGCCGGAGCCTGACGGCGCGGCATTACCTGCGGGTCATGGTTTGGTGGCCTCGGTGAGTGTGCGGCTGGAGTACGCGACGAACGGTCCCTCCTGCTGGATCCGATCATGAAGCCGACGCAACTGGTCGAGGTAGGCCTCGACGGTGAACCCGGGCACCATCCAGATCACCTTGCGCAGGAAGTACACGACGGCACCGATGTCATCGAACTCTGTCCGAAGGCGCTCGGTCCGCTGGCTGGTGATCTCGAGGCCGGCGGCGCGCGCGGCAGCGGCTTCATCGTCGGGATGGCGCCCTCGCCGGGCTTCCGGTTGCGGACCGAGAAAATACTCGACCAGTTCGAACACACTGGCCGGTCCGACGTGTTGTGCGAAATACGTTCCGCCCGTTTGCAGTACGCGCGCGATCTCTTCCCACCAGACGGTAGCCGGATGCCTACTGGTGACCAGGTCGAACGCGTTATCAGCAAACGGCAACGGTGGCTCGTCGGGCGCAGCCACGACAACCACGCCGCGCGGGTGCAGCAACGCCGTCGCCTTGGCGATATTCGGCGGCCATGACTCGGTGGCAACCATGGTCCGCGGAAACAACTCCGCCTCACCCAGAACCTCGCCACCACCGGTCTGAATGTCCAGAGCAGCCGAGGCGGTCTTCAGCCGACTACTCATCAGCCGCTGATAACCCCACGAAGGCCGCGCTTCGCTGGCCCGCCCATCGAGCCAGGAGAAGTCCCACCCCTCCACCGGCGCCGACGCTGCTTCATCGACCAGATCCTCGAACGTCCGTCCCATGTGGAATCACTATGCCAGCGAAGGCCCCAGACCACGAATGCAATTACCGGGGTCAAATGATGACGTTTGCCCTGGTAGATGCGCGGACGCCAATGGCCCGAGATAGCCTCGGGCCATTGATCTTCGGAGTGTTGGGTGTGGCCGCGGGATTTCGAGTACGCCGCTACTTGACCGAACTGGCCAACTGATCGGCATACGGGGCAATGAATTTCCCGACAATGGGAAGCTCCGCACGGACGCCACCGCTGTTGTTCGCCCGGACCATGGCCATGACCCAGACGACGACCGCGAAGACCGCGAGCACGAGCCCGGCGAGGCTGAAGATGATCCCCAGTGCTCCGAGCAGCGAGCCGACGATGCTCAGAACAACATTGAGCACCGAGACCGCCCCGAAGAAGATGATCGATTGTGCGGCATGGAATTTCACATCGGGATCGTTCTTTCCCACGAAGAGGAAGATGATTCCGGTGAGCCAGCCCAGCGCGTAAGACAGGATGGCGCTGGTCTTTTTGTCCAGGCCAGAAGGCTGTGTTTGGTTCGAGGGAGAAGATGTCATGGGGTAAGTAGATGCCACACTCGTCCCCTACCGATCCCAACTTTCAGCACGAAACCACAGGTCGCGGGCCAGCCGAGGAAGGTCCTGTTCTGGGTTGGGGCGGCGGTCGGAGAGTGGCGGCGGCGTGAACGGTCACGGCTCGGAGGCGGCAACGCGTGTCACTGCGGAGGGCGCCTTGGGCATGGGGTACGCCGCGGCCGCCGGTGGCTTGCTCGTGGCCGTGCCGGACGACCGCGAGGAGCCCGGCTCGGACAGTGTCGCTCCACGCACCAGAACCACCCAGTAGCCCACGAGGACAGCGCAGTAGAACGACCGTGCCACGGCGGCGGTGACGCTGCTGTGAGGCGGCAACTCCACGGTGAAGGACACCGGGAAGACCGGCACCGCCAGCGCGATGGCGGTGATCTCGCCGCGACCCAGCACGATCAGCACGAGCACGCCCGGCCACAGCAGCATCAGGTAGTTGTGCCACGCGATGGGCGAGAACAGCAGGGCTGCGGCGAGTACCGCCCACAGAGCGGTGCCGCCCGGGTCGATGCGGTCGCGGTGGCGCCCACACCACCACAGCGTGCCTGCCAGCACCGCCAGCCCGAGTACCGTCCCGATCTCGGAGGGCAGTCCGAAGCGCACCGCGAGCCCCGGCAGCGATGCGTTGTCCACCCAGCCCGGCACCGGCGCGGAGAAGGCGATGCGCAGCCAGCCCCCCGCGCTCGACGGCCCGGCGACGAGCACCCCGATCAGCGAGGTGACAGCCGCGCCGGCGATTCCGGCCTTGAACGGCAACCACTGCCGCTGCGCGGCCGCGAGCAGCAATATCGGTGCCAGCGACGGCTTGAGCGCCACCACGATGCCGAACAGAACGGACGCGAGCACCGGCCGCCCCCGCCGCTGCGCGATCCACCCGGCGACGAGCCCGACCAACAGCAGCGGGTAGATCTGGCCGAGCATCAGCGTTCCGTACAGCGGCGAGGACGCGAGCACAGCCAGCGTGGCCAGCGCGGTGACAGCCGGGCGCAGCCGCAGTTCCGAGCACACCGCCAACACCGAGCCCAGCATCATGAGCAGTGTCAGCACCGCGAAGATGCGGTAGGCCGTGACCACATCCAGCGCGGCGAACGGCGTGAGCAGCATCGAGACCAGCGGCGGGTTGAGATTGCTCAGCTTCGCCGGGGTCTCGTAGATGTCTGTGCCGTGGGTGAGGGCCACTGCCGAGTTCCAGAAGGTGTCGAAGTCGACATGCACCTCGTAGATATCGTTGGACAACAGCGGCGCCACCAGCGGATAGGGGTTCGATACGCGCCGCACCACCTCGACGATCGACGCGAGCACGAGCAGACCTGCCAAAACCCGTATGGCGGCGGTGATACGGCTGGACTGCGCAACATTTTCTGGTGACACGGCTCCCGACGCTATCCGTACCTGTCCGGTTTCGTAGAACTGCTCTTTCCGCAAACACGAGTAAGGACCCCCGCGATCACAGGTAGGCCGACGTCATTCGCCGGTTGCTTTGGCTGGGGTGGTCGGGAGGACATTGATCAGGACAAAGGCCACGGCCACAGCGACGACCACCTGGGGGGTCACCGATATGCCGTCGGTACCGAGCAACAGAACACCCAGGAGCGCTGAGGTCAACGGGAGTCGCAGCATCACCGTGCACATCGCGCCGATGCCCATCGCGATCGCCGGACCCATGCTCATGCCCGGCAGTCCGCTCATCGCGATGCCCAGAACGGCACCGATGAACATCGACGGGAAGACCGGTCCACCACGAAACGCACTCAACGAAATCGAATATGCCACCGTTTTGCAGAGACCGAGCAGAAGGAGGACACCCACCGAATAGTCGGCGGCGTGGGCGACGAGTTCGGGTAGGGCGTCCTGCCCGGAGAACAACACCTGGCTGAAGCTGTTCCCGGAAATCAGTTGGTAGGCGGTGGCGGCAAGACCGATGAGCAACCCGAGCATTGCCGTCACCAGGATGCGATTGGTGTGAACGAGCGGTCGAAGTGCCAGCCCGGCCCAGCGGATCGCCCAGCCGAGGAGTGCCGCGATCGCACCGACGACGACAGCCCAGCACATCGTGGCCACAGTTGGGTTCACAGCCGCCGGAACGGATGTCAGCGCGAGAGAGAAGGTGCCGAGTCCGGTGAGACTGTCCAGTCCGACGAAGACGACGGCACCGATACCGGAGGCGAGCAGTCCCGGTACCGCGACGAGACTCAGTGTCGCGCCACCGATTCCGGCGGCTTCCATGATCAGGAACGCTGCCAGGATCGGGGAGCCGAACAGGGTGCTGATGGCGGTGAAGCTGCCCGCCGACGCCATGATCACCAGCGCCATCGGAGGCGCATCTTTCTTCAGCAGGTGCACCGTGAGCACCGCGAGTCCGCCGCCGATCGCGATCAGCGGGGCCTCCGGACCGAGGACGGCACCCAGGCTGAGCGTGGCCAGTGCCGCCAGGATTATGCCCGGCAATTCCTTGTCGACCGGCGTGCCTCCGGCGTGGAACCCGAATGCCGGAGAGTGACCGGCGTTGCCTGGCAGGTAGCGGATGGTCGCACCGGTCAACACGCCGCAGAGCACCAACCAGGGCAGCGGCCACCATGATGGCGTGCCACCGGAGAAGACGTCGCCCGGGAGGTCGCTGAATATGAACTGCTGGATCTTCGTTACCGCGGCCAGGAAGCCATACGCGAACAAAGAGATCGGTATGCCCAGAGCCGCCGCCAGCAGTAGAGCCACGAGGTACGGCTTGGAGCGCATGACCGCAACCGGATCGACGTCCGGGGCATGCGTATCCGCCATCACACCTCCATGACCGAATCCCCACGATGAGGAGCGAAGTCAGCTTGTCAGCCCGACTCGGTCCTGTCCTCACCCGAAGCGGGTGATAGTTCTCAGGACCACCTGATCTCGCCTTCCCGGTCGACAGCAGGAGGGACCGGACCCTGGCGCCCAGCCTTCCCTGGTGAACGGTACTGCCGGTCGGAAGGCCGGAGTGCGGTTGCCGCCGTGCCACGATGGGGGAGTGACCTCCGGCGCCGGCACCACCGACCTCGCGGCCCTGCGCGTCCCGCTCACCGGCTACTGCTACCGCATGCTCGGCAGCTCCGCCGACGCCGAGGACGCCACCCAGGAAACGCTGCTGCGCGCCTACACCCGTCTCGACACCTTCGACCCCACCCGCGCCCGGTTGTCCACCTGGGTGCACGCCATCGCCACCAACATCTGCCTGGACATGCTGCGCGCCGCCCAACGTCGCATGCTGCACTGGGAGGGCCCCGCCACCGCGTTCGACCCCGACGCCGTCCTCCCCGACCAGCACTGGATCAGCCCCGCCCCGGACAGCCACACCCTCGGCGCCGACCCGGCCGACATCGTCACCCGCCGCGACACCGTCCGCCTGGCCTTCCTCGCGGCCCTGCAACACCTGCCACCCACACAGCGCGCGGCCCTGGTCCTGCGCGAGGTGCTCGCCTTCACCGCCGCCGAGACCGCCGACATCCTCGACACCACCCCCGCTGCGATCAACAGTGCCCTGCAACGCGCCCGCGCCACCCTGCGAACCACCCGCGACACTCCGACCGCGCTAAACCCCGACGCACCCCACGACCGTGACCTGCTCCAGCGCTACATCGCCGCGTTCGAAGCCCACGACATCACCGCACTCACCGCCGTCCTACACGAGGACGCGCGTGTGTCGATGCCGCCTTTCGGTTGGCGTCTGGACGGCGGCGCGTCCATCGCGGCCGCCATGACCACCTCCGACGACTGTCGCGGCGACCGCGTCCTGCCGGTCACCTTCAACGGGGCAGCGGGCGCGGCGCAGTACCGGCTCGACGAGGATGGCGTGGCGCGCCCCTTCGCACTGGTCGCATTCGAAACACTCGACGGTCGGATCGCCCGGCTGATCACCTTCTTCGGCAGCGGCCCGAGATTCCCCGAATTCGGACTGCCGACCGTTCTGACCTGACCGATGAATTCCGGCGGCCGCGCACGTACCACCAGTGACACTGCCGATCGATCAAGGACAACTCATGCCCGACACCAGCATCCTCGACCATTCCGTCGCCGAACGTGCCCGCCTCGCCGACCTGCTCGCCGACCTGTCCGCGGACCAGTGGGGGACACCGTCACTGTGTGAGGGGTGGGCGATCCGTGAAGTCGTCGCCCACATCACCGTCCCGTACCGCACCAGCGGGCCCCGGATGATGCTCGGCCTGGCCCGCGCCCGCTTCAACATCAACCGCTATTGCGACATCGCCGCCCGCGCCGACACCGCCCGCCTCAGCGACGCCGAACTACTCGACAGCCTGCGCGACAACATCACCCACCCCTGGCGACCCCCGGGCGGCGGCACCGCGGG
The DNA here is from genome assembly GCF_015355705.1 of Nocardia sp. XZ_19_231. Classification (NCBI taxonomy): domain Bacteria; kingdom Bacillati; phylum Actinomycetota; class Actinomycetes; order Mycobacteriales; family Nocardiaceae; genus Nocardia; species Nocardia sp. XZ_19_231. The sequence continues at coordinate 207,797 of NZ_JACUZI010000006.1, read as the reverse complement.
CGCCCTGTCCCACTACGTCATCCACGGCCTCGACATCACCGAACCTCTCGGCCTGCCCGCCGCCCCGACCGACCGAATCGCCACCGTGTTGGCCCACGTCGAGCCCAAGGGCCTGTCCTTCTTCGGCGTCGACCTCACCGGAATCCGACTGCAGGCCACCGACGCCGACTACACCATCGGCGAGGGAGCCCCGATTGCCTTGCCCGCCAAGGACATTCTGCTGACAATCACCGGACGACGCCTACTGCCGCAGTGAATGACACCCATGGGGGTGGGATCCGCGCTCCAAGTTGAGACAGTCTGCCGGCTGCGGCCATCACCGCGGCTTGGCGGAGCCTTCCGATCGAACAGAACGCACACGGTTCCAGGTTTGTCCTCGGAATCCCAGATAGCCGACACGTTCCGGCCCCGTTCGTTCCCATGGCGGCTCAGCCAGTAGATTCTGTCGCCCGGCCTGAGCTCGAATCACCCTGTTCGGGGTTCGGCTCAGGTGGTCTTATCCACGGGGTCAAGCCAATTCGAGCGGTCGTCCAGCAAGTGTGTCGGTCGTTTGCGTTATGTTCCGGACTATGGCTCTCACGAATGTAACAAGAGCAGCGGTAATCGCGGCGATCCGCGAGTTCGATGACGTGGGCCAGGCTGAGTTCCTGGACAAGTACGGGTTCGGTCGTGCGCGCTCGTACTTCATCCTCTTGGAGGGCCGCCGGTACGACTCGAAGGCCGTCCTCGGCGCGGCTCATGGTTTCCTGCCAGATCGTGATGCGTTGCGACCGAAGGACTTCAGCGGTGGCGAAGCGACCGTGGCGCGGCATTTGAGGTCGCTAGGATTTGAGGTATCGCGGGCTGAGGATGCACTCACCGCCAATGCGGTGCCGGTTCGGGTGCACGCCGAGCAGACGGAGCGGAAGAAGCGACCTCCGGTGTGGGCTTGGACTGAGCTGGTGCTCGCGTGTGATCTCACTGCTCGCAACAACTGGCACGAGATCGATGACAAGGATCGACGTGTCGTCGAGCTGTCCACACTGCTACAGCAATTGCCGATCCACCCAGCGGCTGATCGCGGTGACAACTTTCGTAGCCCAGGCTCGGTTCGTTTGAAGATGGCGAACCTTGCCGACTGCCATCCTGACTCACGTCGGACGACGAGCAACGGAAGCGCGCTGGACAGGGAGGTAGTCGCTGCCTTCCTCGAACGGCCGGAGCAGATGAACGCGCTTGCTCTCGGGATTCGTGAACAACCGGGGGTACATCGACGCGACGTCGAACGCGTCGATTCGACCGCGGATGAGCCGTTGCTCGATGACGTCGGTTCTGCTGCTTCCTCGGGAGATGTCCTGGCTCAGTTCAAGCCAAAGAGCGATAACGCGTATGTCGCTGCAGTCAAGGCGCAAGTCCAGGTCAAGAATCGCCACCACGAGACCCTGGTTCGTGACTACGGTCTGGCCGCTCAGAGATCTGGCTTCATCGCGGCAACCAACGTTCATCCGCGTGACCTCACGCTAACTCGAGGTGGTCGGCATTGGCTGGTGGAGGTGAAGATCGTCTACGGCGGCAACGCGACGGAGGCGGTGCGAGCGGTCCTTGGCCAGCTGTACCAGTACCGCCACTTCTTATACAAACGGGGGATTGCGGTCGATCTTGTCGCGGTGTTCAGCGAATCGATCGGTGATGCCTACGTTGAGTTCCTCGAATCGGTTGGCATACATGCGATCTGGCGTGTGAGCAGCGACGCGTGGGCTGGGTCGCGTGCTGCTGCTGGCAAGGGGCTCATCCCTAACGAAGCAAGCGAATAGCCACAGGCCGACAGCGCGACGCCGCGCTGGACAACCGATTCCCGGCTAAGCAGCTACGGGCCATGACCGATCCGAGAGGGCACATTGCGGGACGTCACGACGGATGGTCCGCGGCCGAAACCGTGTCCTTCCCGTGTCGCCTCTCGCAAGAGTCCCGACCCGGCGCGAACCTCCCAGCTCAGGGGCATTTTATTCGCCACCAGAGGGCTCGATCCTGAAACCCTGAGTGCACTAATCGGGTCCAGAAGGCCAGGTCGGACTGTCAACGTACTCGGCTCCACGCAAAATCTCCACGCAAAATAAGGTCCCAACCTGGGTGAATACCCGCAGGTCGGAACCTCTTTTTACTGCTCCCCCATCTGGACTCGAACCAGAAACCTGCCGATTAACAGTCGGCTGCTCTGCCAATTGAGCTATAGGGGATTGCCCTGAGTGGTTAGACTCAGGCGGTCTGCCTTGGCGAGCTGACCGAGATGAAACTTTAGCGCATCGTGTCGCGGGAACCCAAATCGGGGCGCTACCTGCGGACATGCGGCGTATAACGATGTGCTGTCGAACGGTGGCCGGATCGACAGGGGTGGGGCGGCTGGGGCAGGATGGACCCGCACACAGACGTGGGAGGAGCTCCAGGAGATGCTGCGGTTGATCATCGGCGTAGCGGCCGGTTATGTGCTTGGCACGAAGGCCGGTCGGGCGCGCTACGAACAGATCACTGCGGCCTCGCGAGCGGTCGCGGGTAGTCCGGTGACCAGGAAACTGGTGTCGGTGGGCCGGCAGAAGCTGTCGGACAAGCTGAGCACCCAGCCGAAGCTGGAACCGATGGAGCCGATCGACGAGCGCACCACGGTGCTGATCCCGCACAACCAGCTGCGCCGCTGAGCTCACTCGGGCAGATATCGGATCTGGTAGCCGGTAGAGCGCGAAGCGATCAGCCCTTGTCTGTTTCCGCCTGCCTCATGGTCGAACTGGCTGATCAGTGCCGGGATCGCCGTGATTTTGCGAGATTCCTTGCGGTTCAGCGCATTTCCCAGGCAGGGTCGCGCGAGTTCCGGCCTTGGGTCTCCGGGCAGGGCCACCGGGTTTCGAGCTCGGTGAGCCATTGCGCGAGCACCGTAATGATCTCCGGGGAGTTCCGCAGGCGGTTGCCGATTTCTTCGATCGTGTCGGTGGACCCGGCCACTCGGCGGTAGTCCGCGAGTAGGCGGGTTGCGGCTGTGTCGTCGGTGGGTGTCAACTGCGAGGGAGTCTCTCCACTAGGCTCGGTGAAACTACAGCTCAGACAAACCGATACACGGGGGATAGTCATGACCGATCCGCACCTGAACGTTATCGGCACCGCACCGGTGTCATTGTTCAGCGCCGAGTATCACAGCGACGTCAGTACGGAGCCCGTCGAGACGGTCCCTGGCAACCACCTGCCGACCTTCCTGGCCGCTGTCGAAGACCCAGACCTCACCTGACCGGACCACTACGCCGCGTTCTCGGCCTCACCGCGAGCGCGAAGGAAAACCCGAACAGCGCGGTGGGGATCAGCCATACCGGGGCCTCGGCTGCCCGGAGCGCACTGCGGTAGGCATCGGCTCAGCGCCGATATCGATGAGCTGTGGCCGCGCGGTGACGACATCGCCCGCGTCCACCCCGTATGGCCGCACTGTCCGGCCATCAGCGTCCACCCGCCCTTCGCCGGGCCCGCCATCGCTTCCGAAGCTGGAACCCGAAGACCCTTCGGTTACCTCCACAGCCGACGGCTCGAAGCCTGCGCAGCAAAAAGTTACCGGCTTCGACTGAAAGTGTCTGCCTAGCAGCATATTTCGCCGACGATCGGTCAGTGGCTCGATACGCGGCGGGTGCGATGTGGGATTCAAAGCACGTAGTCCTGCGCGAGAAATTGGGTAGCCGGGTACTCGTGTCAGCTCCCGCACATCCTCGTACGTTCAAAACAGCCTGAAAATCTGCGGCTGACGTTGGCGTTGGTGACATCGGAGCCGCTCGAGCATCGAGGAGCACGAATGTCTACCGCAATGACCACGCTGACTTCGCCCAAAGGTCAACCGCTGACTCTGGTCGGCGACGCGAAGTTCTCACCGAACTCGGTGTATCCCCGTGTCGAGCCGCCGTACGGCGACGAACTCGGCCCTGTCCTGGAGATGTCGGACTACGAGCTCGCCGAAGCGTTGCGGCCGGTGATCTACAACGACGGCAAGGAATACACGACCGAAGTACCGAGCACCACGTTCGTCGAGCTGCTCCGGGAGGACCGGGAACGACGCACAGCGTCCTACACCGCGCTGTCGCGATCCCGGTCCGAACAGATCGTTTCCTCGTCGCTGCACGCGTTGTCGGGAATCATCGGCTCGGACAACCGCGTCGTGCGCCGCGACAACACGGTGTATCCGATGAGCACGGTCGCCTATCTCGCGCTTGCGAGCGGGGGATATTCCGGGTCAGCGACGATGGTCGGGCCGTCGACCGCCGTGACCGCGGCGCACGTGGTGCACAACGGCACGAACTGGCTGCCGTTCGCGTCCGTCGCACCCGGCACCGATCGCCAAGACCCGACACCGATGCCCTTCGGCAGCCATGGCGGGTACAACGTGACGGTCCCCGGCGGCTGGGTCAACAACGCGGGCGGCGACGCGCGGTTCGACTACGCCGTCATCGAATTCTCCGGATACGGCGACTTCCCTGGCCGCGCTTCGGGGTGGAAGGGGTTGTGGGTCGCGCCCGACAACGTCGTGAGCGGCAACCGGATGTACCTCTACGGCCATCCGAGTGACAAGGCTCAACCCCAGATCTGGGGCAACGAGGGCAACGGCATCCTCAACGGTCAGTACATCAACTTCTTCATGGATGCCTGGTACGGCGACAGCGGTTCGGGGCTCTATGTGTACGACACCGACGGATGGCCCTACGTTGTGGGCGTTCTGCGCGGCGCCACAGGCGCGATCGGCGACAACACCAAGCCCAACTTCGGGCGGCGGATGACTCGCGACGTCTACGACTTCATCGTCGCGTACTCGGCTCTGTAGGAAGGAATCATCATGTCCGACACCATCTCTGCGGCGCCGGTAGCCGGCGTCGCGTTCGAATCCGTCGTACCCGTCGAGAAGCCGTTGCAGACCGACCTGACGGTGATGCCCGAACTGCTCGAGGTCGATCTGTTGGTGCGTGCCGCCGAGGCGCGCGCCAAGTTCAACGTCGACGGATCCGGCATGACGGTCGCCGTCCTCGATACCGGACTCCGCACCACCCACGTCGATTTCTCGGGCCGGGTTCGGGCGGGCCGGAACTTCACGTCCGACAACAACGGTTCGCCCACCGATCCGACCGACGGGCAGGGGCACGGAACCAACGTCGCGGGGATCATCTGCGCCGGCGGTGTGCACACCGGGATGGCGCCGCGCGCGAAGATCGTGCCCGTCAAGGTCCTCGGTAACTCCGGCGGCGGTAGTTTCCTGGCGATCCGCGACGCACTGCTCTGGGTGCTGGCCAATCGAACATCGCTCGGCATCTCCGCGGTGTGTATGTCGCTCGGCGCCTCGGACAACAACACCTCGGACGCGGATTTCGCGGGTGACGGCATCGGCGATGTGATGCAGAAACTCACCGACGTCGGAGTCGCCTGCTGCGTGGCGGCGGGTAACGACTACTTCGGCCACAACAGTGGCCAAGGCATGAGCTATCCGGCGATCTTCCGCCAGACGATCAGTGTCGGTGCGGTCTACGACGCCGACGAAGGATCGTTCAGCTACGGCTCCGGGGCGACCGCACTCTCGACGGCTCCGGACCGGATCACGCCGTTCTCGCAGCGTCTGCACTCGAGCGTGGGCGGCGACTGCGCGACCGATATCTTCGCGCCGGGCGCCCCGACGACCTCGTCGGGGATCCGCAACGACAGCGGCGAGTCGATCCAGCACGGCACCAGTCAGGCCACGCCCGTGGTCGCCGGCGTCGTGTTGCTGATTCAGCAATTCCATCTGCGGGTGGCCGGGACGATGCCGTCGGTCGCCGATGTTCGCAAATGGCTGCTGGCGGGTGCCGTGCCGATCGTGGACGGCGACGACGAAAACGACAACGTCGTCCACACCGGGCAGACGTTCAGCCGGATCAGCGCGTTCGGCGCGCTCACCGCGTGCGCGAAGGACGTGGCGAGGTCGGCACTGGTCGAAGCGGGCATCGACCGTTCGCGGGTGTAGATCCAGACGATCCCCGGCAAGCACTGTTCTCCTACTTCCGGTTCTACGGGCCGCCGGAGCCGTACTTCGATCGCAGCTGGAAGCTCGGCGACATCGTCGCGGAGGCCGCTGGCTCGCAGTGAATTCGCCTGTGCCATCGCTGAACCGGCGCAGGCGAATCCGACTTCCGGCAGTCGTGGGCCACGGCGGATAGCCTGATCGCAGTCACGTGGGTGGTCGTGACGCGAAGGAGCGGTGATGGAGTTCGGGCCGGGGTCGATCCTCGCGGGGTACCGCATCGAGCGCCGGGTCGGCGGTGGGGGGATGGGGGCGGTGTATCTGGCCCAGCATCCGCGGCTGCCGCGCAGGGACGCGCTGAAGGTGCTCGACGCGCGGCTGGCGGTGGAGCCGACGTTTCGGGCGCGGTTCGAGCGTGAGGCCGATCTGGCTGCGCGGCTTCGGCATCCGAATGTTGTGCAGATCTTCGACCGGGGGGTCGACGGTGACCGGTTGTGGATCGCGATGCAGTTCGTGGACGGACTCGACGCGGCGCAACTGCTGCGGCACGGGTTGTCGGTGCTCACGCCGGAGCGGGCGGTTCGCATCGTCGCCGAGGCGGCCGCGGGGCTGGACTACGCGCATCGGCAGGGGCTGCTGCATCGCGATATCAAACCGGCGAACCTGCTGATCGCGCGTGCCGACGACGGCACCGACGAGGTCCTGGTCACCGATTTCGGGATCGCTCGAAGTATGGGGGAGACGACCAGTCTCACCTCCGCAGGATCGGTGCTCGGCACTCTCGCCTACGCGGCGCCCGAACAGCTGGAGGGGCATCCGCTCGATGTGCGCACCGATGTGTACGCACTCGGCGGCACCCTCTACGAGCTGCTCACCGGGTTCGTTCCGTTCCAGCGGGAGAGCCCGGCCGCGTTGATCAGCGCGCATCTGATCGAACCGCCGCCGCGCCCGTCGGCCGGTAATCCGGCGCTGCCGCAGGCCATGGACGGGGTGATCGCGCGGGCGATGGCGAAGAACCCGGACGACCGGTACGCCAGCTGCGGTGAGCTCGCCGACGCGGCGATCGCTGCCCTCACCGGCAAGCCGGTGGTGGGGGATACCGCTGTGCTGCAGCGAGAAACGCGACTCCCGCCACCGCGTGCTTCCGGCACATCGCTGACGAGGAAAGTCCTGATCGGGGTCGGCGGCGCGGCGGTGGTGGCCGGGGTGACCGCGTTCGCTGTGCTCACCGCCAAGGATCGGGGTGGGTCGGACGCGCCGATGACCACGCCGGTCGCGCAGATCGGTGCGGTCCCGGGCAGTCCGAAGGCGGCGACGGTTCTGCGTCCCTGGCTCGACGATGTTCTCGCCGGGGACATGAGCGCGCTGATCCGCAAGTGCTGGACCCAGTCGCCCGCCGAGATCCCCGGGATGTACGGCGATGTCGAGCGGATCGTCGATGCTGTGCGCCGGCCCGGCGTTCTCGGTCAATTCGGACCGTTTTGGGAGAACGACGCGCTCCACGTCAGCTTGCGTCCCAGCGAGTTGCGGTCCGTCTACGGCTGCCCGATCGTCAGCGACCGATCGGCGACCCGGCTCACCGAGGAGCAAGCTCGCTACACGGCCGAGCGCTATCTGAGCCGGGTCGTCGGTGACCCCGTGAACCCGGCCGACATAGAACCGGACTACCCGCTGCTGTGCAACGGCGCCCAGCCGGGCGACACCCTGTCCGGGGTGCGGCGCTTCGAGGACAAGGCACTCACGATCCGCGGCTCCACGGGCTCGGTCGTGACCGTCAGCGCGCCGGTGACCAGCGCCGACGGTGTGATGTCAGCGGTCTACCTCACTCTCGACCATGCCGCGAACGGCTTCTGCGTGTCCCGGATCGACCGGGCAGGCTGAGCGTTCGGTGCGAGGTGCAGCTCATCCGAAAAGGGTGATCCGTCCGACTCTGCTCCGCGGCTACCGTGAGTAGACGTCCACGCTGAATCCAGTCAGGAGTTGTCGTGCCGAAGTTGGAGATCAAGAGGAAATCAGAGCTCTCCCGTAAAGAGGTAGGCGAGCGGCTGATCACGATCGGCCAAGCTATCGCCCGCGGTTCCGAAGTGGAATTCGAGACAGGTGGCGACTCGATCGAGATCGTTGTCGCCGACCGGGTTCGTTGGGAATTCGAGATCGAAGTCGACGGCGACGAGACCGAAATCGAAATCGAGATCAGTTGGCGTGACGATCCCTCCGCCGAATCGGGCGCCGCCGCGGCACCGAAGTCGGCACCGAAGTCGGCACCGAAGTCGGCAACGAAGTCGACGCCGAAGCCGGCAACGAAGTCGGCGTCGGCCAAGCCCGCGCGCCGCACCAGGGCGCGCAAAACGACCGCTAAGTAATCCGCCTCCATGAACACCACCGACACGACCGGTAGCCACGCCCGACGCTGGTGGGCGCGGCTGGCGTTCGTCTGCGCCGCCGCGGCGGCAGTGGTGCCCGTGCTCGCCGCAGGCGTCCTCGGCGCCATGGTGTTGCTCATCGTCGGCACCGGCGGCGTCGTGGTCGCGGTGGCGGCGCTCTACTCGTTTGTCACCCGGTTCGGAATACTGCGGTGGATCTCCCTCGGCGTCGCACTGCTCGCGCCGATCGTCGTCGTGGTCTCGTTCGTGCGGGCGAATCTGCTGTGGGTCGTTCTGGTCTCCGGCGCGCTCGCGCTGGTGACCGTCGTCGCGGCTCGCAGCGCCCTGCGCGGTAGCGGTGCGGACACGACGATGCCCGAATACTCCATTGCACCGGCACAGCGTCCGTTCCTGATCATGAATCCGCGCTCCGGTGGCGGGAAGGTCGCGAAGTTCGACCTCGTGCGCAAAGCCGAAGAACTGGGCGCCCGAGTCGCTCTACTCGAAGGGCCCGAGGAAATCGACGTCACCGCGTTGGCCCAACGGGCGGTCGCGGAGGGGGCCGATCTGCTCGGCGTCGCGGGCGGCGACGGGACCCAGGCGCTGGTCGCGGCAGTGGCCGTCGAACACGATCTGCCGTTCCTGGTGATCAGCGCCGGAACCCGCAATCACTTCGCCATGGACCTCGGACTCGATCGCGCCGATCCCACCCGGTCACTCGACGCGCTGCGCGACGGTGTGGAATTGCGCGTCGACCTCGGCATCGTCAACGGGCGTCCCTTCGTCAACAACGCCTCGTTCGGGGTGTACGCGGAGATCGTGCGCAGTCCGGCTTACCGAGATGACAAGACCGCGACGGTGCTGGCGCTGCTGCCCGATCTGCTCAACGGGCACAGCGGCCCGAAACTGGTCGCCCGGATCGGTGAGATCACGGTGGCGGGACCGCAGGCGATCCTGGTGAGCAACAACCCGTACGGCAGCAACGATCTGGCGGGACTGAGCCGTCGTGTCCGCCTCGATCGCGGTGTGCTCGGCGCGGTCACGCTGTCGGTCACCAGCACCAGGGACGCGGTCGGTCTACTGCGCCGAACCCGCCTTCGTGGCCTGGCGCAGGCAACGGCGATCGAGCTGACCGTCGACGCCGACGCCCCCGAGATTCCGGCAGGCATCGACGGCGAATCCATGCTCCTCGACACTCCGGTGCGGTGCACCATCCGACCGGCGGCGTTGCGAGTGCGCGTACCAAGGAACAGGCCGGGAGTGCGTCCCGCCGCCGCGGCATTCGACTGGGCCCGACTGTGGCGAACGGCTGCTCCGAGTCATAGCTCGGCCACCTTGTAGTCGAGCAGAGCCAACCGTCTGTCGAGCTGTTCGGTGTGCTCGGGGAGAGCCCGCTCGCGGACTCGCCGTAGCGCGTCGCGCAGACCGGTGACGACCATCGGCGACCTGACGACGAACGCGATGTCGTCGATACTCGTCCGAAGGAATTCCTCCCATCCGGGCAGTGGAACGACGAGTCTTTCGACGCCGTCGCGGCCGGCGAGGCGCATCGGTTCCAGACGTCTCGCGGCCACCCAGCCGAGCAGATCTTCCAATTCGTCGAAGGCCTGTACGGCGGTCGCCGGGTCGTTCACCGCCGAGGACAACGCACGGAGCGCGATATCGGACAGCAGTCGGAACGCGAGCAGCGGATCTTGGTCGAAGGTCCGTTCGTCGCCGACGACGAGCACTCGGAGCACTGCCGCGGCGGACAGCTCCCCGCCGTGCACATCCGCCACGGGACTGCCGTGATGCAGTGTGGCGCCGGGAATCGCACGCAGGACGACGACCGCGTTCGCGGCCGTTGCGGCATCGATCAGCTGGGTCACGTCGACCCGTTGCAGCACCGCGGGGGGCTGCTGCCACACGATCGTCGTCGGTGACGGCGGCAGGGGCGGCGATGCGAGGTCGTGTCCGGTGTACACGGCGTCGAGCACGGTGCGCCCGCGGTCGGCGATCGTGCCGAGCGCGGGCGCCAATTGAATAGCCGAGAAGGCTCTCACCTGCAGTGTCCGCAACTGCTCGATCAGCACGAGCAACAGCAGCGTCGCCAAGATCGGTACGAATACCGATACCTCGGGATCTCTGCCGATGGCGATGGCGGCGGTCATACAGAAGGCGACCAATCCGAGGGCGAAGCCGAAGGTCCGCCAGACGATCGGGTCGTCGCGGAACAGCATCAACCGGGGTGTGAAAGTGGTGGCCACCCACTGCACCACCAGGAAAAGCAGTGAGAAGATGAGGGCAACCGTGCCGAGTAGGCCGATCCCGATCGAGAGCAGCGCGCCCGCCACCTGGGCGCTCGGCGCGCGCGGTCCCGTGTCGATTCTCGGGACGACCAGTCCCATCCCGAGCCCCACGAGCATGAAGGCGAGTTGGGACAGACCGGCCCGCAGGCGGCGGGTGCGAATTACCCTGGCGCGCACTCGACGTGATCCGCATCGATGCGGTGGATCTGCCTGCTGTCGCCGTGGAGGTGGCGGCCTCGGCCACGACCTGCGCGGATCATTGTGTATCAGCCATGGGCTCAGCTCCTGTCGGCACAAAAGGACAATGCGGACTCTGCGATGGTCACACATCGACCATCGGGATCGACTCACCCGAAACGGATGACTCCCGACGCGCTGTTGTGGCTACAGTGGCCCGGTGCGACGGTGGCGGGGCGAGAGCGGGTCGGGTCGACCCACCTCAGGGGTAACCCCTGGGAGCGTCTTGTCAGTTGGGCTCAGCGTCCGGAGCAAGGGCGCACGCTTCGCGTGCCTCGCAGCACCGCGGACGAAGGATTCTGGTCGCCCCGCCACCGTCGCATGCCGGTGAGCCGGGCGATCGGGCTCGAGCTGGCTGGGCGGCTGGCGCGCTCGTTCGAGCTACTCGACGACGACTGGGGTCTGTCGACACTGGCCGAGGCATTCGCCGACGTGATCGAGCCAGGTCCGGCGCAGGAGATCGCGGGACGAGTGATCGACCTCATCCCGGTCGAGCCGGTCGATCCGGTGAACACGCTGCGCCGGGTACTCGTCGACCTGCCGAAGTTGCCGACGACCGTCGTTCCCCTCGATCCCGGTGTTGTGCCGATGCGATTCGGCGCGGTCGAGATCCCGGATCTCGCCGCGCTGGCCCTGCTGCTGAATGTGACGCCGACCGAGCTCGAGTGGTTCGCCGATCGGGGCGGCTGGTTGCGGCGCGCGTCGCAACCGTTGTCGCACTACCGATATCGGCGGTTGCCGAAAGCGACGGGGGTGCGATTGGTCGAGGCGCCGAAGGTGCGATTGCGCGAGATCCAGCGACGGATCCTGCATCGGGTTCTCGCGGGAATTCCCGTTGATCCCGCATGTCATGGATTCGAGAAGGGCTGCAACGCCGCGACTTTCGCCGCTCCGCATGCCGGATCGGCGGTGGTGATCAGACAGGATCTCCGCGACTTCTTTCCGACGATCGCGGTAGCGCGGGTGCGCGCGGTGTTCGTGGCTTGCGGCTATTCCGCCGCGGTGGCCCGCGTCCTCGCCGAGCTGTGCACCACCGCGTCACCGGTGGCCGAACTGCGAGGACTCGACTATTCCCAGCGCACCTTGCTCGGTGCCCGGCACCTACCGCAGGGTGCCCCGACCTCGCCCCGTCTGGCCAACCTCGTCGCACGTGGCCTCGACCGCCGCCTGACCGGCTACGCGAACCGCCACGGCCTGACCTACACCCGCTACGCCGACGACCTCGCCCTTTCGGGCGACGCCGACCTCGACACCGCCCGGCTGATCTGGACGGTGACCCGAATCGCCCGCGACGAGGGCTTCACCGTGCACACCGGCAAGACCCTGATCCGTCGCGCCCACCAGCGACAGGTGCTGGCCGGTCTGGTCGTCAACGACCATCCGGCCGCACCCCGCGACCGCTACGACGCGGTCCGCGCTCTGCTGCACAACTGTCTGCGCACGGGCGCTTCCGCACAGAACCACAACGAACACAACGACTTTCGTGCTCACGTCTACGGGTTGATCTCGTGGATCGGCGAGACGAGCCCGCACCGCCGCGACAAACTCCTCGCCGTGGCCGAGCGAGTCGACTGGACCGGCTGACCGGCACGAAGCCTAGTGGTCGACGAGGTCGTGCGCGGGCCGGGCGAGTTCTTCGGCGAGGGCGGTGACGGTCTCGCGGATCTGATCTTCGGTATGGCAGGCCGTGACGAAGAAGCGGAGTCGGGCCAGGTCTTCCGGGACGGCCGGATAGATGATCGGGTTGACGTTGATCCCGCGGCGCAGCAGTGCCGTGGACAGTTTCAGCGTCCGCATCGAGTCGCCGACAATGCACGGGATGATCGGGGTATCGAGACTGTCGCCGGTATCGATATCCGCCTCGCGGGCAAGGCGCAGAAAGAGTTCGGAGTTGCGTCGCAGGCGGTCGAGTGGCTCGCGGTCGACACGCAACAGGCGCATCGCGGCCAGGGAGGCGGCGGCGTTCATCGGTGTCATTCCGACGCTGTAGACGAAGCCGGGGGTGGTGTACTTCAGGAACCGGACCAGGTCCGCGCTGCCCGCCACATAGCCACCGCAGCCCGCGAGCGCTTTCGACATCGTGCCGGACCACAGTTCGACGTCGCGGCGGTCGACATCGAAGTATTCGCCGATGCCACCGCCGGTCTCGCCGAGCACCCCGACGCTGTGCGCCTCGTCGATCATCAGCAGTGCCCGGTGCTTCTTCTTGATCTCGATGATCGCGGGCAGATCGGGAATGTCGCCGTCCTGGCTGTAGACGCCTTCGATGAGGATCAGCACCCTGCGGTATTGGTGACGGATCTCGGTCAGCAACGCGTCGAGCGCGGCGTGGTCGTTGTGGGGGAACGGTCTGCGGGTCGCGCCGGACAGTTGGCAGCCCTGCAAGATGCTGTCGTGGGCCAAGCTGTCGTGGATCACCAGATCCTGGGGCCCGACGAGATGGCCGATGATCGTCACGTTCGTCGAGTGGCCGCCGACCAGCGCGATCGCGTCCTCGGTACCGAGCAGGGCGGCCAGTTCGGCCTCGAGTTCGCGATGGATCGGCTTCTCACCGGAGAGCAGGCGGCTGGCCGAGACCGAGCTGCCATAGCGAGCCACGGCGTCCTGGACGGCGGCGACGACCGCGGGGTGGCCCGACATTCCCAGGTAGTTGTAGCTGGCGAAATTGACCACCTGGGTGCCGCCGATGAACGAGGTATCCCTGGTGACGCCGTCGTTGATCAGGAAGTACGGGTTGGAAAGGCCGAGCGCTTCGGCGCCCGCGAGCCGGTCGGCGATGGCTCGCACCTCGGCGAAGTCGGATATCAGATATTCGGGTTCGACGGTGGTCGGCCTGGCTTCGGTTGCGGGGGAGACGGTTTCGGGCGATTGGGTGAGCGGGGCGACAAGCGGGTTCGTCTCGGCGGGCGAATCGGTGAGTTGACCGGTGAAGTGGGCGATGACGTCGCCGAGTGTCGTTTCCCCCGTGATGAGGGTCGGGTCGATGGTCGTGCCGGGGAGTTTGCGGGCCAGACCGGCGAACAGGTCGGTGAGCATCAGCGAGTCGAATCCCAGTCCGTCGCCGAGTGTTCGGGCGTCGTGCAGCCGGTCGGCGGGAAACCCGCTCACCCTGGCCAGTTCCGCGCGGACGATCCCCGCGACCGCGTCCGGTGCGAGAGCGCCGCGCGCGGTACCGATGTCGAGATCCGGTCCACGTGATTCGGCAGGAGCTGCCAGCAGGCTTGCCAGCACGGCGTTCTGTTCACGGAAGAGAGCGATCAGTGGATCGATCATGGTTGCCTCGGTATGTGATTGTGCCGGTATGGATTTCGGATCGAATGCCGAGGCGCCGACCTCGCTGACAGCGGGTGGTTCCACCCAGAATCGGTGCGCGACAGAGAACTCGTACACCGGCAGGCGCCGACGGACACGCTGCCCGGGTTCGTAGAGTTCGTTCCATTGGGGGTCGAGACCGTCGCAGTAGAGCGAGGCCACGGTGGCGGCGAGTTCGTCGCCGGTCGCGCTCGGGCCGGGGCTGGGGGACAGGTAGCGCGCGCCGAGCTCGGGATCGATCCTGCGCACCGACGCGGCGAGTACCCGGCGCGGTCCGATCTCGACGAGATGGGTGGGGTCCGTGCCGAGCGCGGCGTGCACGGCGTCGCCGAAACGTACTGTGGCGCGGACGTGTTCGGTCCAGTAGTCGGCATCCATCACCTCGTCGGGGTCGAGAGGTCGGCCGTGCACGGTCGAGTAGATCGGCAGGGCGGCGGCGCGGTAGGCGCAGGTTCTGGCGACGGCTTCGAACTCGGCTAGCATCGGCGCCATCAGCGGACTGTGGAACGCGTGTGACACGGTGAGCGGCTTCGCGATCACCGAACGCGCGCGCAGGGCCGAACTGATCCGGGACAGCGCCTCGGCCTCGCCGGAGAGGACGAGATCCTCCGGGCCGTTGACTGCGGCGAGCACCACAGCGGGTTCGGCGGCGAGCAGATCAGCGATCCGCTCGGTGGTGGAGCGGACGGCCAGCATCGCGCCACCCGCCGGCAGACGTTGCATCAGCCGCCCGCGCGCGGTGACCAGTGTGCAGGCGTCGTCGAGATCGAACACGCCCGCCACCGCGGCGGCCGCGAATTCGCCGATGCTGTGCCCGATCAGCCAGGCGGGTCGGATGCCGAGGTCGGCGAGTGTCTTGGCGATGGCGTATTCCATGGCGAAGATCGCCGGTTGGGCGAGCGCGGTGGGGTCGACGTCGGCGTGCTCGTCGAGCAACAGTTCGCGGACCGAGCGGCCGAGATAGGGGGCCATAGCGTCATCGACCAGGTCGAGCGCCTGCCGGAATCCGTGGCTCGCCTCGTGCAGCGCGCGCCCCATGCCGGGGAATTGCGCCCCCTGGCCGGTGAACATCCAGCCCACGCGCGCCGGCCGCGCGACACCGGACAGCGGACCGGTGCTCAGCTGCGCGATCGCCTCGTCGCGATCGCGGGCGACGACGGCGAGCCGGTGGCGGCCCGACGACTTCACCTGATTGCTCGTCCAGCAGAGCTGGTCGAAGTGGTTGTGCCGCAGTGATTTCAACTCCTCCGACAATCGAATCGCGTTGCGCCGCAAGCCGTCTTCGCTGTCCGACGAGAGTGTGAGCACCCCCGCGCCGGATGTCGCGGGTGTCTCGGTGGTGCGGGCACTCGCCAGCACCATGTGCACGTTCGTGCCGCCGAGGCCGAAGCTGCTCACGCCGCAGTGCGCGGGTCCGTCGAGGGGCATGGGGTCGGCGAGCAGACGCAGGCCCTGCTGTGTCATCTGTAGCCGCGGATTCTCCTGGTCGGCGAACCTCGACGGCGGGACCACGCCGTGATGCAGGCTGAGGACAGCCTTGATAAGTCCGGCGACACCGGCGGCCCCCTCGGTGTGGCCGAGATTGCCCTTGATGGATCCGATTCCGCAGGGCCGCACCCGGTTGCTCGCGTGCAGCTTGCCGAGCGCCTTGACCTCGATCATGTCGCCGAGAACTGTTCCGGTGCCGTGCGCCTCGATGAAGTCGATGTCATCGGGCTGGACGCCGGCCCGCAGATAGGCCTCGCCGATCACCTTCTGCTGGGCCCACCGGTTCGGCGCGGTGATGCCGTTGCTGCGCCCGTCGGAATTGACCGCGCTGCCTTTGATCACCGCGTAGATCGGCAGCCCCTCGGCCTCGGCGTCCGCCAGGCGTCGCAGGACGAGTACCGCGACGCCTTCCCCGCGCACGATCCCGTCGGCGTTGCCGCTGAACGGTTTACACCGTGCGTCCGGGGCCGAAAGACCTGCCTGGGTATAGAACACGCCGACCGCCGGGGTCAGCACGAGATTGACGCCACCGGCGACGGCTTGGTCGCAATCGCCCGACGTCAGGGCATTGCACGCGAGATGGACCGCGACCAGTGAGGAGGAGCATGCCGTGTCGACGGCGATACTCGGCCCCGCGAGGTCGAACTGATACGACAGCCGGTTCGCGGTCATGAAATATCCGTTGCCGGATCCGTGCTGCGGCGTGATCGCGGCGTAGTCGCTCATCTGCAGGTTGGCCCATTCGTTGGCCATCACCCCGACGTAAACCCCTGTCCGCGAGCCGGATTGCGCGCGGGGATCGAGCGTGGCGTCCTCGAACGCTCGCCAGGTGGCCTGCAGGAGCAGGCGTTGTTGCGGGTCCATCGACTCGGCTTCGTGGGAGGTGATGCCGAAGAATTCCGCGTCGAACGCGTCGGCGTCGTCGATGAATCCGCCGCTGCGGGTGTTGATGGTGCCGGGTGCGCCTGCCGGGTCGTGGAAGTCGTCGGCATTCCAGCGGCTCGACGGGACTTCGGAGATCGCGTCGCGGCCGTCGATCAGCAGCTGCCACAACTGCGCCGGGTCGGCGGCGTGCGGGAAGCGGCAGTCGAGGCCGACGACAGCGATGTCGGTCATGCCGCGACGGCGATTTCGGCGGTGAGGTAGGTGGCGATGGCCGCGATGGTGGGGTATTCGAAGACCAGGGTCGGGTCGATGTCGAGCATCCAACGGTCCTCGATCTCACCGCACAGGGCCACTGCCGACACCGAGTCCATGCCGAGTTCGGCGAGCGGGATCGTGGGGTCCACCTGGTGCGGTGCGCGTTCGGTGTAGTCGGCGACGCGGTCGATGAGCCAGTCCTGGACGGTCGTGGAGTGGGTGTCGATGGTGCTGAACATGTTTCGGCTCCTCAGCGGGTTGCGGTCGATGATCGGCTCAGGGCCGGTTCGAGATCTTCGTGCAGGACGGTCGAGATGCTGTTGTCGAGGAATGCCTCACGCATCGAGGCACGTTGGACCTTGCCGCTGGTGGTGCGGTGCACGGAGCGGCTTTCGATGAGGACGACGCTCGGCGCGGGGACGTCGAAACCGCGGGCGACCGCGATCTTGATCGTCGAGGTCAGCTCGGAGAGGGTGGTATCGCGCAGCAGCGCTGTCTTGATGCCCTGCACGACGACGAGTCGTTCCCGGCCACCGGCTTCGACGGAGACGGCGACGCCGGTGGTCAGCGCGGGGTGCAACTGCTCCACCGCTTCCTCGACGTCCTGCGGGTAGAGGTTGCGGCCGTTGATGATCATCAGGTCCTTGAGCCGTCCGGTGACGAACAGTTCGCCATCGCGCAGCATTCCGAGGTCGCCGGTGCGCAGGAACGGCCCTTCCTCGCCGAGATGCGCGTCGAAGGTGTGCCGGGTCTCCTCGGGCCGGTTCCAGTAGCCGGCGGCGACGCTGTCGCCCTGGACCCAGATCTCGCCGACGGTGTCGTCGACGACCTGCTGCCCGGTGTGCGGGTCGACGATGCGGACGGTGAAACCGCGCGCCGGTTGTCCGCAACCGACCAGCAAGCTGTCGGGCCCATCGGTGACGACAGCCTGCGCGTCGACCGGTCCCGCGGTGACGAGCAGCGTCGCCTCGGCCAGACCGTAGGCCGGCAGCAGCGCGGTCGGGCGCCACCCCGCGGACGCGAATCGTTCGCGCACCGCGGCGATGGTTCGTTCCCGGACCGGCTCGGCGCCGCACAACGCCACCTCGAGGGTGGACAGGTCGAGGGTGGCCAATTGCTCGTCGGTGACGCGCTTGGCGATCAGTTCGTAGGCGAAGTTCGGGGCGGCGGTGCAGGTCGCGCGGTACTTGTCGATCGCCTGCAGCCAGCGCACGGGGCGCTTGAGGAAGGTGGTGGGCGACATGAACACCAGGTTCGCGCCGGCGTAGATCGAGGCGAGCAGCGATCCGATCAGGCCCATGTCGTGAAATTGCGGGATCCAGGTGACGCCGGTCGAGGCGTCGTCGATCCCGATCGAGGAGCAGATCGCGGCTTCGTTGTGCAGCAGGTTGCCCTGGGTGACGACGACGCCCTTCGGCGTGCCGGTCGAGCCGGAGGTGTACTGCAGGAACGCGATGGTCCCGGTGTCGATATCGGGCATCTGCCACGCGTCGGGGTCGCCGTATTCTTCGTCGGTCGCCGCGACGACGGCGGTGGTCGCCGCCGCGACCATCGGCTGGAAGTTGGCGGTGGTGAGAACCAAGCGGGCGTCGGCGTCGGCGATGATGCCCGCGACGCGTCGGGTGCTGCGCTCGTCGTGCGGCAGGGGGGCGGGCACCGCGATGACGCCCGCGTAGAGGCAGCCGAGGAAGGCCCGCAGAAAGGCCATACCGTCGAGGTAGAGCAGGACGACGGGTTCCGACGATTCCGGGCGGGCGGCCAGCCACGCGGCGACAGCCCGGGCGTCGCGATCGAGGTCGCGGTAGGTGGCGGTCTCCTCGACGAGCTCGCGGCCCGCCTCACGGAGGTAGGTGTAGGAGCGGGTCTCTCCATAGGCGAGAACTTGCTGCCTGACGTAGTGCACGTAACTGGGCTGCATGTCGCCATTCCTTCACAGGGGAGAAAGTCATAGGGGTTGACTATGACTATCCGCTCTCTGTGGCGATGGGGATAGTGCCCGCAGGTATCACCCAGCGAACCCGGGGGTGGCCTTTGTCCACCCTTGGGTGTGGCAGCCGAACTCGCGCCTCACCCGACACCAACCGGCTGACCTGGGCGTGCACGCCCAGGTCAGCCGGATCGTGGCCGTTACCCGACGGCGGCCGGGGCGAATGTCGAGCGCTCGAAACGGCCGGCCGGTGCGAACTTCGCCAGCAACTCGCCCGCGTCCGCCCCGGTGACCTCGGTGATGTAGGCGGCGGCGTCGGTGGGTGAGTCGATGGGCAGGAACGGCTGTGGACGGTGCAGCAGGCCGACCAGGGCCGAGGCGAACTTCGGGTCGACGGCGGCGGTGGCGAAGAACTGGCCGCCGATGTCGCCGAATTCGGGGTCGCTGAGGAACAGCCTGGTCACCTTGGCGGCGGCGTCGCTGCGGGCGGCGAGGAACGCGGCGTACTGGTCGGTGATCCACTGCTCGTCGAACGGTCCGTCGTGCACAGCGGCGGCCGCGACCAAGCGCTGCGCTTGGATCAGCCCGCTCTGCGCGCCCTGGCCCGCGACCGGGTCGTAGGCGACCGCGGTGTCACCGAGGGCGGCGACCAGATGGCCGCCCGCCGTGCGTCCCACCCCGGCCCGCACGACCGGTCGGACCGCGCCCTTGAGCCACGAGTGCGGGTCTTCGGGGATCACCTGGGTGGCCTGCACTTCCGGCAGGTCCCAGTCGATGTAGTCGCGGTAGAGGTCCTTCACGATCTGCAGCGCCGATTCGGCGGAATCGGCGGCGGCGAAACGGGTTTCCCAATCGCTGCCGGGGCGAGCCCAGCCCAGGAACGCCCAGCTCGGGCCCGCGTCCTTGTGCAGGTACGGCCCCCACCACGCCTCGCCCTGTTCGGCCAGAATGGAGAACAGGCTGTGCGCGCCGCCCGCCGGGCTGCGGTGCGCGAACACCCCGGAGTCGAAGCCGAGGCCCGTGACCGTGACCGTGAGCAGCGAGCGCTGCGGCTTGTCGTAGACAGTGCGCTCTTCGTCGATCGGGAACAGATCGGCCAGTCCGCCGCGGCCGGTGGCGACGAGGGTGAGCTCGTTGGCGGCGGCGATGGCGTCGAGGGATTCGACAGTGACCGGTTCGACGACGAAATCGCCGCCACGTTCGATGAAGGTGGTGAGCCGTTCGTCGGCCTTGAGGCGGGTGTCGACGGCGACGCCGACGTAACCGTCGAAGGTGCCGTCGAAGGCGATCAGTTCGGCGTTCTCCGGTCCGGCGATGCGCACGCTGAGCCCGGTGTGGCGGGGTGCGCGACCGGTGTAGCTGTCGAGTCCGAGCGCGGCCTCGGCCTGCTGGGTCTCGCCGAATTCCAGGGCGGTGCCGGTGGCGGGTACGTCGTTACGGAGAGAGCGTTGATCTCGGTCGCTGTAGAGGCTGACGGTGAAACCGGCGTCGAGAAGTCCTAGCGCCGCAGTGACGCCGGCTTGGCCGGCGCCGATTACCGCGGCCGAACGAATGGAGCGGGAAACGGGAGTCTGCGATGTCATACCGAAATGGTGCGCTTACGTTCGCTCGATGATGAGTGTTGCAATCAGCGGGAATCGATCCGAATATTCTGTGCCGCAAAGTATTTGGACAATCGACCGGCACGCGCCGATCGCGCCGGGACGGCCGGTCCCGGCGCTGATCGGCGGAGACGGGAGGTCAGCTGGCGGGTGCCTCCACGGATTCGGGTCGCGACTCCGAGTGCGGCAGCACGGTGGAACGGGGGCCGCCGAGTCGATATCCGGTCCCACGATGTTCCGGCGGGAGCCGATCACCGGCCCCGAACAGGGCGTTGCGCAAGGTGCCCGGCTCGTATTCGGTGCGGTAGACCCCACGTTCGGTCAACACCGGAACGACATGGCGAACAATGTCTTCAAATGTCCCCGGCGTGATCGCGTAGGCGAGGTTGAACCCGTCGAGGTCGGTGTCGGCGACCCACTCCTGCAGCAGGTCGGCGACCGTTTCGCCGGATCCGGTGAACACCGGGCCCATCCCGCCGATACCCGCCCAGCGTCCGATATCGCGCACCGTCCACTCGCGGCCGTCGTCGTCGAATTCCTGGAACGCCGCGACCGCCGACTGGATGGCGTTGCTCTGCACGTCGCCGATCGGGTCGTCGAGGTCGTACCGCGACAAATCGATTCCCATCCAGCCGGACATGAACACGAGCCCGCCTTCGATGCTCGCGTAGGACAGGTATTCCTCGCGTTTGGCCCGCGCCGCCTCGTCGGTCTCGTCGGTGATGATGGTGGCCAGCGCGTAGATCCTGGCCGCGTACCGGTCACGTCCTGCCGCCTCTAGCGCGTCGCGCACACGTGAAACGGTCTGCGCCAGCACTCGTTTCGACGGACCGGCGATGAAGATCGCCTCGGCGTTCTCAGCCGCGAACCGTACGCCGCGCGGTGAGGCGCCCGCCTGATAGATCACCGGCGTCCGTTGCGGTGACGGTTCGGAAACGTGGATCCCCGGCACCGTGTAGTGCTTGCCGTAATGGCCGATGTGGTGCACCTTCGCCGGATCGGTGTAGATGCCGCGTTCGGCATCGCGCACCACCGCGTCGTCCTCCCACGAACCCTCCCAGAGCTTGTAGAGCACCTCGAGATATTCGTCGGCCTGGTTGTAGCGTTCGTCGTGGTCGAGTTGATCGTCGGCGCCGAAATTCCTTGCCGCGGAAGGTAGGTACCCGGTCACCACATTCCAGCCGAGCCTGCCGTTGGTGAGGTGATCGAGGGTGGACAGACGACGGGCGAACGGAAACGGATGCTCGAAACCGGTACCGGTGGTGATCCCGAAACCGAGGTGCTCGGTCACCGCCGCCATCGCCGATACCAGCAGCAGCGGATCGGCGACCGGTGTCTGCGCGCCCTGGCGCAGCGCGGCGATGTCGTTGCCGCCGTACACGTCATAGGTGCCGAGGACGTCGGCGATGAAGATCCCGTCGAAGCGCCCGCGCTCGAGAAGTTTCGCCAGCTCGGTCCAGTAGCTGATGTCGGTGTAGCGGTGCGACTGGTCCTCGGGATGCCGCCACAGCCCCGGCGACTGGTGGGCGACGCAGGTCATGTCGAAGGCGTTGAACCGGATCGGCCTGCTCATCGCGATGCCGCCTCGGGACGCACCGTGCTCGAATTCGCCGGCTCCGAATTCACGGAAGCCGTTGTGCCGGTCTTCCGCTCGCCCGCGCTCCAGCCGAACGGCAACTCGGTGCCGTTGAGCAGGTAGTCGCCGACCGCACGGGCTTTGAAGATGGCGGGATTGTGCACCGAGATGGTGCGGGCATTGCGCCAATGCCGATCAAGGCGAAGCTGTTCGGACACGATCGAGGCCCCACCGAGTTCGAACAACTGGGTGGTGGCGGCGAGCACGATGTCGATCACCCCGAGTTGTGCCTGCGCGGCGGCCAATTCGGCTGCCACGAGATCACGCTCGTCCTTCGCCCCGGCGTCGAGCACCCGGTCGAGCACATCCGCCACCGCGAGAACCGCCGCGCGCGCGGTGAACGCCGCGGCCGACAGCTTGCCGATCACCTGCTGGACGAGCGGGTCTTCGCGCGGCAGATCGGCGGAGCCATGGGTGTAGGTGCGGGTGCGCGCGCTCACCCATTCCCTGGCGTCGCGTTCGGCGCGCGCGGCGATCCCCGCGAGCACCGCGAGCTGCACCAGTTGCAGATAGGCGGTGCCGTAGGTGGGGCCCGCGACACCGTAGCCGGGGCCGAGGACACGGTCTTCGGCAACGACGACATCGGTGAACTCGGTGGTGCCGCTCGCGGTGAGCCGCTGCCCGAAACCGTCCCAGTCGTCGTGTTGCACAACCCCCTCGGCCTTCGCGTCGACCAGTACGCCGAGCCGCTCACCGTCGCTGTCGGCCGCGACGAGGATGTGATCGGCGAACAGCGATCCGGTGCTGTAGTACTTCACGCCGTTGAGCAGCAGCCGGTCACCGTCGCGGGTCAGCCGGGTGCGATACCGGTCGACCGCGCCGACCCCCGGCTCGGTGATCGCGTTGCCGACGAGCGTGCCCGCCGCCACCGCCCGCAACCACCGCTCCCGCTCCGGCCCCGCCTCCGCCAGGATCTGATCCTCGACGAACGACCAGTGCACCCGCAGTGCCTGCGGCAGATTCGACTCGGCTGCGGCCAGGTCGATGAGCAGCCGGAACAGCTGACGCACGCTTACGCCGTACCCACCGAACTCGACCGGCACCCGCAACGCCCCGAATTTGGCCTCCTTCAGCCAGCCCACCTCGTCGAACGGCAGCCGCCGGTCGACCTCCCGCTCGACCGCGCCGGTGGCGATCCGGTCGAAGATCGGGGCGAAGATGGCGTCCAGCTCGGAATCGGTGGTCGATGGCGCGGCGGTGGAAGTCATCCACCCACGATCGCGCAGGGGGATGCCGGATTCACGGGTTGCGCGCAGCGCGATCACAACGGACGCGCGCAGGCGGCACCGCTGAGAGCGTTGACGTGCGCGGTCGCTGCGGACAAGATCTATCATTGACGACGAAGTGTCTGCGTGGACGAAGTGAGAGGCAAGCATGTCGACACCCGACGACGACTTGAGCGCGATCTTTCGCCGGTACCTGAGTTCGGTTGTGCTGCACGCTCAGGCGGGCGCGAAGGCAGTCGATCTGCACGCGACAGACCTGTACGCGCTGAACATCCTCGCACTCAACGGCGCGATGACACCGGGCGAGCTCGGCACCCGCACCGGACTCACCACCGGCCCGACCACCCGTCTCGTCGACCGCCTCGAGCAGGCCGGGTACGTACGCCGTGCCGCCGACCCGGGCGACCGGCGCAAGGTCATCGTCGAACCGATCGATCAGCCCGCCGAGCTCGACAAGGTGCTGGCCCCCGCTCGGCGTCGGATCGGCGAGATCATCGCGAGCTACACCCCGCAGCAGCGCGAAGTGCTCTTCGATTATTTCGAGCGCGCGGCCGTGGCCTACCAGGATTCCGTGGCCGACCTCCGTGACTGAGCTTCACGGGGTTCCGGGGACGACCAGTCCGGATTCGTAAGCGAGAACGACCAATTGGGCTCGGTCGCGAGCGTGGAGCTTGGTCATCGCTCGGTTGATGTGGGTTTTCGCGGTGTGCGGACTGATCACCATGTGGAGGGCGATCTCGTCGTTGGACATGCCCTGCGCGACGAGAACGACCGCCTCGCGTTCGCGGGTGGTCAGTTCGTCCAGGGCGGCGCCGGGGCTCGGTGTGCGGGGCTGGGTGACGTAGCGGTGGATCAGTCGGCGGGTGATCGAGGGCGCGAGCAGTGCATCGCCACGGGCGGCTACGCGGATGGCGTGGAGGAAGTCCTCCGGTTCGATGTCCTTGACGAGAAAGCCCGCGGCGCCGGCTCGCAGCGCGTCGAAGACGTATTCATCGAGCCCGTAATTGGTCAGGATGACGACGTGAACGCCGGACAGTGCCGGATCGGCGGCGATGCGGCGGGTGGCCTCGATGCCGTTCACCACCGGCATCTGGATATCGATGAGAGCGATGTCGGGCAGATGCGTTCGGGCCAGCTCGACACCTTCGCGGCCGTCGGCGGCTTCGGCGACCACCTCGATGTCGTCCTCGATGTCGAGGAGCGCGCGGAAGCCGCTGCGAATGAGGGGTTGGTCGTCGACCAGCAGAACGCGAATCATGTCCTGTCCACCGGCAATTCGGCATGCACGGCGAAGCCGCCGTGGGTTCGTGGCGCGGCGTGGAGGTGGCCGCCGAGCGCGGTGACACGTTCGCGCATACCGAGCAGTCCGACGCCGGGAACCGGTGCCGCTGTGTGTTTCGCGCTGCCGTCGTCTTCGATATCGACGACGAGACTGTCTGGGCGGTAATCGATGCGGACCGTAGCGGTCGTCGCGGCGGCGTGGCGGGCGACGTTGGTGAGTGACTCCTGCACGATCCGGTAGACGGTCCGGTCGACCGCGACGGGCAAGTTCTGCCGCGTACCCTCGACCGTGAGCGTCGCGTCCAAGCCCGTGATGCGGACGCGCTCCACCAGATCGGGGACGTGGGCGAGGCCGGGGCGCGGCGAGGTGTCGTCGTCGCGCTTCCAAGGTCACGCGCAGCTCGCGGGCGGCCTCGCGACCGGCTTCGCGGATGGCCAACAGTGCCTCCGGGACCTCTTCGCCCCGCTTGCGCGCCACGTGGACCGCGGCTTCGGATTGCACCTTGATCACCGAGATCTGGTGGGTGAGTGAATCGTGCAGCTCGCGCGCGATGTGCAGGCGCTCCTCGTCGGCCCGCCGTCGCGCGGTCTCCTCTCTGGTGCGTTCGGCCTCGTCGGCTCGCCGCTCGGCTTGGCGTAGCGCTTCACCGGCGGCGCCCGCCGCGATGAGCCAGGCGATCTCGAGGGTGTCGCGAGCGCGGGCGAGCGCTTGGGTGGTGTCGTGCAGGGCGGCCAGCGCCGCGAGTGGAAGGGCGGCGAGCGCTGCCACCGAGACCAGCACGGTGACCGTCCGATGGCCCGCGCGGACCGCGAAATACACCGCGAACAAGAAGGCGACTGCGGGCACATCGACGCCGAGTGCCTGGTAGCCCAGCGCGCACAGTCCGGTCACGACCAGCACCGCCACCGGCGCCCGGCGTTGCGCGACAAGCGCCAGCCCGCCCGCGACCAGCAACGCGTAGCCGAGCCAGTCGAGATCGGTAGGTGAGTGCTGGCGGCTCAGCCCGGTGACCAGAAGCACCGCGGCCACGCCGACGGCGATCACCCAGTCGACGGTTCGGCCCATGCGGAAACCCTAGCCCGCTCGCGGTCGTGGCGAATCCCGCTCACGGGTGATCCACCGACTACTGCGGACGCGGTATCCGCGCAGCTCCTGCCGCATTCGCGGTAGTCCATACCGCACCCGGGTCACCTCGAATTGTCCACAGCCGCACGATGACCGAGCGACCGCTCCTCGCCGACGATGGAACCCATCCCTAACGGAACCGGCGCCATCATCGAGCGACCGGCTACGCACGACGAGGAGCAACCCCATGTCCGTCCGCCCGCTCACCGCAGCCGCCGTCACCGCGGCGACCACGCTCGCCGACTCTCACGGCCTGACGACTGACCGCCTCATCGCGACTTCGGCCGCGTTCCTCGGCCTGGCCGCCGTGATCGTGGGTGGTTGGGCAATGGTGCGCACCGGGAATCCCGCCCGATCGTTCATCGCGATCGGTGCGGGCGCGGTCGCGGCCGTCGTCGGGACGATCGGCTTCGCGACCGCGGACGGCGGTCCGGGCACCGGAAACGGCATCGTCGGCGCGGCGATCGCGATTTTCCTCGGTCTGTCCGCCATCGCACTCGGCACCCGTGCCCGCACCCACCGCTGATCAGCCGGCGTCAGGTCAGTGTCCGCGGGCGATCCAATCCGCGAGCGCTGGCCGCTCCGTGCCGATGGTGGTTGTGTCGCCATGGCCGGTGTGGACCGTCGTTTCCTCCGGGAGCGTGAGCAACCGGTCACGGATCGAATCGATGATCGTGTCGAAGTCGGAGAACGAGCGGCCGGTGGCGCCGGGGCCGCCCGCGAACAGGGTGTCGCCGGTGAACAGGGCAGCGAGATCGGGGACGTGCAGGGAGACCGAGCCGGGGGAGTGGCCGGGGGTGTGCAGGATGTCGATGTCGATGCCCGCCACCGTGATTCGCGCGGTGTCCGCCAAGGAGCGGTAGTCGGCATTCGGGTGGGTCATGCGCCAGAGCGGTTCGTCGCCGGGGTGGAGGAGGACCGGCGCGTCGAGGCGCCCGGCCAGTTCCGGGGCGACGGTCACATGGTCGTTGTGGCCGTGCGTGCACAGGATGGCGGTGACCTGACGGTTGCCGACCGCGGCGGCGATGGCGTCGGCGTCGTGGGCGGCGTCGATGACGAGCACCTCGTTGTCGTCACCGATGAGCCAGACATTGTTGTCGACATCCCACGTACCACCGTCGAGCTCGAAAGTGCCCGAGGTGACGACTCTTTCGATGCGGGTCACCAGACCACCACCGAACGCAGCACCTGGCCCTGAGCCATCGCGGCGAATGCCTGCTCGACCCCGTCGATGTCGATCCGTTCGGTGACGAACCGGTCCAGCGGCAGTCGGCCCTGGCGGTAGAGGTCGATGAGCATCGGGAAGTCGCGCTCGGGCAGGCAGTCGCCGTACCAGGAGGATTTCAGCGCGCCGCCGTGCGAGAACAAGTCGATGAGCGGCATCTCCAGCTTCATATCGGGAGTCGGTACACCGACGAGCACGACCGTGCCCGCCAGGTCGCGCCCGTAGAACGCCTGCTGCCAGGTTTCCGGTCGGCCGACCGCGTCGATCACCACATCGGCGCCGAAACCGTCGGTGAGTTCCTTGATCCGCTCGACCACGTCCTCGCTGGTCGCGTCGATGGTGTGCGTGGCACCGAAGTCTCGAGCCCAGTCCAGCTTTCGCTGATCACGGTCGATCGCGATGATCGTGCCCGCACCGGCGAGGCGCGCACCGGCGATGGCCGCGTCACCCACACCACCACAGCCGATCACCGCGACGCTGTCGCCGCGCGAGACATTGCCGGTGTTCATGGCGGCGCCGATCCCGGCCATCACGCCACAGCCGAGCAGACCCGCTACGGCCGGGTCGGTCTCGGAATCGACCTTGGTGCACTGCTTTTCGTGCACGAGGGTCTTGTCGGCGAACGCGCCCACCCCGAGGGCGGGGGTGAGCGGGGTGCCGTCGGTGAGCGTCATCGGGACGCTGGCGTTGTGGGTGTCGAAGCAGTACCAGGGGCGTCCGCGCCGACACGCTCGGCATTCACCGCAGACCGCGCGCCAGTTGAGGACGACGAAGTCACCCTCGGCCACGTGGGTCACGGCCGCGCCCACGGTCTCGACCACACCGGCAGCTTCGTGACCGAGCAGGAACGGGAACTCGTCGTTGATCCCGCCGTCGCGATAGTGCAGGTCGGTGTGGCACACACCGCAGGCCTGGACGCGGACGACCACATCGTGGGGTCCCGGATCGGGAATCACGATGTCGACGGTTTCGACGGGCGCATCCTTCGCGCGGGCTATGACTGCGCGGACGGTGTCTGGCATGCGGACCTCCTCTTGGTTGACGTATCGACGCCAACGCTAGCGGGGCCGCGCGTCCGATCAGTTCGGGATGGGTGGGATCTCGCCCGTCGGCGGGCCGAGTTCTTCCTTGACGTGGTGCTCGACGAGCAACGGAACATAGTCGCGGATGTGCACCTTGCCGAACGCGTCGTACACGTTGTGGACGATGTCTTCGAGTTCGGCGGGCGCGATGGTCGGGTACCGAATGATCAACCGCTCGATGACCTCGTCGAGTTGGCGGTTCTCGTGAGTAGTCATATTCCAGGGTTACCCGGAGACGAGGTCGATCAACGGGTAGGTATCTACTTTTCGTCGAAAACCAGATCGGTCGGCGGGTGGGTGAGGCGGACTGTCGCACTGTCGATCACGGTGATCGCGTCGAGGCCGGTGGTGGAGTGTCCGGTGGAGAGGATGAAGTATCGGTCGGCTGCCTGGGCGAGGAAGGCGGGGAAACCGTCCAGCGACAGGTCGCCGTCGCCGAGTGCGAGATAGTCGGCGAGGCGTCGGAACAGTTTCGGGAGCAGGACGACGTCGTCGGTCAGCGAAGTCGGCGCGGTCAGCGCGGCGCCGGAGGTTGTCGCGTCGGCGGGCCAGACGCCGAGCCCGGCCGTGGCGGCGGCGACCGCGACGGCGGCGAACTCCTCGCGCAAGGCGGGAAACAGGCTGCGGTAGAACGTGGGATAGGCGAGGCCGGTCGCCAGCTGATGGTGGTTGAGAGTGAGTCGCAGCAGCGCGACGTCGACGAAGGTCTCACTGCCGGAGGCGCCGGGTGCGGGCCCTCGCCCGGCGAACGCGACGCATCGCCCGTGCAGGTCGGCGCCGCGGGTCAGGACGAAACCGGGCACGTCGGCCTGGTCTGTGCTGGTCACCGTCTCGTTCGCGTTGCGCACCACGCCGGTGAACCCCAACCACGCCAGCAATTCCTCGGCGGCGGCATGGGCCAGCGGCAGCGGCTGATGCACACGGGTGCCGTGCCGGGGCGTGTAGTGCGTTTCGAGCGAATCGATGCCGTCCAGGCGCAACTGCGCGGCCCCCGAGGCGTTGCGCTTGACTCGATGCGGACCGCCGACGCGGTCCCACAGGGCGAGGTCATCGGGTCGGAATCGCACCGAATCACCATCGGGCTGTGCGCCTTTGGCGACGAATACTCCGGAGATCAGCAGAAACGGCATCGCGCGTCCTTACGCTCGTCCTGTTCGCCGACCCGGCGGGCGTGGGAAACCGCGTGGGGCGGCAGGGATCTCGACCACGCTGTCGAACAGACACCCAGTCTGGGCACAGTTGTCGCACAGGGCAATACGCATCGGCGATGGTCCGGTGCTGTTCATCCGACCGTCATCACTGTTCCGCTCGCGCAGGACATAGACGCTGTCGATGGTGGTGATCGACGCCGCGTCTTGGACGCGGTGGCACCGGGTGGGCACGGTGGAGGGTGACCTGACCAGAGGAGACACCTGATGAATGCGGCTCGCCCGACAGTTCGTGGCCCCCGCGCGGCAGTGCTCGCGCTCGCGGTCCTCGCGGTGGGCATCGGCGCCTGCTCCGCCGATCCGGGGACCCCGGAAACCGCCGCTACCGCACCACCGGCCTCGACGGCGCCGGACGGGCCCACCGCCGCACCGCAGACCAGGCAGCTCGACCATGCACTCGACGACGACCTCTACGACGCGGCAGTCGCGGATGACCCCGCGCGGGTCCGCGACCTGATCGCCCGCGGCGCCGACATGGAGACGCGTGGCGACAACGGGCGCACACCACTGGTCGCCGCCACCAAGAACAAGGCGAGCGCGGCGGCGGTGGCGCTGATCGAGGCGGGCGCCGACGTGAACGCCGTGGACGACCTCCAGGACTCCGCCTACCTGTACGCCGGCGCCGAGGGCCTCGACGAGATCCTCGCCGCGACCCTGCGCCACGGCGCGGACCTGCGCAATGTGAACCGCTACGGCGGAACGGCGCTCATCCCGGCGAGCGAGCACGCGCATGTGAGCACCGTGCGGATGTTGATCGCCGCGGGCGTCGACGTCAATCATGTGAACACACCGCAGTGGACCGCACTGCAGGAGGCGATCGTCTACGGCGACGGCTCGCAGCCCTACCAGGAAACCGTCACCGCGCTGCTCGCCGCGGGTGCCGATCCGCAGATCCGCGACGCCGACGGCCGCACCGCGCTACAGAACGCCGAACGCCTCGATCAAGACGCGATTGTCGCCTTGCTGCGCTGAAACCGCACCGCTGTCTCGGGCACCGTGCCGTCGCGGGCAGCTCACCGCACGTTCTCGCGCAGCAGTTCGGCGAAAGCCGTCGCGGCGGCGCTGCGGTGGGTTTCCGCTGCGCGCAGCAAGGTGACGGTTCGCCGAGGCATGCTGGGCTGCAACGGGATTCGAGCCAGCCGCAAGTGGGTGTCGGTGACCGCCTCGGGCAGGATCGTCACCAGGTTCGTGTCGGATACCGCCTCGAGTAGTGCCTGAATCGAGTTGACCTCCAAGATTATTCGTGGCGAGACGCCGTGCATGTGGAGGTAGCTGTCGATGTGATGGCGGGTCGCGAAGGACGAATTGAGCAAGGCCAGATCGTGGCCGACCAGATCACCGGGTGTGATGGTCTCCGGTAGGTCGGGGTGCGCGGCGATGCCCAACACGGCGGCCAGGGCCTCCTCGTACAGCGCCTCGGCCACGATGCCGGGCAGACGCGGCGGATCGAAGGCGATACCGAGATCGATGTGGTCGTCGAGTAGCTCCGACTCGATGGCGTCTTGGGAGGACTCGCCGAACTCGACAGTGATCCCCGGATAGCGCGCCCGGAATCGCGCGATGAGCGGGCCGACCAGATACGGCGTGAAGGTGGGGGTCGCGGCGAAGCGGAGCACGCCGCGACTGAGATCGGTGACGTCGTGCACGGACCGCTGGGCCGCGGCGACCTCGTCGACGGCTCGGCGGGCATGCGCGAGGTAGGCCGCGCCCGCGTCGGTGAGCCGCACACTGCGCCCGGCCCGGTCGAGCAACACCGCCCCCACGGCGCGCTCGAGCTGCTTGATCTGATGCGACAGCGTCGGCTGCGACACGTGCAGTTCCTCGGCGGCCCGGGTGAAATTCCCGTGTTCGGCGACGGCGGCCAGATAGCGCAGGTGCCGGAGTTCTGGCGTCACCGCCAGAGAATACGCGCGATGGCCGGCTTCATCGTGGACCTCCGACAGCTATCCTCGCCCCATGGCCGCGGACTCGTTGTTCCTGCATCCCGCGATCGGTCGACCCACGGGCAAGGTCGGATACTTCGCCGATCGGCGAGGCTTCGACCGATTCGCCGCCGCCTACGTGGCCGGCATGGCGCTGCTGCCGAAACCCGATGCGATGGCCGCGATCTCGACCTCCTTCGGACCGGTCCGCGCGTATCGATTCGGACCCGGCGGTGACATTCCCGTCGTGCTCCTGTCCGGGCGCCAGGCCTCGACACCGATGTGGAGGTCGAACCTCGCGAGTCTGGCGGAGCGGCGCACGGTGTGGTCGGTCGACAGCATCGGCGAGCCGGGCGCGAGCACCCAGCGCCGCGAGCTGACCGACGGGGCCGACCAGGCGGCCTGGATAGCGGAAACGATCGCGGGACTTGGTGTTCCGCGTGCCCATCTGCTCGGCGTGAGCATCGGCGCGAACCTCGCCGTGCAGACCGCGCTGCACCGACCCGAGTGCACGGCCTCGATCACCCTGCTCGACCCGGCCAATACCTTCGCGTCGTTGAGCTGGAAGATGATCGTCGTCTCGCTCGGCAGCGCGATCCCGATGATGCCCGCGAGTCTGCGCAACAAGCTGCTGAGCTGGATCTCCGGTGGCGTCCCGGTCGACGAGTCGGTGCCGGAAGGTCGGCTGATCGCCTCCGGAATGAAGGACTATCGGGGTGCGCAGCCGTTGCTGGCGCGCCCGACCGAGGACCAGTTGCGCGCGATCACAGTGCCGACCCTCGCCCTGTTCGCGGGCCGCAGCATCGTCCACGACTCGGCGAAGGCCGCCGCCACGGCCCGCCTGATCCCCGGCGCGCAGGTGGAGGTCTGGCCGGACGCCTCGCACGCGATCAACGGTGAATACCCCGAGCGGATCGCCCGGCGATTCGCCGAATTCACCGCGGGATTCTGACGGTCAGTTCGCGCCGCGCTCGATGGAGCGGGTGGGCTTGCTGTCCGGTCCGATCCGCGTCAGTACCGCGCTGATCACCAGACACCCGCTTTCGACGACATCGGCCAGCGGCTGGCGGTATTCGTCGAGCACCCACTTCTGGGCGATGATCACGATGGCGCCGACCAGTCCGAACAGCACCGTACGCACATTGACGGCGGGATGGGTTGCCAGGTCGACGTGCGGGGTGACCAGGGCCATGCAGATGTCGACCAAGGCGTCGAGAACGCCGTAGTAGGCCCGGTCGACCGCGGGGCTCACACCGAGGATCTCGAAGAACGCGATCCGGGGAACCCGCGGGTCGTCGAGGATGAGCTGGAAGTACGCGGTCAGGCCGACGCGCACCTGAGTATCCACATCGGCGTAGGGATCACTGAGCCCGGTATGGATCGCCTCGATCATTCTCGCGGCCGTCTCGCGATACACCTCGAGCAGCAGATCTTCACTATCGGTGAAAGATTCGTAGAAGTACCGTTTGCCGACGCCGGCCGCAGCGCAGATCGTGGTGACCGTCGTGTTGCGGTAGCCGTCGACGCCGAAGGCCTCGGTGGCCGCTTCGATCAGCCGAGCGCGGCGATCCTGTTGACGTTGCCCCGGTGCGGCGCCGCGGTAGCGGCGACCGTCGTCGTGTTCGGACACAGTCACAGTGTCAATTGTTTCAGGCGGCCGCGGCGGGGTGCGCGCGGGCGCTTGATCGTGGATCGCCCAGAACATGTTCTTGCGATCGAACGTGACCCACGCTACGTTACTTCCCGGTACGGGAACGTTGTGGTTCCCGATGGTGGAGGGCTGAACCGAAGCATGATCAAACAACGTGGGCGACTAGCCGCGCTGATCGCATCCGTCGTCGTCTTTGCGGGGGCCGTCGCATCCGCGCCGCTCGGGCAAGCATCGCCGAACGCCGAGGGTCTCGACGCGCAGTTCGTCGCCACCCACAACGGGCCGCAGCAGTACCCCAACGTCTTCATCGAGTGGGACGTGCCGATCACGATGAGTGACGGCACCGTATTGAAAGCCAACGTCTATCACCCGGCCGGTGCGGACGGTCAGCCCGTCGCGGAGCCGACGCCCACCATCGTCAACATGACGCCCTACACCAAGCTGGTCTCCAACCTCGCCGACTCGGCGCTCGCGGTGCCCGGCCTGTCGGACCTGCTGATGCCGGTGTTGCAGAACCTGGACTTCTCGCCGTTCGGTTTCAGCAGCCTCAGCGACATCATGCACGCGCTGCCCGGCGGCGCGGCGCGCACCTTCGGCGTCGACCGGAACCTGATCCGCGGCGGTTACACCCAGGTGGTCGTCGACGTGCGCGGCACCGGTTTCTCGCAGGGCACCTGGCAGGTGTTCGGTGAACGCGAGCAAATCGACGGTGTGGAAGTAGTCGACTGGGCGGCGAAACAGCGCTGGTCCGACGGCAAGATCGGAATGAGCGGCATCTCCTACTCGGGGATCAACCAGCTCCAGACCGCGCAGCGGCATCCCGAGGCGCTCAAGGCGATCTTCCCGGTCGTGCCGGGCAGCGACCTGATCCGCGATGTCGCGGCCCCCGGTGGTGCGCTCGGGATCGGGTTCATCCCGGCCTGGCTGCTCGCCGTCGACGGTGCGAAACTGCTGCCCGACCTGATGTCGATGCTGAACGGGAAATTCGACTGGGTCTGGCTGCGCGACAGGGTGACTGATCCGTTCACCTTCTTCAACGTCCTCATCGCCGCGCTGACCACCCCGAACATCGACCAGATCCCGCCGGAGATGGCCTCGATCCTCGACGACGAGAGCCCGCTGCGGACCGCATGGGTCGGCGCGCCCGAACAGGTGCAGGTGCCGACCTTCCTCTACGGCGGCTGGCACGACATCTTCACCTACTCCACCCCGCGCATCTACAACGCGGTGAACGTGCCCGCCGAGCAGAAGAAGCTCGTCATGGACGACGTCTACCACGTGACGGTGAGCTCGGGCCTCGGTCAGCCGGGTGCGCCCGCGCCGCTGGAATCGTTGCAGCGCGCGTGGTTCGACAAGTGGCTCAAGGGAATCGACAACGGCATCGATCGCTACGACCCGGTCACCTTGTGGCAGCAGGGAAGTAAGCAGTGGACCACCGACGTCGCCTTCCCTCGGCCCGGCATGCAGCACCGGCGGCTGTACCTCGACGCGGCCTCCTCCGGCACCGCGCCGGGCGCTCGCCACGACGGCAGCCTGCGCACCGCTCCCGGTGCCGCACAGCGGCTCTCGGTGGATCCGAGTCTGACCACCATCTGCTCACGTGATGCCGCACAGGGTACGGCCGGACTGATTCCGCTCCCCGACGTCTGCTCGAAGGACGCCCGGATCAGTGAAGGGGCCGCGCTCACCTTCACCA
Organism: Nocardia sp. XZ_19_231; assembly: GCF_015355705.1. Taxonomy (NCBI): domain Bacteria; kingdom Bacillati; phylum Actinomycetota; class Actinomycetes; order Mycobacteriales; family Nocardiaceae; genus Nocardia; species Nocardia sp. XZ_19_231. The sequence continues at coordinate 173,402 of NZ_JACUZI010000006.1, read as the reverse complement.
CGGCGCCGGTCTCGCAGCCGACGAGGATCTCCGGGTCGATCGCCGCGCACCTGAACACCGTGCTCGACGCCACCGACGGCTACTGGACGGTGACGGTGAATGATGTAGCGCCCGACGGTACTTCGACGGTCTGGTCGCAGGGCCAGCTGACGGCGTCGTTGCGCACGGTCGACGAGCCCAAGGCGACCCGCTCACCGAACGGCGACTACACCGACCCGTATCCGTACCTCACCCTGGATACCCGTCAGCCGATCGTGCCCGGCGAGCCGACGACGATCGACATCGGCGTCCGCGCCACCGACGGCGTCCTGCTCCCCGGCCACCGCCTGCGCGTCGACGTCTTCGCGAGCAACTTCCCCAGCGGAATCCCGCTGCGCCCGTTGCTGAACGAAAGCGGCCTACGCACCCAGCACCTCGAGCTGGATCCGTCCCGCCCGAGCTGGATCAACGTCCCCCTGGACACCGATCCCGGCTGGTGACATCCGGTTGACCCCGCCTCCGACTGCGCGACGGATCCTCGATCGCGCGGCCTCGAGGCGGGGTTCGCCGTTTATCCTGCGCGCAGTTGCTCGCCGATCAGCCTGCGGTCGCATGTACATCGGGCACGCGAGTGGCATCCGCGCCCGCGGCCGCAGCCAGGTGGGCGAAGGTCGCGGCATCACGCACCGCCGCGCCGCCGTGGTCGTTGTTGAAATAGACGTAGCTGTCGGCGTCGGGTGACCAGGTGTCGAGCAGCCGATGCGCCCAGCCGCTCAATGCCTGCTTGCCGTAGGACGGCAGGGGAGTGGCTCGGCCGGCGTGCAGACGTAGATAGGCCCAGTCGGTGGTCCGCCACAGCGGTGCGACCGGCCGGGAATCGCGGTCCGCCCAGGTCAGCGCGGCGCCACGGGATTGTAGGACGGCGCGGGTCTCGTCCGTCCACCACGATTCGTGGCGCGGTTCCACCGCCACTCGTACCGAGTCGGGGAAGCAGCGCAGACAGTTGTCGAGCAGATCAGGGTCCGCGCGCAGGGTCGGTGGCAGCTGGAGCAGGATCGGACCGAGCCGCTCGCCCAGCCCCTCGGCCCTGTCGAGCAGGCGCCGCACCGGTTCGGCCGGATCCCGCAATCGCTTGATGTGGGTCAGGTAGCGGCTCGCCTTCACCGCCATCACGAAGCCCTCGGGCGTGCGCTCCCGCCACGCGGCGAAGTTCTCCAGGCTCGGCAGCCGATAGAACGCGCTGTTCGACTCCACCGTCGCGAACTCCTGCGCATAGTGTTCGAGCCACCGCCGCACTGGCAGTCCCTGCGGGTAGAGCACGCCGCGCCAGTCGCGGTACTGCCAGCCGGACGTCCCGACGTGCATGGTCATTCGCGCCTGCCTCCCTCCGGAGCGCGGGTCAGATCTCCGAGCGCAACAGGGGCGCGAGTTCGCTGCTGTAGAAATCGAGGAACGCGTCCATATCGGGTCCCGCGTTCATCAGCACCACATGATCGAAGCCCGCGTCGGCGGCCTTGCGTACCGCCTCGACGTAGCGTTTCGGATCATTGCCGCAGACAAAGGATTCGAGCATGTCGTCGACTCGCACGGTGCTCGAGGCGGCAGCGAAGTTCGCCGGATTGGGCAGCTCGCTCATCACCTTCCAGCCCCCGGTCGACCACCGGTTCGTCGACAGCGCGGCTTCGGCGCCCTCGCGATCGGTCTCGGCGAAGGCGACACCCACTTCGACATAGCGCGGCCCCGAGCCTCCGTGCTGCTGAAAGGTCTGCACGAGTTCGGGATCCGGCTCGGTGGCGAACAGTCCGTCGCCGAGTTCTGCGGCGATCTTCGCCGCGCTGGGCCCACCCGCGGCCACCGCGATAACCGGCAGCGTCTCCGGCAGATCGAACACCCGCGCGTCCGACAGCTCCAGAAACTCGCCGTAGTAGCTGCGGTAACCGCCGCGCCACAGCAATCGGATGATCTCGAGCGCCTCACGCAACATCCGCTGCCGGATCGCCACCGCTGGAAACTCATGGCCGACAACGTGTTCGTTGAGCCGCTCGCCCGAACCGATTCCCAGGGTGAACCGCCCGTCGGACACCAGCGCCGTGGTGGCGGCGGCCTGAGCGATGATCGCCGGGTGATAGCGGATGATCGGGCAGGTCACGCCGGTAGCCAGCCCGATCTGCTCGGTGCGGGCCGCGATCGTTCCCAGTACGGTCCACGCGAACGGTGAGTGGCCTTGATTATCGAGCCACGGGTGGAAGTGGTCGCTCATCTCGACGAAATCGAAACCGGCCGCTTCGGCCCGAACTGCCTGTCGAACAAGCTCTTTCGGGCCGAATGCCTCGGCCGCCAACTTGAATCCGAGCTGCATGGCGCACCTTTCGCAGTGGGGTCAGCTGCGGCCGAGAGCGTTGGCCAATTCCTGCTTGTTCATCTTGGAGCGGCCGTCGATATTGCGGCGGCGGGCTTCCTCGTAGAGCTGATCGCGGGTCTTGCCGCTGCCCTGGCTCCGTTGACCGCCCGACCCCTTCGTCTCGCCGTGCTGGGCGCGAGTCTTGTTCACCGTCCGCGCGGCGATCTCCTCGGAGCGTTTCTCGCTGCGGCCACGCTCGCGCTCCGATTTCTTGATGTCCTTGTACTGCCGTTCGCGCTTGTCGCTCCACGCTTGCTGGGGCATAACCTGCTCCTCCTCCGATCGGGATGTCGACTCTGATGGCCGCCTACCCGCGGATCGGCCGAGGAAACAGGAGTCCACAGCAATGCTGTGGCAATCCGTGCCTGGCACACTGATCCGGTGGGCGCACCGAGCAGGATGGCGAACCGCGGGTGGCGGTGGATCCGCAGCGCGCCCGGCACCTACCTGTGGCTGACCGCTCTCGCCGTGACGACGGTGATCATCGATCTCCTGCCACCGGAGGAAGCCAGGGTGTGGCTCGATCACCGGTCGACGAACCTGCACCACCTCGGCCAAGACCCCGTGCGCGTGCTGATCACCAGCGCGTTCTGGACCGATGGCAGCGGATGGCTCGCCTACGCGGTGCTGTTCACGCTCTTTCACGCCAATGCCGAACGCTGGCTCGGCACCCTGCGCTGGCTCGTGGTCGTGGTGCTCGCGCACGTGGGCGCCACCTATCTCAGCCAGGGCGTGGTGCTGTGGGCGATCCGTAGCGAGGACGCGCCCGAACGGGCGATGTACATCCTCGATGTGGGCGTGAGCTACGGGTTGGCCGGTGTCGCCGCGGTGCTCGCCTACCGGTTCGTGACGCCGTGGCGCTGGGTGTACGTGCTCGCGGTGCTCGCGGTGGTGGTTCCGCCGATCTTCCTCAACCGCACGTTCACCGATATCGGGCACGCGAGCGCGGCCGCCATCGGGTTCGCCTGCTACCCGCTGACGCGACGTCGCGGACGCCGGTGGGATCCGGGCGTACTGCTGAAGCGAAGGTTCGCCGCCGAGCGCTGATTGCTTGCTAGTAGCTGTTCAAGTCTATTTCCGTGTTCTGCTCAGGCCATCCGTCAGGGACTGGCGATCGCTGCGAGCCCCGTGCTCATTAGGGTGGGCTGGTGATCTTGCTGGCGATAGGTGTGGTTCTGCTCGGTGTGTTCGCGCTGTGCTTCCGTCAGGAGCGGCGCCGATTCAGCAATGGAGTGGTGCTGCTGCTCGGAATTCTGTGTGTGGGCGCCGCGCTGATCGGTTCGGGCGCCGAAGGAGCTGCCGTCGGAACTCTGGTCTTCTTCGCGCTCGCGATGTCGCCGCTGCTGGTGCTGACCCTGGCCGGGCTGTTGATGGTCAACGGCGTGGTGATGTTGCGCCGCGAGGGCGTGCGCCTGGCGAACCTGCTCTCCCTCGGTCTCGGCCTCGCGCTGCTGGTTCCGTATGTGCTGCTGCTGATGGCGGTGATCGCCGAGGGAACGGTGTTCGGGGTGTTGCTGCTGGCGGTAGTGCTCGTCGCCGCCTATCTCGGATTCGTGCTGGTCGCTTTCCTGTTCTATTCGGTCGTCTACGGCTGGGTGACCCGCACCGACGATGCCGTCGCGATCGTCGTGCACGGCTCCGGCCTGCTCGGTGACCGGGTCCCACCGTTGCTGGCGAGCAGGCTCGACCGCGCGCTGGGTATCTGGCGCGCCGCGCGCGGCCCGGCACCGCTGCTGGTCACCAGCGGTGGCAAGGGTTCCGACGAGAAGGTCGCCGAAAGTACCGCGATGGCCGCCTACCTGGTCGAGCACGGTGTGCGCGACGACGAGATCCTGCGGGAGGATCGCTCGACGACTACCCGTGAGAACCTCCTGTTCAGCCGGGAACTGCTCGCCCGACACGGGATCGAGAGTCGCATCCTGCTGGTCACCAGCAATTTCCATGTCCTGCGGACCGCCTTGCTCGCCCGCTCGGTCGGGCTCGACGCCCAGGCCGTCGGCGCTCCGACGGCGCGCTATTACCTACCCAGCGCCGTCTTGCGCGAATACGTCGGGATTCTGGTCCGGTACAAGGTCCTCAACGCCGTGATGTGCGCGTTGTTGGTGGCCGCGCCGGTCGCGCTGGCGATCTTCGGTGAAGCCGCATGACAAATTTAGGTGTTACGTAAAGTTATGGATAGTTGTATCATCGGAGCTACCGAGTAGGACGCAACGTCGCGACCTGGTGTGCGGGTAACCGTGCGCGGTTGATCGAGGAGTACCGATGAAGTTATTTCCTTGGGGAAGAGAAAATCCGGAGATCGATCCGGGCGTGGTGGCGTTGCACGCGCGCAATGTCACCTTCGACTGGTCCGGCGTCGACCTTCAGTGGATGTCCGCCGAACCCATCGCCAGTCATCTGATCAGCGCGCTGAACATGCTGCTGCCCGAGGGCGAGCGCATGTTCATCGAGACTTATCGCGAGGCGTTGCCCTACGTCAAGGACGAGAAGCTGCGCGAGGACATGCTCGGTTTCATCGGCCAGGAGTCCATGCACGCGCAGACCCACGGCAAGGTGCTCGAGGACGTCTTCACCGCGCACGGCGTCGACGCGGACCCCTACCTGCGGCAGATGGAATACCTGTTCCGCATCTCGCTCGGAACGCGCGGCGAGGATCGCGTCGGCCGCCAGATGCTGGTGGAACGGCTCGCCTTCATCGCCTGCCTCGAACATTTCTTCGCCTGGCTCGGCGACTGGATTCTCAACGCCGACTTGGAGAAGTTCGGCGCCGACCCGCGGATGGTCGACCTGTTCCGCTGGCACGGTGCCGAAGAGGTCGAGCATCGCAATGTCGCCCACGACGTCGCGGAGTACTTCGGGGTCGGGTACGTGCGCCGCTGCGCGGCGATGACGCTGGTTTTCCCGATCTTCCTCGTGGTGTTGGTGCGTGGGGCGCGCTTCCTTGTGCAGCAGGACCCGCAGTTGTCCGATCGGGGCTACACGCGGCTGCTCGGCGGGGTGTTCGCGGCGATGTGGCGTGGTGCGCTGCCCGGCGTTCCGTCGTTGCTGGTGAGTGCGCTGTCGACCTTCCAGCCCGGGTACAACCCGCAATCGGTCGGCTCCACGGCGCAGGCCATCGCCTACCTGGCCGCTTCGCCGGGTGCCCGCGCGGCCGCATCGTGACCACTCGCGACATCCCGGCCGACCTCTACGGCAAGCGTCGTCACGACCCGGCGATCAAGATCATCGACGCGGTTGCGACCGCCCGGCTGCGCTGGACCGCGCTGGTCAACCGCCATGATCTGCGACCGCGCGTCGACGACCGCCGCCTGCCCGTGGTGGTGACCGAACGCCGGATCGAAGCGCACGACCAGGATGTGGTGAGCCTGCGCCTCGAGTCACCCGACGGCCGCGTCCTGCCACGCTGGCGGCCCGGCGCGCACCTCGACCTCGAATTGCCGTCGGGCCGGCTACGGCAGTACTCGCTGTGCGGCGACCCCGCAGACCAACGCGCCTACCGGGTCGCGGTGCGCCGGATTCCCGGCGGTGGCGGCGGCTCGATCGAGGTGCACGACGCACTGCCGGTGGGCAGTCGATTGGTGGTCCGCGGGCCACGCAATGCCTTCCCGTTCGCGGTGCCGGGGCACGGATCACCCTCGCGGCGACTGCATTTCGTCGCCGGTGGCATCGGCATCACGCCGATTCTGCCGATGGCCCGGCTCGCGCACCGGCTCGGTGTGCCGTGGACGCTGGTCTACAGCGGACGCAGCCGCGACACCATCCCGTTCCTGGCCGAGATCGAGAGTTTCGGCGCGAATGTCGTAGTGCGCACCGATGACGAACACGGTCTGCCCGCCGCGGCGGATCTGCTGACCGGCGTCGGTCCCGGCACCGCCGTCTACGCGTGCGGCCCGACCCCGATGACCTCGGCGATCGTCACCGCGGTGCGCGAGATGCCCGAAGTGGAGCTGCATTTCGAGCGATTCTCGCCGCCGCCGGTCGTCGACGGCACGCCGTTCGAGATCGAATTCGCCTCCAGCGGCGAGGTGCTCACCGTCGATGCCGACCGCACCGTGCTCGACACCATTCTCGATACGCGCCCCGACCAGCCCTATTCGTGCAGGCAGGGTTTCTGCGGCACCTGCGTGGTGCGGGTCCGCGCAGGTGTTCCGGACCATCGCGAGACCGTGCTCTCCGATGCCGATCGTGCCGAGGGTGCCATGCTCGCGTGTGTATCCCGTTCCCGCGGTGAGCGATTGGTGCTCGACCTGTGAATTTTTTCGGGGACAACTCAGTGGACAGGGAGTCCGACAGATCATGACGAACGACAGCCCGCAGCCTGCGAACCAGCGCACCGTCCGCAGCGGTGATTTCGACATCGCCGTGTTCGAATACGGCGACCCGGCCGCCGACACCATCGTGCTCGTGCACGGCTGGCCCGACACACATCACCTGTGGGACAGGGTGATTCCGCTGCTCACCGAGCGTTTCCACGTGGTCGCCTACGACACCCGTGGCCACGGTGAATCCACCCGCACCCAGCGCACCGACGACTTCCGTCTCGACGAACTCGCGCGCGACTTCTACGCCGTGATCGACGTGGTGAGCCCCGACCGTCCCGTGCATGTACTCGCCCACGACTGGGGTTCGGTGCAGGTGTGGGAAGCGGTGTGCGAGCCGCAGGCCACCGCGCGCGTCGCCTCGTTCACCTCGGTCTCCGGCCCCAACCTCGACCACCTGTCCAGCTGGGTGCGCGACCGGCTCTCCCGCCCCACCCTGCGCAATGTGTGGCAGCCGATGACCCAGCTCGCCTCCTCGGCCTACACCTTCTTCTTCATGACTCCCGGGCTGCCGCGCGCCACGTTCAACGCCATCGGCACCGAAAAGGTGTGGCAGCGCGCGGTTTCCCTCATGAACGACACCCCCGCCGCCAATGTGAAGCTCGGCCCGACCTTCCGCCGCGACATGGTCGACGGGCTGCTCATCTATCGTGCCAACATCGTGGCCAGGATGCTGTCCCCGCGCGAGCGCCACACCGAGGTGCCGGTGCAGTTGATCGTGGCGGAACGCGATGTCGCCGTGCGGCCCGCGGGCTACGACGATTCGAGCAAGTGGACCGACCGGCTCTGGCGTCGTGACGTTCCCGCCGGGCACTGGATGCCGTTCTCACATCCGGAGCTCCTCGCGACCGCGACCACCGAGCTGATCGACGCGCTCGACGGTGCGGGCATCTCGCGCGGACTGGCCAGGGCCGAAGTGGGCACTGCGCATAGGGAATTCGAGCACAAGCTGGTTGTCGTCACCGGTGCGGGTAGCGGCATCGGCCGGGAGACCGCGCTGGCGTTCGCGCGGCTCGGTGCCGAAGTGGTGGTTTCCGATGTCAACGAGATCGCCGCCAAGGCCACCGCCGAGCTCGTCGCGTCCGAAGGTGGTGTGGCGCACTCCTATCCGCTCGATGTGTCGAACGAGGACGCGGTGCGCGCGCACGCCGACACGGTGATCGCCGCGCACGGCGTGCCCGATGTGCTGGTCAACAATGCCGGTGTCGGCCAGGCAGGCGGGTTCCTCGACACTCCGTCGGAAGAGTTCGACCGCGTGCTGCGGATCAACCTCGGCGGTGTCGTCAACGGCTGCCGGGCTTTCGGCGCGGCGATGGCCGATCGTGGGCTCGGCGGGCACATCGTGAACCTGTCCAGCATGGCTGCCTACAGTCCACAGCGTGACATGGCGGCCTATGCCACCAGTAAGTCGGCGGTGTTCATGTTCTCCGACTGCCTGCGTGCCGAACTCGCCGACCGCGGCATCTCGGTGTCGACGGTGTGCCCGGGCATCGTGCATACGAATATCGTTGCCACCACCCGCATCTCGGGCGTCTCCGCCGAGGAAGAGGCGGCCGCGCAGCAGAAGTTCGACAAGCTCTACGAGCGGCGCGGCTACACCCCCGACCGGGTGGCGGCGCAGATCGTGAAGGCCGTGCGGACCGGGCGCGACATCGTGCCGGTGACGCCGGAATCGTGGGTGCAGTATCGGATCAACCGGATCGCACCCGGCGCGGTGCGGTTCGCCGCCCGCCGGATGAAGCTGGTCTGAGTCGGCTACGCCCGGCGCAGTTGCTCCTCCACGGCGGCAACGTGCCGGGCGTCCACGCCCCATGGGTCCTCGACGCCGACCTTGCGGTCCAGGTCCCACAGCACGCACTCTTCGTCCGGTCGCGCCACCAGCGACCAGGCGACCACGGTGCGGCCCAGTTGTTCGACCATGGTGCCGTGATTCTGCGTGCTCTCCCCGACGCCCTCCGGGAAATGGTGCAGGAAACGTCCGTAAGCCTGCTCGCAGAAGTTCGCGTAGAGCTGGGTGCAGAGAATGAAGCCGTGCCACGCCTCGTCGACCGCGTGCGAGGGCATGCCGATCACCTGGTCGTCGCGAATGGCGGCGCCGCAGCACCGTAACCATTGGCGCAGACCGGTTTCCACGAGTTCGCGAGGTTGCCAGGGCGAGGTCTTGAAGATCGCTTCGGGCAGATGCAGGGCGGCGACGGTGCGGTCGACGGTGGGGAGGTCGACTTGCCGTGTGCCGGGCCGGAGGAAAGAGAACGCCACAATTCACTGTAAGGCCACTGGAGGTGGGGGTGCTTGGGGCGGGTTCGGGCGTTAGCCTGCGGGCATGGTGATAATGCTCGTGCTCGGTTTCATAGCGATGTGTATCGGCGCGGTGGTGACGACCATCGTGTGGCTGATCAAGAAGTCGAGTCAGCCGCAGGGTGCGCCCCCGCTGGACCGGCGATGGGTGGCCGGGTCGGCCGGGATGGCCGGATACGTCGACGGGACCTCGGGTCAGCCGTGGGATCCGGGCGGTCCGTCCGGTAGCTGCGGTGGGGGTTCGAACAGTGGCTGCGGCGGTGGGAGCAGCAGTAGCTGCAACGGCGGAAGTAGCAGCAGTTGTTCCGGCGGGAGTAGCAGCAGCTGCGGGGGTGGGAGCAGTAGCAGCTGCGGCGGCGGTTCCTGATCGTGTGACCTACGTCCTAGTGCGCTTGACCTGAACTCGGCTCGAGGTTTCATCCTTGACTCGTTCGGTCAACGTCACGAAGGAGTCGCCATGCGTGCAGTGCAGGTCAAGGAATTCGGTGGGCCAGAGGTCCTGGAAGTGTTGGAATTCCCGGCGCCACAACCGGATTCGGCCGAGGTGGTCGTCGACGTCGAGGTCGCCGACGTGATGTTCCTCGACACCCGGCTGCGCAGCGGATGGGGTCAGGACTTCTTCCCGCTGAGTCTGCCCTACGTCCCCGGTGGTGCGATCGGTGGCGTGGTGAGCGCGGTCGGCGCCGAGGTCGACCCCGGCTGGCTCGGCAAGCGCGTCGTCACCCAGACCGCCGCGAGCGGCATCGGCGGGGGCCTGCCCATCGGCGGCTACGCCGAGAAATCCCTTGCCAAGGCCGCCACTCTGACCGAGATCCCCGACGCGCTCACCACCCAGCAAGCCGTCGGCCTCGCCCATGACGGTCGCACCGCCCTTGCTGTCTTCGACAGGGCTGCGGTGCAACAGAATTCGTGGGTTCTGATCACCGCCGCCGCAGGAGGACTCGGCACCCTGCTCATCCAGCTGTCGGTCGCAGCGGGCGCGCAGGTTGTCGCCGCGGCCCGCGGTCCGGAAAAGCTCGCGCTGGCAACACGATTGGGTGCCACCGCGGTAGTCGACTACTCCGCCGAGGGCTGGGAGGAGCAAGTCCGCGAGATCACCGGCGGGGGAGCGTCGGTCGTGTTCGACGGCGCGGGTGGTGCCATTGGTGGCGCTGCGTTGATCGCCGCATCCGACAAGGGCCTGTTCCTCGGATATGGTTCCGCCGCAGGTGATTTCGCGCAGGGTGACACCGATGCGGCCGTCGCACGTGGCGTCACGGTACTCGGCCTGTTCGATATCGTCGGCGACGACGTCGATTGGGTCGGCATCACTGACCGCGCTCAGGAAGCGGTAGCCACGGGCTCGCTCGAAGTCGTTATCGGGCAAACCTTCCCGATCGAGGACGTGCGACAGGCTCATGCGGCGATCGAAGGCCGCTCCGCCCTTGGCCGTACCTTGTTGACGATCGGCGCGTCATTGTAACTTATTGTGCGCCGCAACGGAATACACGTTAAGTTATGTTCGTGCAGGGACTGATTATCGTCGCAGTGATAGCTGCGGTTCTGTTGTTGGTAGTAGGAGTCATCAAGGTGGCCAGCAACCCAGGGGGCAACATCGAACGTCGCGACCGCGAAGTTCGAGTGCGGGGAGGCCAACGAGCCGAGCGCTCGTAACCCTTACCCTCGGGTGTAGCACACAACGGCGATCGGTCGCCGCGTCTTCCTCGGAAGCCGCGCCCCGATCGCCGTTCCTGTATTCAGCCCGACACGACCACCGCGCCAAGTGGTCAACCCCGCACTCCGCCGGGTACCATGCGACTCGCCCGCGGAGACCCCCGCGGCGAGGGGCGGTAGCTCAGTCGGTTAGAGCCGCGGACTCATAATCCGCTGGTCGTGGGTTCGAGCCCCACCCGCCCCACTTTCCCCCTCTGACCTGCGAATCTCTGATTCGCACCAGACATTTTGATCCAGCACAGTGCATGTGAACCAATGGATTATTGCCGTACTGTGGAGGCCATGGGAGGCCTTGATCTTGACGATATTCGGGAGCTGAAGGACGACTTCACCACGGAGTTGCGCCGGAAGAACCGCAGCAAGCGGACGATCGACGGCTACGCGACTCACATCGACTACTTCGCCGCCTACCTGGTCGAGATGTCCCTGCCGACGGACGCGCCGGCCATCTCGCGCGACGTCATCGGTGGCTACATCGAGCACCTGCTGACTCGGCCAAATTCCCGCACGGGCGAGCTGCTTTCACCTCAGTACGCGCGCAGCCAGTACCGCAGCTTGCAGCAGTTCTTCAAGTACCTGTTCGCCGAGGAGATCATCCCCGCGGACCCATTCGATCGGCTGTCGCTACCCGACGCACCCGACAAGATCGTGCCCGTGCCCAACGCGGACTCTCTACGCACCTTGTTGAACGAGTGCTCGGGACCGAGTTTCGATGACCGCCGGGACAACGCGATCATCCGCCTGTTCGCCGATACTGGCTGCCGCTGCGGCGAAGTGGCGGGGCTCGGGCTGGATGATCTCGACTTCGCAGAGAACACGGTGCTGGTACTCGGCAAGGGCCGCCGCCCCCGGTCGACGCCGTTCGGCGACAAGACCAGGACGGCCATCCGCAAGTATCTTCGCGTTCGCGCCAAGCACCCGAAGGCGGTGAACGGCCAGCCAGCGCTGTGGTTGGGCCGAATGGGTCCGATGACCGACCACGGTATTCGGCAGATGCTGGAACGGCGCGCAGCATCGGCAGGGATCGAACACATCCACCCCCACATGCTTCGGCATTGGTTCGCGCACAACTGGCTAGCCAACGGCGGCCAGGAGCAGGATCTGATGATGTTGGCAGGCTGGCGATCACGTCAGATGCTCGACCGGTACGGCAAGTCGGTGGCCGATGAGCGGGCAAAAGATGCGCACCGAAGGGCGCGGCTAGGCGATCAGCTGTAGGCCGACGCCGACGGACGGCTCGGTAGTGCGCGCAGTCGTGTGCTGGCGATACCGTGAGTGTCATGAACGACGATCTCGTGGCGTGGGCTGAACGGGTCGCCCGTGAGCAGCTCCGGGATTTGCCGCGTCGACTCCGACATGTCGAGGGTGTGGCACTACGGGCAACAACGGTGGCCGACGCGGTCGACGATCCGGAGATGCTCGTGGCCGCGGCCTGGCTGCACGACATCGGGTACAGCGCCGGTTTGGCTACAACGGGATTCCATCCGGTCGACGGTGCCGAGTTCCTTCGCGCTCAGGGCGCATCGCAGAGGCTGTGTGCACTAGTCGCGAACCATTCGTGTGCGTGTGTCGAAGCCCGCCGCCGCGGTGTGCCATTGCTGTGGGAGGACGAACAGACGCCGCTGCGTGATGCTCTGTGGTGGGCCGACATGTCCACAACGCCGACAGGTGCACGTACCGACGTTCGGAGTCGGATCGCGGAAGTTCTCGACCGCTACGGGCCCGACCACGTCGTATCTGCTTCTGTCGAGGAGTCAGCGCCTCAGTTGGTAGCCGCGGCTGAACGCACAGTCGCTGCCGCGCAGCTCGCTGGCGTCGAGGTCAGGTGAAATACGGCGACGCTGCTTCCAAGGCGCGTTTGATCCGCAGGTTGATCGACGGATGGATGTCGAGCGAGTCGAGCGCGCCAGGTGCCACCCACAAGACCTCTTTGGACTCCTCGCTGGTGCGCAGCGATCCTCCGGTTGGTCGTGCACGGAAGCAGATCGAGAACTCCTGCCGGACTTCGCCGTCGTCGTAGGCGATGACGTGCTCCGGGTTCGAGAAGACCCCAACGAGGTCGGTGACCTCCACGCGAATGCCAGTCTCCTCGAGGACTTCGCGCGCCACGGCTTCGCTGACTGTCTCGCCTGCTTCGAGTCCGCCGCCTGGTATGGCGTACAGGTCGTTATCTGTACGCCGGATCATCAAGATTCGACCTGATTTGTCGAGCACCACCGCGCTGACCGCCACCTTAATGGCGTTCGGCTGCGGTGCTGCCGGGTCATGGAAGTAGTCGATTCGTCCCATTGCCGTCGTCCTCCGTCGCCGTGGCCCACACGTACTCAAAACTAGTCATGTACGTATCGAAAAGGTCGCCGGCGGGCAGTTGGCGGATGTGCATCGCGGGGGCATGGGCGCCGGGGAGACCGTAGGCGTGCATGTTGACGATCATCTCGTCGTCGAATCGGAAGATCGAGTTGTACAGCGTGGTGTCGTGATAGCGGAGCTCCACGCCGTCGATATCGCCTAGATGCCGGACCAGCGCGAGGGCGTTGTTGATTCGTGCCCCCACGGTTCCCGTCGCCAGGCGTTCCTCCGCGCTGCGCTTATCAGCTTCGGGTGCGGTCGGCCGACCGAAGATCATCCGCACTTTCAATCCTTCGCGGGTGCGTTTCCGGACGGCCTTGGTGAACTCGGGCTCCTCGGCGAGGAACAGTCCTGCGAGCACGAGGATGTCCAGCCGCTCTGTCGCGGAGGCCAGCAGCCGCCGCCACAGGTCCGAAGGGATGTCGTTGCGGTGGGGAAATACCGTGATCACCTCGGACTCGCTGACCTCCGCTCGTCGTTCTGACGACACGGCGTCCGGCCACAGGTAGTTCTCGGACTCCCGAACGAGCGCCGCGACTGCGTGCCGATGGCGCGGGTACGGCGCGCGCCCCTTGGTGATCCAGCGCTCGACTGTCTTCGAGTCCACGCCAGCACGATCGGCGACGTCGGAAATGTCGAGGCCATTGCGCAGGAGCGCCTCGCGAAGTCGTTCGTTCGCCATGATTCCTCCAAGGGACGTCTAGGGACGTCTTAACTCTACGTCAGACGTCTGCGTTCGTCCACCTATGCGGTGAAGTAGTCCTCCAAATTCCCGAAAAGTGGTGAAAGACAGGAACTTTCCCACTTTGCAAGGAGATGGAACGTGGATAAATCCGCATCCGAGTCGCGAAATCTGATCAGCTTGAAGACGGCTGCCGCATTGATCGACGTCGACTCGAAGACGATCCGAAACTGGATCGCAGCTGGCGATATCGCTGGGTACCGGATCAACGGGCGCCTGCTCCGCGTCGAGCGCTCCGAACTGCTTGCGCTGGTTCGTCCGGCCGAGCTGGCTGCAGGCGGTGTGGCATGAGCACGCCGACCGAACGCACCTTGCAGGCGAGGATCGCGGCGCACGAGTCGTGGTCTCGGACCGGTGACCGTGCCGAGCGGACCGCAAAGGCCCGCGCGGCGATGCAGAGCAAGTTCGACCGTCTGGTCGACCCTGATGGGCTGCTCAGCCCGGAGGAACGCGCCTACCGCGCGGATCAGGCACGTAAGGCGCACTACACCCGTCTGGCACTCAAGTCGGCGCAGTCGCGTCGCCGGGGTCGCGAACGTCGTTGCCGGGGCGGTGAGCTGTGATGCGCGCCAAGACGTTCACGATCGCCGTTGCGCTGTTGTCCGTTGGTTCGCTGGCGCTGATCGCGCCGGACGTCCTGGGATTCGTCCTGATGGTCGTCGGTGCTGTGTGGCTGTGGCGCTCGTCGAAGCGGGCGGGGGTACGGCGATGAGCACCGAGCGCAGCGCGGAGCAGTTCCAGGACCCTGCCGATTTGTTGGCTGAGCTGGATTGTCTGATCCAGGATCAGGCGGCGATGCGTCGGCGCGCAAAAGCGCTGCACGCCAAGCTGGTTGGTCTGCGAAGTAACGGTGACCAGTACTTCACCGGGTACGACCCCGAAACACGTCGATTCGTGGCCAGCGCAGTGCAAGTCGAGTACGCCGGGCGCAACCTTGGCGCTTGGATCAGGAACTCGGTACTGGACGAGGCCTGGCTCGACCTCTCGCGGGAATGCGCGGGACAGGTCCGTACTGCACCGCACATCGAGCAGGCCACGACAGGCAATGAGTCGGGCAATGCGATCGCAGACGTGATGGCACGCGCCGCCGAGCGGGACGGTTCGGAGCGATGAGCGGCGGAATGTTCCGGGCCCCTCATGAGGACCGCAACCGGGTCGGGCGCAGCGCGCTTGGGTCGATGTCTCGGCCGGAGTTCGCCGGGATCGGCGCGGTCTACGCCCCGGTGAACCACCTGCCGCCTGCTCTGCGTCTGATCGTGCTGGCCATCTGTGTCCTGATCGGGATGGTCGGCTGCTCGGTCGCCTGGATTGACCAGCAGTCCTACGTCGAGTCCCCGAATATCTGCCGGGCGCACGAAGTGGAGCGCACCGATTGCGTGCATGTGCAGCGGGTTCAGCCCACTCAGGTGACGCGATGAGTGAGGGGATTCCGACCTACGAATGGCGGACCGCGCCAGAGCATTTGCGCACACGTCGCCAGTTGGCTGCTGAGGGTTTGCGCCCGAACGGCCAAGACATCGCGGGCCGGATCACCCGCTCACGCGGCAGCCGCAAAGAGCCGCTGGTAGCGCACCTTTTCGACGTGGCGAAGGCCGCGCCGAAACGTCAGCCGAGCGAGGCGCAACGAGCGGCGCTGGCCAAGGCCACCCGCGAGCGCCAGCTGCGCGCCGCGGAACGCCGAGGCGTGGCCCGTGCCGAGTTCGACGAGCCGACCGGAGATCCCGGACCTGCTTGGAATGCGCCGACGAGCGCGCTGGGCAGCTACACGACATCGGGCAGCGCACTGGCCGACGCGCTTGCCCGCAATACCGAACGAGAAGGGATGGACCGATGAGTTTTCGACTCTCACCGCGGGACATGTCCGGTCTCACGATCCTGGCCGAAATGTACGGCGCACCAATGGATTTAGTCGCCGAGATGCTGGGTGTGAGCGTCAATCGCGCCTACAGGATCACGGCGAAGTGGACCGCCGCCGGAATGGTCAGCGACCGGCGCCTGCGCCCGGTACCGGGGCCGTCCTGGATCTTCCCGACGAAGTCGTCGGCGGAGGCGCTGCTGGGCAGGCAGGTGCGCTATTGGGTGCCGACCCCCAAGATGGCCGCGCACACGAAGGCCGTCCTTCAACTGCGGCTGGCGCTCACTGGCACAGATCTCGATCGCTGGACCGCCGAACGTCTACTGCGTGGGGAAGTCGGCCCGACCAAGCAGGGGGAGTCGCGGCAGCACATTCACGACGGCCGCTACGTCACCCCTGCTGGCGATCTGTGGGCGGTCGAAGTCGAGCTGACCGCGAAAAGCATTGTCGCGGCGCGTAGTGCGGTGTTCCAGGCCCACCGGGTCGCGAAGTCGGCTGAATGCGTCGGCCTGGCCTACTACTGCCGCGGCGAGGCGGTCAAGACGGTGATCCGGACAGCAGCGGCGGGCCTGGACACCACCGACGGGCCGCAGATGCGGCTGATTGATCTGGACGAATTCCTGGCCAAGCAGAAGGCCGAGACGTCCTCTCCTGACCTGCGACCCGGGCTCCGGGTGATCGCGGGCGGAGCCGCTGATCACAAAAACCCCCAGGTCTCAGACCGAACCGAGAACGGAAAGGCGGTGTCGCAATGAGCTGCACCCCGATGATCACCCCGGCTGACTGCGCGCCGTACGCGCCGACGCCGGTTCTGACCGCGACCCCGACGAACTCTCCGGAGATTCACGTCGTGCCGACGATGCCGCCGATCGGGCTGGAGTCCGACCCGATCGGGTGGGTTCCCGAGCTCAGTGAGGTCTCGCTCGATGGTGTCGCCGACGGTGCGTTGCTGATGGCGGTGTGCGTGGTTGCGATCCTGGTGATGACGATCATGATCTTGGTTCCGGCGACCATGTTCGGTTGGCAGCCGACCCGGTTGCGGAACTGGCTGATCGGCAGCCTGCTCGCGATGCCAGGCGCGACCGCGCTGTGGGCGTGGGATGTGCTGGCGCCGGGCACCATGGCGACCGAGGCTTCACGGCAGTTCATGGATGGGCAGTACACGGCCGGTCTGCTCGGCATGGCCGTGGTGTTGGTTCCGATGGCGTGGCTGACAGCGACCGTCGCGCACGCCAACCGCCGCGTGCAGCTGGCAACGGTCGGGTTGAAGTCCCCGGCGCGTACCGAGCGGGCGTTGTGGGCCCAGGCGCAGCGCGAGCAGCGTGCCGCGGCGAGGTTGTCGCGCCGGCGTCTGCCGTTTACGTCGGGGTGGGTCAGCCCGCAGCTGGTCATCGGCCGGTTGTCGACCCAGACCGACCAGGCGCCGCCGCAGAACGTGCTCCGGACGTTGTTCGGGCGCACCGAGACTCGGTTGATCCTGCCGTGGATCAACGTCGCCGAGCACATGACCTCGGTCGCATCGAGTGGTTCGGGCAAGACCACGCTGATGCTGCGTGTGCTGGTGTCCTGGTTCGTGACGACCTGGACCCGTCACCGGCAGTGGTGGCGTGCCGATCGGCCCGGTCGCCCGCTGGTGGTCGTTGTCGACTGCAACGGTGGCCCGGAGTCGCGCAAGGTCGCAGCACGGATGCGTAAGTGGTTCTCCGCATTGGGAGTTCGTGCCGACCGGATCGGGATCTTCCCCGACGATGTGTCGCTGGGCATGTGGAACGCCACGGTGGAGGATCTGCGGTCGATTCTGTCGGCGATGATCTCGGGCGGTTCGACCCCGACGACCGATACCGAGCGCTACTTCCACGAGATCCGCGAGACCCTGATTCACCTGATCGTGGATGCCCCGGCGCGGGTCGAGCTGATCGACGGCGTGCCGACGCCGGTGGGGGAGAACCCGCCGCGGTCGTGGCTGGAATTCCTGTCGCGGTTCGACGTGGAGAAGCTGTCGGCCCTGTGGGGCGGCCAGGCGGGCGTGACGCCGTGGTCGGGTGTGCAGGGCATCGACATGGAGATCGCGTCGACCATCGACGGCAAGCAGCCGGTGATGAACTCCGCTCGCGCCGAGTTCGCGAACCTGTACCGGTCGCTGGGCAACGCGTTCGACGGTGACAAGGAACTGACCGATTTCGACCTGATCTACATCGTCCTCGAAGGTGTGAAGACCCCGGACCGGGCGCGCAGTCAGTTCGGTGCGCTGGGAACGATGTTCGAGCAGTTGGCCGACAAGCAGCACGGCCGCACCAGCTTGCTCGTGGTCGACGAGTTCTCCGCGGTATCGGACGGCAAGACCCGCGCGGTGAAGTGGGTCGAACGGTTGCGTAAGGCCGGTATCGGGTCGTGGTGGATCGCGCAGTCCTGGCAGGGCCTGGGCCACGACGACGACAACCGAACCGCCCTGGTTTCGGCGGCGTCGGGTGGTTCGTTGCTGGGCCGCTCTACCGATCCGGAGACGCTGGCCAAGATCTACGGCACCCGCCCGAAGTTCGAGCTGTCGCGGAAGTTGATCGGCGGCAACGCCGCGGGCGATGAGGGCAACGTGCAGTCCTCGGATCAGTTCCTGGTTCCGCCGAATCGGTTGCGCGCCATGCAGAAGGGCGACGTTGTCCAGGTCTCCGGTGGGCGTGCCCGGTGGGGGCGTGTGTCGCCGCTCGATGACGGAGAGCTCAAGCGGATGCGCCCGCTGGCCGGGCTTGACAGGTTCACCGACACCGAAGCCTCGGACCCGGCTGATCTGGCGCCGGTGATCGACATGTCCAAGCGCCGCCCGGCCTGAAACCGCAATCACTGCAAGGAGATTCATGATGGCAATCCCGAACCCACTACCCGATCCCGAAGAGCACGGCGAAGAGCTGGGCGGGCGCAGCGCCGCGGCGAAAGCGCACGAGCAGTCCGTGCTCGACAGCCTGGCTGCCGACATGCACGGTACCGCCGCCCACAAGCTCGCCGCTCAGCTCGTGCCGGTCGTTCCGGACGGCGGACACGTCGGCCGCACCATCGCCCCGCACGTCTCCCGAGTTAACAAAACCCGTGACGGGCTGCGTGTCTGGGGACCGGCCGTAGCGACCACGGCCGTTGCTGGCACCGCGGTGGCGGTGTTGCCGCTGCCCGGTCCGCTGTCGCTGTACGTGCTGGCCATCGCCGCGTTCGGCTGGTGGCACTGCGCAGGACGCCCCGGCGTCACCGAGTCGATCCAGATGGCGTTCTACGCCGTCGCCGATACCGGCAGCTGGATCCGCCGGCATATCGAGCAGCTCGCGCACCGCCGCGCCAGCTACGAGACCCGCCGCGCGAACCCCAACCCCACTAAAAAGGAGAACTGACCATGTTCATGACATCCGACAACAACAGCGGCCACGCCAACGGAGGCCCGTCCACCGAGGACGAGATCACCCGCGACACCGGCCGTGCGATGGGCCAGATCATGGCCGCGGCGCGGGCTTTCATCGCTTCTCGCCGAGGCCGTCCGGGCAAGACGAAGATGCCGAAGCTGTCGCGTAAGGAGCGTCGAGAGCTCGTCGAGACCCTGCGCACGCAGGTCGGTGAGCAGCGCATGGCGCAGGCGTGGAGCACCAAGCGCGTCAACGACTACCACGCCGAAGTCCTCGCCGAGCAGCACCGCCGACTGTCGCCCGGCTACACCCTTGACCAGGCTGAGGTCGATCATGAGCGGTTGGCGCGGATCCGGTACTCGATCGAGTCCGCCACGCACGCTTCGCCGTTGTCGATCGAGCAGCGTGGGCAGGTCTCGCAGGCGCTGTCACAGGTTCAGACACATCCCTCCCGCCCGTTGGGTGAGGTGTTCAAGCCGATGGACGCCGATCAGGCGCGCAACGCCAGGGCCGCAGCGGTGCGGTCCGAAACCTGGGTTCACGGGCGCCGCGAGGCCAACGAACGCGCGTTGGCCGCCCAGCGCAACCGCGAGCAGGCCCGGCTCAATGCCCGCCCCCCGTTGACGTGGGAGGACATGAACCCCGAACAGCAGGACGCGGTCCAGCAGCTGCGTGGTGCGGAACTGGAGTTGCGTCGAGTCGGCACCACCGATCCGGTGAAGACTGCCGGTCTCGACCGCGAGATGCGTGCGGCTGCCCGCGAGGTCAGAGCAGCTGGTCTGCCGCTGCGGCAGGTCGCCCACGAACGCCACAACGTCATCGCGAACTCCAAGTACGAGGTCGCCGTGTACGCCGGATGGGAGTCGTCGGTGAGTTACCACCCGAGCGAGACCGCAGCGCTTGTCCACGCGGACTCCGCAGTGGCACGGGTACCTGACACGACCGAGTCGATGAGCGTGCACGTCGCCCCGCGGTACGGCCAAGATCCGGGCGGCAATGTCCGGTCGGTTCACGGTGACCACATGTTCGCTTCGCAGGCTGTCTCCTGGTGGCGCGGTGAGCACGAGAACGCGATGGAGTCGGGCACGGCGCGAGCCGGTCATCGCACCGCGATCTCGATTGCCGGAACCGACCCGGTCACCGGCCGCGAAGTGCGCAGGGAGAACGTCATCGTGCGCACCGATGAACTGGGCGCACTTCAATACGCGGACCGCACGTTCGAATGTGCCGAGTGGCGTGTTGGCGAGAGGGTCGAGCTCGATATCGACGATGCAGAGGTCGACTGGGAATACCCCGGCAGCACCAGCCTGTACCGGATGAGCGGATCACCCGCGAGCGTCCAGAACCAGGCGCTCTACGAGCAGGTGGGCGTGCAGCACCAGGCGGCCCAGGAAGCCCGCACGGCTGCGGCACGGGTGGCTGCCGACCGCGACAGCTTGCGGCATCGCCACAGCCTCTCGATCGAGCACAACGGTGAGCTGACCGACCGCAACGCTGAGTTGACCAGGCAGCTTTCGGCGCTGACCGCCGAGCGGGACCAGGTCGTGGCCGAGCGGGACAAGTTCCGTGGCGAGCGCGACGAGGCAGTGCAGAAGGTGGCATCGATGACGCCGGCGAAAGAGCGGTACGGCAGCGCAGAGCGCCAGGCCGATGCGGCCGGACGCAGCGCACTGGCCGACCACGCCCCGGGCAACGCCGTCATGGCCGCGGTCGCGCGTACCGCCGAGCGCGAAGAGGCGCAGCGGTGAACACCGAGGACCTCGAAGAGTCGCTGATCGGCTTCTACGCGGTGCGCGTTCCGGATGAGTCAGAGGTGTTGTGGCGGGCCGACTTTCACCGTGCGTGGGCGTTGTACTCGTTGGCGAACGAGGTGAGCGAGCCCGGTCGTACCGCTGAGCTGCGCGACCAGGCGCGCACGCTACAGGACCGGTGGGAGGCCGACCCGGCTGTCCGACGCCAGTGGTTCGAGCTGACCGAGATCCGCGAGGCCTGGATCTACGAGCCCGAGGACATGCAGCGCAAGGCCGACCAGTACTTGATGCCCAACGGGCGAAAGCCCGCTGCGATGTCAGATCAGTTGTGGCACAGCCACTTACAGGCTCGCGCGATGACCGGCTACGGCCCGTGGCTGGCGCCGGAAGCAGCGAGCACCACCACGGTGGTCGAGGTCGCCAGCGACGTGGACGATCCGTTCATCAATCGCTACGCCGACCGAATCGACGACGAGGCGGAGGTGTTGTGGCGGGCCGACTTCGCCCGCGCGATCGACCACTACGACCGCGGCTTCGACGAGGACGCGAGCTTGCTGCCGCAGGCCCATGCGATCGAGGCCCAGTGGATCACCGATCCGGCGGTCGGGCCGCAGTGGCGCGAGCTCACCGAGATTCACGACGCCTGGATTCAGGCGCCGGAAGCGATGAAGCGGGCGCACGAGGTGTTCATGCCGGGCGGATTGCGGCCGCCCGGCATGAGCGACACCCGGTGGTCATCGCACATGCAAGCACGAGAGATGACCGGCCACGGCGCCTGGCCCGGCCACGAACCCACCCATTCGACAGACGTTTCCGAAAGGCACGAACCAATGACTGACACTACCGGCCACGACCAGGCCGACGAGTTCACCACCGAATCCGACACCGAGCAACTCATGCGCCACGACTTCACCCAGTGGGCCGCGGTCGGCTACCACCGCGACCCCGACGACTACGACCCCGCCGACAGCCTCGACGAGGCCGAGTGGTCGCAGACCTGGGTCAACCACGGCGAAGACCGATGGCTCGACGAGTGGACGACCCTCCAGGACGCCTACTACAACTATCGGGACGACCCTGCCGTCGCCGACGCGAAACGAGCCCAGCTGGGCGACACCCTCAGCTCCATGCAGGCACGGAGCTGGGACCAGGCCCGAGACCTGGCCGTCAACGGCATCGGCCGTGACCGGTCGGGTCTGCTCACCTCGCACTACGTCACCCGAATCGACGACTACGAGCGGGCAGATGAGATCCGTGCCGAGCAGCGCTCACTCGCCGATGCGCAGCACGACCAGACGGCCGTCGATCGGGATGGTTGGCCGCTTGATGGTTGGCCGGTGTCGCTGTCTCCCGGGATGGAGGCCGCCCGCGACGACGAGACCCTGCCCCAGACAACGCGGGACCGGATCGAGGGGTGGCGGTGGACACCCAAGCACTACCGCGACCGCGGTGCCAGCGAATCCGAGGCCGTGATGCGCGCGGACTTCGGGTGGCGAGCGCAGATGCGCCACGACGCCCAGGTGCTGGCAAATTTCGACGAGCAGCGGCCACTGCTGGACCGCTGCGACGAGATCGACCGCCGATGGACCACTGATCCGGAGCACCACGAGAACTGGTGGGAACTCAAAGAGTCGCTGCGCAATTGGCGCCAGGCCCCCGACGACATGGCCGCCGACGCCAACGAAGACCGGACACCGATCCAGGCCCGCAGCTATGACCAGGCCCGTCAGATCTTCGAGGGCCAATGGCGCGGTGTCGCACTGACCAACGACCAGGTCCGCTACACACCGGCCAACCCGGTGCCATCTTTCGGCGCCAGTGTCGCCGCGCGAACCAGCGCCCTGGCGGGCTACACCAGCCACGGCAACGCGCTGGCCGCCGCGGTGGAGCGCCAGGACGAGCGGGCAGGGGCAGACCGGTGAGCGCCGCGGCCGTCGAGCAGACGATGCCCGCCACCGCGACCGCCGAACCGGGCACAGCGGTGACGTTGGCGAAGGTGATCCGGTTGCCGCGCCGTCCAGAGCAGCCGCCCGAGATCACGCAGGGCCGCAGCGTCGCAGAGCTGGAAGCGCTACTGAGCGCAGCCGAACACCGATGCGCCGATCTGGAAGACCGTAACCGCGAGCTTGCCAGCGACCTGGACAACGCACTGGACCAACTGGCCGGACACGCCCTGCACTCGGAGCAGGAACGGCTCGTACACACCCCGATGTGGAGCCCATGGGCCGCGTCGATGAATCAGGAAGGACACCAACGATGAACGCGTCTACTGCTGTACACGCCGTCAAACGCCCGTCTACCGCCGGGATCGACTGGGCCGAAGGCACCGCGCTGGCGATGACTGTCGTGATCGCGCTGGGCGCGTTCGCCTGGTCCTTCGCGGCACTGTCGGATCTGGCCGTCATGGCCGGAATCGACGCCCGTCTAGCGTGGGTCGGCCCGATTTTCGTCGACGGGGCCATTGTCCAGTCGGCTGTAGCGCTGGTTTCGCTGCAGCGCCGCGCCCAACAGGGCATCGCGATCCCGACAGGGACCAAGGTGTTCTTCTGGGCCCAGCTGTTCGCCGCCGAGCTGGTCTCCGTGGTCGGAAATGGCCTCCACGCTGCGGAATCAGGCGGGCGGTTGCTGCCCGCTGCCGTCGCCGCCGGGGTCGCCGGTGCCGCTCCGCTGGCCGGTCTGGCCGCCACGCACGGCCTGACCGCGCTGATCGAGGTCCCGCGCGCACCAGAACCCCCGAAGGCCGCCGCATTCTTCGGCCCGCCTCGACTGGACAGCGATCCGGCACCGGTAGACGCGGAGTGGACAGCACTGGACACCGACCGGACAGCACTGGACAGCAAGGCGACACCGGTTGCCACAGCACCGGACACCGAGCTGGCACCAGAGCCGGTGATCGACCGCGACACCGAGATCCTGCGCCGCCGCGCAGCCGGTGAATCCACACGCACCATCGGCGCCGCGGTCGGTCTGTCGCATTCCCGCGTTGCGCAGATCATCGCCACCGCCGAGGTCGACGACGACAACGGGGAGGTACTGAGCCTGGTTCGCTGACCGATCGCTGCGGGGCAGGCGACCAGCCTGCCCCGCGTTCCCTCCCGCTTCACAACCCGCACAGCACACGAACCGAAGGACAGAAATCATGACGAACGCACTGACCGACCTGGACCAGATCAACGCCGAGCTGATGACCGGCAGCGCCCGCAACCCGTTCGGCCGCGAGGTCAAGCCCGGCGACGGAGTCAGCGGCGAAATCATCGCCGTCATCCGGCGCCACCGCCACAACAGCCAGGGCCGGCCGCTGTACTGGGTCAACCGTCGGCCGACGGTCGCACAGTCCGGCGACCCGGTGATCGATTCGCAGCTCATCATCGAGACCGACGCTCACGACGACGACCAGGACGACGGCTTGCGCGCGGTCACGATGGACCGCGACGTCCAGCGCGCGATCCGGACCGGTCTGCGCCGAGCCCGCGCCAACGGCGTCGCGATCGGCGGCCGCATCGACGGCTTGCTGTTCGTCGGCCCCGCCGAGGGCGGCAACGGCCGCGTCTACGACCTGGGCGGCTACACCGCGCCCGCATAGATCGGCACACAGCACCACCAGGAGCCCCTGGCCCGTGATCGGGTCGGGGGCTTCGTCGTGTTCCAGCTCGGTCGGCTTGGGAGGTACTGCCGCACGAGCTTCGCTCGCTTGCCTCGAAGGATCTATCTGCCGCGGCTCGGTCGGTCGGCTGTATCCCCAACTGTTCCCTTGGCCCTTCCTCCGAAGGCAAAACGAGTGCAGGCGGTGGGTTGCTCAAGGGTGGCCGCAGGCCATCGCCGTAGGCGACGCGACGAAGGAGCGCCCTTGAACTGCCCGCCGTCGGCACTCACGCTGGAATGCCGAGGAAGGGCGAGCTTCTCGTGGTTTCGGCTGATCGGAAGTCGATCTTGGTGGAGGTCGGTGGCGCGAATGCTGCGCGACTTTCTAGCGAATCAAGCATACAAACGGGTGCGGGTTTTTCGCGTGTCAACCACCACCTCACCCATCCTGTGAGCTGGGCTTAAGGGCGGGATTTCTGCTCACTCCCCACCCCCACCCAGTTCGACATCTGATCACCCACTTCGTGTCCAATCAGATGTCGAACTGGGTGGGGGTGGGGAGCAATCAGAAATCAAAAGAGTGTGTAGGGATGGGTGAGGTGGTGGTTGAGAGAAAAGAGGTGGTTGGGTTGGGTGGGCATCGGAGGGTTAGCGAGTGGGTTGCGCTGGGAGTCGGTGACGGTGGTCTAGTCGGATTGGTGTGGCTGCGGTCTAGTGCCGCGGCTGTTGTAGTTGGTGTGGGTGCGTAGCGCGTGTGCCGGTAGAAGCGTGGAGACGCGGTTCACGTGCCGGGTTGGTATGGCCGGTTCGCGGTGCGATCAGGAGCAGGTACCGCGGCCGAGCCGCGAGGGTCCTTCGCGAGGGCGCGGTGTTTGTCTCTCGCAGCGTGGCCTGCTTGATGGCATCACAACGACAACGGGCGTCAAGGCGCCTGCGGCGCCGGCTGCTCCAATGGCTGCGCAACTCTGACGCGCGCCCGTGGCGATGGAGTATCCATCAGGCACATCTGAAGGGGACGGACACCACACAGACCGGGCGTCGCTACAGATCGAGATCGTGGCAGAGCCGCGGAGGGACATCCGCTCGCCGCGGCCGCCCAAAAGGACGCAGGCCAGCGCTGATCGGCTGGTGTAACGCCGCGACGCCCGGTCGAGTGGCCCTTGATTCTGCGCTCTAGATATAAATTGCGATCGGCAGCACTGTGACGGATGATCCCTCAACGGTTGCGGCAAATGCGGTGTCGAACAGCGGTGCGTCGCCCGAAGTTTCTCTGATGAGGCCTTTATTCGATTCGGCAAGCTGATTTCCTGATTCCGCAAGCTGTTGGAACAGGAGATCTAGGTAGTCGACATCAATCCTATTGAGGAGCTTATTGCGCTCCAGAATGGGGACATCTTCGGCTACTTCTGAAACCACCTTTGCTAGTACAGTAAAAGTGCCGTCCAAAATACGATCGGGGTCTTTGGTAATGAAATGCTCAGCTTCGCAAACCGTCACAACGGTGAGTTCTTTCAAAAGACCATAGAATTCCTTGGTGTGCTCTCCGCGGAAGTCTGCGCGGAGGGCGGTCGTGACGGCCTCTGTGAACTCGGAACTGTCGTGCGCTTCGATCTCGCTGATCTTGCGCCGTCGCCCGAGTTCTTCTAGAGTCGCATACTCGCCAAGTTCGTTTAGCTCTTTAAGTCCTCTTTTTCTTACGATATAGCGTACAACTGCCGAGGTGAGCTGCGGGGTTGCAATATCGAGAATTGCGTTTACTTCATTCGCTCGAAATGGTGCCGTGAATTCCACAATCTCACCCACCCGCAATGACTTAGCATCGCTGAGCGACGTGAGTGTCCGAATTGCCTCTCTGTCCCGTAATTCATTTCGCACAGAGTCGAGATAGAAACTCTGCGAGTAGAAGAATTTCTTTCGATCCGCCAGCGATTTTTCGTCGGCCGTTGATTGGCCTCTCATATGCAGCGCGCCATCGACGGGCGGCGCCGAAAATTGGTTTTGAGAAGTTCTTCCTTCGCTGGTTGAAGAATTTTCAGAGCTGGCCATGTGTGTGCTGGATTCGGCGCTCTCCAGCAGCCCGGTCTTGTGGAGCTCTTGGAGCATTCCGGACACAAAATCGGAGTTTTGGTACACGACGACTGTGGGTGCTGGTGCTGATTCCTGTGGTTCCACTTGCCCCTGCTTTCTTCATGTCAGATCTGTCTTATACTGGTCAATCCATGGCTGAGGCTTAGATGATCCGGTCTGGATATATTGCGATGCCAGCTTCCTTCAATTCTTTTGCTAAGGCGACATGCCAACCCCCGGAATCATCCAGCCTAATAGTAACTATTCCGGCAATGTCGGAGGGAAGCTCCACCCCAGTTTCGTAAAGAAGCGCTACTCGGCTGCGTGAAATCGAGCCAACGAAGAACCCCAGCTCAAAAATGACGTTTTGTCTGGCTCGGGTTTTATGATCCCCGGTTTCGGTTTTCGCTTTCCCTTCATCGTCTGCTGTGGCAAGAGCGACTGCATAGGCAGCCTGAGAAGCATGCTTCTCAAATTTCTCAATAATGGTCTGCCCGCTGGAGACCTGCTCATTCAAAATAACGGGCTCATTGCCCGTAATTTTTTGAATGAATCTTGCCACCTCTTGTTTGAACCCATTGTGATGGCCATGAATAATAAATATCTTGCCGCCTACGTCTTTTGTGGTTCCCGAGTTTTCCGGAACTCCTCCTGTCAGCTTCACCTCGGTTCGGACCGCCTCCAGTATGTGAAGTACTTTGAGAATTCCGCTCTCACGTGCAGCGGCATCCGCAGTTGATTGTCCTTCTGTTCCAACTGTGAATGCTCGAGGCGTAAATTTTACTTCTTGTAGCTCGCGATATTGAGGATGTGCATCGCCGACTGCCAGACGGATGGCGACCTCGACTTGTAGGCGCCACGCGCCCAGGTCCAATTCGTCATGACTGCTCGCGGCGTCGATTTGCTTCTGAAGGAGTTCGAGCCTCTGCTCTTTGGTCACCGGAAGAGCGTACCGGTGACCAGGGTGACCGTTGCCCGTCGGAACTGGGCTCTGCGATGAATCGGCCGAACCCTCGCGGCTCGTCGGTAGGTCGTGCTATGTCATAGCGCATGCCTGAACAGATCGAAGCGAGCTCTACCCCCGATCCTGCGAGCATCGTGTGGGAACGACTGGAGGATCAGAGGCAGTGGTACGCGAAGCGTAGTAGGTACGCGCGTCGCTTATATCTCCTGGTTAAGCTGGCTCAAATCGCAGTTGGCGCGGCGGTGCCGGTGCTGGCAGCTCTTGAGGCTCCGGCGTCCGTCACAGCGATCCTCGCCGCAACAGTCGTGTTCGGTGAGGGGGCGCAGCAACTCTTCCAATGGCAAGTCAACTGGCTTACATATCGGACCACTGCCGAGGAGCTCAAGCGGGAGGGTTTGCTGTACCTGGCAGAGGCGGATCCGTATACCTCGGCAGGCCGTCACAGAATCCTCGCAGCACGAATCGCCTCGATCACTGCGCAGGAGAATCGAGTGTGGGCTGCCCAATCGCAGACGACCCACGTGACAGCTCCCCCCGAAGCCGACGGACAAGGTGTAGCGGGTGACATCGAATCCCGCGAGAAGTGAACTGAAGAGTCGGCCAGATCTACCTGCCCTCGCTGCTCAGGACAGCAGCAAATTGGCAAATTCCGTGCAACACCCCGCCGCGCCGCGATCGGGAGCCGGTACCGCGACCTGCAGGTCGCGCGGTCCTTCGCGGGGGCCGTGGTTTCTGTCCCTCTCGGTGTTGGCCTTGATCCGAGGGCTATCGCAACGACAGCGAGCGTCAAGGGCGCCTGCGGCGTCGGCAAGCCGATGGCCTGCGGCCACCCTTGACACCCGCCGCCGTGGCGATCGAGCAGCCGTCAGGCCACACCGAGAGGGACAGAAATCACACAGTCCAGAGCCATCGCTACGGATCGAGATCGCGGCAAAGCCGCGGAAGGACATTCCGCTCGCCGCGGGGGCAGGCCGCCCAAAAGGGTCCTGGATGTATCGGTGACCATCGGGTCGTCTTCCGCAACATTGCAGCGCCTGTTTGGCTACCAGTGAGCGACTATCTGACGGGCGGGCGCTGGTCAGTCCGAATTTATCGCGAAATCGGCTGCTAATTCGCGGCGCAACTCCCGCACCTCCCTTTGCCAGAACATGCTGGTACGCATATGGATTGACCTGTACTGCTCTCGCCTTGCCCCGGCTAACCGGCGTGCTCGCAGTCGGAGTGCATCGGCGGGCTGTAGATCGTCGCGTTGCACGCAAGACACCATCCGAACGCACGGCATCACGCTGACGAGGGATCGACCTGCCCCGAGGCGATGTCCATTCGGGCAGAACCGGGGAGCCGGTTCCGTCCAACACCCGTTGCGCAGGTAGGGCCGAATCGATTCGCACATACGTTCGATTATCCATGTCAGCGCGCGTGCGTCGTGATGGGTTGCCTGTTGTGGCTGACCACCGTATCTGTCACTTGGTCAGGACATCTGTCACCGAGAACGCCCGGTATCCGGCAATGCAGTGGTTCCTCGGAGCCGTCGTAGTCGGCGCATCGACCTGCGACGTCAGAATCCGAGCAGGATGCGCTTGCTCCTTGCGGCCGAATCGAGGGGTAGCAACTGCGGTTCGTCGAGGATCTTCTTGAAGCAGTTGATCGCGTATCGGATGGCCTCGTTGGCGTGTGCAGGCACGTTTGCAGCCTTGAACGCCTTGGTCTCAAGTTCATGTCCGACAGCACCGTGGACAAGCTTGCTTCGATGGCCGTAAAGCTCGGAAAGCTTTCGGTGCAACATCTTTCGTGCTTCGATGTCGGATGGTTCGAGTAGCAGCGCCATCGCTCCAGTAACTCGGAACGATGTTTCGCTGTCCGCGCCGAACATGGTTTCCCAAACGATGACCGCGTCGATGAACTTGTCGAAAGGGTCCGAGCGTTCAGTCGCCGCCTGCAGCAATCGTCGGCGACCCACCTTGAGTGAGTCTGGCAGACGATCCAGTTTCCCCACCCACGCTGCGATCTCCGTAGCGGTGGCGGTGTCAACACACGGCGGTGGAGTCGTATGGACCACGTTAGGTTCCGGATCTGGCTGATGTGTACCAGACCCTCTTCCGATGATCGGGTTGAACTGCTGGGTGAACCGCCACACAGGCTCGAGCACGGCCTGCTGGTCGGGGGAGGCGAGAATCATCGCGAATCGGATGCGTCGGATCCTCTCCTTGACTTCGTCGCCATGAGCGATGAGCTCTGGTAGGAACGGCTTGCGTTGTTCATTGTCCGCGATGAACCGACTGAGGATGTCGGTATTGTTTCTGGCAGGCGGGGACAACCGGGCACGGGTGTACCGGACTGGCAGTTCAATTTCGAGGACTATGTCGGGCTTGGCTGCGAAGGTGTTTAATCGGCGGTCCAGCACTGTCGGTCGGCGGAGGAGGCCTCCAACGACTTCGATCGGCGGGACGTCGTCGGCGAGCGTAAAGCCGCCCAGCCCAATCGCGGTCTTTACCGCGACGGATTCGCCAGCGGCGAGTCGGCGAGCTTGGGCAAGTCCGATATTGATGGCGTCCGAAACTTGGATAAGGACGCGGTCATCGAGGTCGTTCTCAAGGATGACGCTGGAGATGATGCCGCTCCCGATGTCGTGCAGGTACAGGCTGCCACCACCGCCAGTTGACCAATCAACTGTCATCTGATCGGAGTGGCTGACGGTGTCACGCCCTCGCCTATCGGCAGGGTCAGTCGCCGCCCACGCTGCTATGAGCAGTCGGTGGAGCGGTTCAGTGTCATCGCGCAAGTGTGTCCTAACCGCCTGCGTCAACGGGTGCTGGTCTGCGCCGCTCCATGAATACAGTGTCCGACCACTGCCAACAAGGCGGGCAGGGAATGTGTCGATTGCGATGGTCTGAAGACAGCTTTTCAGCGACGTTGCATCGCCGACATCGGGTCGGAGGCCTCCCGCGTGGAGGTGATAGTTCGTTGCGACTGAGGTCTTCAAGGACTCGTCGTAGGTGCAGAAAGCTTCGATCAGTGCGGACTCCGAAACTGTCTTCCACCTGATCGGACCCCATTCCGGGCCGATCTGCTCGGTGTTTTCCACCGCCTTTGTCCAGATCTTGTCCAGCACTTCGGTTCTGGGCCCGTCAAGGATCCGGTCTGTCCTCAGATCGGACGGACTCATCGCGAGCATGAAGGCTAAAAGGTCGTCACCGACCAGCCGACCCAGCTCGAACATGCTTTCCTGGAGGTGCTCAAGCAAGTTGTCGCCAGCTCCAGCCGAATCTGAGATCGTCACAAGACACCATCTTGCACGGTAACGCGATCGGATCTGTCACGAGCTCCGGGCCGTTGCGTTATAGGCGCGCTGCTGGGGTTGGCTGCTAGGCAAGTACACGGCGGCGGTGATTGACTGTCCGCGGTACGGAACAACGGCTATTGGGACGCCGCCTGCTGGGATCGAGCACCAACAGATTGTGGGAAAATGCTCCGCCACCAGCAGTGTCTTCCCAGGTCAGCACAGCGCTGAAGGTGATTGGTCTCATAATCCGCTGGTCGTGGGTTCGAGCCCCACCCGCCCCACTTCCCCCCTGAACTGCGGTTTATCCCTATCTGTCGGCTATGTGCCACCCCCGAGCGGCGCACTATCTCCGACGGCAGCAACGGCCATCCTCGAGGCTTTCGGCGGCTATTTGGAGGTCGTGCGAGATTCCGTAATCGGGGGAGAGGCGTTGAGCATCTCGAGTACGTCGGACGTCGGGCGTACGTCACCGTACGAGCGGTAGATCGTGTGGAGGGTTGCGTTGTGCTCGTGGTCATTCCGTGCGGCATTGGCGTCGGCGACCATGATCGTTCGGAAGCCGAGGGTCGAGGCATCGCGGGCTGAGGACTCGCTGCACACATTGGTGACGGTGCCTGCGATCAAGACCGTGTCGATCGCGCGTTGCTCGAGCAGTCCCGGCAACGAACACCGGCCGGGAAAGAACGCGCTGAACGCGGATTTCTCGACGAACAGGTCACCCGCGCCGACGGTCATATCAGGCCAGAGGCGGTCGGGCAGCGGTCCGGAACCTCCTGAGCTGCTATAGCTTTCGGCGACTTGTGGGCCGAAGAACTCGATCGCGGCATCGGTGGGTTTCTCGACGCTGGGCACAACCCAGGCAACCGTCCCGCCGACCGCTCGCAAAGCATCTGCGATCCGGTTGATGTTGGGCACGATCCCACGGCAATAGGGATTGGCTCCGACATGAAAGGGCACCATGTCGATTACCACCAGAGCGGTACGCGCCGCAGTGAGAACCGGGTAGGCGTGCCTGCGTCCGCGCCGTGCCTCATGCCGGGCGTACTCACCGGCACCGATCTTCCAATCGTGCAGTCCAACCAAGTTTTCACCCACAACCCATGGTGCCGTAGACATGGTCTAGTCGGCGCTGCGACTTCTGGGATCAGAACAGGATCAGCGCGGCGCACAGGCCGGCAAGGGCGATGAACTGCAGGGCGACTCGGTACTTCAGAATGCTGTCCCACTTGTCCTGCAGCGCACGGGCATCGGCCGGAATGATGCCGCTCAGGGCGGCGGCGGTCTGCTGGGTATTGATCGGCTTGGCGATGCGGACGTAGAAGGCGAGCCAGGTGAGCAGTGCTGCCACCGTGATGCCTGCCGCGACAGCGGCGCCGATCTGGCCGGCCAGCAGTGCGATCAGCAGGGTGAGCACCGCGGCGACCACGCCGCCCGCCCCGACGATCGGCATGCGCTTGTCGCCGTAGTAGTGACCCCATCCCGCGCTGACGGTCACGGTCGCGTCATCGAGCTTGCGGTAGACAGACCGCATGATTACGGCCCCACAGACATCGGTGCCGTAGACAACGGCATTCGCGAGAACGGCGACGACGGCGATGATCTGGCCGGTGACAATGAGCATTTCGAGTTCCCTTTCCAAAATCTAGCAACGCTAGAAGCTGGAGCAACGTTAGCACCCGCTTCGCTAGCCTGTCTAGCGTTGCTAGATTTTGGAGCGCTGCCGTGCCGGGGTTCGCATCTCGGGCCTACTTCGCGCCCAGTCCCGCGATGAGGAGGGCGACCATTCGGCGCGGGTTGTAGCGGGGAGTGTTGCCGCCGATGCAGAGGTTGCCGACGGCGCGGAGTAGCTCGTAGGGGTCGATGTCGGGGTGGATTTCACCTGCGGTGGTGGCGGCGGTGAGTAAGGCATCGCAGGTGGAGACCAGGCGATCGAGGAAGTAGGTGTGGAGGGTTTCGAAGGTGGCCGCGTCGGATTGCAGTGCTTCTGCCAGGCCGTGTTTGGTGGTGAGGAAGTCGGCGAAGAGGGTTATCCATTCGCCGAGTGCGGCGTGGGGGGAGCTGTGGGCGGCAAGGAGGGCGGGGCCGGCTTCGGCGCACGCTTCGACTTGATGGCGGTAGACGGCGACGATGAGGTCGGCGCGGGTGGGGAAGTGGCGGTAGATGGTGCCGACGCCGACGCCGGCTCGGGAGGCGATCTCGCGAACGGGGACGTCTACGCCGGAGGCGACGAAGGCGGCCGCGGCGGCGCCGAGTAGCGCTTGCTGGTTGCGCCGGGCGTCCGCGCGTTTGCGCGGCGCCTCGGTCGGGTTGTCGACCACGGTCGCGAAGCCTCCCTCTTGGCAAACGGAACAGCGTTCCGTATGTTGATTAGCGGAACATTGTTCCGCTTGGTCGAGGATGCCAGAACCGGCGAGCCGAACCAAGCTCATCTGGGAGGAACCGCCATGCAATACCGCACTCTGGGCCGTACCGGCGTTCAGGTCAGCACGCTCGTGCTCGGCGCGATGAACTTCGGCAAGCTGGGAAAGTCCACACAGGACGAGGTCACCGCCATGATCGACGTCGCCATCGACGGCGGCATCAATCTCATCGATACCGCCGACATGTACGGCCAGGGCGAATCGGAGGAACTGGTCGGCAAGGCAATCGCAGGCCGTCGCGACGACATCGTGCTGGCCACGAAGGCGAGCATGCCGATGGGCGAGGAGCGCAACCATCGCGGCGGTTCCCGCCGCTGGTTGACCACCGCGCTCGACAACAGCCTGCGCCGACTCGATGTCGACCACGTCGACCTCTATCAAATCCACCGCTGGGACCCCGAAACCAGCGACGAAGAAACTCTCGCGGCACTGACCGATCTGCAGCGCGCAGGCAAGATCCGCTACTTCGGATCCTCGACGTTTCCCGCCTACCGCATCGTGCAGGCACAGTGGGCCGCCACAGAGCGCCACCTGAGCCGATACGTCGCCGAACAGCCCAGCTACTCGATCCTCCAGCGCGGCATCGAAACTCACGTCCTACCGGTCACCGAGGAATACGGCCTCGGCGTGCTCGCCTGGAGCCCACTGGCATCGGGTTGGCTCTCGGGCGCGATCCGCGCGGACCGCGAAATAACTACCAGCCGTTCGACATTCATGCCAGACCGCTACGACACCACCACCCCGACCAACCGCGCCAAGATGACCGCCGTCGAACAACTCGCCACGGTGGCCGACCAGGCGGGCCTGACCCTGATCCAACTCGCCCTAGGTTTCGTCACCGCCCATCCGGCCGTCACCAGCGCCATCATCGGCCCACGCACCATGGACCACTTGCACTCCCAACTAGCCGCCGCCGACACCGTATTGCCCCCCGACCTCCTCGACGCCATCGATGCAATAGTTGCCCCCGGCACCGACCTCGCCCCCCACGAAAAGCACGACACCCCACCATCTCTGCTCAGCCCATCCCTGCGCCGCCGCTGAGGCAAGAAGCTCGCGGGCTCCCTCGACGTTCGAAATGGGTAGGGATCTATTCAAGCCGTCGGTGTGGTTCGAATTGGCTCCT
This sequence comes from Nocardia sp. XZ_19_231, assembly GCF_015355705.1. Lineage (NCBI taxonomy): Bacteria > Bacillati > Actinomycetota > Actinomycetes > Mycobacteriales > Nocardiaceae > Nocardia > Nocardia sp. XZ_19_231. Next base: position 139,170 of record NZ_JACUZI010000006.1, on the reverse strand, counting down.
GAACTGTTGGGTCCACCGCCATTTCTCACCACTGAGCCGACAGGCTTCGCACCCCCGGCGCCCGCCACGATGACGCGGTTCGGGTATGAGCTGCCCCTGTGGCCGGACTATGTCTTCATCTACCTCGCGTCGCGAGACGTCCTTCTCGCGTTTGACGGCGGATTCGTGCGATCGGCTGATTCTCCGCGCGCGACGCTGAACGGCATCGAGGACCTTCGTCCATGGACCTGTGTGTCTACGACGAGGTCGTCGAGCGCTTCGGGCCACCGGTGGAGGAAGGCGATTCCTGGCCGCCGTTCACGGAGTACAAGTTTCAGATCGGCGGTTCCGGCGGAGAGCTCGAGGAATACTGGTTGACCTTCTCCTGGAAGCTACTCCAGTCGGTCAAACGAGCCTGAGGATGACGATCGGGATCGTGCGGTTGCCTGCGTGGCGTTGGTAGAACTCGTAGCTCGGGAAGAATTCGATGAACTTCGGCCACAAGAGGTTTCGTTCCTCGTCGGTTGCCACGCGGGCTCGGACGGGGTGGGATCGGGCGCCGATTCGGATGGTGGTGTCCGGGTTGGCTTTCAGGTTGTGGAACCAGGCCGGGTGGGTTGGCTGACCGGCTTTGGATGCGGCGATGGCGATGAGGTCGCCGTCGGCGTGGTACATCAAAGGTGATGTTCGGTGGGTGCCGGACTTGGCGCCGACGTGGTCGAGGAGCAGGATTCGGGCATCGGGCCAGGCGGGCAGGTGGCCGCCCACTCGGCCGTTGGTCCGGCGGTACAGGGCCACATGGAGTTTCGTCGATCGGCGGCCCAGGAAGATCCCGCGCTTGTTCAGGAACTGAGAGCTCGACTCCACCAGTCGTGCCATCAGTGACCTCTTGGTTTCACGCCTGGGATCAGCATTGTTCGGATCGCTCATGGCCCCTCCGATCTCGTTCTACTACGTTCAATAGTAGCCCTGCACGGGGTGGTCGCTGGTGGGACCGATGACGTATGTCATGACCGACCCATGCGAATCCCATCGCACATCGGTGACTGCGCTTACTACTGGTGACACCCCGCGTCGACCACCGTAGAAGGCATGGGAAACACAGACGTCATCACCGCACGCGGGCTGCGCCGAACGTACGGTCGCGGCGACGACGCATTCGAAGCCGTCAAGGGTGTCGACCTCGAGGTGCACGAGGGGGAGGTGTTCGCGCTGCTCGGGACGAACGGTGCGGGCAAGACCTCGACGCTGGACATGCTGGAAGGGCTCGTCGCCCCCTCGGCGGGCGAGGTCGAAGTCTTCGGCCTCGACCCCCTCCGACACCGCGACCAGGTTCGCCCGAGAGTCGGCATCATGTTGCAGTCCGGTGGGCTGCCCGCCGAGCTGACCGTCGCCGAGACGCTGGAGATGTGGCGGGGGACGTGCACCGATCCGACTACCGCCGAGGCGGTGCTGGCGCAGGTCGGCCTGACCGATCGGTCAGGCGTGCGGGTCGGCTCGCTGTCGGGTGGTGAGCAACGCCGCGTCGATCTGGCGTGCGCCCTGCTCGGGCAGCCGCGCTTGCTGTTCCTGGACGAACCGACCACCGGCCTCGATCCGGAAAGTCGGCGTGGGACCTGGCAATTGCTCGCCGACCTCAAAGCGTCGGGGGTGACGATGGTTCTCACCACGCACTATCTGGACGAGGCCGAAGCACTCGCCGATCAGATCGCGATCATGCACAAGGGCGCGATCGCCCGCAGGGGCACGCTGCGCGACCTCGTCGACGACCACCCGGCGCGAATCGCCTTCGACCACCCGGGACTGCCCGTGCCGCAGTTCCGCGGCGCCCGCGTGGACGCGCACGCGCGAGTCACGATCAGCACCAACGATTTACAGGGCCACCTGTTCGAGCTGCTCGGCTGGGCACGCGAAGCAGGCGTGCGGTTGACCGGGCTCGAAGCGCGGGCCGCGTCGCTGGAATCGGTCTTCCTCGATATCGCCGAGTCCACCACTCCCACCTTGATCGGAGCACGATGACTACCACCTTGCCCGCCAATGGATTCCGCCGCCGACCGCTCACCGCTCTCGCCAAGGCCGAGTGGCTGCAGTTCCGGCGCAACAAGACTCTCGTCTACATGGCGACGGTGTTCCCGATCGGCATTCCGGTGGCAACCTTCTTCATCGCCCGCAAAGATGCCGAGCCGACAGCGGCGATGGCGGCAGTGACCTTCGAACTGCTCGCGCTGCTCGCCTTGCTGTTCGTCCAGTACTACTCGGTACTGTCGATGGTGACCACTCGCCGCAGCGAAGGGGTACTGAAACGGTTGCGCACCGGTGAGGCCACCGACTGGCAGATCCAGCTCGCTCCGGCGATACCCGGTGCGATCATGACGGTCGCGTGCACGGCTGTTGTCACCGCCGTGGTCTACGGAACCGGCACACCCGCGCCGGTCAACCCCCTGGCGATCGTGGTCGCGCTCGTCAGCGGAACGGTGCTGTTCTCGCTGCTCGCTCTGGCGACCAGCGCGTACACCAAGAACGCGGAGGCGGCGCAGATCACCTCGCTGCCGGTGATGATCATCGCGATGCTCGGCATGTCCTCCATCCGTGGTGTGCTGCCCGACCGGCTGGCACAGCTGGCCGACTTCACCCCGTTCGCCGCCGTCTCCGACCTCATCTCTCTCGGCGCGGCGGGCAAGGTGTCGGCGGTCGCCGAATCCGACGCCGCGCTGAGCTTCGTGGACACCGTCACCGAAGCCGGCCGACCGTTTGCGACACTGGCGCTATGGACCGTGCTGGCGCTCGCGCTGACCCGCAAGAGCTTCCGCTGGGACGATCGCGGGTGATGCGCGCGACCGCCTGGTGGCACGAGTTGTCGGGGGCGGCCAAGTTCCGGCTCTACAGCCGGGCCTCGTTCCAGGCGGTGATCGCCGTGCTGGTCGTGGTGCTGGCGGTCAAGGCCGAGTCGGTGCCGTCGGTGCTCGGGATCGTCGTCGGTGGCATCGCGGCCGCTGTCGCACTGGAGGCGCAACCCGATTTCGCCACCGTCCCCGGTGTGGTGACGCGACCACGGATGTTGCCGATGGCCATCGCGGTCCTGGCCGCGCTGTGGGCGATCAGTGGCGTGGTCGCCCGAGTGACGAGCGACGAGTCGACTGTCGTCAGCGCGCGCATGGTGGGCGTGTCCGCGGTGGTCATGGCGATCTTCTCCGTCATCCCGTTCACGCGCCACAAGTGGTGGATTCTGATCGGTCTCAGTGTGGCCACCCCGCTGCTGGTCTTCGGAACGCCGCTGCGCGCAGGCCTTCAGGGGGTCGCGACGCTTCTGATCACCGGGATATGCGCGATCGTGTTGACCCGGCTCACGGTGTGGGGCCTGGGAATCATCGACGAGTTGGAGCGAACCAAAGGTGTCGAGGCGCAACTCCAGGTCGCCGAGGAACGGCTACGTTTCTCTCGGGACCTGCACGATGTCGTCGGCCGCGGTTTCTCCGCCATCGCGGTGAAAAGCGAACTGGCGGTAGCTCTGTCGCGAGCGGGCGACAGCGATCGGGCGACCGCGGAGATGGAAGAGGTCAGAACGCTGGCGGTCGAGTCGATGGGACAGATGCGCACCCTGGTGCGCGGCTACCGCAATATCGACCTGCGTGGCGAGGTGGCCGGGGCGCGGTCACTGCTGTCGGCGGCGGGATGCGAACTCGTCGTCGAGGGAGATGCGGCCAAGGTGCCCGCGGCATTCCACGAAGTCGCGGCCTGGGTGGTCCGTGAAGGCACGACCAATATCGTCGAACACTCGGCGGCGACGACCGCGACGCTCACGCTCGGCGGGTCGGGCATGTCGCTGCGCAACGATCGTCCGCAGGGCGCGATCGGTGAACGGTCCGGGCTGCGCGGCCTCGGCGAACGACTCGCCGCCGTCGGCGCGACCCTCGACATCGCCACATCCAGCGACGAGTTCACCCTCGAAATCCATTGGGAGAATCAGTGATTCCCGTATTTCTCGCCGACGACGAAACCCTCATCCGCGCCGCGATGGCGACGATGCTCGGCCTCGAGCCCGATCTCGAGGTCGTCGCCCACGTCGGCTCCGGTGCGGAACTCGTCGCGGCATGGCGTCGCAGGGCCGAGGAAGGTGAGCCCGCCGCGGTCGCCGTCATCGATCTGCAGATGCCCGGGATCGATGGCATCGACACCGCCGTCGAATTGCTGCGGATCACCCCTGGCGCAGGCACTTTGATCGTCACCAGCCACGGCAGGCCCGGCTATCTCAAGCGCGCCCTTTCCGCGGGTGTGCGCGGGTTCCTGCCCAAGACGACCTCGGCGGCGACGCTGGCCGAGGTGATCCGGTCGGTGCACAACGGTGGTCGATACGTCGATCCCGAACTCGCGGCCGAGGCCATCAGCGCGGGGGACACCGTCCTCACCGCCCGTGAGGCCGACGTCCTCGAATTCGCCGCCGACGGCGCGTCCGTGGAGGACATCGCCAAACGCGCGCATCTCTCCCCGGGCACCACCCGCAACTACCTGTCCTCGGCGATGACCAAGCTCGGCGTGTCCAATCGCTACGAAGCAGCACTCAAAGCTCGTGAGAAGGGTTGGATCTAGCGCGTTTTCGCTAGGGTGTGGGCCATACGGCCGAGCACGGTGTGAGATGAGGAGCGACAGTGGCTGCTGCGCTGATGAAGGGGCAGAACGCCGGACTGGCGCCGGGCGAGGTGGTGCTGTCGGTTCGGGGCGGGGTCGCGGCCGATCTCTCGGCGCTGTTGGTGACCGAGGCGGGAAAAGTTCGCTCGGATGCCGACTTCGTCTTCTTCAATCAGCCACAGGCGCCGGGTGTTCGGCTCAACGGTGCGGGGCTCGAGATCTCACTCGGCGCGGTGCCGGGCGAGATCGCGCAGATTCGCGCGGTGATCACTGTTGCGGCGCAGGGCGATACGTTCGGAACTGCCGCGTCGCCGGTGGCATCGGTCGCTGATCGTGCGGGGAATGTATTGCACGAGTACGTGATCGACGGGCTCGATCGCGAGTCGGTGGTGATCGCGCTCGAGCTGTATCGCCGGGGCGAACAATGGAAGGTCCGCGCTGTCGGGCAGGGCTATGCGGGCGGGTTCGCCGACCTGGTCACCGATCACGGGGTGAGCGTCGACGACGAGCCGGAAGTCGTCGCGGCGCCCGAGGTTCGGACCGTGCCGGGGGAGGCGGCGCTGTCGTTCGACAAGCGGCAGACGCTGGACATGCGCAAGCGTGAAGTCGCGAAGGTGCTGATCGACAAGAGCGCTTTCGGCGCCAGAGCGCGGGTGGTGCTGGTGATCGACAAGACCGGCAGCATGCAGAAGATGTATCGCGGCGGCACCGTGCATCGGGTCGTCGAACGGATGATTCCGGTTGCCACCCAACTCGATGACGACGGCACGCTCGAGGCCTACCTCTACGCACTGACCTACGCGAAGCTGCCCGATATCACCGTCGCGGACGGGGAGCGGTGGGCACAGACCTACCTCCACCTCACCGGCACGCACGAGGGCATCGACTACGACGCCATGGGCGGTCGCAACGACGAACTTCCGATCATGCGCGCGATCATCGAAACCCTGACCGAGCCCACCCTGGTGCTGTTCTTCACCGACGGCGGCTTCGCGAAGAAACGCGAGATCGCCGCACTGATGCGCGAGGCCGCCCACCTGCCCGCCTTCTGGCAGTTCATCGGCCTCGGCAAAGCCAACTTCGGCGTTCTGCGCACCCTCGACGAACTCGACGGCCGCATCGTCGACAACGCGGGCTTCTTCGCCCTCGACGATATCGACCAGGTCGACGACGCCGAGCTCTACCGACGGCTGCTCGGCGAATTCCCGGACTGGCTGCGCGCCGCCCGGACCGCGGGGATCATCAGCTGACGGGTAGCCCGTCGGCTGCTCGGTCGATCACCTCGTCGAGAACGCCGCGCGACCGCAGCAGGTCGGCGATCGCGCGATCGATCCGGTCGCGTTCGACGCGCAGCTCCTCGACCAGTTCCGGGGTGGCGCGTTCGTTCGCCCGGCCGTCCGCGTCCCGCATGCACGGCAGAATCAGCGCGATCTTCTTGCTCGACAGGCCCGCCGCGTACAACTCCTGAATGTGGATGACGCGGTCGACGGCCGTGTCCGGGTAGTCGCGATGCCCGCCCGGCGTGCGACCGGATACCAGCAGGCCCTGCTCCTCGTAGTAGTGCAGCGACCGCTCGCTCACCCCGGTCCGCTTCGCGAGCTCTCCGATTCGCATGCGCCACCTGGTCTTTCCCGCTCGGACTTGAATCTCACATGGGTGTCAGGATTTACGGTACCTGCCATGACGAACACCGCAGCACAGCCCAGCATTTTCGATCCGGCCACCCTCGGCGCCCTCGCGTTGCCGAACCGTCTGGTGATGGCGCCGATGTCGCGCAACCGCGCCGACGCGGACGGCCGCCCGACCGCACTCATGGCCACCTACTACGCCCAGCGCGCCACCGCGGGGCTGATCATCGCCGGGGCCGCCAGCCCGAATCGCGTCGGCACGACCTTCGCGGGGATCCCCGGTATCTACACCGACGCGCAGATCGCCGGCTGGCGCGAGGTCGCAGCGGCGGTGCACGCCGCATCGGGCCGCACCTTCCTGCAACTGCAGCACGGGGGCCGGGTCGGTCATCCGGACAACGGCGGCGCGGTGCCGCTGGCGCCGTCGCCGGTTCGCCTGTCGAGCACGATCCACACCGCCGCGGGCTCGCGGGACGCGGTCGTGCCGCGCGAGATGACCGTCGAGGACATCGGTTCCACCGTGGCCGACTTCGCCACCGCCGCCCGCAACGCGATCGCGGCCGGGTTCGACGGGGTCGAAGTGCACAGCGCCAACGGGATGCTGCTGCACCAGTTCTTGTCCGACAACACCAACCAGCGCGGCGACGGCTACGGCGGACCGATCGCACATCGCATCCGATTCACCCTCGAGGTGGTCGACGCGGTGGTCGCCGAGATCGGCGCCGAGCGGGTGGGTGTGCGCATCGCGCCCGGTGTCGGCGCCAACGACATCGTCGAAAGTGACACGGCCGCACTGTATCCCGCGCTGGTGGCGGAGCTGAACGCTCGCGGTCTCGCCTACCTGCATGTCGTGTTCGCCGATCCGCGGTCGCCGGTCTTCCAGCGCATCCGTCAGGACTGGACCGGCCCTCTGATCGCCAACCCCTCCCTCGGCTGGGGCGCTCCGCTACCCGCCGACGGTGGTAAGGCGGCGGCCGACGAACTCCTGGCGGCGGGCGCCGACCTGATCTCACTGGGTCGGTCGTTCCTGGCCAACCCGGATCTGGTCGCTCGGCTGCGCGTCGACGCCCCGATCAACCCGTTCGACGATGTCCATTTCTACGGCGGCGACGCCACCGGCTACACCGACTACCCGGTACTCGAACCGGCAACGAGGTAGGTGCTGCGATGCTCGTCACCGGCTGACGGAAATCCGGTTGTCTCCGCAGGTGGGGATCGTTAGCGTGTCTACCGTTTGCTGTTCGCAGACTGAAAGGATCAACGCATGGAACCCATTACCGAACGCGACATCAGGTCGTCGTTCGTCAACTGTTCGAAGGGTGACGCCAAGCGCTTGAATGTGCCGCGTGACCTCGGTGAACGGCCCTGGGATGATCTCGATTTCCTCGGCTGGACCGACCCGTCGTACGCGGGGCGCTGTTATATCTCGGTGCCGAGGGAGGACGGGCTGGTGAGTGTCGCGCTGCGGCACGAGACCGGCGGATCGGGCAAGACGCAGATGTGCACGATCTGCCTCACCACGCACTCCGGTGGCGGCGTTTCGCTGATGACCGCGAGCAAGACGGGCGAGTCGGGGCGCAAGGGGAACACGGTCGGCAGCTACATGTGCACCGATCTGGCCTGTTCGCTGTATGCCCGCAACAAGAAGCGGCCGTCGATGGGCAGTCGGTACCGCGAGGACTTGACGCCGGAGGAGAAGGCGCAGCGCGTGGTGGAAAACCTGAACGCCTTCGTGGACCGGCTCTACACCTAGCCGAACCGACCCGCGCGACGACAGGAGGTAGATGCTGTGTGCCGACACTCGATAGCTCATCAGGCCCGAGTTCTGTCGATCCTCGACAGGACTCGGGTCGACTCGTTCCTGACCGGTCGAGGCGGCCCGGGCTGATCCCGGGCCGTGCCGAGCGGAGCAGGAACGTTAGAGCATCGCGTTCATGATGGTGCCCGCGCTGGTGGCGACGACGCCGCCGATCATCGCGCCAGCGACCATCTTCGGCGACTGCATCGCACCGCCGGTCCACTTCTCCCAGGCGAATTTTCCGCCCGCGACAGTGATGGCGACGATGCCGGACAACAGGATGAACCAGGTCAGATAGCTGACCATCTGCATGATCTTGTTCGCCAATGGTGGTGCTTCGGGTGTCGGATTGCCGATCTGCGCCAAGGTATCGGTGACGGCGGCCAGAAACATGGGGTCTCACTCGGTATCTCGGAGGAACGGAACGACGATGAACTCTGCATTGATGGTATCCGGTCAGGTGCGGCGATGTCGGCGCCCATCCGTACCGAACCGATCGGTTTTGTTGGTGTGCAAGGGGTTCGCGCCCGTATCCTGGACCACGTTCGAATACGGCAGGGCTGGAACGCAGTTCGCGTCACGCGATAGGGGAGCAGGCTATGAGCATCATTCTGACGTCGATGGCCGACACCATCACCACGTATGCGCAGATCGGCAATCCGTCGCCGGAAGCGCCTCCGCTATCGGACAAGATCATGAAAATGGTTCAGTACCTGACCTGGTTCATGATCCTGTCGGGCGTGCTCGCCATCACCGTCGCCGGTGGAAAGTTCGCCTGGGAGAAGTGGAACGGTAGCGCGATGGAGTCGCCGAAGATGATCGCGGGCGCCATGATCGGTGGTGTGGTCGCCACCAGTGGCGGCACCATCATGAACGCGATCCTCAGCTAGATCCGCGCGCCCTTGGCGCGATTGCAGGCCCGGCACAGGATCTGCAGATTCGTCGCGCTCGTCGCACCACCGCGACTGAGCGGGATGATGTGGTCGAACTCCAGGTAGTGGCCGTCGCCGCATTCGACGCACGCGCCGCCGTCGCGCTGCCACACCTGGGCTTTCACATCCTGGGGAATACTGCGGCTGTCGAGCTGTCCCGGCGTCAGGACCAGGCGTTTCGACACGCGCAGCGCACCCTCCAGTGCTGCCGCCACATAGTCGGGGTCGGTGACGCCGAACGTCGCGCCGCCCCGCGCGGAAGTCGCCGCGAGCACGACGGTGCCGTGCTCGGGATGCACTGAAACCACCCGGTTCCACGGCAATTCGATGCCGGTGCCGTGACCGACGAAGCGCAGTTTCTTGGAGCTGCCGATGAGTCGGCCCTCGGTGTTGCGTGGACCGCGGGCGAGCATGCGGATGTGGACGGCGGGCAGGTCGAGGTGAACGCGCTCGTCGGGGTCGAGGTGCAGGCCGGGGGTGTTGATGGTGGGCAGCTCGCCGGCGCGCAAGCGGGACAGGGTGCGGCCGCGATGCATTCGGCGGCGCAGATCGTCGACGATGCCGCCCGACAGCGCCAGCTCGCTGACGACGTGTTCGAAGGCATCCAGCTCGTCGGCGAAAACCTCACCGTCGGCGAAGGCGAAGGCGACCATGCGCTCGACCTGGGTCAGGCCCGCCTCGCGCAGTAGTGTTCGGCCGCGCTCCTCGTCGATGCGCTGGAAGCGCAGGGCGGCCCACACCTCGGTCCACTCCTGCGACATCGTGCCGGGGCCCGCGAGCACGCGCCTGGCTCTGTTGCGCCAGTGGGTGAGGAAGTCCTCGATTTCGTCGGCACAGTTCTTGCACGGTCCGTGACCGCCGAACAGCTTGCGCCGCAAAGGATTGCCACAGCGGGTGCAACGGGTGCGGTGATCGTGGATGTGCGGGTGGACGCTGGAGGTCCACTCGTCGCCGTCCCACCAGCGGAGTTGATCGGGGGTTTCCGGATCGGGGTGCCAGTCGGCGAGCTCCGGGTCCGGCGGTGGTGGCGGCGGGACGTCGATGACGCGGCGGGTGAGGGCGGGTGCGTGGGTCGGCGCCGGGACTTCGTCGAGTGGATAGGCGGCAGCGGGCGTCACAGCTCGGTGCCGTTGGTCGGGCGAGCCCTCGAACTGGCCCATGGCGGCGTGGGTAGGTCGCGTGGGGGTGCTCGATCCGGTGACGGCCCGTCCGGCGGTGGGTTCGTCCACCGTTACCCCGAATTCGGTGGCCAACCCGGCCAATCCACCTGCCCAACCCTGGCCGATCGCACGGAAGCGCCATTGGCCGTCGCGGCGGTAGAACTCGCCGAACATCATCGCCTGGACGTCCTCGATGCCGTCGATGGTGAACTGGGCGATCGGGCCGTCGGCGGCGTGCACGGTCAAGGTGAGGTCGGGGAGTTGGTCGAAGGTGGCGTCGTCGAGGGACGCGCTGATGACGATGCGTGCCACATCGGACTCGGTGCGGGGCAGCGAAATGCTCAGCCGCGCGGTGCCGGGGGCGGGCTCCTGGTCGAGGGTGACCGCCTGGGAGGCGTGGCGGGGCGCGTTGAAGAAGACGAAATCCCGGTCACCACGGACCAGGCCCGATTCGGTGACCAGCAGGGCGTGCGCGTCTACGGCATGTACCGACCGCCATGAAACGACCACGGCGAGAAGCGATGTCGGGACCGGCGCGTGCGCACCCTTGCGTAGTTCCATGGTGCTCGCATGATGTCATGAGGGTCCGACAGAGTTTATTCGAGCGCTGGAGGTGTCCGAGTCACTGGCCGGATCGGGGCGGGCGAAGATTCGGGGTTCGGTAGTCCCAGACGGTTTGACGCTGTGTTTATTGGCGCGCAGGCGCGCGCGTGTCCGCGGCCCCAAGGGGCCGCCGGTTAGACGCCGTTGCTTGCTCCTTCGTCGCGTACGCAACGACGTCTAACCGGCGACCCGGCCGCGGACCGGCCACTTCGTGGCCGCCGCTCCCTAAGGGTCGCGGGTGCGGGGTTGGGAGGGCGGTCATGGCGGACCTGAGGTGCACGGTGTGGCTGGTGGGCGGTTATGGCGGATCTCGGGTGTGGCAGGAGGCCGTGCGGGGGTGCGCGCCTTCCTGCGTCTGTGGCGTCCTTGCGGCACAGTGGTGTCATGACGAACCCGAGGAAACGGGGGCGCGCGCAGGAGGCTGCTCCGGCGGCGCAGGCGCGGAAGGTGCCGGGGGCCGAATTGTTGTCGGCGGCTCAGGCGGCGGTGGGGGCTGCGCAGACCGCGGCGGGGCAGGCCATCGATGCCGCTCAGCAGACGGCGGGGTATGCCTTCGACGCGGCGGTTCGGTTGCCGCCCGCTTCGGCGCAGCTGGCGGCGCAGTTGCCGGATCTCGTGGAGAACCTGTCGATCGCGGTCGATCGGCTCAACAGCACCATCGATCGGCTCGATCGGACCTTGGCGCTGGCCGATCCGGTGTTCGCCACCTACGACCGGTTGTTGCCGCGGCTCGAGGCGATGATCTCGCTGGGTGAGGACGTGTTCGGCGCGGTGGCCAAGCTGCCGGGTGTCGGCCTGCTCGGGCGGATCACCGGGCGTGGGGGCGAGGAACCCGCACCGGAACCGGAGCCGGACAAGCGCGGCCGCCGTCGGCGGTGACACTCACGTTCCGGGCGGCAACGCCCGGAACGTCGCTGCCGCCTTGAGCACCATCTCGGCGTACTCGTCCTCGGGATCGGAATCCAGCACGATCGCGCCGCCCGCGCCGATCCGCCACTCGTCGTCGTAGCGCACGGCAGTGCGGATGACGATATTGAGGTCGGCGGTGCCGCTCAGGCCGAGGAAGCCGATGGTCCCCGAATAGATGCCGCGCGCTTCGGTTTCCAGTTCGTCCAGGATCTCCATGGTCCGCAGCTTCGGCGCGCCGGTCATCGAACCGCCGGGGAAGCAGGCGCGCAGACAGTCGATCACGCTGGCGTCGGGGCGCAGCGTCCCGCGCACGGTCGACACCAATTGATGCAGGGTGGAATAGGTCTCGGTGTCCATCAGCTTCGGGACGTGCACCGAACCGACTTCACAGACGCGGCCGAGGTCGTTGCGCAGCAGGTCGACGATCATCAGATTCTCGGCGCGCGTTTTCGGGTCGTCGGCCAGCGCGCGACGCAGGCGCTCGTCCTCGTCGGCGGTCCGTCCGCGCGGGGCGGTGCCTTTGATCGGCTTGCTCTCGACAACCCGGTCCCGGTCGATCTCGAGAAACCGCTCCGGCGAGGAACAGGCCACATCGAGGCCGTCGAAGCGCAGGTAGGCGGCGTAGGGGGCAGGATTGCAGCGGCGTAGTCGCCGGTAGAAGTCGAGTCCGTCATCGGGCGCCGCGGCGACGGCGACCGCGTCGGTGAGACAGATCTCGTAGGACTCGCCCGCGTGCAGCCGATCCTGACACACCGCGATATCGGCCAGATAGCGGTCGCGACCACGCACCAGATGCGCCTGCACGGCGTCGGGATCGGCGGGCACGCGCAGGTCGGCGGGGTTGACCCAGGTAGGGAGATCGTCGAGGGCGTCGGAAGTCTCGCGCAGCCACCGCTGCGCGTGGTGCTCGGTGGCGGGTTCGCTCAGTGCGAGCAGGTGGGTTCGTCCTGCCTCGTGGTCGACGACGATCAGCCGGTCGGCGAAGATCCACTGGGCATCAGGAGTGGGGGAGCGGTGCGCACTGTGCCCACCGCAATCGGCTTTCACCTCGTAGCCGAGATAACCGACGTAGCCGCCCGCGAAATCGAACGGCAGTGGCGGGGTCTCGCAGTGCCGAGCCCGGAGTTCGCGGTCGAGATAGTCCAGGACCGTGCCCGCGACGGTGCGCGTGCCCGCGACGTCCGTCACGGTGACGGAGCCGTCACCGACCCGGTAGCCGACGGTTTCGGCGTGCGGTCCGCTCGCGTCACCGAGGAAGGAGAACCGGTCGAGTCCCGGTTCGACGTGTTCGCTGTCGAGCCAGAACGCGCTCACGGCCTCGGCGCAGCGGCGCAGGAAGATCGCTTCGGTGTCGATCGCTCGTTCGATCACCTTGTGCTGCATGTGAAATGAGCGTTCGGGTGAAGTGGGCACTGCCACCGAGGGCCCGCGGACGACGACGGGTGCGGAAACCTGCGCGCGCGCTTTGGTCAGGTCGGCGAAGTTGCGCAGCAGCGCGGCGCCGAATTCACTCGACACCGACTCGGGATGGAACTGCACACCCCACTGCGGCCGCTCGCGATGACGCACCCCCATGATCACCCCGTCGCTGGTCGAGGCGGTCACCTCGAGGGTCGCGGGCAGCGGGCTCCGCGCCGCGAGCGAGTGATAGCGCACCACGGTGAAGCCCTGCGGCAGACCGGCGAACAGATCTCGATCGTCATGGGTCACCTGATCGAGAAAACCGTGCCTGGCCTGCGGCGCGCGCTCCACCGTCCCGCCCGCGCCGAGCACGATCCCCTGATGGCCCAGGCACACGCCGAGTAGCGGCAGTTCGGTCTGCGCGATGAGCGAGGTCGACACGCCCATGTCCCGAGCGCGGTCCGGCCTGCCGGGTCCGGGCGAGATCACCACATTGTCGAAGTGGTCCAGGTTCAGGGCGCCCTCGGCCTCGTTGTTGCGCACGACGGTCGGCTCGCTCCCGTTGACCTCGCTGATCAGCTGATAGAGGTTGTAGGTGAATGAGTCGTAGTTGTCGATCAAGAGCGTGCGCATCGTGGCAGAAACATTACGCCGGGCGTGCGGGCGGGCATTCCCGCGCAGTCCCCACCGCTGTCGGGGCACAATGTGCCCCATGGCTGTTTCTCAACCTGTCGATGTTGACCCGGCGATCGCCGATTTCGCGGCGATCGGGCGGTGGATGGACGAACAGGGCTTGCCCGGGACGGAATTCGAGGCGGTCACCGCTCTCGGAGGCGGCACGCAGAACGTGATGCTGCGCTTCACCCGGGGCGGACGCGAGTACGTGCTGCGGCGCGGGCCCAAGCATCTGCGCGCCAAGAGCAACGAGGTCATCGGCCGGGAATCACGGCTGCTCGGCGCGATCGCCGAGACCGAGGTGCGTTCGCCACGGGTGATCGCCGCCTGCGACGACGAGTCGGTGATCGGCGCGGTGTTCTACCTGATGGAACCCATCCACGGCTTCAACCCGCAGACCGAGCTGCCCGCCCTGCACGCCGGTGATCCCGAGATCCGGCGCCAGATGGGCCTGTCCGCGGTCGAGGCCATCGCCCGGCTCGGCTCGCTCGACTACCAGGCGCTCGGTCTCGAGGACTACGGCCACCCCGCGGGTTTCCTCGAACGGCAGGTACCGCGCTGGCTGCGCGAGCTCGACTCCTACAGCGCCAATCAGGGCTACCCCGGCCCGCAGATCCCCGGTCTGGAGCAGATCGGTGACTGGCTCGAACGGCACCGGCCGACGGACTGGACGCCCGGCATCATGCACGGCGACTGCCACCTGGCGAACATGATGTTCGACTACGACAGTCCCGAGGTGGCGGCGATGGTCGACTGGGAGATGTCGACCATCGGTGACCCGCTGCTCGACCTCGGCTGGCAGCTGGCGACCCGACCCGAACCCGGCACCGTCGGCGCGGGCATGATGGGCACCCTCGGCACCGTCGGCGGCCTGCCGAGCGCGGCGGAGATGGTCGAGCACTACGGCAAGTTCTCCGACCGCGACCTCGGCGCGGTCCCCTGGTACACCGTGCTGGCCTGCTTCAAGCTGGGCATCGTCCTCGAGGGCACCTATGCGCGGGCGTTCGCGGGCAAGGCGCCCAAGCCGGTCGGCGACTTCCTGCACGCGGTGACGCTGGAACTCTTCGAGCAAGCGAATCAGCTTGCCGAATGATGCCCGGATCTCACCGATAGTTGGCTCGATATCGATGGAGCGCAAGAAGCGGACACCCTAGGCTGACTTTCATGATCGTCCCCGACACCAAGAACTGGACCTGGGTCCTCGAACGTGCGTGCTCCGAATGTGGATTCGAGGCCGAGCACACCGCGTACGCGGCCGTTCCCGAGATCGTCCTCGACAGCGCCGCCCGGATCGGCTCGGCGCTCGAACGCGACGACGCTCGGGTGCGTCCCGACGAGCTGACCTGGTCCGTTCTCGAGTACGGCGCCCACGTGCGCGACGTGTGCCGGATCTTCGACACCAGGCTCGCGCTGATGCTCGGCGGCGACGGCGTCGAGACGCCGCGATTCGAGAACTGGGATCAGGACGCGACCGCCGTCGCCGACCGTTACGGCGAGCAGGACCCCGCGGTTGTCGCGCGGGAATTGACTGTTGCCGCTGATCGGGTGGCCGCCGCGTTCGCCTCGGTGCCGTCGGATCGGCTCGACCTGCGGGGTGCGCGCAGCGACGGATCGCTGTTCACGGTCACCTCGCTGGGTCGGTACTTCTTGCACGACCTCGTCCACCACGTCCATGACGTGCGCGGATAAGAAACTCTCGGAAATTTTCTAGAACGTGTTTCAGAAACCGGTGATTTGTGGCTAGGGTGAGTGCAGTCACAATGAGGCACGAGCTTGGCGAGAGGTCTACCGGCATGAAGACGAAGGGCGCGATCCTGTGGGGCATCGATCAGCAATGGTCGGTCGAGGAGATCGAGGTCGGCGACCCCGTCGCCGGTGAAGTACAGATCCGGATGGAAACGGCGGGCATGTGCCACTCCGACCATCACATCGTCACCGGCGCGACGCCGATGCCGGCCTACCCCGTGATGGGCGGACACGAGGGTGCGGGTGTGATCACCAAGCTCGGCCCGAACTGTCCGGCCGATCTGGCCGTGGGTGACCACGTCATCCTGTCGTTCATCCCCGCGTGTGGCCGCTGCCCCTCGTGTGTCGCCGGGAACATGGCGCTGTGCGACCTGGGCGCCGGACTGCTGATGGGACAGGCGATTTCGGATGGCACCTACCGCATCCAGGCGCGTGGCGAGAACGTCATCCCGATGTGCCTGCTCGGCACGTTCGCTCCGTACATGACGGTGCACCACACCTCCGTGGTGAAGATCGATCCCACCATCCCGTTCGAGGTCGCGTGCCTCGTGGGCTGCGGCGTGCCGACCGGGTTCGGATCGTCGACCCATGTGGCCCAGGTGCAGCCGGGTGAGACCGTGGTGATCGCGGGCATCGGCGGTGTCGGCATGAGTGCGCTGCAGGGTGCTGTGCTCTCCGGTGCCTCGAAGGTTATCGCCATCGACCCGCATCCGTGGAAGCTGGAACAGGCGCAGAAGTTCGGCGCCACCCACACCTACGAGAGCATGGCCGCCGCGATCATGCCGATGATCGAGGCCACCGAGGGGCGGATGGCCGAGAAGGTCATCCTCACCATGGGTGAGATGCACGGCGACTACGTCGAAGAGGGTCTGATCCTCACCGGCAAGGCGGGCACCCTCGTCGTCACCTCGATGGGCCGCATGGACGCGGGCGACGTCAAGATGAACACCTTCCTGCTGTCGATGTTGCAGAAGACGGTGAAGGGTTGCATCTTCGGCGGCGGCAACGCCCGCCAGGACGCGCCGCAACTGCTCTCGCTCTACAAGGCGGGCCAGCTCAATCTCGACGACATGGTCACGCGCAGTTACTCGCTCGAAGAGATCAACCAGGGCTACCAGGACATGCTGGACGGCAAGAACATTCGCGGGATCATCCGCTACACCGAAGCCGACTGGTAGTCAGCTCCCGCCCGCCTGCTCGGCGAGACGAACCGCCACCTGAGCGATCAGGTCGTACGGGATCGGTTCGCCGAGTGGGAATTTCAAGGTGCCACGACCCGAGTTGTAGGGCTCGATGGCTTTCTCGAGCGCCTCGTCCCCGTCGGGGACGGGGTACACGCTCACGTGGGCCTTCCAGCCCGCGAAGAAGATGAACACCCGGCCGTCGATGGTGGCGGCCGGGATGGCGTAGCTGATCTTCTCGCCCGTGTCCGGCACCGCGCGATGGATCGTGTCGCGGATCTGCTGCAGGACGGCGCGTTCGGCCGACGGCTGGGCCGCCAAATAGGCGTCGACGGAGTCAGGTTTCTCGGTCATGCTCTCGACTCTAGGCTCTGACCAGCACTTTCTTCGGGTGACCCGCGGCCTTCAATTGGCCGTCGCGCAGTAGTAGGCAGTGGTCGGCCCTGCCAGCCTCGTCCAGATCGTGGGTGGCTTGCACAACGGTCACACCGGCCGCGCTGATCTGAGCCAGAGCGCGGGAGATCTCGGCCTGAGAGGTCTCGTCCAAGCCTGCCGCCGGTTCGTCGAGCAGCAGTAGATCGGACTCCTGCGCCAGCGCCTGTGCGAGCAGGGTGCGTTGGCGTTGTCCACCCGACAGGGTGTCGAGCCGCCGAGTCGCCAAGTCGGTGAGCTCCATCCTTTCCAGGCAGGTTCGCGCGATCTCGCGATCTGCCCGAGTCAGTCGCCGCCACGGTCCGCGGTGCGCCCAGCGTCCCATCGCGACCACTTCCCGCACGGTGATCGGCAGGGTCGGCGGAATCGACGTGTGCTGCACCACGAAGGCGGGACGCCGGGTGGTGCTCCGGTACACCGCTCCTTCTTGCGCCTGCACGGTTCCGGCGAGGATGCCGAGCAGGGTCGATTTTCCCGAGCCGTTGGGTCCCACGATCGCGGTCACCTGCCCGCGCGGGATCGTGGCGGTCACCTCGCGGAGCACGGGTCGTCGGGCATAACCGGCCGTCAGGTGCTCGATCCGGATCGCTGCGTCATCTGTGTGGTTCATCTCACCTCAATTGAAACGATAATCATTTTCAGTATATCGTCTCGCGCTATGGATTGGCTGTTCGCCCCGTTCGAGGTGGCATTCGTGCAACGCGCGCTGTGGGGTGGGTTGCTCGTCTCGTGCGTGTGCGCCCTCGCCGGGACCTGGGTGGTGGTGCGCGGCATGGCATTTCTCGGCGACGCCATGGCGCACGGGATGCTGCCCGGCGTCGCGGTGGCGGCGTTGCTCGGGGGAAACCTGATGCTCGGTGCCGCGGTCAGCTGCACCGCCATGGCTGCCGGTGTGTCGGTGCTGAGCCGTGGCAAGCGCTTCGCGCCGGATACCGCGATCGGGCTGTTGTTCGTCGGGATGCTCGCGGCCGGGGTGATCATCGTGTCGCGGTCACAGTCGTTCGCGGTGGATCTGACCGGGTTCCTGTTCGGCGATGTGCTGGCCGTGCGAGCCGTCGATCTGTGGTATCTCGTTGCGGCCCTTGGCATCTCGCTGGTGGTGGCGGTGCTCGGCCATCGTGCGTTCGTGGCGCTGACCTTCGATCCGCGCAAGGCGCACACCCTCGGACTGCATCCGAAACTGGCGCACGCTGCGCTGGTGGGGTTGGTAGCCGTGGCGATCGTGGCGTCGTTTCATGTCGTGGGGACGCTGCTGGTCTTCGGATTGCTGATCGCGCCGCCCGCCGCCGCAGTGTTCTGGTCGAACCGGGTGCCGGTGGTCATGGCGGTCGCCGCGCTGATCGGCGGGCTGTCCACGGTGGGGGGACTGGTCATTTCGTGGCATGCGGGAACCGCGGCGGGGGCCACCATCGCCGCCGTGGCCGTCGGCTCGTTCTTCCTGTCCGGGATCGTCTCCGCGCTGCGGGAGCGGGTCGGTCGGGTGGGAGTGGTCGCGCTCGCCGCCGTGCCGTTGGTCGGCTGCGGGGCAGGGGAGGTGCCGGTCGTCGAGGAGGCGGCGCCGCACGGGTTCGTCGCCGGTGCGGAGGAGATGAGCGAGGCCCAGAAACGAGTGGTAGTCGCCGATGTGACCGGAGCTGTTCGGGTGATCGATCTGCTGACCGAGAAGGTCACGCCGATCGGCCCGGAAAGTGTTCGAGCGCAACCGGACCCGAGTTCATCAGCGAGTCCCTCGTCGTCGCCGAGCGGTGGTGGTCAGCGGGTCCCTACCGTCGGCGCGGTCGGTGACGGGCGCTTCGCGTATCTGAGCGCGGGTGCGTCGGTACAGGTCGTGGACAGCGGGGCATGGACCGTCGACCACGGCGACCACCGGCACTACTACCGTGCGCCGAGCCAGGATGTCGGTGCGGTCGCCGGCGATACGGCGACTACAGGCCCCGGAAGTGCGGCGCCCGGAGTGGGTGGTTCCGAGGTGGTCGGTGCGTACAGCGATGCCGCCGTCGCGTCGGTTGTGCTCGGTTCCGGTGCGACGATCTTGTTCGACCGTGCGGAGCTGGACGGCGGTGTCGCCCGAGCACAACGCCAGGTCGACGGGATCGCGGTGCCGTATGCCGAGCGGATCGTCGTCGCCGACAGCTCGGGTCGGGTCGAGGTGCGCGGGCGTGACGGCGCGGCGGGGCAGGTCCAGTCCACCCCGTGTCCGCAGCCGAAGGGTCAGGCTGTGACCAGGCGTGGAGTCGTCTTCGGTTGTGCCGACGGAGCACTCGTGGTGGCACAGCGCGAGGACGCATTCGTCGCCGAGAAGATCCCCTATCCGGCGCCGACGTCGGAGCGGGCGAGCGCGTTCACCCATCGCCCCGGCAGCACCACCCTGACCGCGATCGCGGGCCGCGACGCCGTCTGGACGCTCGACATCAGGAAGAAGACCTGGACGCGGACTCCGATCGCCGACCCGGTCGCGGTGAACACCGCGGGCGAGGGATCGTCGTTGTTGGTCCTCACCCGCGACGGCGTGCTGCACGGGATCGACCCCGTCACCGGCACGGAGACAGCGCGTACTCCGCTGCTCGGAGGACCCGTCGAAGGCGATCCGGTGATCTGCGTCGACTCGGAACGGGCCTATATCAACGATTCTCGGGCGCGCGTCGTCCACGAGATCGCCTACAACGACAACCTCCGCGTCGCGCGCGCGTTCTCGCTGGACATCGCGCCCTCGCTGATGGTGGAGACGGGCCTGTGAAGCACTTGTTCCCCGATGACCGCCGGACCTCGCGGACCGATCGGCTTCGCAAGTTGATCCAGTTGCTGGCTGCCGCAGCACTTCTCGTGCCCTTGGCGAGCGCGTGTACCAGCGGGAGCGAGCGGTCCGGGATCGTGGTGACCACGAACATTCTCGGCGATCTGACCCGGGCCGTTGTCGGTGACACGGTGCCGGTGACGGTGTTGATGCAGGCGGGGGCCGATCCGCATTCGTTCGCCATTTCCGCTCGTCAGGCGGCCGAGATCGAGCGAGCCGCGCTGGTGGTGCACAACGGGCTCGGGCTCGAGGAAGGCGTGGCGCGGCATGTGGGGGCCGCCGCGGCCGCCGGGGTCCCCACGCTGGCCGTGGCGGAGCGGGTGGATCCGATCGCGTACACCTCCGATGAGTCGGCGGGGCAACCTGATCCACACTTCTGGACCGATCCGCGCCGGGTGCGCATGGCCGTCGAGGCGATCAGCGCCGAGGTGCTGGCCCGAGTCGACGGCGTCGATACCGCTGCGGTGCAGGCGAATACGCAGCGCTACCTCGGCGAAATCGACGAGTTGGACCGGTGGATGACCGAGCGGTTCGCGGCTGTCCCAGCAGAGCGCAGGCAGTTGGTCACCGACCATCACGTCTTCGGGTATCTCGCACAGCGATTCGGGTTCCGGGTGATCGGCGCGGTGATCCCCAGCGGCACCACCCTCGCCTCACCCAGCGCCTCCGATCTCGACGACCTCGCGACCGCGATCAGGACCGCCGGGGTGCGGGCGATCTTCGCCGATTCCGCACAGCCCGATCGGCTTTCGCGCGTCCTCGCCGAACACACCGGTCTGCAGGTACAGGTGATCGCCCTGCACACCGAGTCGCTCACCCCACCCGGTGACGGCGCAGGCACCTATCTGGAGATGGCCCGCGTCAACACCGAGGCGATCGCCCGTGGTCTATCCGGGCCGACAGCTTAATTCGCACAAAGAGATGGAGCATTACATGAACAGGTCACGGACCACCACGATGGTGGCCATGTCCGGGGTTCTCGCCTCGGTGGTGGCGCTGAGCGGTTGTGGCACAGAGGATTCCGGCCGCGAACATCAGCACACGCCGGGAGCCGAACCGATCGCCCTGACCTACGACGGCGGGATCTACGTCCTCGACGGCGCGTCACTGACCCAGCGGGCCGACGTGAAGATCGACGGATACAACCGGCTCAATCCGGCCGGGGATGACGACCATCTGATGGTGTCGACCAAGGACGGCTTCCGCGTCTTCGACGCCTACGACGGCGCGTTCACGGGAACCCAGTTCCCCGCCGCCAAACCGGGCCACGTTGTTCGGCACGCGGGCAAGACCGTGCTGTTCGCCGACGGGTCCGGTGAGGTCACCATTCTCGAGACCGCGCAGGTCGACAGCGGAAAGCCGACAGAAGTCTACAAGGCTGCCGCGCCGCACCACGGCGTCGCGATCGAGTTGAGCAACGGGAATCTGGTGCTCACTCTCGGCACCGAGGACAAGCGCGTCGGTGTCGTCGCGCTCGACAAGGGCCGCAAGGAACTCACTCGTAACGAGGACTGCCCAGGGGTGCACGGCGAGGCCGCTGCCCAGGGCGAAGCGGTCGTGATCGGCTGCCAGACCGGCGCCGTCGTGTACCGCGACGGCAAGATCACCAAGGTCACCAGCCCGACCCCCTACGGCCGGATCGGCAACATGTCCGGCAGCGAGGCGTCGCCGATCGTGCTCGGTGACTACAAGCAGGACAAGGACGCCGAACTCGAACGTCCGCAGCAGGTTTCGTTGGTGAACACCACCGACGGCACACTGCGCCTGGTCGACCTCGGCACCAGCTACACCTTCCGCTCGCTGGCTCGCGGCCCGCAGGGTGAGGCGCTGGTACTCGGCACCGACGGCAAGATCCACGTGATCGATCCGTTGGCGGGCAAGGTGGTTCGCACCATTCCCGTGCTCGGCAGCTGGCAGGAGCCGCTCGACTGGCAAGCCGCTCGCCCGGCCCTGTTCGTCCGTGACGGCATCGCCTACGTGAGCGACCCGGCCGCCAAGCAGGTGCACCGCGTCGACCTGGCCGCCGGAAACGTCACCGCCACCGCCACTCTGGCAGGCACGCCGAACGAACTCACCGGCGTCACCGCGCACTGAGCGCACCGATCGAGGTCACCACGCTTCTCCGAAAACACTTCGGTGGGAGCCTGGTGATCTTCGTTCGTGCCCTGAAGAACAGGTCAGTCGGCGCACCGCACGACGACCTCGCGCAGGTTGCGGCTGCGCACATCGTCGAGAATCGCCATGCCGAGGCGGTTCATGCTGTAACCGAAGCCCACTCCGGTTGCCGGGTCGGCGAATCCGAAGGAGCCGCCCAAACCGGTGGTGCCGTAGGCGCGTTTGTCCGAGCCGAAGCGGAAAGTGCCGCGCGACTTGCGGAAACCGAGGTGGTAGCGGCTCTTGGTATGCAGGACCAGATCATCGGCGGGCACATCGTCGGCGGTGTCGGCGGCGGCGAGCAAGTCGAGAACATCGTCGTCGATGGGCAGCGCGCCGGTGCGGCCCGCCGCGGCGCCGTAGACCTGCGCCAGCGCACGGGCATTGCCGACACCGTTCATGCCGGGCCACTCGATCTCGAGGAACTCCCGCCGGGCGGCACGCGCCGGGGCGCCGGGGCGCGGATTGGTCAGTGCCGCATAGGAATATCCACGCTTGGCGTAGACCTCGCCGCCGATCCGCAGCGGGATATCGCGACGTTCGTAGCGCCAGATGTCCAAGCCCTTGGTCGCCGACAGCTGGGCCACCCGTTCCATGGGCTCGGTCTCGGGCAGGCCGATGAACAGATCGGCGCCGACCGGGCCCGCGATCTCCTCGGCGAAGAACCGGCCGAGACTACGGCCCGCCGGATCCACCCGTCGCAGCAATTCGCTCTGATACAGACCCAGCGTCAGCGCGTGATAACCGTGCCGGGTGCCGGGCTCCCACGCCGGTTTCTGCGCGGCGAGCAGCTCGCCGAGGGCGTCACGATCGATCAGCTCCCGCAGTTTCACGATTCGGTCCAGCCCGGACAGCCCGGCCTGGTGGTCGATCAGCTGACGCACGGTGACCCGTTCCTTGCCGTGCGCGCCGAATTCCGGCCAGTACTTCACCACCGGCGCCTCGTAGTCGAGCAGCCCCCGCGACACCGCCGTCGCCAGGGTGAACGCCGACATCCCCTTCGACGAGGAGAACACCGGCACGATCGTGTCGCGCTCCCACGCCACCTCACGTTTGCGATCGCGATGACCTGCCCACAGGTCGACCAGTGGCTGGTCGCCGGAGTAGACGGCGACGGCGGCGCCGATCTCGCCGTGGTGGGTGAAGTTGCGGCGGAAGGCGTCGGCGACGGGGCCGAAACCGGCCGCCACGTCGCCGTGGATCGATGGTGCGGGACTCATGGTGTCCTCGATCGTAGCCGCGTCTCGTACGCTGCCGATATGCGATCGTTGCAGCAGGTTCAGCACTGGCCGGTCAAGAACGCCGCCGCCGCCGTGGTCACCGCCAGCGGTGTGTCGACCGTCGGCGATACCGAGAGGGTGTTCCGGCTCGCCTCGGTCACCAAACCGCTCGTCGCCTATGCCACGCTCGTGGCGCTCGAGGAAGGCGCGGTCGAACTCGACCAACCGGCGGGTCCGCCCGGTTCGACCGTGCGGCATCTGCTCGCCCACACCTCCGGCGTCGCGTTCGCCACTCCCGAAGTTCTCGCCGAACCCGGCGCCCGCCGCATCTACTCGAGCGCGGGCTTCGAACTGCTCGCCGATTTCCTCACCGCGCAGACCGGTATCGAATTTCCGCGATATCTGCACGAAGCGGTTTTCGAGCCACTCGGCATGGCCACCGCGGTCCTCGACGGTTCCGCCGGCCACGCGGGCAGCGCCTCCCTCGCCGACCTCACGCTATTCGCCACCGAGTTGCTGACACCTCAATTGATATCTCGGCAAACCTTGGACGACGCGACCTCGGTGCAATTCCCCGACCGCGACGGAGTCCTGCCCGGATACGGCTCCCAGCGTCCCAACGACTGGGGATTGGGATTCGAAATCCGCGACGGAAAAACCCCGCACTGGACGGGTTCGGCCAATTCCGCCCGCACCTACGGGCACTTCGGCCAGACCGGCACGTTCCTCTGGGTCGACCCGGAAATAGCGGTGGCGACAATCGCGCTGAGCGACGAGAATTTCGGTGACTGGGCAAGAACAGCGTGGCCGAAATTCAGCGATTCCGTTATCGCAGAGACACATAACACGCAGTAAAGTAACACGCGCAACACCGCACACTTCAGTACACTCGTGCCACGCCAGACCACGACGGGCCGTTGGGGAAGACGTTCCTTGTCGAGGCTGGAGGTGTTGGTAAGTGCGCGCATCGAGTCAGTTCGCTGACGCGACGGCGGGTGTGGTTTACATCCACTCATCGCCCGCCGCGTTGTGCCCTCACGTGGAATGGGCGCTGTCCACCGCGCTGTCGTCCCCCGCGAAATTACGCTGGAACACCCAACCAGCCGACGGGCAACTCCGCGCCAGCAGCGACTGGGTCGGCCCTGTCGGTACCGCGGCCCGGATAGCCCAATCATTGCGCACCTGGCCTGTGCTGCGTTTCGAAGTCACCGAGGACCCCAGCGAAGGCGTCGACGGCGAGCGCTACAGCTTCGTCCCCACCCTGGGGCTCTGGCACGGATCCACCGGCGCCAACGGCGACGTGATGCTGGGCGAAATGCGATTACGAGCCTTACTCCAGGCCGCCAAAGAACTCGACGTCCACGGAACCTTCGACCTCTCCACCGAACTCGACCGAGCCCTGGGCGCGCCATGGGACGAGGACCTCGAGGCGTACCGGCAGGGGACCGACAGCGTCGGCGCCGAAGTCACCTGGTTGCGGCGGGACGTGGGTTAACAGTTGATCCGAGACCATCACGGGATTTCCGATGATCAGGGGCGTAGTCAGTCGGCGAGGTCCATCCGGAGGAACTCGGTGATGCGGAGAAGTTTCGGCGGGCGGGGAATCTCAGGGGGCAGCGACTGGAACGCTTCGTCTCTTCCGACGACGCGTGGTGCGGTGAGCGCGACCTCCTGACCGTCTTTGCGGAGTTGCGCGGTGCCTGTGGCCAGGATGTTCTGCACCCAGTCCGAGGCCGATCCGTAGACGAGGACGAACAGGTAGCCGCCGTCGACGGGGTGGGCGTCGAGTGGGGTGCGGTAGGTCTTTCCCGAGGTGCGGCCGGTGTGGGTGAGGACCGGCCATTTTCCGCCTGCGACGGCGCGGGGATTGAAGACGCGTTTGTTGATGTGGCCCCACCAGATCGGCATAGGCATGGGGTGCTCCCTTGTTCGGGTCAGCGTGGCTTACACCTGTAAGGCTGACTTACATCTGTAAGCTTGTCAACGCTTCGCCACCGAGGAGGTCTCATGCCCGCACGGCAACCGCTGAGTCGCGATCGTGTGCTGGATGCCGCGATTCGGGTCGCTGACCGTGGGGGAGTGGAGGCCATCACGATGCGGCGGGTGGCGCAGGAGTTGGGGGTGGAGGCGATGTCGCTCTACAACCATGTGCCGAACAAGGACGCGATACTCGACGGCGTTGTCGACGCGGTGTTCGCGGCGATCGAGTTGCCGGAGTCCGGATGTGACGATTGGCGCGATGCGATCCGGGCGCGGGCTCGCTCGGCGCGTTCGGTGCTGGCGCAACATAGTTGGGCGCTCGGGTTGATGGACTCGCGTCGGAATCCGGGGTCGGCGACCCTGCGCCATCACGACGCGGTCCTGGGAGTTCTTCGGGAGACCGGGTTCTCGCTGCCGATGGCCGCGCACGCGGTCTCGCTGATCGACAGCTATGTGGGCGGTTTCGTCCTGCAAGAGGCGAACCTGCCCGTGTCCGTATCGGCGGACGTCGAGGCAGTAGCGGGCGGCATTCTCGCGAACCTGCCGGCAGACGAGCTGCCGTATCTCACGGAGATGATCGTCGACCACGCCCTGCAACCGGGGTACGACTACTCGGGCGAGTTCGGATTCGGGCTGGATCTGATCCTGGACGCGCTCGAAGCGCGCCGAGGTAAGCGCTGAGCGCCGACCTCCCTCGCCGCATCCGCCGCAGTCGCGTTCAGCTGCTCGTGCGGCGTGCCGGAAGGGCGACGCGGTCGAGATCGTGGGCGAGAACGGCGCCGGGAAAGGCTGCCTGTTCGATGAACAGGTGATCCTCGCTCGGGGTGTAGCGCTCCGAAAAGTGGGTCAGAACAAGGGTGTTCACCCCGCACGAGCGCGCCACCTCGCCCGCCTGACGCGCCGTGAGATGGCCGCGTTCGTGCGCCTGATCTGTCTCGGAGTCGAGGAAGGTGGACTCGATGATCAACATGTCGACACCATCGGCGAGCTCGAAAACGTTGTCGCACAGGCGAGTATCCATGATGAAAGCCACCTTCTGGCCCGGCCTCGGTGCCGAGCATTCCTCGAGCAGCGGCCCCGACAGCTCACGGATCGCGGCGCCGGAGATGCCGTGCTCGCGCAGCTTCTCGGGCAGAAATGTTCGGCTGTCCGGTTCGGCGAGGCGGTAGCCGTAGGTGGGGATGCTGTGGGCCAGCGGGAGTGCGGTGAGGGTGAAACCGTTGCCCTGCAATGTTTCGCCGGGGCCGCTCACCGGGTGTTCGACGAGGTTGGGCGAGCCGTAATAGCTCGTCGCGTATCTCAGTCGTTCCCAATACTCGGCACCCTCGGCGGGGTAGACGGCGTGCACGTCGTGGGGTACCCCGTCGCGGCCGAGTCGCTGCACGATGCCGGGGACGCCCAGCGAGTGGTCACCGTGGAAATGGGTGATGCACAGCCAATGCAGTTCGGTCGCCGAAGCGCCCGCATGCGCCATCTGGCGCTGGGTGCCCTCGCCGGGATCGAACAGCACGCCCTGCCCGTCCCAGCGCAGGAGGTAGCCGTTGTGGTTGCGGCGGCGGGTGGGCACAGCCCCGGCTGTGCCGAGGACGACGAGTTCTCGTGTCGACATCGACCCATCCTGGCGGGTCGCCGCGTCGGTGTCACGTAGAAATGAATGCTGTCGCGATGGTGAGATGGACCGAGTGCGGGCCTTGGCCGAAGCTCGCACCGATCACACAGCTTCCGGAGGACGACAATGGATCTGTTCGACTACGACGCCGAACTGCGTCTGCACAATGCGCACTTCTTCGCTGCCGCGAAGGTCGGCGCCGGTGATCGCGTGCTCGACATCGGCTGTGGCACAGGGCAGACCACGCGCGAGGCCGCCCGTGCGGCCGTTGACGGAAGCGCGGTCGGAGTCGACATCTCGGAGGTGATGCTCGAACAGGCCCGTCGGATCAGCGACGACGAGGGCCCGTCGAATATCAGTTTCGAGCTGGCGGACACACAGGTGAATCCTTTCCCGCCAACATCTTTCGACCTCTGTATCAGCAGGTTCGGTGTGATGTTCTTCGCCGATCCGGTCGCGGCGTTCACCAATATCGCGCGCGCATTGCGTCCCGGGGGTCGTCTCGCGTGGCTGGTCTGGCAAGGCCGCGACCGCAATGAATGGGCGTCTGTGTTCAGTGACGTTCTCGCCGCCACAATCCCCACACCAGGTCGCGGCCCGTTTTCACTCGCCGACCCTGCTGTCACCGAATCTGCTTTGGCGACAGCAGGTTTCATCGACATCGACTTCACCGAGATCGATGAGCCCGTGTACTACGGCCCCGACAGTATCGCCGCCTACGACAACCTGCTCCGCCTGACGGGATTCAAAGCCTTCCTCACCGACCTCGAGCCCACCGAAGCCGAACAAGCCCGCACGCGGCTCCACGAGATCCTGGCCGACCATCAGACCGACAGCGGCGTGTACTTCGACTCCCGCGCTTGGCTCATCACCGCTCGCCGTCCTTGAGTAGTGGATCAGGTTCCATCCCGCCGGACAGCGAGTGGCGGGATGGAACCGGTGTTGCGTGTGTTCGTGTCCGTGGGGGGCTCAGGTGTTCATCGGATGAGTGCGGAAGAAGTCCCAGATCAGGGCGGTGGCGTTGATCGAGTTCGTATTCTTGCCGACGATGAGCTCCGGGTAGAGCGGGGAACTGGTCCCGGGCCAGATGTGGCCGCCCCCGGTGATCGTGTACAGCTGAACGTCGATACCGGACGGGCACGAGTATCGATCCAACACGACGTCAGCGGCGATCGTGGCACGCACCGGAGCGCCGGTGCACCCACCGCGGCGCGCCCAGGCTGCCGCACTGTCGGTCACCGGGTGCCGGCCTACGCCGCTGTCCTCGCCACCGGACGGCCCGGATGCCGAACCGGAATTCGATTGCCCCGCATACGGAACGATCGCGTCATCGGTGCCGTGGAAGGCGATCACCGGCACCGGCCGTGTGGGACGACACCAGCTGAAATCTCGTAGCCCCGACACCGGGGCGATGGCGGCGACGCGGTCGGCGAACTGGCAGCCGAGGGAACTGGAGGCGAAGGCACCCATCGACAGTCCAGCGATGAAAATGCGGCGTTTGTCGACGCAGAGGTTGGACTCCACATCGGTCAGCACTTCCGAGACCCAGGTCATGTCGGCGGAACCGAGACCGTACCCCCACTGTGCGAAGCCGAGCCGATCGAGCTGGGGGGTGATCGTGATAAACCCTTTTTGGTATCCGTATTCGCCGAAGCCGCTACCGGCATCGGCGATGTCGATATTTTCCAGGAGACCGTGCAGGGCGATAACGACCGGCAGCGGGCGATCGGCTCCGGCGGGGACATGCTGCCGATACTGGCCCGTTTTTTCGGTGCCCCGGAATTGCACGGTCGTTTCGCCTCGAGCAGGAACCGGCTGGCCACACCCCGCAGAAGGTGAGGGTGCGGGCCCCGGATCGTCGGCGTGCGCTACGCCACCGGCAGCGGCGAGCAACGCAGCGACACACATCGCTCTCAGTGCCCCCGTGGTCACAGCCCGCAATCCGGACCGGACGCTTCGACGGCGTCGGGAAGCCCCAACCCCGACCTGCAAAATATTATTCTTGAACATGAGAGGAAGACTCTCAGGTTGTGGCCCGATTTTTCCGGGTTCGCGACACCTGTCGGAAATTCTGACCGCCGACCTGCAGTCCTGTTTGTAGCGATCACAGGCGGCTGCGGGGTGGGTCAGTAGCCGCGGCAGAGGTCGCATCTTGACTGATTAGGTGATGTCGGCCACACTACCAGTCAGTAACCGGATTCTGATGTCCGGTTATGGTGTGGCCGGCGAGACCACACGACTCGAAGAGGAGTTGCCGATGGACGAGCGCAACCGAGACAGGACGCACGGGCACAGTCGAGGTCTACTGATCGCTCCGTCGCCGGTGGGAAAATCGGCGCCGCCGGCAGAGGTATCGTCTGGTTCCGGAACTGCGGGATCTCTCGGGCCTGCCGCGATATCGTTGCGCGACACCAGATCTCTTGCTGAGGAGATGGTCCGGCATTTCAGACTGACCGTCGCCAGATGCCTGACCCTGCCCGACGAAGCGCTCCGTGGCGATATCACCGCGGTGACCGTCAACTGCTTGCGGATCGCCACCACGATTCTCGACGGGCGCGGCGCTCCTACCGAACACGAAGTGGCACAACTGGAATCGGCGGCCGCGCAGTGGGCCAGAGGCGGTGTGCCCATCGATGTGATCCTGCACGCCCTGCACGAGGGGTCGAAAATGGCCCATGAACTGGTGGCGAGCAGGTCGGCGATCGACTCGGTCGCCGAATGCGTGGACATCGGAGCACGCACCGTCGAACTGCTCGACCTGATGACCACCACGGTGACCATGACCTACCTGCGCGAATATCGCGGCACCGCACACGAACACCGAAGTGCGGTAAACACTTTCACCAGCGCACTGCTCAACGGCCGAGTGACGACGGCGTTGGCGCGCGAATGCGGTTTGTCGATCGCCGATCACTACCACCTGCTGGCGCTGTCCATCCTGCCTCCTCCCCCTACGTTCGAGGACGGCGTCGATCGCCGGGTAGCTTCCGGGCGCGTACTTCGGCGAATCCGGGCCGATCTTGCCGAAAGGGGCGGCAAGGAGGTCTTGTCCTTGCTGAGCAACAGCGGCGGAACGATCCTGATCCCGAGTTCTGCGCTGCCCGCTGATCAGCTGGAACCACTCGTCCGGGCAGTCGCTGAGGCAGCCGACGCCGTCGTCACCGCCGTCCACCGCGAAGTGGCCGTCGACGCGATTCCGCAGATATCACCGACTCTGCACGACATGGTCGACGTCGCCAATCGGCTGGCCCGCGTACTATCGGCCGAACCCGAGACTCGCCTCTACGACTTCGACGAGCTGGCCGCCGAATATCAGCTCACCCGGCCGGGGGCGGTGAGGGAGTCCATGGCACGCCGACTGGACCCCTTGGTGGCCAACCCCCTGCTGCTGCGAACACTCACCGTCTACCTGCTCAGCGATCAGAACCGCCAGCGAGCAGCACGCCGATTGTTCATCCACCCGAACACCGTCGACCATCGACTCAAGCGCATAGCGGGGATCACCGGACTCGATCCCGCCCGCGCCGATGGTCAGTGGGGACTGCGCGCCGCGCTCGTCGCCCGCGCTTACCCGTCGGGACCCGCGAGCTCGCGCGTAGACACTGTGGAAACCGACGACAGCGTGACCCAGAACGCGCGCATATAGCGATCGCGACCCCTTTTTCACGGAGGCGAATCTCGCAGTGGCGCTGGGCAAGCACAGCTAACCCCCGAACAGCAGATACAGCCCGGTGAACGTGAAGCCGACCATGGTCAGCATCAATGCGAGCTGGCCGGTCAGTCGGTGACGAGGCGGGAGAAGTAGCAGGCAGCGGTCGTGGGCGGCGGCGACACCGAGGATGTGGCCGATCAGGACCGCGAGCACTTTGCAGGTGGCGAGCACAGTCGGATGACTCGACAGCACATAGGCCACCTCTCGATCGGCCAGGCCCGCGAGGTTCCATCCTCGGTCGAGCGGGTCCGCGAACAGCAGTACCGTCGCCTGCCCTTTCTCGACGAGAAACGTGAGGTAATGGGCGATCAGATAGCCCGCCACGATCGGGGTGAGGCTGAGCGCCAGCCGCCGGGGTAGCAGCGCGCGATCGGCGGGGGAGACACCACCGGTGGCACGCGCGGCGACGGAGAACAGCCCGCCCACGACCCCGATGAAGACCAGGAGTCCGGCCGTGCGCACGAGTGTCGCGTCGACGACCGGAGCCAGGTCGTCGACCAGTTCGCGCCACCACGGGAAGGTGGAGAAGCTGTCGAAGGCGGTGGATCCGAGCAGCGTCGCCGCGACCGCGACAGATCCCACGAGACCGGGAGTCCCCGCGAGATTGTTCAGCGGCATCCGCAACACCGGCTGGCCCCCGCGGTCACGGCCGTAAGGGCTCAGGTGCGCCAGCAGCGTGCTGTACACCTCGAGTGGATCGGCCCGCTCTGCCCAGACGGTGCCGAACAGCGCGAGCCCGATCGAGGTCACGACCAGATAGCCGAGCAGCCAGGTCAGCACCGAGCCGACCGACCCTGGTGTGCGCCAAGCCAATTCCAGCCACACGAAGGAGAACAGGCCGAAAGCGGCTGGGAGATGACCCCATTCCTCGCGATAGCGGAGAAGTCCGTGCTCCGGCGGGCGTCGTAGCAGCAGGCAACCGAATCGATGGAGCGCCCTGACGGGGGAGAGGATCTTCCAGACCGGTCCGATCAGCAGGGACGCCACCATCACCCCGACCCAGACGCCGATGTACAGCACTCCTGGCACGGGATTCAGAGCCGGATCCGAGGAACCGAACATCGCGATGACGATCACGCAGGCAGTGACCATCACGCTCGCCGTGGCGATGACCATCCGCGTCGCGCGAGCGTCGATGATCCGCCGTACCGGCGCGGGCAGGACGAATCCCGACGAGTCGGGATCCAATCGGGGCTGACGCCAGGCGAAGAACAGCAGCGCGAACGAGAAGGTCAGCGCCCACGCCGCGCCGATCAACGCGTAGGTGAGCGGAATCGGCAGGTCCGTGGCGCCGTTGAGGCCGTGGGCGAGGGGACTCACTGCCGGACCAGCAGCGTCGTCACCGTCCGTCCGATCTGGTGCAGTTCGATCTCCACCTGGCCCGGCACCGTCACCGTGAAGTCGAACTCCTGACCGGAAGCCGCGGCGACGGGAAAGGTGTGCGCGGGGGCGGAGTGGACATGCAGTTCGTCGGTGGCGTCACTGTCGACCCGCAACACGATGCGTTGCCCGACCTGGGCTTCGGTGCGCGTATTGGCCGGGGACACCGCGCCGTTCGCGATCCGGATGTCGATGGTGCGGGCTGTTGTCACGGTCTCGGTAGTCGGTTCGCTGGACGAGCAGCCCACCAGCAGTGCACCCGCGGCGGCCGTGAGTAGGCCGAACCGGAGCCGACGAATGGTCACGGAATCTCCTCGGTGCGGTCGGGCTGCGCGGATTCTGTGCCTTCCTTTTCGCGTTTCTCCGCGCGCCGGTCGCGCATCGCGATGAACAGCACCACCCCGACGAGAGCGACCGCGGGCAGGAAGGCCGGAATCGCCAGCAGGATGGAATGATCAGCGAGAAGGTCGACGTTCTCCTGGCGGATCAAGGTTCGACCGTTGCCTTCTGGTCCGGTGTGCTGCCCGCCGCCAGGTAGCGGTCGTTGACCCGGGCCGCGCCCCACGCCATCGCCGCGATCAAGGCCAGGCTGCACGCCAGCACCACCAGGCCCGCGAGGCCGATCAGCCAGGATGGATGGTCGAAGGACCGCTCCCGCTGCAGAACCGAGATCTCCTCGACGAACGGCCGCGTGAAGCTCGCGGGCGCGGGCACCTCCGCGGCGCCGATCCCGGGATCGAGCGGCATGAAGATCGGAAGCGCGGATTGCATGCGACCGTCCTGCAAGCGCAGCACCGTTTTCCAGGTGCCGTGCACGGGCACGGGCCGGGTGGACACGAAGTGGTCGTCGCCGACGCGACGCAGCTTGTCCACGACGAGGCCGTGGCCGGGACTGTCGTCGCCGGTACCGCCTTGCCAGGCCAGGATCTCCACCCATTCCGGATCGGGACCGATGAGATCTCCGGGGGAGAGCCGGATGTCGGCGGTGACCATCCGCCCGCCCTGTTCGGGATCGGCGTCGGTGAGCGCGACGGTCGCCGAGGCGTTCTCCGGCACCCGGATGATCAGCCCGTTCGCGGTCGCCGCGGCCGCGATCACCACAGCGGCGACCACGATCCCACGCCGCACCGCTGGCTTCGGCAGTGCCTCGCCGCGCAAGACGGTGCCGAGCATCGCGCCGATCAGACCGCCTGCCACGCCCACCGGCACCGCCATCGCGAGCAGTTCCCGCCACATTCCGCCGACCCAGGGATTGACGAACATCCGCTCGATCCACAGCGATTCGAGCCAGATGCCCACCGTCGCCACACCGAGCCCGGTGAGCGCGCCCCACCAGAGCGGTCGGCGGATCAGCGGCAGGACGGCGAGCAGTTCGACCACGATCGCGGCACCGAGGTAGAGCGGAAACACGTTGCGCGGCGCCTCGAATCCGGTGCCGACGAGGACCGCGACGATGTATCGCACACAGAAGGCGAAGGCCACGAGCAGCAACGTGCTGAGTGGGCCCAGCGTCAACCGCGCCGAGATCAGGGCGATCGTGGCGGCGAAGACGATCAACATCGGTTGCAGCACCAACCGGAACTGCTCGACGCCGAAGTCGAACTCGACCTGGAACACCGACAGTCCGATTACCAGGCCGCCGAAGGCGAAGCCCTGAATCGCCCAGAGGAACCGCCCATCGATCCGCTCGGGATCTGGCCGGTTGTATCGGCCCTCGAGTTCGAGCAGCAGCACACCGATCAGCGACAGACCCGCGCCGCCGATGAGCATGAGATGGGTGGGTCCCCAGAGGGTGACGTCCTGGCCGAACAGTCGGTGCCAGATGTCGTCGAGCGGGAAGCCGATCAGCGCGTACAAACCGGCACCGGCGATCAAGATGCCGCCGACGGGGGCGTACCAGTCGCGGGTGATCTTCACCGCGGCCCTACCCGGCTTCTCGTCGAGCGGGAGGATCACCGCGAGCATGCCTGCCATGAAGAGGAAGAACAGGCCGACCAGGATGAAGTAGTGCGCCGGATTGGCCAGCGGTCCGGCATCGCGGCCCTTGCCCACGTGCAGGCTCACATCCCAGATGAAGCCGAGAAACGCGGTCAGGATGGTCGCGAGGAACATCGCGATCGGCAGCGCCACCCAGCCGGGACGGTTCATGATGCGACCGCTGAAGTCGGCCAGCCGCTGCAGCCAGGTGATGCGCCGCGTCCGATGCAGGTAGGCCACCCACAGCAGAACCGCACCGACCACCGCGGACGCGCCGGTCATCAGCGCGACCTGATCGAGGGCAGCGCCACCGCCTTCGGTGCCCTGCGCGACCATGATGGTGGACGGATCGGTCATCGCTGTGGCCACAGCAGTTCCTCCGATGTGTCGAAGCGCCCGGTCTGCGGGGTAACGAACAGTATCTCGAATTCCGCGCGGCACCGATACCCCGCGCGCACAGGTCCGGGTTCGGATCCAGCGGTCGAGATACGTGCGTCGACTGACTACCCGGCCTGGGGGAGTTGCTTGCGGTATTGCTCGCCCCAGGTCTCCATCAACAGGATGATCGGGACGAGACCGCGGCCGAAGTCGGTCAGCTCGTACTCGACACGGGGCGGGACTTCCGGATACACGGTGCGGGTGAGGACGCTGTCGCGCTCGAGTTCGCGCAGCTGCGCGGTCAGCATTCGCTGGGTCACGTGCGGCATGGCACGGCGCATCTCGTTGAACCGCGCCGTTCCCTCACTCAGATGGAAGACGATCATGCCCTTCCATTTGCCGCCGATCACGTCGAGGGTGACCTCGACGGGGCAGTCGAAATCGAGATCCTGCTTACGTTTCGTCACGCCACGTCCTCGTCTCACCGGCAAAGGTATGGAAAAGGGTACTGGGTAACAGAAATGTGCGTTCTTACGCGGATATTCCCTGTCGGGCAGGCTCGATCCCGTAAGCCGACCCAGTCCCGACAGGAGCATCAGAGATGGCCCAGCTACTTCAGCTCGACGCGAGCCCGCGCCGTTCGCGCTCCCACACCCGCACGCTGACCGGGGAGTTCGTCGCGCGCTGGAGCGAGGGCCGACCCGGTGACACGGTGATCCGCCGCGACCTCGGCCACCAACCGCCCCCGCACCTCACCGAGGACTGGATCGCCGCCGCCTTCACCACACCGGTGCAGCGCACCCCGCAGATGCGCGAGGTTCTGGCCTATAGCGACCAACTGGTGGACGAGCTGTTCGCCTCCGACGTGCTGGTGCTCGGAGTCCCCATGTACAACTTCGGGGTACCGGCGATGCTGAAGGCCTATCTCGACCAGATCGTCCGGGTCGGTCGCACCTTCTCCTTCGACCCCGACGCCGCGGCACCGTACACGCCACTCACCTCGGGCAAGCGCGCCTTCGTCATCGTCGGCACCGGCGACGCCGGCTACGAGGTGGGCGGTCCGCTGGCGAGCATGAATCACGTAGAGCCGTATCTGCGCACGGCTCTGGGTTTCATCGGCATCGATGATGTCGAGTTCGTCTACACGGGCAACGATGAATTCGGCGGTGAGCGCCTACTGCGGTCCCTCGAACATGCTCGAAACCGGGTAGTCGACCTGACCGCTGAGCGCGAACCAGCCGATATATCGGGCTGAAGGCGCTTGGCCGGAGTCGGTGCGCGGCAATGCCGAAACCCCGGACAGAGCCCGGGGTTTCGGTAAGTCGACCTGGATATTCTCCAGGGTCAGCGAGTGGCAATGATCGCCGATCCATGACCGAAGAGGCCTTGGTTCACCGCGATGCCCGCGCGGGCGTTATCCACTTGGCGGCCGTCGGCCTGGCCGCGCAACTGCCAGGTGAGTTCGCAGACCTGGGAGATGGCCTGGGCGGGGATGGCCTCGCCGAAGCAGGCCAAGCCGCCGCTGGGGTTCACCGGTACTCGTCCGCCCAATGTCGTTGCGCCACTGCGCAGCAGAGCCTCCGCTTCGCCCGTCTCGCAGAGCCCGATGTCCTCGTACCAGTCCAGTTCCAGAGCCGTGGAGAGATCGTAGACTTCGGCGAAGGACAGGTCGGCGGGACCGATTCCGGCCTCTTCGTAGGCGGCGTGCGCGATGGCCGACCGGAAAGTACGTGACGGGGGCTCGACGGCGACGGCGGAATCCGTCGAGAAGTCCGGCAGATCGAGCACGGTTTTCGGGAACGTCGGCGTGATCGTCGACAGCGCCGAGATGCGCACCGGATCCGCGATGCCGTGGCGGCGGGCGTAATCCATCGACGTCAGCACCAAGGCGGCTCCGCCGTCGCTGGTCGCGCAGATGTCGAGCAGCCGCAACGGGTCCGACACGATCGCCGAGGCGGAGATCTCCTCGACCGAGACTTCCTTGCGGTAGCGCGCATTCGGGTTGTTCAGGCCGTGCCGGGAGTTCTTCACCTTGACCGCGGCGAAGTCGTCGAGGGTGGCG
This sequence comes from Nocardia sp. XZ_19_231, assembly GCF_015355705.1. Lineage (NCBI taxonomy): Bacteria > Bacillati > Actinomycetota > Actinomycetes > Mycobacteriales > Nocardiaceae > Nocardia > Nocardia sp. XZ_19_231. The sequence goes on along the minus strand of NZ_JACUZI010000006.1, from coordinate 102,834 downwards.
CCGTGCAGTGCCATGCGGCGGCGGGCGTAGAGCGCGAAATAGATGGGGTTGGTGGCGCCGAGCAGATGGAAGCGCAACCAGTCGGGGTCGTCGCGGCGCTCGCCACCGACCGGCTGGAAGAAGCCCTTCGGGGTGGTATCCGCGCCGACCACCAGCGCCACCTCGCACAGCCCGGCCAGAATCTGGGCGCGCGCGTTGGCGATGGCCTGTGCGCCGGAGGCGCAGGCGGCGTAGCTACTGGAGATCTGCGCACCCGACCAACCCAGCGCCTGCGCGAACGTCGCGCCCGAGACGAATCCGGGGTAGCCGTTGCGGATGGTGTCCGCGCCGGCGATGTAGCCGACGTCGCGGTGGTCCAACCCGGCATCGGCCAGGGCCGCGCGTGCCGCCACCAGACCGTATTCGACGAAATTGCGCCCCCACTTGCCCCACGGGTGCATGCCCGCACCGAGGACGGCGATGTCGCGATCGTTCGTATCAGTCATTGACCGGCCTCCACATCCACACCGTGTGCTCTGCGTCGTCGTCCTCGTACAGCGTGCCGACGGTCAATTCGACCGGCATGCCAACGGCCAGGTCGTCCACCGTGAGACCGCGTACGACCTGCCCGAGAATCACCATCTGTTCGACCTCGAGCTCCACTGCCGCGACGACATAGGGCACGAAGGGATCGGCCGAGACATAGGGCGCGGGCGGCTTGTATCGAGCGTCCGCGTACGACCAGATTCGGCCACGCGTGGAGAACAGGTACTCGACGAGCTCGGAGCCGTCATGGGTACCTGAGCATTGCGGATTGCGACAGGCAAGGGTGTTCTTCGGGAAGTACGGCGTGCCGCAATCATTGCAGCGAGTTCCCACGAGGCGTACCTGGCCGTCGTCCGCAGTGAACCAGTCAGCCACGGCGGGGCGTTGTTCTTTCTGCACGTGGCCGACGGTATAGGAACACGTTCTACTTTGGGGCGGAATTCCGTTCCAGCGCTGCTCGGGCGCGGGTACGGTGAGCGGATCGAGGATGCGATGACATCGATCTGGAGTACCGCGCGATGGGCACCAAAGCTATTGACCCGCAGTCAATTCGCAACGTCACGATCATCGGCGATGCCGACGAGACGGAGCGGGTGGTCCATCGTCTGCGCCGATGTTTCGGCGACACGGAGAACGCGGTCCACTGGTCGACGGATCACATCGAGCACACGATTCGCGTCGCCGAGTTGGCGAGCGACGCACTCATCGCCGACCTGGAACGCTCGATCCGCGTAGCCGACGGGCTGATCGTGGTTGTGAACGCTGCCGCGCACAGCACCCCGCGGCTCGAAACCATGCTGCGAGTCGCCGACGACCACCAGGTCGCCCGCCTGTGCCTGGTCACCGGGCTCGATCACCTCGGCGCCGACTTCGACCGCTGTGTCCGCACGATCGCCGAGACTCGCGGGGCAGCGCCGTTGGTATTGCAGGTCCCCGCAGGCACTGGTGCCTGCTTCGACGACGTCATCGACCTCGTCCCGATGGTCCTGCCCGGAACCGTAGGAAGTCATGGGGAATCCGTCGAGCGGTGGTATCGCAAGCTCGTCGAGGCCCTGACCGACCAAGAACCTGCGGATTCTCGCACCCTCGGGGACCTGCACAACCGCATCCGTCGCCGTACTCGCAACGGTGACGTCGTGCCCATCCTCTGCGGCACACCCCTCGCGAGTGACGACATCGCCCCACTCCTGGACGCCATCGTCCGCTACCTGCCATCACCCCTGTACGTCTGCCAGCCGGAACACGCGCTCGACTACTGACTGCCGCTTTCGGGGCATGAGCGGACAGGCGTGCCTTGCCCGCTGCGGCGTCGGTGTGCCCAGTCGCAGTACCCACCCGGCGAAGTGCATAATCGAACGTATGTGCGACTCGATTCGGCTCTATCTGCGCAATGGACGCTGGACGGAACCGGCGCCGCGCTTCTGCCCGAACGGGCACCGACTCGGGGCGGGGCGGTCACTCGTCAGCGTGATGCCCTGCCTCCGGATCGGCGGACATCACCGAACGCACACCTGTCTCGCCTGCTCCACGACCATCTACTGTCCGCCGATTCACACCGATTGCGAGCACTAGGTCTGCGCCGGTCGAAATCCTCCGCCCGCCGGACAGCGGGCAGGCGATCTGCTGATTCCGATCGCCCCCTAATCCTGGGGCAGCGGTGTGCATTTCGGAGCCTCCGGCCGCATGGGGCATGCACGTCGTTGCGGGTCGGCCGAATCTGTTAGGCGATCACGCGGGCAATACGGTACCGACTACGGCGCCGAGCCCACCGCCGATTGCGCTGCCTGCTACGGATCCGACCTGCACGAAGGTGACTCCCGCCGTGACGCAGCCGACGATCGCACCGGCAATGGCCAAGATCCCAGCGGTCGGGGCACCTACTGCGGCACCGGTTCCGAGCCCGCCGAGCAAGCAGCCGGCGGCGAAGCCGATCGCACCACCCACCGCGGCACCGATGACTCGCCCCAACTCGATGGCGCCGGGAATGTCGCGCTGACGACCCTCGGTCGACGGGCCGTCGATTGCGGTCACGCCTGCGGCCACCGGCGTTTCGGCGGGTACCGGCGACACGGGTGCAAGGTCGAGCGCGGCCGATTTTGCCTGATCGGCCGTCAATCGCAGTGTGCTGTCGCTGATGTCGGCGGCAAACGGGATCGACCGACCGGCAAGCTCGAACGTCAACGGCACCCGTAGGACTACCGTCCCGGCTGCGTCGGTGAGCTCGACAGCCTTTCCAGCGTGCCGAAAACTCCCGGAACTGACTTCGGCGACCACAGTCGCCCCTTCGACGCGGGTATCCCAATTGATCTGTGCTACCGGAGCTGCCGAAGCGGATCCGGTAACGCTCACCATTGTCCCCAGCATTGCGACGCCGGTCAGAGCCGACGCTAGTTCCATTCGAACCTTACGCATGGTTGCGATCTCCCATTCAGGTGGCGATCCGACTGAGCCCGGTCGGAAAGACCGAAGACGGCTGCAAAGCAACCACTACGCCGCGCACCGCGCAAACGAAATGTCCACGGCGCGCAGTGATTATCCGAAACTGGCATCATCGAGAATGGAAGTGTAGCGGAACTGTTTTACTTTCGGGACAGCTACGGCGACTGTCCGCACCGGCCCGGCGGCCGAGCTGGAAGGTCGCCCACCGCGCCGCCGCTGAGCGTGGAATCCGTCCCACAGAGCGGGTGCAGGGGCTCCAGATCCCTTGTCGGGGTGACTGTTTCCGCTCGGTGACAGCAAGGCCAGCGATAGGCAGCACGTCGGCCTCGTTGAAATGCTCTTCGATAGCTCCTATCGATGGGGCCAGGGGCTCATGAATTGCCGATCTCCTCGATTTCTTGCCATCGCCGAGCAAATCAGTGACGGTTCACAGCAATACATGGCTTTCTTCCGCTTAATGTCAGTGGAGGACCAGCGACGTTTGTAGCGTGAGTTGTTGTACGTAATAGTCGATCCCCCAACTGAGTTCCAGAGCGTGCCGCGACGAGTTCGGCCCTCTCGTCCGGCGGGCAGGTAGCCAGTGGTGGCTGGTCGGTAGTGGTGCCAGCACCACCGGGTATCGGGGTGGCGGCAGGCTCCTCATGGCAGGTCGTTCGCCCTAGTTTCATGGGATGCGGATGAGACTTGCGATGCTGGGGATGACGGTCTTGATGGCCACATCGTGCGGCGTGGACAATTCGCCCGATGCCACGGAAGCGGGCCGGGCGCAGATCACCGACGCGCTGAACAGTGCGGTGCGCCAAGGCTATCCGGGAGCTCAGGCGGTGATCACCGACAACGGCCACACCTGGACGGTCACCGCAGGGGTAGCGGACCTGAATACCGGCAAGCCGTTCCCCGACGATGCTCGGCTCCGGATAGCCAGCAACACCAAGCCATTCGTCGCCACCGTGATGCTGCAATTGGTGGCCGAGGGCAAGGTCGAGCTGGATGCGCCGGTGGAACGGTACCTTCCGGGTGTGGTGCACGGGCCGGGCATCGACGGCAATCGGATTACCATCCGAAACCTGTTGCAGCACACCAGTGGACTCCCCGAATATGCGGCCGAGTTCGGGACGCCACCCAAGCCGGGCCAGATCGCCGGCCTCACCGAGGAAGTCCGATGGGGGACAACGGATATCGCCGAAGCGGTCCGCAACGTGCTGACCGCGCCCGCCGATTTCGCGCCCGATGCGCAATGGGCGTACTCCAACACGAACTACGCCGTGGCCGGGCTGGTGATCGAGAAGATCACCGGAAATCCGATAGGCACCGAGATCACCCACCGCATCATCGAGCCGCTCGGCTTGCGCGACACTTACTACCCGAGTCCCGACGAGGTCGACATCCGCGGCCCACACCCCAAGGGCTACACCGATATCGGTGGCGTGCGAGTCGACTACACCAGCCAGAACGTGTCGTGGGCGGGCGCAGCAGGCGCAATGGTCGCTTCCGGCGCAGATCTGAACCACTTCTTCCTCGCCCTGCTGGACGGAAAGCTGCTCCCACCAGCGCAATTGGCGGAAATGAAGAATGTCCGGCCGACCGGAGTGGACAGCACATGGGCATACGGACTCGGCCTGGCACGGATCACCATGTCGTGTGGCAACGAACTCTGGGGTCACACCGGTGGCCTCTCGGGCACAGTGACCTACGACGGCGTAGTCCCCACCACAGGCCGCGCCGTGACCATCGCCCTCAACCAAGACCTGATGGACGACCGCTACCACGAAGGCTCCCGGGCTTTGGACGCTGCCGCCTGCTCGGCACCCTAGGGCAGGTGTCGAAGTCTCACCGGGGGCCCGTCGTCGCGCAGCAGTGCGTAGCTGATCACCGCGAAACGACGGCAGGTGCCGATCACGCGGCGCCTCGGTTCTCTGGACGATCACCCCGCCGAAAACGGGAGGGCTGCGGTCGAGCCGGACTGTGTGGGCACTTTGGAGCCTTTGGGGATTATCGCTATCCGTCCGTGTTGGGAAGGGCGATCTCCTGCGGAGTTTTGTCGGTTCGGATTCCCCGGAAACTGGGATGTCGCAGTAGGCCGTCGCCGCTGATCTCGCGGTACTCGATGTCGGCGACGAAGACTGGGTCGACCCACCACGCGGCGTGTGCGATGGGCGCCGGCGGCGGGTTGTCGAGCGGGCTGGTTTCGCGGCGGACCTTGTCCAACGCGGTTCGGAGGCTGCGTCGCGATGCCGCGGTGAAACCGGTCCCGACTCCGCCGATGCAGCGCAGGCGTCCGTCGGGGGTGTGCCCGGCCAGGACCAGGCCGCCGAAGGTGGTGGCGTTGGCGCCGTTGCCGGGGACCGCGCCGACGATCACGGCCTCGGTCGTGAGCCTCAAGACCACTTTCGTCCAGGCCGACGAACGGCGGCCGGGTTCGTAGATTGAGTCGCCGTGTTTGCAGACGATCCCTTCCAGCCCGGAGTCGGCCGCTACCCGCAGCAGTTCCTCGGCGCTGGTTTCGGCCAATGACCACATCGGTGGAACCCGTACGTGCTCACCGTCGTCGAGGGTGAGGTCAGCCAGTTCCGCGCGGCGTGTGCGGTAGGGGTCGTCGAGCAGGGTCTGGTCGTCGACACCGAGTAGGTCGAACACGATGTAGTCGACTCGCACCTGGTCGATCAGCAGGGCTGAGGGGCGTCGGACGTGCATGCGTCGCTGTAACCGGGAGAAGGAGGGTGCGCCGTGGTCGTCGGGGGCGACGAGCTCGCCGTCGAGCAGCATGGTGCGTCCGTCGGTGATCTCGGTCAGCGCGTCGACGATCTCGGGATAGGAGCCGGTGATCTCGCGTAAGTTGCGGCTCCACAGGCTGATCCCGGTCGAGGTGCAGTGGGCGATCGCGCGGACGCCGTCCCATTTCATTTCCGCGCACCAGCCACCTGGCGGCTGTGGTGGCCGTCCGGCCTTGGCCAGCATCGGTGCCGGCACCGAGAGACCCACAAGATCAGTTTAGGCCGGTCCCGGCCGATCAGGCGGTCATGCTCGGCACGGCGATGTCAGCGGTCAGGTATCGGCGGGCGTTCCGTAGATGGTGTTCCAGTCGTCCTTCATGCTCACGACTGTCCAACCCAGCTCTTCGGCCTTCGCCAGCGACGCTTCGGCCGCGGCGGTGTAGGCGAACTCGCGCTCCGCGTCGTCGTGGTTGATCAGCAGCGCGAAGCGGGCTGATTCCAGCATCTCGATGTCGACGTCCGCGTTTCCTCCGGCGAAGACCGGGAGTCGTCCGGTCTGAGCGAAGATGTGCTCGGGCTTGCCGGGCCCGAGGTCGAGACGTCCCAGGATGTGATCGGCGCGCACCATGGTGCCGTCCACATAGTTGTACTCCGCAGCCGTGCCGATCACATTCTCCTTGCCGATGCCCCAGGTCTCCTCGGCGAAGACCCGCATGAAGTCACGCCCGCCGCCCGAACAGACGAACACTCGAAACCCGTTCTCCTCGAGCAGATCGAACAGCTCGAGCATCGGCTTGTAGACCAAATCCTTGTAGAGCACACCAAGTTTCGGCTGCTTCACGGTTGCGAGCCAGTCTCGGACCTGCGCATCGAACTCGGCCGGCGTTGCTCCAGCCCACGACCGCGCGAACGCTTCCAGTAGTACCTGGATGACAGATGGGTCCTGCGTCGCGACTCCGGCGAGGAATGCCGGGTCCTTCTCGATGATCGCCTTGTACGGCTGCCTGCTCGCCATCGAGGGGTCCGCCTCGACCTCCTCTGCCCACTTGCGGAACACGAAGTCGAACTGCGGTGGCAGAGGCTGCTCGACCCAGAGCGTGCCGTCGTTGTCGAATGCGGCCACCCGATCGGCGAGGGGCACATAATCAGGCCCTTCGCTGGTCACGCGGTGCACGAAGTCCAAGACCGCACTCTTGGCATCTCCGTCGTGCCAGCTCGGAAGCACAGTCCCAGTCATAGGGTTGTCCTCTCACACCGAAGAAGCAGCTGCGCTCACCCTAGCCAGCGAAATAGGGCAACCGCCGAGTCGACACCCACTTCATGGCGGGCGGGACGGTCGTATGCAGCCACGGTGCCGGGCAGCAAGGCGGAGGAATTCCCGGGGCTCAACGCGTCGGGCGCGACGTGGGTCACCTCCGAACTCTGAGCCCAACGTTTGCCCCACGTGACTGGCGTGAGGCAAACGAACTCGCTTCAAAAGCGTTCTACCTGCGACGATCTGGTGGGCGCAGAGGGGATCGAACCCCCGCCGGTGGTGTGTAAAACCGCGCAGCCCATCCGCCCGGTTCCCTCTCTGGCTCAGCGCCCCAGTTCACGGCCGGTATCCGGTCCAGGCCAGACCGCGCGATCTGGCCCGCTTGGCACGTCTGCCGACACAGAACAGCCCCCGAGACATACCGATTCCGGGGCTGTCGTTGTCTTGTGAGTCAGGCGAGCGCGGACCTCACATGGCGACCTCTGGAGCAACGGCCGTGACCTTCGCAACCGCCTTGCGGGTCCGGTCTGAGTCCACACCGGCCACCACCGGCAGCGCTGCCCGCCACAACTGGGCTGCGTCTTCGTGCCGTCCCAGCTTCCAACGCAGTAGCCCGGTCTCGATCTCACTCAGCGCGCGAATCCGGGTGTGCGTTTCCGGGTTCCAGGCCGCCGCGCTCATGTGTAAGTGCCGTTCGGACTCATTCAGATCACCGAGCGCGGCGAACGCCTTCGACGCCTGTCGGCCGGTCGATGCCTTGTTCGGGCAGAACAGCGACAGCCAGCGCGGGAGTTCGGTGGTTGTGGTGGAGGTGAGCCACGGTTCGGCTCTGCGCAGCGTGTCCCGCGCGGCGCGCTGGTCTCCGCCTTCGGCGTACATCCGAGCGAGCGCGACATCGAACACCGCCATCGCATCCCCGTCGACGTGACCACGTGCCCGCGATACCGCGCGCTCGGCCAGTTCGATGCTGTGCTGCGGCATGCCCACATCGCCCGCATGCAAGGCGATGATCCGCAGCACGAAACCATCCTGACCGGGCACGCCGGATTCCTCGGCCAAGCGCAGCGCGGCCAGGAAGTACCGCAGCGCTGCCCCGTCCGCGCCGACATCATGCGAGCTGAACCCGATCGCGTAGGCCAGTTCCGATGCCGCGCTGAAGGCTTCGGCACGAACATGCGCGTCGGTGAATCGGGACCGCAGCAGGGCAGAAACGGCGGTCGACAGAAACGCCGTCATCGCGAGACGCCCGGACCCGCCGCCGCGTACTTCATCGAACCGGAGCAGAGCATCGGTCACGCCGCGCACCGCCGCCACGTCTGCCGCACCGGTCCCGGTGCCGTCACCGATTGCTGACAGGCGTGCGTGCTCGGGTATCGGCAGCAGGGCGGTGGCAGCGAGTGATGCGCTGTAGGCAGCGGAGCGGAGAAACCCCCGCCGGTCCAGGTCTGCGCGGCCCAGTGCTTCGGCCGTCGTCACCGCGTCCAGCGGGCCGCACGCGCGTCGGTACTCCGCCAGAACATCGGCGGTGGGTACGCGCCGCCCGGTCTCGTAGTGGCCCAGAGCGGCCCGGCTGTAGGCCACCCGATCGGCTAGTTCGGTCAGGCTGAATCCCGCTGCCTCGCGAGCCGCGCGGAGCTGTGCCCCGACAACGGCGGGGGGTGGGCCGGATTCCATACAACACACGGTAGCCGCGCGATGGTGTTGTAGACGTGCTGTAGCCGAAGAACGGTTTTACCTGGCACCGGTCGGCGGAAAGCTGGGTCTCAGCCCCACCGCCGGGGTATGCCGGGCAACGATGCTCGGCACTTCGGACGTAGTGAGCTGCGCAGACGATGGCGAAAGCTCTCCGGCGGTGGGTGCACACCTAGACAACCCAGCCACCGCAGGGGGACCCCATGGCACTGCCGCAGCGCATCCCGAAGCCCAGACCGGCCGACCACGAGCAGGCAGTACCACCGCCACCCGCGATCATCCGCCGCCTGCTCGCCGCGCTGGACGCGTGGGAACCGCAGGGGAGGGCCTCGTGAGCGACGCAATCAAACCTCAGATAGACGCCCTGATCGAGCGTGCCGCGCTCCGTTCGATGAGCATCCGCCGCGCACCTGAGCCGCCCTACGGGTGGGAGCTGAGCAACCCATTTCGGGTGGTCTGCCACGGCTCGCTGGACAACCTCGTTGCGTGGCTGACCGCCGCTGAACAGAGCGACCGCAAACCTCAGACACTCAACACCGCAGGCTCGAGGGCAGACGGATGATTACCTGGGTTTGTGGGTCGCCGTGGTCGGCATTCCGGCCGGTGCTCTGGTCGCCGCGATCTTCTGGCCCTCGCCCAAGGCACCCGAAGCATCACACGGTCGACGCCATCCGGCAGCCCGTCGAGCGCGAGGCCAAGCACCAAAAAGGCCGCCGGGGCGCGGCCCGGTCACCTTGGTAGATCCCTAGTCGGGTCGGGTAGGTCCTTGCGCCGGGCAACAATGCCACACGCGCACTTGGGATCTGGGAAACTGACGCGGTGGCGATAGACCCAGCAATTGCAGCGCTGCTCGGCACGCTGCTCGGCGTGGTGAGCACGATTCTCACATCGCGAGCAACGACCAAGGCCGCTGAGCGGAAGGATATTCGGGCTCGGCAGGCTGAGTTACGCAAAGAGCGTCGTGAAGCCGCCCACGCCTTCAACGAGATCTACAAAGAGCTCGAGGAGCATCTTGCTTCGGGTGGGGAGCGCGACCGAACCCTGATTCGCCGGATGTGGTTCGCTCACAACAAGCTCGCCTACGTAGCGGGCGACGAGTTGCAGGTCGCGACCACCGAACTTGCAGATCAGCTCAACGTGATGTTCTGGAGTTCGGAACCTTGGACGAACGGACGCTTCTATGACTCGTTGCTGCCGGTGAATCGTAAGTTCCAAGCCGCCGTCCGTAGCGACCTGCGTGAGGAGTGACCCGGCCACCGGATGTGCAGCTCAGATCAAATTGATCTGCTGTCTGTGAGTGTGCCTTGTGAGAAGGCTTTCGAATCGATACGACGCGAGCCGCCTACAACAGGTGATTGACCAGGTCGCTACCGCGCCCAAGCGCAAGCCCGCGAAGTCCGAGCCCACACCGCACTTCCGTGTAGACCGTAGGCTGTCGCCTCACGTCATCGCCGAACTTGTCGGCGCTTATCGGCAGGGCACCTCCACACCTGAGCTGTGCAGGCGATACGCGATCTCGAAGAGTGCGGTCCTCAAGCTCCTCGCAGACCACAACGTCGCTATGCGTCATCAGCCTCTTACCGAGGACCAGATTGACCGGGCAGTCGGACTGTACGCAGCTGGTGACTCGCTGGTCACGATCGCCCGCACCATCGGCAGCGCCCCACGACAGTCCACAACGCCCTCAAGACTCGCGGCGTTACGATGCGGCCCGCGGGCGGCTCCGGCGGCGGCCGACGGAGGCGAACGTCGTAGCCGATCACTTGCCGCGGCTCGATGGTCGAACCGCTGCCCTGATTCTTTGCCGCTATATATCCTCGTGCGCATGTATCAGCCGATCATCGCGTGGGAGGACATTCGCCACCTCCCCCTGCCCGATCTAGCAATAAAACTGCTTGTGGCGCAGACGAACAACAGTGCCCCCAACCTGCACAGCACGCTACGGGGTTTGGAGGCTGCTCTGCGCGACGCGCCACAGCGCGACGGAAACGAGCTGATGGCGCGGATCGCCGATGCGTGGGCATGGCTCGAAGCACATGCCTTGCTGGCAAAGCATCCTGTGCAGTACCAAGTTCAGGGCAACTGGCAGCGTGTGACCGAGCGTGGTCGAGAACTTGTAGATGACCCAAAAGCGATCGCCAAGGTCTGGGCAGACGATCGACTGGCCGGTCCGCTCTCGCCTCTGCTCGATTCAGCGCGTTCCAACTTCGCTATGGGCGACTACGAGACCGCCAGTTTCGCGGCCATGAAGGCCGTGGAAGTCGAAGTACGCCGAGTAGCGGAGCTGCCAAATGAACTGCTGGGAGTCAACCTGATGCGAAAAGCATTCAGCCCAAAGGACGGACTCCTCCGGGACCCTGCTGCCGAAGGCGGAGAGCAGCAAGCCACCGCAGATCTTTTCGCAGGTGCCATTGGCGCGTTCAAGAACCCCGCGAGCCACCGGACGGTACGATTTGATGACCCCTTTGAAGCCGCTGAAATATTGCAGTTGGCCGACTTGCTCCTTCGGATTGTGCGTCGCGCGGAGCGTCGAACTCAGACCAAAAAGTAGGGTCTGCGTCGAACATCATGGTATGCAATTAATCATTAGGCGACAGAACGGAATATAATAGCTACATGAATGCGAAGAGCAAGCGGTCGCGGACAGGTGCTGGCGCAGCCACTTTTGCGGGGGTCGAGTATCAGAATGCGATCGCCGTATGGCTGGCGACACATATACTCGCAGGAGCAGGAGCGAGCTTGCCGTTCGGACTACCGAGCAACGTGCAACTACTTCGCGTATCGGTTGAAACTGGCGATGCAGTTGATGATATTCGCGCAGATGCTGAGATCAGTGTGCCGGTGAAGGAGTTCAAGGCCGATGCCTCGCGCGGCTACAACGTATACATTCAAGCAAAACGATCGCTCGCCGTAAGCAAGAACAACGACTCCGAATTGGCTAAAGTAGTGGCACAGTTTGTGGCTCAGCGCCAACCTGTAGAGCCTGCGGAGGATGAGCGCAATCAGTCGAAATCGAGACTTATTCTAGCAGTGAGCAGTGGGGCTTCAACGACAATTCGGACTCATGCCGCCTCTGCGCTCAACAGGCTCCGCGAGGGTGCCGACCAACAGTCACTAAGCGTAGATGAGAACACCGCCCTAACATACTTCACTGCGCATATAGAGCGTATCTGGTCCGAAGAGTTTGGCACGCCAATATCCGAAGAAGTCCTGTCTGGGCTACTCTCGATAATATACATACTCACAATTGATGTCCTGGACGATGGTACCGATGAGCGGTACGCAAAAACCCTCTTAAGAACTGTAATACTACACGACTACAGCCAAGATGTGCTGGCGTGGAACACTTTGCTCGCCAAAGGGTTGACAAAGGGGAGGCAGAGAGGAAGCTTTGACTATTCCTCGCTCGAAGGTGAACTCTCATCAGCAGGCTTAAAACTGAAGTCATCCGTAGACTATGAGAATGACATCGAAAAGCTGCGGCAGCGGAGTGATCGTGATCTAGAGTCTTTAAACAGAAGATCGATCACACGCATCGGCGGAAAAGAAATTCGAATCCACCGCGCAATTGCGACAGAGCTTTGCAGGGTAGCCGCGTCTCAATGCTCATTTGTCGTAGTCGGACTTCCTGGTGCAGGAAAGACTGCGACACTGTGTGATGCAGCCGCCATGTTGTCGGCAGAGGGGTATGCAGTCTTAGTTGTTCGAGTCGATTGTATCGACGCTAAGAGTGCTGGCGGACTGCGCGAAGAAATGCAGCTTGATCATGAATTTGTCGACGTACTACGAAACTGGCGTCCGGCAAAAGGGGGCGTAGTCTTGATCGATGCTTTGGACGCTGCTCGAAACGCCCAGAACAGATCCACATTCTTAGACCTCATGGACGAGATTATCTCCCATGACGAGATTCGTTGGTCCATCGTGACCTCTATAAGAAAGTTCGATCTTACGAACGACAGTAAGATTCAACGCATTTTTCCGACTGAACGGCCTAGCGCTTTTTCTGACGAATCAGTCGCCATCGCGCATGTTCACGTGCCAGTACTCGCTGACAATGAACTACAGAAATTTGGCGATAAATCGTCGAAGCTGTCGACACTGATAGAATCATCGAACGCGGACATTTTGGCTCTGTTGAGAATTCCCTTCTACCTGAATATTGCAGCGGAGCTAATAGGCAGAGGAACGTCAGTCGATGTGCTTGCAAACTCGCGCGGGTACGAACTGCTTGAGCGCTACTGGTCTGCGCATTTTGATGATAACTATGACAGTGATGCGCGTCTACAGGTAATGGATAGAGCGCTTAGGCATATGGTCGAGTCAAGAACAATGACGGTATCTCGAAGCGAAATAATGGCTTCTTTCGCGGTGCCTCCAACAGAGCAGCTGCATGCCTTGCTCAGCGAAGGAATACTTGTGGAGGATGATAATCATCGCCTCCGAGTTGAGCATCATATTCTCTACGACTTCGGTGTCTACAAGCTGGTTCTGCGAGATGACGACGGTGCACTTGAGCGAGCCCTGAGAGAAGATAACGCCCTCGTCTTCTCGATAAGGCCAAGTATTCAAATGTACCTTGAACGAGCGTGGTCTCGAACGGCCAGCCATCGGGAATTTTGGAGCGAAGCTATTCGACTTGAGAATAGCGATGGTGTGTCGAACCTCGCGCGGGCGATGGTTGCGGAGTTTGCCGTCAGCCGAGTAGGGGATGCTATCGACGTCGCCCCTCTGCTGGACTCGATAAACGCGCCAGATCAGCAGCAGAGCGAAGCGGCACGCGAGGTTATGCGGCGCTGCTCTAACGTAATGGACTTCAATTCTCGTCACAAGATAGTGGTCGATGCCATCCCCTGGATAGGTATCGTAGATGCGAGTAGTCGCTACTCCCGTGGTCACGTTATTCGCGTCGCTGAGGTATCAATACTCCTATTGATAACAAATTCCTGGACTGAGCTAAGCATGAGCCAGCAAAAGGCGTGCGGCTGTACTGTGCGGCGGCTATTCGAAAGCGAGATTAACCTTGAGCAACCAAACGAATGGCTGAGCCGGAGTCTGATTGACCTTACTGTCCGTACGTACCGGACTGATTCGGTAGCGTCACGTTCGCTGCTAGAGCGATTGCTTGAGCAGAACAGGGTAAGGCGCTTCGGGTACATAGAGCTTCGGCATGTCGCGTACGCGGTCGGTAGTCTGGCCGCGATAGATCCTGATCTTGTTGGGAATGTCTACGACGTTGCGTTCTCCTATCGTGAGGTTGATACAAGTCAGACTTCGCTTTCGGCAAGTCAAATACTAGGGTTGAGCTCGAACCGCAAACAAGACTATGGCATGGTTCTGTATACATTAGGCGATAACTACCGACAGGTTATCGACGTAAATCTGACGTTGGGGCTTCGTATTCTCCAAACCGTGTCCGCACATGGTGAATACGTTTCTGTGCAAAGCAGCGGTGATCCGGATTTCGTGTTGAAATATAATGGCGAAGAGGTCGGCGTCTACGACGATAGTTCCGGTGTGATCTGGCATTCCGACGATGACAGGTTCGGGGAAGATCGGGGGCAGACGTTCCGCGGTTTCAGTTCCTTTGTGGACGAACTGGTGTCCACCGCCGATGGCCCGGACAAGTTTGTGGAAGCTTTGACATCGGTGGTTCCGATAGCACATTCAACTTCGTTTTGGCTGAGGATACTTCAGGCCGGTGAACGTAACCCTACGACTCTGGGAATCGTATTGGCACCACTCTTGCTGTGCAAAGGGTTGCTGATTACGTCCGGCGTAGTCCATCAGTGCGGCGATTTTCTGTCGGTGGTTTTCTCTCATTTGAGCGCAGATAGTAGGTCTGCGATCGAAGGCACTGTTCTTTCTATCGCTCCGCTAGAGCAGACCACCTCATCCGAACGGTTGGAGCGCATACGGGATAGGTACATCCGCGTACTTGACGAAGAAGCGATCCTGTCGGAAGCCATCAGGGATCGTCAAGTATCCCTTCGTGCGGATAATAACCTTGATGCAGGTCAGGTCGGAGATGTAGATTTTAGGGCGCGCGAGAATGAAGATGAAGTCAGTCCTTATGACGTGTTGATGGCGCAAGTAACTGATCAGTTGAACAAATTTGACGGGCAGTCGGCGACGTCATCTGATATCGATGACTTATTCTCGACTATCGCTTCACTTGAATCCGTCGGCGAAGAAGGGACCCCGCGTATCATACGATCACGCGCGGAAGAACTGAGTGCACGCGCTTGCTTGAATGCGGTCAATTCAGGAACCATGACACCTGAGGATGCCCGATGGGCAGATCTTCGTGGTGAGGTTGTCAGATATTGCAACGCGCAAGACCCTGAGCCTAGTGCGCGAGCCGACAGGCAATTCGAGGACGGTACAGTTCAATATACCGGGTCGACGCGGCAGTTCGCGGCAACCGCGCTGATGCTTACGGTGGCGAAAGAAGGGGGAGTTGATTCCGTTTCCGAGCAGCTGATCCGTAAGTTGGCGAGTGACTCGACCGCGCTCGTGCGTTCTGCGGTTGCAAGGCATCTTTATCTCGTGGGGCGCGCGGGTGCTACGGGTCTGATGTGGGAGCTGACCGATCGCCTAGGCCAAGACGATAGTGCGCACGTCGCGGCGTGTATGTGTAATTCGATTGGGCAGTTCTCAAGTATCGATACTGCGCGAACCGTGAAAGCTATCGAACGAATAGTTCTTCGCTTCAGGGATGAAGTTCCGGAGAATATTATCGAGATTGCCGCTGCCCACCTTGCATGGGCCTATGTTTTTCACGGTAGCGCAGACGCATATGACTCCACCTTGCGGATAGTGGATACAGCACAAGACAATCCGCATGGGGTGTGGAAGGTAGTTACTGAACTACGCGGTAGTCTCGTGGCCGGCATAGAAGAAGGCGCAGCGGCAAAGGCTGCCGTTCGCGCTCGCACCATCGGGCTGTTTATGGCAATTTTGGCGAGCACGGAGACACGGCTGGCCTCCTTGAATGAGCTTTATGATGTCAGTGGTATGGATCGCGTTTCTGATCCAGATTTGGAGAGATTAAAGAATCTGCATAGGGCGGTGCGAGAAACAGCTTCACAGGTATACTTCGCCTCTGGGACATATGAAGAGAACAGCGGTAAGAAAGGTTTGAGCAGGAATGCTAAAGTTACATTCCTGAAGGAGGTTCGCTTACTACTGGAGAAGATTTCAGACACCGGAGATGCTCACGCAGCGAACGAAGTCGTTGCATTGGCGCAGCGATATCAGGACATCGATCCGCTGTGGGTGCTGCAACTTGTCGAAAGGGCAGTCGTAGCGTCCGAACCTTCCGGCGGTACCCGTGAATCTTTATTCGTAGACACGGTGGTGGATTTCGTTCGGAGCTTTATTAGGTCAAATCTTGCACATTTGAGTACGACGGAAAGTCAGAATCGACTTGTAAGGATACTCGACGGATTCTCGAAGGTAGGTTGGCCGGAGGTTATCGGCCTCACTCAGGACTTGAATGAAGTGTTCGGCGAGTGACTTTATTGCGAATAGAGAGAGGCACATCCCGCTGGAGTGGCTGGTGACCATCACGCTACGTTGAACCAAGATCGGTGCGAACGTGGCGAGTCTAATTGGTGATGCCGAGCGGAACCCGCTCCACCACCTGCCACACGTACAGATTTCCGCGTTGTTCCAGCGCCACCATCACGACCTCCGATACCACCACGTCGACCCCCTCGATCATCGCGTTCATCGCCTCCGCGGTTGCCGCTGCTCGCGCAGATAGCCCCTCGAAGATCGGATAAGCGATCGTGACATGAGGCGGGGACGACGAGTCCTTCACCCGCGCTTCCGGCAGAACAGACAGTGTTGCCACCCGGAGCGAATCGCGAAGGGCACGAACAGATTCAGCAGGCGAGACGACAAATCCAACCGCCCCGCGTAGGTTGGTCACCTGCTCGAACGTGAGCATGACCGGTGCCTGATCACCACAGACCAGGCGGGCCGCCTCCGTGATGGATGCACGCTGCTCCGGCGTGCTTCCCCCGTCATAGGCGATCCGGTCCAGCGTGAGATGAAGGCCGTCGACCGGCGTCGCATCGAAGTAGGCAGGGTCGATCGTCTGCTGGCAGGTCTTCGTCAGCGCATGAAGTTCCGGCGCGTGCTCGAAGGTCAGGAACCAGTAGTGACCGAGCGGGCCGGTGTGCCCGTCACGGGGTTGCAAGCGTGAGCTGTCCGTCGTGCTCGTCATCGCTCCTCACGCCTGCTTGCCAAGGTGTCCTCCACCGACCGCATTTCCGGCGTTGTTCCCCATCGCGCAGCAGCATCTCGCACGAACTCCGAACCCCGCCGCTGAACTTGCAGCATGAGCCTACCGCGCGTCGGCGTCAGCGCTTCGTGCATGACCGCCACCGCGGCATCGAGGTCGGCATCGTCGCTGAGGACATGTGACCGCGCCACGTCGATCATCACCCGCGAACGGCCCCACGGAGAATTCGCATCGCTCATCTCCGACAGGGCCAGTCCAGCGAAGTGCTCAACCCGTTCCGGCCTCGCCAACGACAGATAGGCCGTGGCGGCATTTCCCGCGATCTGCGCCGGGCTGTAGCTCTCCAGCGAAATGCTGGACGGCACCCCGACCGGAGTGCCGGTTCCTGGCAGCAGTTCGTATGCCGCCTCGACCGCACGGTGCACGCTGTCCACATCGCCGAGCTTGCCGCTGGCGCGAGCCACGCCGTTGATCGCCAGGCGCACACCTTGCGGCCCGCTCGCCGTGCGCGTCAGACCCTCCTCCGCGTAGTGCAGCGCCTCGTCGAATCGGCCCGCATAGTATTCGCAGAAACTCTGTATACCCCGCGCCCACGCTGCCAGATTGTCGTCCTGGGCGAAGTCGCCGAGCTGGAAGGACTCCTGGCAGTAGGCACGGGCGAGCGAGAAGTGAGCACAGCCGACCGCGATGTAGCCGAGCAGGCCGGAGGTCATGCTGGCGATCTCGTACAGTCGGCGCCGCTGCGCCGGGTGGCTGCACCCGTCGATGAGTTCGTCCAGCCAGGCGTGCTGTTTCTTGAGAGGCGCGACCAGCGCAGCCGGATCGAGCGTTTCGTACTGGGCGATACTCCGGTACGTGCTGACATGCAGCTGATCGACCACGTCGAGATTGACAGTCCGACTGAGCTTTTGAATTCGGTTGAGCACGGTGAGCAGTTCGTCGGAGATGCCCTGATCGAGAAGTGCTGCCGCTTCGGCGTCGGTAGTAGTGATGTCCAGTAGTGGAACAATGGCAGGCGCGAGCGATGCCGAACGATCGACACCCAGCGCCGGATGTCGATCCCGCCACGCCGCTTCACCTTCCGCCACGATTTGCTCGAACCTGGCTCGATCGTCGGCGGAGGCCCGCTGCTGGTAGGTCGTATCGAGGATCGCCTGGGTGTTGGAACGCGGGACAACAGCACTCAGGCGCTGCGCCAATTGGCGATCGTGGTCGTATCCACACCGAGCAGCGCCGCGAAGTCACGAACCGACTTCCTCATGGCCTCCTGCAATGCGGCTGCTTCAAATCCGGTCCATTCCCGCCCTCGTACCATCGCCTCTACCTACCGTTTGTGGTCCTGAACTGGGCAAACCCGTACCAAACACCAACGGTACCCCAACGCCGGGCGAGTCCGGGCCAAACCTCTTGTGAGCCAGGCTGAAAGCGGTACCCGGTACCGGGCTGACGCCTGGAACCCCCCGTCCGGCGCACCGGCCGCCCTGCGGTGTGGCAGGCCGGTGGCGAAACGCCCCCGGTGCCGGGTACCTCCGTCAATTTCGCTTGCTCCTTGTCCGAGAAGGAGTCACACCGGCTGTGGGATTCTTGGTCAAACGCGGATTTTTGGCCCTACGGTCGAAGGTATGGATCACAACGCCGTCGGAGCACCGGCCCTGCCACCTGGCTACTGGACCGGTCAACACCGCTGCGAGGTGCGGTATTTCATACGGAATGGAACGTTTTGGGTGACCGACGGCGTCGACGTCGAGGCTGCGGGACCGAAGGAGATCGAGGTCATTCTCGCCGAAGGAACGACACTGTCCGACGGCTGGATTGTGTTCCCGACGGAGTCCGATGGGAAGACTGGTACTCGCAAGATCTGCGGTTGCCGCGACGCGGTGCTGGACCTTGATCTGTAGCGCGCGTCGTGGTCGCCAATTCGCCGCGAAAACATCGCGAACCGAAGTAGCCGACCTGGTTTGCGTTGGGTAGCGAAACCGTGACCAAGCTGACGGATCGTGTCGGGAGCCTCGGACGTGGTCCGCTGAGGTCCTAACCGCCGCCTGAAGGCTCTGGCAAAGTAGGTATCTCGAACCGACCCGTAGCGTTCTTCAAGGATTCCCTTGCCGCCTCCGGAGAGAGCAGGTCCAGTTCGACTTGCTTAAGGAGATCGAACAAGCCGCGGGAATCGATCGCCAGACCCTCGTCCCCTCCAAAGTCCTCTACGTGGTCGTCTGCACCGTCCAGGATCGGTGGCCGACTATCGGGACTGTTGAGCCGGAACGTGTTGGCGATGTACCACATACGTTGCACTTCACCGTGCGTCTTCTCGTATATACGGCGATGCTTTGCAACTGCCATCAAATCGTTGGACTTCGCACCCTTGGTGTACCCCTTCACCTCGGTGACCGCTGTCCAGGTCTCATCGGAGACCGCCAGATCTCCCAGACGTGGTTCGCCGACAGCCAACTGTTCGTCCAGATCCACAACGTGGAAGCCGAGCTCGGTCAACGCTTGCGTCACTGCAGCGACAAGCGCATCGCCGTGCTCGGTAAGCAGTCGTCGTTGATACGACTGACTCGCGGCCCGTATCAACGCTTCTCGCTCAACCTCGCCAGCTTCGATGTTCGCGGTCAGGTTAACGATCTGAATTCGAGCTTCGTCGATGTTCGCGTTGACGACGTTGAGCTGTTGCTCCTGCCGCGCTGACATCCAACGAGGGCCAGAGTCCCAGTCCGGTGACGACGGAAACCGATCGGGCGCCTGATCGTGCCACTCCTCGAACGCAAGATGAAGCGCGGCGTCCAGGAAGTCGATAGCTTCCTCGGGTAGGTACCACACCTCAAGCGGGCCTTCGTATGGACGGTAGACCATCGCAACCGCCTCCCCGTCGACGTTCGTGAGGAGTGGAGTCCAGGTTTCGTCGCTGGCCCCGTGGGGAATTTCGAAGACCTTGCGACCAGGCGGGTGTTGGGGTAGGGCAGGGATCAAGTACCGCTTGACGAACTCCTGCCGAGCCTCGCTCAGTGTTGAGGGAATGACCAGCTCGTGCCCCGGCGTTTGGAAACGTATGGGGCGGTAGTAGGCCGTCCGGCCGCCCGGCCACTCTTTGACGAAATTCCCCGCTGCCTCGCCGCCGACCTGAATCATCCGAAGCCCGTCAGCGACGGGTGGGGTATCAGTCCCAACCGCTACTAGCGCGTCCCAGCTCTGCCAGCGCGGTTCCGGAACGATTCCATCAAGGATGGCCTCCGCGTATCTCGACACTGTGGCCTTGACGGCGTCGACATGATCCGTGGCGACATCGATGATGACGCACGGTGGCGTGTGTGCCCCGAACACATTCAACTCGTGTCCTTTCACCGCGCTCGGGCGTAGCACGTTGCCCCACGGGAGGCGCCGCACCTGGACCGCAACAGCTAGCGGTTTTCGAGTCGTGCCCCATGTTTGCCCCATGTCGCACGCGTGGGGCAAATTTTCGCCAACTCGAAAAGTCCTCTACCTGCATATATTCTGTGGGCGCAGAGGGGATCGAACCCCCGACCGCTGGTGTGTAAAACCAGTGCTCTACCGCTGAGCTATACGCCCTGGCACCGCCGGGGAGTACCGGCGGTGTCGGGTTATGAATCTAGCGCGGCGAGGGCTTTCTCCCAAGCCGCCTGGTCACGGGCTTGTCCGGGGCCGTTCATCTCCGCGAAAGTGATGTAGCCGGACTTGTCGACAACGAAGGTTCCGCGGTTGGGGTAGCCGGATTTCTCGTTGAAGACGTCGTAGGACTGGGTGACGGCGCCGTGCGGCCAGAAGTCTGACAGCAGGGGGAACAGGTAGCCCTGTTCCGCGGCCCAGATCTTGTGGGTGGGTGGAGGGCCGACGGAGATCGCGATGATCTCGGCGTCGTCGTTCTGGAACTTGGGCAGCTCGTCCCGGACCTTGCACAGCTCGCCCTGGCAGATGCCGGTGAAGGCGAGTGGATAGAACACCAGCAGCACGTTCTTCTTGCCGCGATAGTCCGACAGGGTGACGGGCTGGTTGTTCTGGTCCTTGAGCGTGAAATCCGGCGCGAGAGTGCCAACCTCTAGCGGCATACTACGAATCCTCCGTCGTGTCGGGTCCCAGCCGGGCTCGCGAGCCCAACTGAGACCCTAGCGAACGGCGGATTCAGCGCTGTTTGGACGGTGCCTTCGGCTGAACGAGCCGTGAGGCCGTCCAACTGCCGAGGCTGATGGTGGATGTCTGGGTCAGGCCGGCCGTGGGTGCGGCTTCGGCGATCTCGCTCGGATCGACATGGCCTTGTTGACCGGTTTTGGGGGTGAGGACCCAGATGAAGCCTTCATCTGCCAGCGGGCTGATGGCATCCATCAGCTCGTCGGCCAGATCGCCGTCACCTTCTCGCCACCACAGCAGGACGGCGTCGACGACCTCATCGGAGTCTTCGTCGACCATTTCGCCGCCGCTGACCTCCTCGATCTCGGCGCGCAATGCGTCGTCGGTGTCCTCGTCCCAGCCCAATTCCTGAACAACCAAGCCGTGAGAAATGCCAAGCTTCTGAGCGTAGTTCTGCGCGTCCGCCGCGGCGACCACGGTGGTGTCCTCCCTAAACTTCCGACAGTAAGATAGGTGCAAGCGAACATGGTTATCGGCCGCAGCGCAAGCTGATCGGATGAATTGGGACCGTATGCCGCGTGTCGGCAGGGCAAAATCGGCCGTCTCAACAGGCGTCGTGGACTGCGGTTCGTGCCTGGTTGATGGCGCGACTGGCCTCGTTGAGCTTGCCGACAGGTGAGTTGTAGGTCATCTTTCTGGTCTGCACGGCCAGCTCG
This sequence comes from Nocardia sp. XZ_19_231, assembly GCF_015355705.1. NCBI lineage: Bacteria > Bacillati > Actinomycetota > Actinomycetes > Mycobacteriales > Nocardiaceae > Nocardia > Nocardia sp. XZ_19_231. Next base: position 81,162 of record NZ_JACUZI010000006.1, on the reverse strand, counting down.
CGCGCCGCGACGACATAGGCGGTGAACTTGTCGGCCAATTCGGTCGGCAACGCCCCCGCCGCGGTGACGATGCCCGACTCGACCTTGGTCGCCGCGTTGTCGAGGGTGGTAGCCGCGGACTCACGCTTGGCGGCGTAGTCGGGGGCGTTGGTGTCGTGCGCGGAGACGAAGTCGTTGAAGGCGGTGACACCGGCGCCGGTGGTGGTGGCGAACTGCCCGCAGTTGTCGGTGATCGCCCGGTCTCGCGCCGCCGCGGCGCGCGAGGACGCGGCGGCCGAGGAAGACGCGGCGGCCGCGGTTTTGTAGGCGGCCACCTCGGCCGCGTCGGTCGTCGGTGTGCCGGGGATCTGCTCGGCACAACCGGCTATCACCGAACCCGCGGTCACGGCGACAAAGGCGCAGATCAGCCCCAGCCGACGCGCATGCAGCACCCTCATCGTTCGGCGTTCCCTCTCACTCACCTGCGCGACTCGTCTTCCCCGCAGAACCTACCTAATGGTATTCCCGTTGAGGTGATGACCTGGGCAGCCGTTTCGGTAAGGATGGGGGTGCACCCGAACCTTTCGTACCGGGTGGTCCGCACACCAAGCGGGCAGGCCCGGGGACAGCGACGCCGACCAAGCAGTTCAGCCCCCATCACGAGGAGCAGATTTGACCGACCTGATCCACTCTGCAGCTTCCAACGATCCAGTAGCGACCTCCGCCGCGGGCGGTGAATCCACCACCAAACCCACCGGTGAACGGGTACGGGTCATCCGCGAAGGAGTGGCGTCGTATCTACCGGATATCGATCCCGAGGAGACCAGCGAATGGCTGGAATCCTTCGATGACATGCTCGACCGCGAAGGCCCTGGCCGCGCCCGGTACCTGATGCTGCGCTTGCTCGAGCGCGCCGGCGAACGCCGTGTCTCGATTCCGGCGCTCACCTCCACCGATTACGTCAATACGATTCCCACCGAGAACGAGCCCTGGTTCCCCGGTGACGAGGAAGTCGAGCGCCGCTTCCGCGCCTGGATCCGGTGGAACGCCGCGATCATGGTGCATCGCGCGCAGCGCCCCGGCATCGGTGTCGGCGGCCATATTTCGACCTACGCGTCCTCGGCGGCGCTCTACGAGGTGGGTTTCAACCACTTCTTCCGCGGCAAGGATCACCCCGGCGGCGGCGACCACGTCTACATCCAGGGCCACGCCTCGCCCGGCATCTACGCGCGCGGTTTCCTCGAGGGCCGCCTCAGCACGGACCGGCTCGACGGATTCCGTCAGGAATACAGCCACGGCGGCCTGGGCAAGGGCCTGCCGTCCTACCCGCATCCGCGGCTGATGCCGGACTTCTGGGAATTCCCGACGGTGTCGATGGGCCTCGGCCCGATGAACGCGATCTACCAGGCCAGGTTCAACCACTACCTCACCGATCGCGGCATCAAGGACACCTCCGATCAGCACGTCTGGGCATTCCTGGGCGACGGCGAGATGGACGAACCCGAGTCGCGCGGCCTGATCCAGGTGGCTGCCAACGAGGCGCTCGACAACCTCACCTTCGTGATCAACTGCAACCTGCAGCGGCTCGACGGCCCGGTGCGCGGCAACGGCAAGATCATCCAGGAACTGGAGTCGTTCTTCCGCGGCGCGGGCTGGAACGTGATCAAGGTGGTCTGGGGTCGCGAGTGGGACGCGCTGCTCGGCGCCGATCGCGACGGCGCGCTGGTGAACCTGATGAACTCCACCCCCGACGGCGATTACCAGACCTACAAGGCCAACGACGGCGCGTACGTGCGCGACCACTTCTTCGGCCGCGACCCGCGCACGAAAGCGCTGGTGCAGAACATGTCCGACAGCGAGATCTGGAATCTCAAGCGTGGCGGCCACGACTACCGCAAGGTCTACGCGGCGTATTCGGCGGCGATGGCGCACAAGGGTCAGCCGACGGTGATCCTGGCCAAGACGATCAAGGGCTACACCCTCGGCAAGCACTTCGAGGGCCGCAACGCCACCCATCAGATGAAGAAGCTGGCGCTACAGGACCTCAAGGACTTCCGCGATCTGCAGCGCATCCCGATCAGCGATGCCGAGCTGGAGAAGGACCCGTACCTGCCGCCGTACTACCACCCCGGCATGAACGATCCGGCCATCGAGTACATGCTGGCCCGGCGCAAGTCGCTCGGCGGTTTCGTGCCGGAGCGACGCTCGCCCGCCGAGCCGCTGAAGCTACCGGGCGACGAGGCCTACCGCTCGGTGCGCAAGGGTTCGGGCAAGCAGAAGGTCGCCACCACCATGGCCTTGGTGCGCCTGGTCAAGGAGCTGTTGCGCGACAAGGAGATCGGCAAGCGCATCGTGCCGATCATCCCCGACGAGGCTCGCACCTTCGGCATGGACTCGTGGTTCCCGACGCTGAAGATCTACAACCGCAACGGCCAGCTCTACACCTCGGTCGACGCGGAACTGATGCTCGCCTACAAGGAGAGCGCGGTCGGCCAGATCCTGCACGAGGGCATCAACGAAGCCGGTTCCACCGCCTCGTTCACCGCGGTGGCCACGTCCTACGCCACCCACGGCGAGCCGATGATCCCGCTCTACATCTTCTATTCGATGTTCGGGTTCCAGCGCACCGGCGACAGCTTCTGGGCCGCGGCCGACCAGCTCGCGCGCGGATTCGTCCTCGGCGCCACCGCGGGCCGCACCACCCTCACCGGTGAGGGCCTGCAACACAACGACGGGCAGTCGCTGCTGCTGGCATCGTCTAATCCCGCTGTGGTGACCTACGATCCGGCGTTCTCGTTCGAGATCGCGCACATCATGCGCGACGGTCTGCGCCGGATGTACGGCGGCGGCGAAGCCCCGGCCAGTGAGCTGCCCGGTACCGAGGTGTCCGCGGTCGGCACCTTCGGCGGGGAGAACATCTTCTACTACATCACCCTGTACAACGAGCCCTACCAGCAGCCGACCGAGCCCGACGATCTCGACGTGGCGGGCCTGCTCAAGGGTCTGTATCTGTACCAGGGTGGTGGTGAGGGCGAGGTTCGTGCCCAGATCCTCGTCTCCGGCGTGACCGTGCCCGACGGGCTGCGCGCACAGGAGATGCTGGCGCAGGAGTGGGGTGTGGCCGCGGATGTGTGGTCGGTGACCTCGTTCGGCGAGCTGCGCAGGGAAGCACTCGACAAGGAGATCGCGGCGCTCAAGCACCCCGATTCCGATCCGGGTTCGCCCTACGTCACCCAGGCGCTCTCGGCCGCGCGTGGACCGGTGGTCGCCGCGACGGACTGGATGCGTGCGGTGCCCGATCAGATCCGGCAATGGGTGCCCGGCGACTACATCACCCTCGGCACCGACGGGTTCGGTTTCTCCGACACCCGCACGGCCGCGCGCCGGGTGTTCAACGTCGACGCGCAGTCGATCGTGGTCGCGGTGCTGGAGGGTCTCGTCAAGGACGGCACGTTCGACAAGGCCAAGGCGGTGGAAGCGGCCGCGAAATACGGCATCGACAGCGTGGCCGCCGCGCCGAAGCCGAGTGCGGACGCGGCAGAGGAACTCGCGTAGCGGACTATTGGACTGTGGAGCGCAAACCGCCGCGGCCCCGTCGGATCACCGAGGGCACCAGCGAACACGAGGTCTATCTGCCGACGGGGGCTCTGTCCCCGAACCGGCAGACCCGTGATCCGCTGCCCGACACGCTGCTCAAGCGGGTCAAGCAGTTCTCGGGCCGGCTGTCCACCGAGGCGGTGGGGTCGATGCAGGATCGGCTGCCGTTCTTCGCCGATCTGGACGCCGCGCAGCGAGCGGGCGTGCAGATGCTGGTGCAGACGGCGGTCGTGAACTTCCTGGAGTGGTTGCAGGATCCCGATTCCGATATCCGCTTCAGCCTGGACGCGTTCCAGGTGATTCCGCAGGATCTGGCGCGGCGGCTCACGCTGCGCCAGACCGTGGACATGGTGCGGGTGGCCATGGACTTCTTCGAACAGTGGCTGCCCGCGCTGGCGCGCAACGATCGTCAGCTGGTGGCGCTCACCGAGGCGGTGCTGCGATACGGGCGTGAGCTCGGCTTCGCGGCCGCCTCGGTGTATGCCAGCGCCGCCGAGTCGCGTGGCGCGTGGGATACCCGCCTGGAGGCCCTGGTGGTCGACGCGGTGGTCCGGGGCGACACAGGTCCGGACATGCTTTCGCGGGCCGCCACGTTGAACTGGGACGCCACGGCGCCCGCCACGGTGCTGGTCGGCACACCGCCGCTGGACCAGGGCGTGTCGACGGTCGGCGCCGTGCACACGATCGCGACCAAACACGGCAGGGCCGCGCTGGCGGTGGTGCAGGGTGCGCGACTGGTGATGGTGGTCAGCGGGCACCTGGGGGAGTCGGGCATCGGCTCGCCGTTCCTCACCGATCTGCTGGCCGAGGTGTTCTCCGACGGTCCGGTGGTGATCGGTCCCACGATGCGCACCCTCGGCGCCGCGCACGCGTCGGCGATCGAGGCATTGGCGGGGATGGAGGCCGTTGTCGGCTGGCGCGGGGCGCCAAGGCCCGTTCACGCCACGGAGTTGTTGCCCGAGCGCGCGTTGCTGGGCGATAGAGCTGCGATAGAGGCGTTGAACGAGTATCTTGTGCTCCCGTTGGCAGCTGCCGGATCTTCGTTATCCGACACACTCGACGCGTACCTGGATTGTGGCGGAGCAGTAGAAACTTGCGCTCGGCAGCTGTACGTCCATCCAAATACCGTGCGGTACCGACTCAAGCGAATCGGCGAAGTCACCGGCCGTGATCCGATGAATCCTCGCGACGCGTATGTGCTCCGAATTGCAGCAACAGTGGGTCGTTTGACACGAACGCATAACGAATCGTCAACCTCCGTCACAGAAACCCCACCCATCCCAATGGCCAAGGACCCCCTGTAACGGGATCGGGGAAACGGTCGATCCCGACACCCCACCTCGGATTTTGTGGGACCCCTACAAAAGCGATCGGAAAGCTTCATTCGCGCCGACATCTCATGCGGTGGGGGTCACAGTGTTGTCTTAGGGGGTGATCGCGTTGCTTACCCCTGGACAGGGGTCCCAGACACCCGGCATGCTCACGCCGTGGCTCGCACTTCCCGGTGCGACTGATCGCCTCGAGCTCTGGTCGAAGGCCGCAGGCCTCGACCTGGTCCGTCTCGGCACCACCGCGACGGCAGAGGAGATCGTCGACACCGCGGTGACGCAGCCGCTCGTGGTCGCCGCCGCACTGCTCGCGTTCGCCGAAATCGCCCCCGGGTCGATTCCGGCGGATACAGTCGTCGCCGGACACTCGGTCGGCGAATTCGCCGCAGCCGCTGTCGCCGGTGTCATCACCGCCGACGAGGCAGTCGCCCTCGCCGCCATCCGCGGCCGGGAGATGGCCAAGGCCTGTGCGCTGGAGCCGACCGGCATGTCCGCGGTGCTCGGTGGCGACGAAGCCACCGTGCTCGCACGGCTCGCCGAACTCGATCTCGTCCCGGCCAACCGCAACGCGGTAGGCCAGATCGTGGCAGCGGGCCGCCTGGAAGCTCTGGCGGAGCTCGCCGCGAACCCGCCGGAGAAGGCACGGGTCCGCGCGTTGCCCGTCGCCGGTGCGTTCCACACCGTCTTCATGGCCCCGGCACAGGAAGCTGTCGCCGATGCCATCGCTCAGATCTCGCCTAGCGACCCGATCCGGACGCTGCTGTCGAACTTCGACGGACAACCGGTCACCTCGGGCGCCGACGCGATCGAAAAGCTCGCCGCTCAGGTCACTCGCCCCGTGCGCTGGGACCTGTGCAACGAGACCATTCGCGCCGCGGCCGTCTCGGCCGTGGTCGAGTTGCCGCCAGCGGGCACGTTGGTCGGCATCGCCAAGCGGGAACTGAAGGGCACGCCCAATCTGGCCCTCAAGACCCCAGAAGACCTCCCCGCGTTGGTCGAACTGACCACCTCGGGCTAGCTTTCCCCCCGGCGGTCATGCACAGCGAAGTGCACGCCGTTCACGAACCCTACAAAAAGCAACAAGAAGGGAGCCACCAAAGTGGCCGCTCTGACCCAGGAACAGATCGTCGAAGAACTCGGCAAGATCATCGAAGAGGTTACGGGTATCGAACCCTCCGAGGTGACCCTCGAGAAGTCCTTCGTCGACGACCTGGACATCGACTCGCTGTCCATGGTCGAGATCGCTGTGCAGATGGAAGACAAGTACGGCGTCAAGATCCCCGATGAGGATCTGGCCAGCCTGAAGACCGTCGGCGACTCCGTCGCTTACGTCCAGAAGCTCGAGGCCGAGAACTCCGACGTCGCCGCCGAGCTCAAGGCCAAGTTCGACAGCGCCGGCGAGTAGGGCCGAACTTTGACCACTCCTGCTCCCAGTACTTTGAACGGGAACTTCCCCAACGTCGTCGTCACGTCGATGGCGGCGACCACGTCGATCGCTGGTGATGTCGATGCGACGTGGAAGGGACTCCTCAACGGTGAGAGCGGAATCGACGTTCTCGAGGATTCCTTCATCGAGGAATACGACCTGCCGGTGCGAATCGGCGGTCACCTGAAGGTCAGCCCCGACACCCTGCTGACCCGGGTCGAGATCCGCCGCATGGCGTATGTCGAGCGCCTGGCGACCGTCCTCGGTCGTGAGGTGTGGAAGAACGCGGGCAGCCCTGAGGTCGACAACGACCGTCTCGGCGTCGCGATCGGCACCGGACTCGGCGGCGGCGACGCCCTGATCGACTCGGTCGACAAGCTGAAGAACGGCGGCTATCGCAAGATCTCGCCGCTGGCTGTTCAGATGGTCATGCCGAACGGTCCGTCGGCAGTCGTCGGTCTCGAGCTGAAGGCCAGGGCGGGAGTGGTCACTCCGGTCTCGGCGTGCTCGTCGGGTTCGGAGGCCATCGCCAACGCGTGGCGGATGATCGTGATGGGTGACGCCGACATCGTCGTCACCGGTGGTGTCGAGGGCTTCATCGACTCGGTGCCGATCGCGGCGTTCTCCATGATGCGTGCGATGAGTACCCGCAACGACGATCCCAAGGGTGCTTCGCGTCCCTTCGACAAGGATCGCGACGGTTTCGTCTTCGGTGAGGCCGGCGCGCTCATGGTCATCGAGACCGAAGAGCACGCCAAGGCTCGCGGTGCCACCATCCACGCTCGTCTGCTGGGTGCCGGTATCACCTCCGACGGTTTCCACCTGGTCGCTCCCGATCCCGAGGGCACCGGTGCGGCCAGGGCGATGACGCGTGCGATGCAGACCGCTGGTCTGACCAAGAGCGACATCACCCACATCAACGCCCACGCGACCGCGACGCCCATCGGCGACTCCGCCGAAGCGAACGCGATCTACAAGGCGATCGGCAAGCACGCTTCGGTGTACGCGCCGAAGTCGGCACTCGGTCACTCGATCGGTGCCGTCGGCGCCCTCGAGTCGATCCTCACGGTGCTCGCTATCCGGGACGGCATTGTTCCGCCGACACTGAACCTGGACAACCAGGATCCGGAGATCGATCTCGATGTGGTGCACGGGGAAGCCCGTCGCCAGGAAATCGAGTACGCGATCAACAATTCCTTCGGTTTCGGTGGGCACAACGTCGCGCTCGCCTTCGGTCGGGCATAAGCCGCCGACTGCATTCCGATCCCCGGTGGGGGTCGTGCCAACTGAATGGTTCGACCCCCACCGGCGGTTCGCCACAGCAGCCGCCGCAGCGGCAATCTCTTTCGAAGGAGTGAGCGCGATGACCATCATTGCTCCCGCGTTTCAAGACACCACCACCGATCCGCGCGACCCACTGGGTCGGCTCCAACGTTTCTTCGACCCCGGCACCGTCCTGCCGCTGCATCCGCGCGACCGCTCCGGCGTGCTCGCCGCGATCGGCGAGGTCGACGGGGTCCGCACCGTGGCCTACTGCTCCGACGCGACCGTCATGGGCGGCGCGATGGGTGTGGAGGGCTGCAAGCACATCGTCGACGCGATCGACACCGCGATCGAATCCGGCATTCCCGTCGTCGGGCTGTGGCACTCCGGTGGCGCTCGCCTGGCCGAGGGTGTCGAGGCACTGCACGCGGTAGGCCTGGTCTTCGAGGCCATGGTTCGCGCGTCCGGTCTCGTGCCCCAGATTTCGGTGGTGCTCGGCTTCGCCGCCGGTGGCGCCGCCTACGGTCCCGCGCTGACCGACGTGGTCATCATGGCGCCCGAGGGCCGTGTGTTCGTCACCGGACCCGACGTGGTGCGCTCGGTGACCGGCGAGAACGTCGACATGGAGACCCTCGGTGGTCCCACCACACACTTCAAGAAGTCCGGCGTCTGCCATATCGCCGCCGACGACGAGGCCGATGCCATGCACCGCGCGCGTCGGCTGGTGTCGATGTTCGCCGAGCAGGGTGAATTCGACCTGATCGCGGCCGAGCACGGCGACGTCGACCTCAAGGCGATGCTGCCGGAGTCGGCCAAGCGTGCCTACGACGTGAAGCCGATCGTGCACGAGCTGCTCGACAACGTCGACGGCGAATCCTCCTTCGAGGAACTCCAGGGTGGTTACGCCCGCAGCATGGTCACCGGCCTCGGCCGTCTCGGCGGTCGCACCGTCGGCGTCCTCGCCAACAACCCGCTGCGCCTGGGCGGCTGCCTCAACTCCGAAAGTGCCGAGAAGGCTTCACGTTTCGTGCGCCTGTGCGACGCCTTCGGTATCCCGCTGGTCGTGGTCACCGACGTCCCCGGCTATCTGCCCGGCGTCGGCCAGGAACTCGAGGGCGTGGTCCGCCGCGGCGCGAAGCTGTTGCACGCCTTCGCCGAAGCCCGCGTTCCCCGCGTCACCCTGGTGACCCGCAAGATCTACGGCGGCGCATACATCGCCATGAATGCCCGTTCCCTCGGCGCAACCGCCGTCTACGCCTGGCCCGGCTCCGAAGTGGCCGTCATGGGCGCCAAGGCCGCCGTCGGCATCCTCCACAAGAAGGCACTCGCCGCCGCCCCCGAGTCCGAGCGCGAAGCCCTCCACGAGCGCCTCACCGCCGAACACGAGCAGCTCGCAGGCGGCGTCGAACGCGCCGTAGCCATCGGCGTAGTCGACGAGGTCATCGACCCCGCCAAGACCCGCAGCATCATCGCCGCGGCCCTCGCATCGGCACCGGCACGCAAGAGCCACCACAAGAACATCCCGCTCTGATCTGACCGCGGCAACAGTTCGACGGCCGCCGCCACTTCCTGACTCAGGAAGTGGCGGCGGCCGTTTATTCGCGTGCGTCTGAAGCAGTCGGTCCGTAATCTTGCGCCTGATCAGAGGGGGCGAGATGGTGCGTCGACGAAGTCCGCAGGAGAAGAAGTCGCTCAGCTACGCCAAGGATCGGCGTAATGGCTACGGCGAGAACGACAAGAGCTCACGCAAGAACATTCCGCGCAACAAGCGCATCCGGAACCGCGTCGACCGGCGCCGCGACAGCGTCTGGTCGAAGCTACTGGTCCTGTCGACCTCGAGGCCGCCGAAAAGTGCGAGGTAGACCTACTCGGGGTGCGATCGAAGTGGCAGACGGCGTACTGGCGGAAGAGGCCGGATACGCCGCTGCGTGTGATGGTGGCTTACAAGCTGCGGCGCCGCGAGCATCGAGCCGCGATGGCCGCAGGGCGGGACAAGGTGGCGTGTCGAGATAGCGAGGTGCCATGGAACGGGGACCGCCACCGTACGCCAGGACCACCAGCTGGGTCGGTGTCCGCCCGCTTTCCGAGCGCCCACGCGCATAATGGCAGGGTGCGCTATGAAGAACTCGCAGATGTCCCGTGCTCGATCACGCGGCCGCTGGTGATCTTCGGTGATCGCTGGACCTTGCTGATCCTGAAGTACAGCTTCGCCGGAGTGCGCCGTTTCAACGCGTTCCAGAGCGCGCTCGGTATTTCGCGAAGTCGGCTGCACGATCGCCTCGATCGTCTGGTCGAGCACGAGATCTTGGTGAAACGCCCCGCCGATGACGGTGCCTACGAGGAATATCGCCTCACCGAAAAGGGGCACGCGATCTACCCCATCCTGATGGCGATCCGCGACTGGGGCGACACCTACATGGCGCCAGATGGGCCGCCGGTGGAATACCGGCATCGCGACTGCGCGGGTGAAGCGCACGCGCATCTGACGTGCGACAAGTGCGCCCTGGAGGTCACTGCTCGCGATATCGAGTTGGAAGCCGGTCCCGGAATGACCTCGGCCGCACGTCCCGCCTGACTCAGGACGTATGCCAGGTGATCTGGTCCTCCAGGGGCGCGCGGGCGGTGCGGAAGGTGTTGATGGGGTGGGTGCGGTCGGGGTGGCCGAAGGAGATGCCGAAAACGACCTTGCGGGTATCGGGGATGGCGAAGTACTCGCGGATGAAGGGGGCGTAGGAGGCCAGGGCCGCCTGGGGGGCGGCACCGAGGCCGAGGGCCTGGGCGCCGAGGAGGAAGTTCTCGAGCCAGAGGCCGCAGTCGATGGCGCCGTAGATGCCGAGGTCGGCTTCGGAGGTGACGATGGCGACGTGCGGGGCGTCGAAGAATTCGAAGTTGCGCACCATCTGTCGCATGGTCTTCTCGTGGTCGCCCTTGACGATGCCGACGCTGTCGTAGAGCTGGAAACCACAGGTGCGGCGACGGTCGCGGTAGATGCCCTCGTAGGCAGCGGGGAATTCGAAATCGGGTGTGGTGCCGACGGTTTGGATGTGGTCGAGGAGTTCCTTGCGGAACCGGTCGGTGCCGTCGCCGGTGGTGACCACGACCTGCCACGGCTGGGTGTTGCACCACGAAGGGGTGCGCTGCGCGAGGGTCAGCAGCTGTTCGATGGTCGCGCGGTCGACCTGTTCGGGGGCGAACTGGCGGCAGGTCCAGCGTTCGTCGGCCAACCGCTGCAGGGTGGCGAAATCGCTGTCGTGGTCGGTCTGCGCCATCGCGCGGCTCCCTTGGCTATGAAGAACTAGTCTCATTTTGAGACTAATTTAGCAGGTGGGTCAGCGCGGCGAAACCCGCCGACACCGCGAAATTCGGGTGTCGGCGGAGCCGGAATCAGTCGCGTCGACGGGCGACGACCAAGATCGCGACACCGATGCCGACGACCAGCGCCACTCCCGCCCCGATCAGGACGTACATGGCCCACGGCCGGGCGACGGTGGCCGGAGTGCTCACGGCGACAGGCTGTTCTTCCGCCGGCTGCGCGCTGGCACCGAGGTAGGTCGGCCCGGGTTCGGCCGTGCCCGACACGGTGACGTCGAGCTGCACCGGAGTCGGCGGCATCGCGTCGGCGCCCATGGGGATGCCGAGTTTGACGGCGATGTAGTGCCAGCCGGCCACCGACTCCCGCTGGACCTGCGAGTCGGACTCTTCCCGATTGGCGTATCGCACCGGCACCGAAGCCAGCCCGAGTTCGGCGCTCGACCTGCCGGTGTACGCGGCGGTGTCGGAGTCGATTTCGCGACCGAGCGGCGAATACAGGGTGGTTTCCACATTCGACGCGGCGGTACTGTTCGCGCCGCCGGTCTCGGCGAACCGCACGCGGTAGGCCAGTCCCTGTCCCCAGTCGAGCCGCACGCGGTAGAAGACGTACTCACCCGACTGCAGCGTGTCGGTGAAGTTGCCGCTGCCGGGCAAGGTGGCGGCGGCCGTGAACGAGCCCGCACCGCTCACCGGTTGCGCGGGCCCTGCCGGGTCGGTGAAGGTGACCGGGGTACTCACCGCGGCCGGTCCGGGATCGGTGACCCCGGGTTCGACGCCGACGAGTACTTCCAAGGGCAGTCGCGCGGGCGAGCCCTTGGCCACCAGATCCCAGTTCAGCTCGAAGTAGTAGCGACCCGCACCCTTGCACTTCGCGGAATCAGCGCTGGTGGGTTCCTCGGTCGCTCCCTCGAAAGCTGTTGCGACGGTGAGCGCCACACCGTCGCTGGCTCTGGTCTCGAGTTCACGCTCGCGGATATTGCAGTCCACTCCGTCGCGGCCGTAGACCCGCAGTTCCAGCGCGTTCATGTCCTCGGTCGTGGAAACGCCCTTCGCCCGGGGGAACGAGACGATCCCGGTGAAGTAGGCGGTGGCGCCCGCGGGCACGTCGACCGCGTAGAACCGCTTCTGCTGCTGGCCGATGGTGTCGAGGTACTGGCCGGGCTTCGCGACCGGGGCGGTCCGGTATTCGTCGGTGCCGGTGATGGGTGTGCCGGACGCCTGGTAATTGCGCAGGGCGGCCGAACTGACCCGCGGCAGAATGCGTTCCAGCGCCGCGCCATCGGCGGCATCGCTATAGGTGCCGCCGGTGGCCTGCGCCATGCACGTGAGCTGGGCGCGTGCCTTGTCGTCGACGGCGAACCCGATCGAGTGCACGATCAGATCGAGGCCCTGCTGCTTCAACTCCTTGGCGACCTCGCACGGGTCCGGCGGCGAACAGGTGTCGTCACCGTCGGAGACGAGCACGATCGAACGCGGCCCGGAATCGGGCAGCGCGTCGGCGGCCTGGCGCAGCGCGGTGCCCATCGGAGTCCAGCCACGCGCCTGGATACCGTCGACGGCGGCGGTGAGGGCGGGCTTGTCGATGGTGTTCGGCTGCTGCAGCACCTGCACGTCGCGGCAGCCTGCCGCCTTGTCCGCCTCGGAATTGCTGGTGCCGGTGCCGTAAGTGGTGAGACCGACCGAGGATTCGACAGGTGCCGAGGCGACGAAGCTGCGGACCGCCCGCTTGGCGGAATCCATCATGGTGCCGCCCTGGTCGGGGCGCTCCATCGAGCCGGAGGCGTCGAGGATCAACATGGTCGGCGCGTATTGTCCGGGGTCGGCGTGCGCGAGGACGGGGAGTGACGCGGGCAGCGCGGTGAGGGCTACGGCGGTGAGTGCGGCGGTCAGCGTGCTGAGTCTCGACATCGTCCTCGGCTTCGGTGCAGCGGGGTGAAACCGGACAGACGTTACCTATCGACCACTTTTCGCTCTACCCCTGACGAAGTGGTGCAAACCACTGTTTGAAACACTCGATAGCGTTTACGCAGGTGAGAATGTTGCGGTGCGGCCCGGCTCGCGCCTGCGCCGCATCGGGCCGGTTCCGGGGCACAATCGACCGCATGGCTTTGCAGGCCCGCGACGCGCAGGAGCGCAAACGGCACGGCAGGCACTACACGCCACCGGAGCTCGCGCGGTTCCTGGTGCGACGGGCGCTGCGCTACACCCCACGCGCCGGAGTGCTGCGTGTGCTCGACCCGGCCTGCGGGGACGGCGAGCTGTTACTGGCGGTGCATCGGGAAATCGCTTCGAGCGCACCTGATGTCACGCTTCATCTCACGGGATATGACCTGGATCGACAGGCTGTCGACGAAACCGCTGGGCGGGCTGCCGCGCTCGGCGTCGAAATAGACTGCCGTGCGGGCGATTTCCTCGCGGCATCCGCTCATCTGGCCGACGGCTCGTTCGATCTGATCATCAGCAATCCGCCGTATGTCCGGACTCAGCAATTGGGCGGGGCGACTGCCCAACTGCTGAGCAAGCAGTTCGGCCTACGCGGCCGGATCGACCTCACCCATCCCTTCGTGGCTATCGCGCCGAGGCTGTTGGCTGCCGGGGGAGTGCTCGGATTGCTCTGTGCCAACCGGTTTCTCACCACTCGGGCCGGGGCGAACCTGCGCCGGATCCTCACCGGCGAACTGACACCGGTGGAGCTCTACGACCTCGGTGACACCAAACTCTTCGCCGCCGCGGTGCTGCCCGCGATCACCGTGGCTCTGCGCGCCACCGGCCCACCCGACTGCCGCTACGTGTCGGTCTATGAGGAGCTGGGAGTCGAACCCGATTGCGCTACCGAGCTTTTCGACGCGCTGGCTGGCGAGGACGCCTGTCTCGTCCGCGCGGGAGGGCGGGTGTTCGCGGTGGAGGTCGGCGTGCTGGCGACCGGCGAATCGGCGAGCATCGCAACGCTCCCGAAAAGCCTGTTACCCGGCCCTGCGGTGGTGGACCCGGTCGACAGTGGTCGTTCCGATCGTCACGGCGACACCGCTTGGCGTATGTCGCGCCCCTCGGTCGATCACTGGCTCGGCCGCATCGCCGATCGCACCTGGCATTCGTTCGGGGAGGCGGCACGCATCAGGGTGGGGATCAAGACCACGGCGGATCGGGTGTTCATCTCGGACCATTGGGACCAGATGGATCCGACGCCGGAGCCCGAGCTGCTACGGGAGTTGATCACCCACCACGATCTGCAACCGTGGCGAGTCGCGATGGCGCGTGGCACGAAGGTGCTCTATCCCTACGATCTGTGCGAGCCACGGCGTACCCCGATCGATCTCGCCGAGTTCCCTGGTGCGGCTGCCTATTTGCGATCTCACGAACAGGTGCTGTCGGGCCGACGTTATGTCCTCGACGGTGGCCGGAAGTGGTTCGAGATCTGGGTGCCACAGCGCCCGCACCTCTGGGGCGCCCCGAAATTGGTGTTCCCCGACATCAGCGAACGTCCACGCTTCGCGCTCGATCGGTCGGGCGCGGTCGTCAACGGTGACTGCTACTGGATCTCGCTCACCGACCTCGGCAGTGGTCGATCAGCCACCGACCTGGCGTATCTGCTGATGGGCGTGGCGAATTCGGCACTGGGGCTGCGGTTCTACGATGCTGTCTGCGGTAACCGGCTGTACTCGGGCCGACGCCGCTGGATCACCCAATACGTAGCGCGACTGCCGCTGCCCGATCCGGCCTGCGCGGCGGCGGGCGAGGTCGTGCGAAGGGTGCGCGCGCTGCTGGAAGATGGTGTGCCGGTTGCTGATTCGGGCATCGATGAGGTGGTGGCGGCGGCGTTCGGGGTGTCAGGGGAGGTCGCGGATACCGACCATCGGTAGCAGTGTGCGCCGCGCGAACTCCCGCCCGGCTTCCGCGTCGTCGAGCGGAATGAGCCCGTCCGGGGTCAGCGCCAGCGACAGGGCCAGCCGCGCCATGATCTCGGCGACCAGATCGGGGTCGAATTCGGGGACCGGCAGTTCGCGTAGCTTCTCGGCCAGATACGCGCGCCCGACAGCGAGAATCGGTCCGGCCTCGGTGGTGAGGCGGGGCAGGATGATCTCCGGTTCGGTGCTGAGCAATCGTCGCAGCAGTTCGTTGCCCGCGATGGTGGTGACGAAGGCGACGAAGATCTCGACGAGCTGTTCGTCGGGTGCGGTGACCGCGCGTACCCGCTCGTCGATATCGGTCACATAGCGCTGTGCTTCGCGCACACCGACCGCTTCGACCAGGTCGTTCTTGGATTCGTAGCGCCGGTAGAGGGTGGCCGGGCTGATGCCGGCCCGCCGCGCTATCTCGCCCATGCTCGTGCGTTTGATCCCGTAGTCCAGAAACGCCGACAGCGCACTGTCGAGCAGCTTTTCCCCGTCGGTGACGGGTTTCTCGAGTATCCGCGCGAGGATCGACGAAACAGTAGGCATTACCCCATTATCCCTATGGGGAAAGATCCAACGCGGCCATCTCCTGCTCGATCGCATTGGCCGCGAAATGAACTCCGCGAGAACGGAGTTCGTGAACGCGGGATTGAAGTGCCTCGACTCCGCCGGGCTGGGCGGCGATATCGGCCACGCTGAGCCGACCCGCCGCTCGGTGCACACCGGAATGCACGTATGCCACCGTGATACCTCCTGCCTCGCGTATCCGGTTGCCGATCGCCACTCTCATGATCGGGACGCGATACGCAGGACAAATGCTATCAGGCAAACCTACTGGACACTTGCTCAGTGTGACTACTCACAACACCTCGGCGGCACGGTGGTTGGTCAGATTGTGCAGATACACCGCCGCGTTGAGCTTGATGCCATCCTGCTGGGCCTGGGTGAGCTCGCGACGCACCTTGCCGGGCACGCCCGCCACGAGCGAGCCGGGCGGAATCTGCGCACCCTCGGGAATCAGAGCATTGGCCGCGATCAGGCTGCCCGCACCGATCACCGCGCCGTTGAGCACCGTCGCGCCCATGCCGACGAGAACATCGTCGCCGATGGTGCAGCCGTGCAGAATCGCGTTGTGCCCCACCGAAACGCCGGTACCGACGGTGAGGGCGAAACCGGGGTCGGCGTGCAGCACGCAGCCGTCCTGGATATTGGTGCGTGCGCCGATGCTGATCTGTTCGAGGTCGCCGCGCAGTACCGCCGAGTACCAGACGCCGACCTCGGCGCCGAGGCGCACCCGGCCGATCACGGTCGCGTTCGGCGCGATCCAGGCCGTGTCGTCGATCTCGGGAGTGAACCCGCTCACCTTGATGATCATGAACGTCATTATTGCGCCGCGCCGCGGAACTGTGCGCGGTGGGCCGCGGGCGACGTGCCGAGCATGCGGTGGAAGTGGTGGCGCAGGCTCACCGTGCTGCCGAAACCGGTGTCGCGAGCGACTCGGTCGACGGTGTCGTCGGTCGACTCCAGCAGCAGTCGGGCATGGTCGATGCGCTGCTGCAGTAGCCACTGCTGGGGGCTGGTGCCGGTGCGATCGCGGAAGCGGCGGGTGAAGGTGCGTCGCGACATCAGCGACTCGCGGGACCAGTTGTCGAGGTCGATGGCGGTGTCGAGGCGGCCGCGGGCCCAGGCCATCGCGCATTCGATCGGGTCGTCGGGGTCTTCGTCGGGTACCGCGATCGGGATGTACTGCGCCTGCGAACCGTTGCGGTGCGGGGCGGTGACCAACGATCGCGCCAGTTCGGTGGCAGCGCGTGCGCCGAGGTCGGTGCGGACGATGTGCAGGCAGCAGTCGAGTGCCGCGGCGACGCCTGCGGAGGTGATCACGTCGCCCAGGTCGCTCCACAGGGTGTCGGCGCGCACGTTGATCGCGGGGTAGGCCAGGGCGAGGGCGTCGGCGGCGGCCCAATGCGTGGTGACGTCGCGGCCGTCGGCGAGGCCGGTCGCCGCGATCGCCCAGGAGCCGAGGCACAGCCCGATCAGCCGGGCGCCGTTCGCGTGGGCGGTATGGACCGCCTCGTTCAGCGCGGTCGAAATTCCTTGGTCGCGTAGCCATCCGGGAAAGACCACCAGATCGGCGGTGCTCACGATGTCGAGGCCGTGTCGGACCGTGATGTCGAAACCAGCTGCCGTGGACAGTGTTCCGGGCTCCTCGGCGCATACCCGTACGTCATAGGGTGACGCGCTGTCGACGCCGATGCCGGATCTGCCGAACACCAGGGTCGGCACCGACAGGTGGAACGGGCTGATTCCGTCGAACGCGATCACGGCCACCGAAGTCATGGCCCGATCTTATCGGTGTACGGCCTACAGGCCACTTTCGGGGCGGGGCGCGCTCGGCGAAAGTTGTCGACATGACCGAGATGATCACCCGCCCCGCTCTGGCAGCCGCCCTGCATATCGGCGGTCCGACCCTGCGTTTCCGCTACGGCGGGCTGACCTGGCTCACCGATCCCACCTTCGACGAGCCCGGCGACTATCCGGGGCCGATCACCCTGCACAAGCTCAGCGGTCCCGCTGTGCCGGTCGAGGAGATCGGGACGATCGATGTCGTGCTCCTCTCGCACGACCAGCACGCCGACAACCTCGACAACGCGGGTCGCGCGCTGCTCGCCGAAGTCGGCACGGTCCTGTCGACCCCCGACGCCGCGGACCGGATCGAGGGTGTGCGCGGTCTGGTGCCGTGGGAGACGGTGACCGTCGGCGCGGTGGAGATCACCGCGGTGCCCGCGCTGCACGGGCCGCAGGGGTGCGAGCCGTTCAGCGGTGTGGTCACGGGATTCGTGTTGCGTGCGCCGGGGGAGCCCACGGTGTACGTCTCCGGTGACAACGCGTCGGTGGAGTTGGTGGAGCAGATCGTCGAGCGGATCGGACGCATCGATGCCGCGGTGTTGAACATCGGCGGGGCCAATGTGGGGCGGTTCGGCGACAGCGATGTCACGTTGAATGCCCGCACCGCCGTCGCGGCCGCCCAGGTACTCGGGGACGCGGTGATCGTCGCCGTGCACGCGGAGGGTTGGGGTCACTTCAGCGAGTCGCTGGATTACCTCGAGCGCACCTTCGCCTACGCCGATCGCGCGCACCAGCTGATCGTTCCGGTGCGGGGTGAAATGTTTTCGGTGTGAGTGGCGATTCAGTGAATAGTTCGGCTATCTAACATCTTTCGTCGACCCGCGCCTGCTCCTGGCAGGTGCGGGTCCCTGTGCTGAGGAGAAGACGTGTCACGGAAGTTACTGAGGGGCAATCTGTCTCGCGTGGTTCTCGGTCTGTTGCTGGCCTTGGTCGTGTTCGCTGTCGGTGCGTGTTCGTCGGACGGCGGCGACTCCGGTGGGTCGGGATCGAGTTCGGTGTCGAAGACTTCGGCGACCGCGACGACGTCGGTGACGCCGACGAGTTCGCCTGCGGCCCCGACTGATCCGGGCGGTTCGGGCGGTGGATCGACGCCGGAGTCGTCGTACTATCACTCGCCCACCCAGGCTGCGCCGGGCGCGCCCTCGCAGGGCGAAATTCCGCCCGGGCACACCTGCGTGCCCGGCCCGGAGTGTGGAACGGACTCCTGCGGTCACAACGAATGTGGACTCCCGCCCGGGTACACCTGCGTGCCGGGCCCGGAGTGTGGAACAGACACCTGTGGTCACAACGAGTGCGGCGAGACGGCCCCGCCGGTCACGACAACCGTGGTCCCGCCTACCACCACCTCGCCCCCGGTGACGACAACAGAGCAAACAACATCGCCGTCCGCCACCACGGCTCCGGCGACCGCCCCGGAAACCACTTCGAGCCCGGCGGCTCCGGCCCCGGCGTAGTCGGGCGGTCGCGACACGCGATCGAGGCGGCGGGTGAGCTCCGGTGCAGGTCCTAGGCTTGCCGGATGACGCGAACGGGCGTAGTCGTCGGGGTGCCGACGGAGGTCAAGCCGCAGGAGTTCCGGGTGGCGCTCACTCCGGCGGGCGCCGCTGAACTGGTCGCGCACGGGCACGAGGTGCTCGTGCAGGCCGGTGCCGGGGTCGGGTCGGGATTCGCCGACGACGACTATCGCGCCACGGGTGCGCGGATCGCGGCCGACGCCGATCAGGTCTGGGTTCGATCGGACCTGGTGGTGAAGGTGAAAGAACCTGTCGAGCAGGAATATCCGCTGATGCGCCGCGATCAGGTGCTGTTCACCTTTCTGCATCTGGCGGCGTCGAGGGAATGCACCGACGCGATCCTGTCCTCGGGGATCGTCGCCATCGCCTACGAGACCGTGCGCGGGGCCGACGGATCACTGCCGTTGCTCGCGCCGATGAGCGAGGTGGCGGGCAAGCTGAGCGCGCAGGTCGGGGCCTACCACCTGATGGCGCCGATGGGTGGCGGTGGCGTGCTGCTCGGTGGCGTGCCCGGGGTGCGACCGGCCGACGTGGTGGTACTCGGCGGCGGCGTCGCCGGGACGAACGCGGCGAGTATCGCGGTCGGCATGGGAGCCAGGGTGAATGTGCTCGATACGAATCCGGCGCGGTTGCGTGTGCTCGACGCACGCTTCGCCGGCCGGGTGGGCACCCTCGCCTCGCACGCATTGGAAATCGAAAAGGCCGTGGTCGCGGCAGATCTGGTGATCGGGTCGGTCCTGGTGCCGGGAGCCAAAGCGCCGAAATTGGTCTCCGACGAACTCGTCGCGCGGATGCGGCCCGGCTCGGTACTCGTCGACATCGCCGTCGATCAGGGCGGTTGCTTCGCCTCGACCAGGCCGACCACGCACGCGAATCCGACCTTTCCCGTGGCCGATTCGCTGTTCTACTGCGTGGCGAATATGCCGGGCGCGGTGCCGCATACCTCCACCGTGGCACTCACCAACGCCACCCTGCCGTTCGCGCTGGTGATCGCGGACACGGGATGGCGCGGAGCATGCGCCGCGGACCCGGGTCTGGCCGCGGGTCTCACGGCTGTCGACGGCAAGCTGCTGTCCGCCGAAGTCGCGGCCGCGCACGGGTATTCGCTCGGCGCATAACCGGAGCGGTCTACTCGCCGCCGCCGAGGTACCAGTCCGGGTCGCCCTCGGTGGGGAGGTCGCGGAGCTTGTCGGGATTACGGACGACGTTGATCGCCACGACGCGGCCCGCATCGACGACGAACGAGAAGACGCCGACATTGGTGCCGTCGAAGACGACCAGGCCGGGCATGCCGTTGACCAGCACCGCCCGACCCCAGCCGTTCGCGGTGTTGTACCAGCCGAGCAGCATCTTGGCGATGAGCTCCGCGCCACGCACCGGCTGACGGATGGCGGGCACCTTGCCGCCGCCGTCGGCGGTGAGGACCACGTTCTGGTCGAGCACGCCGAGCAGCGAACTCAGATCACCCGAACGCCAGGCCAGCGCGAACGCCGAGACGACCTTCTCCTGTTCGACCGGGGATGCGGGAAAACGTGGCGTGCCGTTCTCGACATGCTTGCGGGCGCGAGAGGCGAGCTGGCGGACCGCGGCGGGCGTGCGCCCGACTACCTCGGCGACCTCGGGGCCGGTCATGCCGAACACATCCTGCAGCACGAACGCGGTGCGTTCGGCGGGCGAGAGCGATTCGAGGACCACCAGCAGCGCGGTGGTGACACGTTCGTCCTGGGAGATGCGGTCGGCGGGATCGTCCCAGGAAGTGACTTCCGGTTCCGGCAGCCACTCGCCGACGTACTGTTCGCGGCGAGCGCGCGCGGACCCGAGCTGGTCCAGGGCGAGGCGGCCGATGACGGTGGTGAGCCAGGCGCGCAGGTTGTCGATCTCGTCGGCCTTGCCCGCTTCGAACTGTCGTTGCAGGCGCAGCCACGCGTCCTGCACCACATCCTCGGCATCGGTGAGGCTGCCGAGCGTGCTGTAGGCGAGTCGACGCAGGTAGGGGCGATGTTCCTCGAAGCGGCGGGCCAGTTCGGCCTGATCGAGAGGCTGCGATGAGGTCATGGTGTGCGCCCGTTCGGTTGATCTTGCTCGGTCCCGGCGAGTCTAGAAGGTGCCGTCACAGTGATGACGAAACAGTGGTCGCCGGTGTGACATCCCCGCCGCCCGCTACCCTCGGCCGGTGCGGAAAGCGACATCGACGGCGGTCGGGCTGGTGCTGGGGTTCGTGCTCGATCGGGTATTCGCCGATCCGCGGCGGTGGCATCCCGTGGCCGGATTCGGTTCGGCGGCAGCGGCATTGGAAGCCGAGACCTATGTCGACGATCGTCGCGCCGGGGTGGTGCACGAGGTGATCGCGGTCGGCTCGGTCGTCGGAATCGGTCTGCTCGTCACCGGTGGTCGGGGGCGCGGCGGTGTGCTGGTGACCGCGTTGGCGACGTGGACCGCGCTGGGTGGTCGTAGCCTTGTGCGCGCCGGGCTTGCCATGGCCGACCGCCTCGAGGCCGACGATCTCGTCGGCGCCCGCGAACTGTTGCCGTCGCTGTGTGGGCGCGACCCGTCGGTACTCGATGCCGATGGACTCGTGCGCGCCGCTCTCGAATCCATTGCTGAGAACACCTCGGATGCGACGGTCGCTCCGCTGCTGTGGGGTGCTGTCGCGGGGGTGCCGGGGGTGCTCGGTTATCGCGCGGTCAACACTCTCGACGCGATGATCGGTTACCGGAGCGAGCGGTATGAACGGTTCGGTTGGGCTGCTGCTCGGACCGACGATGTCGCCAATCTCGTTCCTGCTCGCGTTACCGGGTTGCTTACTGCTGGCCTTGCGCCGCTTGTCGGCGGGAGTTCTTCGGGGGCGTTGCGGGCGTGGCGGCGTGATGCGGGTGGTCATCCGAGTCCCAATGCTGGGGTTGTCGAAGCGTCTATGGCGGGGGCGCTCGGGATCGGGCTCGGGGGGCGTACGCAGTATCGGTATGGGGTTGAGCTTCGGCCGACTCTTGGGGATGGGCCTTCGCCTACGGCTGGGGATTTGCGGCGGGCGGTGCGGATGTCGGCGGGAGTGCAGGTTGGGGCGGTTGTGGTGGCTGTGGGGGTCAGTTTGTTGCTGGGTCGGTTAGAGAGATGACCTGGGTTCGGTAGTCCAGGACGGTTTGACGCTGTGTTTTTGGCGCGCTGGCGCGCGCGTGTCCGCGGCCCTGAGGGGCCGCCGGTCAGGCACCGGTGCTTGCTCCTTCGTCGCCTACGCACCGGCGCCTGACCGGCGACCCGGCCGCGGACCGGCCACTTCGTGGCCGCCGCTCCCTAGGGGTCGCGGGTGCGGGGTTGGGAGGGCGGTCATGGCGGACCTGAGGTGCAGGGTGTGGCTGGGAGTGCGGTCATGGCGGACTGAGGTGCAGGGTGTGGCTGGGAGTGCGGTCATGGCGGACTTGGGGTGTGCTGGGTGGCGGGGAGTGCGTTAGGGCTGCGGATTTCAGGGGAGTGCGTGGTGTGGCTGGGTGCACGGTGTGGTTGTGGGTGCCGGCGTTTGTTGCGGTGGGCGCCTGCCTTGATTACCAGGCTGGGTGGCTCGCCGATCTCCTCCCAGCTGCGGCGCACCCACGCGGGGGCCGAGAGTCAGTCGAGCTACCGGATGACGTGCTGCCATCGCCGAGAGGTGGGACAGCTGTCAGCGGTTGCGGCCGTAGCGGTCTGCTAGGCGGGCTTCGGTGGTGGGTTGGGTGGGGGTGTCTGCGGTCGGTGTGGGTGTGGGGTTTGCCGGTGCCGGCGGGTGGGCGCGGTCTCGGCGGCGGGCTTTGAGTTCGGCTACTACGAAATAGCCGAGTCCGAGGGGGGCCATCAGGCCGAAGGCCAGCCATTGGAGGCCGTAGGAGAGGTAGGGGCCTGCGTCGAGTTGGGGGAGGGGGGTGGGGGTGAAGGCGCCTGGTTGGTCGGCGGCCAGTTGGAGGTAGCCGCCCTTGTCGGTGCCGGTCGGGATGGGGGTGAGGGGGGTGCCGAGGACGGTGGATTCCTGGGTGGTGTCGACGGTGTACACCTGGCGGAAGCCGTCTTGGGTGCTGGGAGTCTTGTCGGGGACTACGCCCTCGGAGGCTCGGACTCGGGCCTCGATGCTTTGTGGGCCCGCGGGGGGGTCGGCGATCGCGGGTGGGCGGGTGCCGTCCACGGAAGCGACAAGGCCGCGGTCGACCAGCAGGGTGCGGCCGTCGTCGAGGCGGAAGGCTGCCAGGACCGCGTAACCGGGGGCGCCGTCGAGGTGGCGTAGCCGGACCAGGACGGTCGACTCGGGGACGAAGGTGCCGGTCGCAGTCACCTTTCGCCATTCGGTGTGGGTGCCGGTGTCGCCGTCGAGGACCTCGGTCACGGCCACGGGGTCGGCCTGCACGGAGTCGGCGATCAATTGGTTGCGGTGCTCGGTGCTGTCGTTCTTGCCGAGCTGCCATGGCGCCAGGACGGTGAAGCACAGGTAGGCGAACGCGGCGACGATCACCGCGAGGATCAGCCAGCTGGGGCGCAGCAGGAAGGCGATTTTGCGCATCAGAGCGGCACGTCGGCGGGGTTGCGGGCGTCCAGTTCGGCGTGGACCCAGTCGAGCAGGCCGGGGATGGCGGCCTCGATCTGGTCGCGAACCAGGTCGAAGTCGGACTGGTCGCCGTAGTACGGGTCCGGCACGTCGGGGCCGTCGGCGGCGGGATCGAAGCTGCGCAGCAACCTGCGCTGGTCGGTGGGGACGCCGCGGTGCGCGAGCTCGCGGTCGTGCCCGGTGTCCAAGGCAATGATCAGGTCGGCGTCACTGTGCTCGGGACCGAAGGTCGCCGCGGTGTGCTCGGTCGGGTAGCCGGCCCGGCGCAGGGTTGCCTCGGTGCGCGGGTCGGCCGCATCGCCGACATGCCACGAACCGGTGCCCGCGCTGCTCACTCGCACCCGGTTCGCGAGGCCGGCTCGGTAGAGGTGCGCCTCGAACATCTTCGCGGCCATCGGTGACCGGCAGATATTGCCTGTGCAAATGAACGAGACATGTAAGGGACCCACGGGAGCCATTGTCGCCCGTGCTGCCGATTGGCCGCCACGTAGGGTGTTCAGTTGTGCTCGAGGACTCTGTCGACCCCGCGATGTTGCGCCACCACGGCGACGTGGAGGCGCGCCCGGGCATGCTCGATTTCGCGGTGAACGTCCAGGGCGTCGCCCCGCCGGACTGGCTGCGCGAACGCCTCGCGGCCCGGCTCGGCGACCTCGGCCGCTACCCGAGTTCCGACGACGAACGCGCCGCCCGCGTGGCCGTCGCCGCCCGCCACGGCCGCTCGCCGGACGAGGTGCTGCTGCTGGCGGGTGCCGCCGAGGGTTTCGCGATGCTGCCGCGCTTGGCCCCCCGCCTCGCCGCCGTCATCCACCCGTCCTTCACCGAGCCGGAACTCGCCTTACGTGAGGCTGATGTCCCGGTCGCCAGGGTGATCCTCGAACGCCCGTACACCCTCGACCCCACCCTGGTCCCCGACGAGGCCGACCTCGTGGTCGTCGGCAATCCCACCAACCCCACCTCGATCCTGCATCCCGCTGAGACGATTCAGGCGCTGCGCCGACCAGGCCGGATCATCGTGATCGACGAAGCCTTCGCCGATGCGGTCGCCGGTCGGGACGGCGCCGATGGCCCAGGCGATGTGCGATCGTCCGAGGAACCGGAGTCGTTGGCCGGTCTCTCCGCTCCCGATGTCCTCGTTTTCCGCAGCCTCACCAAGACGTGGGCACTGGCCGGTTTGCGTTGCGGCTACGCCCTCGGCGCTCCCGACGTCCTGGCACGGCTCACCCATGGCCGCCCGCACTGGCCTCTCGGCACCCTCCAACTCGAGGCGATCATCGCCACCGCCGACCCCGTCGCCGTCGCCGAATCCCGGCAGCGCGCACACCGCATCGCCGCGGATCGCACCGCCATGATCCACCGACTCACCGCGCTCGGCCTCGACGTCCACACCCCGGCCACCGGCCCCTTCCTCCTGCTGCGCGTCCCCGACGGCGCCCTGCTGCGCAAACACCTCGCCGACCTCGGCATCGCGGTCCGCCGCGCCGACACCTTCCCCGGGCTCGGTCCCGACCACCTCCGCGTCGCGGTTCGTGGCGCCGCCGAAGTCGACCAGTTGATCGACGCGCTGAGCGCGGCACTGTGGTGACTCGGCCACAGTGATGAGAGTTCCGACGGAAAGAAGGAGGCAGCGGTGACCGACCTGGCCGAACTGATCGGGGTACTCGACGCGGCATACCCGCCGAGACTGGCCGAATCGTGGGATTCGGTGGGGCTCGTCTGTGGTGACCCCGCGCAGGAGGTCACCAAGGTGGTGTTCGCCGTCGACGCGACCGCCGCTGTTGTCGACGAGGCAATCGGTTGGGGCGCACAGGCTTTGGTCGTGCATCATCCGCTGCTGTTGCGCGGGGTCGACACCGTCGCCGCCGATACGCCGAAAGGCGCGCTGCTGCACCGGTTGATCCGGTCCGGCTGTGCCCTGTTCTCCGCCCACACCAATGCCGACTCCGCCGATCCGGGCGTCTCCGACGCGCTTGCCACCGCCGTCGGGCTCACTGTCACCGGCCCGCTGGATCCCAAACCGCTTGCCTCCGTGGACAAGTGGGTCATCCAGGTGCCCCAGACCCATACGGCTTCCTTGATGTCGGCGTTGTTCACCGCGGGCGCGGGCGCGATCGGCGACTACCGCGAAGCCGCTTGGTACACCGCGGGCACCGGCCAATTCCTGCCGATCGCAGGCGCCAACCCGGCGATCGGGGCGATCGGCACCGTCGAAACCGTCACCGAGGACGCCGTCGAGGTGGTCGCGCCCCCGACTTCCCGCCTCGCCGTACTCGCCGCCCTGCGCGCCGCCCACCCCTACGAGGAACCGGCCTACCACGTCACCGAACGCGCACCCCTGCCCTCGTCGCTCGGCATCGGCCGCATCGGCGAACTGCCGCAGCCCGAAACCCTGCGCGAATTCACCGCACGCGTCGGCGTCGGCCTGCCCCGCACCGTCTGGGGCGTGCGCGCCGCCGGCGATCCCGAACGCGTCATCGAACGCGTAGCCGTGTGTGGCGGCGCGGGCGACTCCTATCTCGACAAGGCCATCCGCGCCGACGTCGACGCCTACCTCACCTCCGACCTGCGTCACCACCCCGTCGACGAACATCTGCGGCGCGGCGGCCCCGCCCTCATCGACGCCGCTCATTGGGCCACCGAGTTCCCCTGGTGCGGTCAGGCCGAACAGTTCGTCAAGATCGCCCTCCCCGCGGTGCAGACCCGCGTCAGCACCCTGCGCACCGACCCGTGGACGGTCAGCGGCTAGTCCCTCGCCGCCGGTATCCCGAGGTAGATCGACGCACACCGAGCACATTCGGTTCCTGTGTCTTCGGGTCATGGCGTGATCACACCCTGCGGCGCGGTACGGTTGATCGATCCTTCCGTCCACTGTGTTCAGGAGTTCGTGCGCGTTGAATGTCGAACCGTCGGTCCAGACCAAGCTGTTGCAGCTCGCAGGAGTCGATGCCGAGTTGACGCGCATCGCCCATCGCCGTTCCGCCCTGCCGGAGCAGCAGGAAGTGGCACGTCTGGCGGCCGAGCGCAACGGCTACAAGGATGCGGCCGTGGCGGTGGAGATCGGCATCGACGATCTGGACCGCGACATCCGCAAGCTCGAGGGTGAGGTCGAAGCCGTCCGCAAGCGTGAGGACCGCGATCGCGGCATGCTCACCGCGGGCACCGTCGCCGCCAAGCAGCTCTCCGAGCTCCAGCACGAACTGGGCAGCCTGGAGCGTCGCCGCTCGGTGCTCGAGGACGAGCTGCTGACCGTGATGGAGCAGCGCGAGGCGATGCTCGCCGACCACGATCACGCGGGTGCGCGGCTCAGCAAGGCCGACCACGACCTCGAAGACGCCGAACGTCTGCGCGACGAGGCGATGGCCGATCTCGAAGTGGCGCAGCAGCGTTGCGAGAAGGATCGCTCCGAGTTGATCGGCCTGTTCCCCGGCGAGCTGATCGCCGTCTACGACAAGCAGCGCGCGGCGCACGGTGTCGGCGCTGCCCTGCTGCAGGCCCGTCGCTGCGGCGCCTGCCGGATCGAGATCGACCGCGGCGAGATGCAGCGCATCGCCAAGGCCGCGCCCGACGCGGTCCTGCGCTGCCCGGAGTGCAGCGCGATCATGGTGCGTACCAAGGAATCGGGGCTGTGACCGGATCGGCGCGTCGATGACCGAGGTGATCGTCGAAGCCGACGGCGGCTCGCGCGGCAATCCCGGCCCGGCCGGTTACGGCGCCGTGGTGTTCGCCGCCGATCACGTGCGGGTGCTCGCCGAACGCAAGGAGTTCATCGGCGTCGCCACCAACAATGTGGCCGAATACCGTGGTCTCATCGCGGGTTTGGCGGCGTCGGCCGAGTTGGGCGCGCGCGTTGTCACGGTGCGCATGGACTCCAAGCTCGTCGTCGAACAGATGTCGGGACGCTGGAAGATCAAGCACGCCTCGATGATTCCGCTCGCCGAGCAGGCGCGGGCACTGGTCGCCGGATTCGATCGGGTGAGCTTCACCTGGATTCCGCGCGCGGAGAACTCACACGCCGACCGGCTCGCGAACGAGGCGATGGACGACGGTGAACTCACCGGAACCGTGCGCGAGGCCGTCGCGGCCGGACATGCCGCCGGTGACGAAGTCGCGGTGCCGAAATCGGTTGATGCGAACAAGGTTTCGCCCGGTTGGACCGGCGCCGTCGGCAAGCCGACCCGCCTGCTGTTGCTGCGTCACGGCCAGACAGCCCTATCGGTGGAGCGCCGCTACTCCGGCCGAGGCAACCCGCCACTGACCGATCTCGGTCGCGAACAAGTCGAACGCGCCGCGAAAATGCTTGCCGCCAAAGGCGATATCGCTGCCGTGGTGAGCTCTCCGCTGCAGCGGGCCCGCTCCACCGCCGAAGCCGCCGCGACCGCCCTCGACGTGCCGCTGCGCATCCTCGACGGCCTCACCGAGACCGACTTCGGTGACTGGGAGGGTCTCACCTTCGCCGAAGCCGCCCAGCGCGATCCGCTGCTGCACAGCGACTGGCTCGGCGACCCGTCGATCCCCGCGCCCGGCGGCGAGAGTTTCGATCAGGTGCGCGAACGCGTCGAAGGGGTGCGCCGCGACCTGGTCGCGCTCTACCCGGGCCAGAACGTGGTGGTGGTCAGCCACGTGACCCCGATCAAGACCCTGTTGCAGTTGGCCCTCGGCGTCGGCCCGTCGCTGCTGTACCGCCTGCACCTCGACCTCGCGTCGCTGTGCGTCGCCGAGTTCTATCCCGACGGTGGCGCCTCGGTGCGCCTGGTCAACGACACCTCTTACCTGTGAGCTAGCCGCTTGTCACCCGGGCACGGTACGGTCGCCCCGGCGCACGGTCGGCGTAACGACGACGCCGCATTTCCCGAAAGATTCTCGGGCATGCGGAATGCCGCGGCCACAAGGAAAGGTACTCGATGAGGTTTCTACGGATGGCGGCGTTTGCGGCGGCCATCGCGGGGGTGCTCACCGCGTCCGCGGGTGCGGGTAGCGTGACGGCCGACCCGAGCGTGGTGCTCGGCGCGGCCTCGGGCATTGTCTTCGACAACAACTCCGGTTGTTCGCTCACGGCCATCGGCCACGACGGCGCGGGCCGCCTCGTCGGTCTCACCGCGGGGCACTGCGCGCCGACCGGTTCGCGCGTCGGCGCCGAGCAGGCGCTCAAGGCGGGTGTGATCGGCACGGTCGCGTACTCCGATGACGGCGACTACCTGGATTTCGCTGTGCTGCAACTGGATGCGTCGAAGGTGCTGCCGGTGCGGACCATCGGCCAGACCACCGTCGCGGGTATCGGCGCCTCGCCCGGCCCCGGTACCACGGTGTGCTCGGACGGCCGCACCAGCGGTCGTAGCTGTGGCGTGGTGTGGGGTGAGCTCGAAGGCACCTCCATCAACCAATACTGCTCGCAGCCAGGCGACTCCGGCGGACCCGTCGTGGTCGGCGACCGCCTCGTCGGCATGAACCAGGGCCGCCTCACCGGCCTCGGCCCCGTCGACTTCGACGTGCCCTGCACCGGCGGCGCAAACCCGGTCCACTCGCCCGCCTACTTCCAGCCCATCCAGGTGATCCTGGATGTGCTCAACCGCGCAGGCGGCGTGGGCGCGGGCTTCCAGCCCATCTGATCGACCCGCGAAACCACAAGGGGCGCAGCACCGAACAGGTGCTGCGCCCCTTGTCGTAGAGGTAGTCGCTGCGGTCAGCCGAGACCGCGTTCGTGCATGAGCAGCAATCCGTAGGCGGCTACCGTGTGGGCGTCGATGATCTCGCCGCGCAGGATCATCGCCTCGAGCTGTGAACGGGAGAACCAGGCCGTGCGCATGTCCTGCTCCTCGTGTTCGCGGTCCGGCTCGCCTGGTGTGAGGCCGGTGGCCAGGAAACAGTGGCCGCGCTGGTCGGTCAGTGCGGGTGCCGCGGCCAAGGCGCCGAGTCGGGTCAGGTGTTCGGCGCGCAGCCCGGTCTCCTCACGCAATTCGTTGTGCGCCAACTCGACCGGCGTCGCAGTGGTGCCGTGTGCCGGTGTGCCCGCGGGGAACTCCCAGCACCGCATGCCCAGCGGATAACGGAACTGTTCGACGAGGTGGAATCCCGTGCCGTCGAAGGGGATCACCAGTGCCCAGTCGACCTTGTCGAGGACGCCGTAGATCCCCACCGAGCCGTCCTCCCGCCGAACAGTGTCCTCCCGCAACCGCATCCACGGGTTGGTGTACAACGTGCGCGAGCTGATCTGTTCCATCACCCCATGGTGCCCCACCGCCGCGGCGTATTCGGGCAGTTCTAGGGGCGAAGGACAGACACCAGGAATTCGGTCTGGTCGCGCACTACCTGTTCGAAGACATCATCGAAGTACACGTCGAAGTGGCCGACCGGATACTGCTTGACCACTGCGTGTTTGGTGCGTTCGGCGGCCTTGCGGGTCGGGCCCGCGGGGGCGATCGAGTCGTTTTCGGCGATCGCGTAGAAGACGGGGACCTTCAACGACTTGGCGCGGCGGCCGGGGGAGTCGAAGAGGGTCGAGAAGGCGACGCGGGCACCGACTTTGGGGTCGTAGGTGTCGCTCTCCTCGGCCAGTCGGCCGTAGCCCTCCGGCACGTCGGTGGCGCTCATCAACGCCGCGGAGCGTTTCCGCCCGGCCAAGCGGATGCGGATGGGTTTGCGGCGGATCGGGCCGAAGATCAAGTCGGTGGCGGCGATGGTGGCGACCTTGGTCAGGCTGATCGGGCCCTTCGCCATCCCCGACGCCCACCCGCTGGTGAACGGCACCTGGGCCACCACCGCGGCGAGGTAATCGTCGTCGGGCGCCACCGCGAGCACATGCCCACCACCGAACGAGGTGCCCCACAACGCGATCCGCGTGGCATCGAAGCCCCGGATGCTGCGCGCGTAGGCGATTGCGGCCTTCCAGTCCTGTCGCTGACGGGCGATGTTGAGTACCTGGCGAGGCGTACCCTCACTGGCACCGAAATTTCGGTAGTCGAACGCCAGTACCCCCATTCCCGCGGCGACGAACCGTCGCGCATACCGATCCAACCCCATCTCGCGGGTGGCCCCGAGCCCGTGTCCCATGATCACCAACGGGCGCGGACGAGGCGCGCCGTCGGGCCGGTAGAGCCACGCGGCGCACTGCTGGTCACCCGAAGGGAAACTGACGTCGACACGTTCCATGAGTCAATACCGTAGCGAGTACTCTGTACCGGCGGGCGAGTCGGCCGGGCGACCGCGGTAACGGGAACGGGCACCAACAGTGCCGCTGCCCGGGACCGAGGAAAGTCCGGACTCCACAGAGCAGGGCGGTTGTTAACGGCAACCCGGGGTGACCCGCGGGACAGTGCCACAGAGAACAGACCGCCGCACGCGAGTGCGGTAAGGGTGAAACGGTGCGGTAAGAGCGCACCAGCGCCCCGGGTGACCGGGGCGGCTAGGTAAACCCCGCCCGGAGCAAGGTCAAAGGTCGCATCGGCAACGGTGCGGCTGCGCAGGTGTTCGAGGGCTGCTCGCCCGAGCCTGCGGGTGGACCGCTCGAGGCACCCGGCAACGGTGTGTCCAGATGGATGGTCGCCCCCCGATGCGAATCGGGGACAGGATCCGGCTTACAGGCCGGCTCGCCCGCCCACGAAACGAGAAGGCGGCGGTTCCCACCGGGAGCCGCCGCCTCGCTTCGCCGCTAACGGCTCAGCACATCAGCTTGGACATCTGGTAGACGGCCGTGGCCTCTTCGGTGGTCGCGGCGGTGTCGCCGTTCTCGGCCGCCTTGATGATCGTGGCGACGGTATCGGCCTCGGACTTACCGGCCTTGATCTCGGAGCAGGAATGGTTCAGCACCGCGGCCACGGCGGCGTCGTCACGCCCCTGTGCCAGCTTCGGGAAGGCGTTGCGGTAACTCACCACGAACATGCCCGCCTTGCTCGCTTCGACCTGGAAGGTCGGCGCGGCCGTGGTGGTAGCGGTGGGGGAGCCGGCGGAGGAAGAGTCGTCGCTGCAGCCGGCCAGAAGCAGGGCGAAGACGGTGGCGCTGGCCGCGATGGCGGCGGTAGTTCTACTCACGCAGCGGGATGCTAGCGGCCCAGGAAACACGCCGCTTCCCCTGTGGTTAACGGGAAGCGACATGTTCTGGATCGAAGCGGTGAGCTATCCCGGGTTAATCGCCAGCAGATGCGCCCAATAGCTGGCCGCGTCCGGTCCGAGGATCGGCGACAGGTAATCGAAAATCAGCCACGACATACGTTCGCAAACTCCCATTTATCGACGTGAGTGCCGCACAACCCGGCAGCTGCCGAGTGCGCCGCCGCCACAGTAACAATTGCCCGCGAAGTCGTGGCGTTCGTGTGTCCGGACAGTGAAAATGCGCTGGAACTCGCCGGGAACGTGAGCGAGGTCATAGAGTGATCGCCGTCGGCAGGGCTCGCTGCCACTTCCTCGGGCCCATTACATTCGATCGCGGAAGCAGGTCACATTTACATGCGGGTAGTTCGTTCCATTGTCGCCGGTGCACTGATCGCCGGAGCCACTGCGGTTTTCGCAACGCTTGGTGCCGGTTCGGCGAGTGCGGTCGCGGTGACCCCGCTCGCAGGCGGAGTCCAGGTCGACCTCAGCCCGGCGGATACCGCCTGGGTCCACCAGTCTCGATTCGGCCTGACTGTCGCCGGTCTGCCGCACCCGTCGGCGGCCTCGTTCGGTCAGGCGCTCGACGCGGCCGCGACCGTGTCCTCCGCCGTCCCCAACGGCCGGGTCACGTTCACGGTGTACGGCCCGCTCGATCAGCTCAACGGCACCATGCTCGCCCTGAAGTAGAACTCGCTAGTCTGCGAGCTATGGACTTCGGATCACACACGACGAGTAGTTCGCAGGATCGGGGTCGGATGGCTGGTTTCCGACTCCATCAGCGGATCGTCTCGGCGCCGGTCGACTTCGGCGCCATCCGTTCCGAATTCGGACTGGCCTCGGAGTATCCGGCCGAGGCAGTCTCCGAAGCCCGCGACGCGGTCGACGCGTTCGCGGGCACTCGGGTCGATCGGACCGATATCGAGTTCGTGACCATCGACCCGCCCAGCGCGCTGGATCTGGACCAGGCGCTGCATATCGAACGCACTCCCACCGGCTTCACCCTGCACTACGCGATCGCCGATCTCGGTGCGGTGATCGTGCCTGGCAGTGCCCTGGCCGCCGAAGCCGAAAGGCGCGGGCAAACTTTCTATCTGCCCGACGGCACAGTCCCGCTACATCCGACGGTGCTGTCCGAGGGCACAGCGAGTCTGCTGCCGGGCGTCGACCGGCCTGCCGCGTTGTGGACCATCGAACTCGACAATGACGCTGTGCCGCTGAGCGTTTCGGTGACGCGTGCGCTGGTGCGCTCTCGGGAGCGGTTCGATTACGCGCAGGTTCAGGCCGCTGCCGACGCGGCGACGTTGCATCCGTCGTTGCTCGCGCTGCCCGAATTCGGGCGGCTGCGGATCGAGGCGGGATTCGAACAAGGCGCCATCTCGCTGCGGTTGCCCGCGCAGGAAGTGGTTCCCGACGGTGACGGCTGGCGCCTGCAGCTGGAGCCGCGGACCGCCGCCGACGACTGGAACGAGCAGATCTCGCTGCTCACCGGAATGTGCGCCGCGCGAATCATGTTGGAGCACAAGGGGATCGGCTTGCTGCGCACGATGCCGCCGCCGCCGGAGAGCGCGATCGCATCGATGCGGCGTACGGCGGCGGCGTTGGGCGTGCGGTGGCCCGCTGAAATGCCGGTGGGGCGGATGCTCGCCGGTCTCGACGCGAACACGCCCGCGGCGCTGGTGTTGATGTCGGAAGCTACCGGCCTGTTGCGCGGGGCCAGCTACACGCTGCTCGCCGAACTCGACGACCCGACCCCGGAGCAGTTGACGCACAGTGCGATCGGGGCTCCGTACGCACATGTGACGGCGCCGCTGCGCCGGCTGGCCGATCGGTTCACCACCGAGATCTGTCTGGCTCACTCAGCCGGGGTCGAGGTGCCGCAGTGGGTGGTGGACGGGTTGAAGGGCGCCGCCGAGACGATGCGACGCACCGACGGGGTGGCCAACAAGGTGGATCGCGCTTGCGTCGATCTGACCGAGGCCACCGTTCTCGCGCCTCGGATCGGCACCGAGTTCTCCGCCGTGGTTCTGCGTGATGCCAACGGGTCTCGCCCCGCCGAGATCTTCGTCAGCGAACCGCCGATCCTCGCGCGCTGTGAGGGGCGGCCGCCGGAAGGGCAGACGGTCGCTGTGCGGTTGGCTGTCGCCGATCCGGGAACTCGGACGATCGGGTTCGAATACGACGGGGCTCGTTGATCGTCGGGGACTGTCAGTTCCGCACGGAGATGAAGGCCGCGGCCGCGGGGTAGTGGGAGATGGCTCGGCCCGCGGCCGCTTCTTCGGTATCGGCCAGAAGTTCGTAGACCGTGGCCGCGGGGCCGTGCGCGTGCGCGGCCACTGCCAGGATCGCTTCGCGGGATTCGACGGCGTCACGGTGGTCGCCGAGCACCGATTGCAGGCGTTTGGCGCGGGTGCCGAGATCGTCGGCGTCGGAGCCGAGGACGGTGGTCGCCGCTTCGCAGGAATAACGTAACCGCTTGGCGCCCTTGCGGATGTCGTGGAGCAGTTCCACCCGGTCGGCGGGGGTGGCGGTGGGTTCGGCGAAGACCAACTTGCGCAGGAGTTTGCGGTCGCGGCGCAGGACCTGGTCGAAGACGTCGGTGGCCTTGTCGCGGGCGAGTTCCGGGGCGAGCGGGGGATCGGTGCGCCAGGTTTTCAACACCTTGCGCAGGCGACGGTAGCGCTTGGCATCCAGTGCGCTCAATACCTCTGCGTGGGCATCGGTGTAGGCCTTGCGGGACGCGCCGACCAGGGAATCGGTGATCTCGGTGGGGGCTTCGTCGTAGTCCGACAGCAGATCGGTGAACCGCTCGGCGCGGACCTCGGCGTCGCGGGCCACGCCGAGCAGGTCGGCCAGCCACTTCAGCTCCGCTTCGGTGGCGGCGGCGTCGTCGGCGTCGAACAACTTGCGGTAGGAGCGCAGGACGCTGCGCAGCCTGCGCGTGGCCACCCGCATCTGGTGGACCGAATCGTCGGCGTCGGCGCGGACGTCGGGCTCGGCGTCGAAGAGCCGGTCGATGTCCTCGCGTAGTGCCGCGACAACGGCTTTTCCGGCCTTGGTCGCCATGTGTCAGCCTCGCTTCCCGAACGCGTCGGTCGCCTCCACCAGGTGGTGGGTGATGCCGGGCTCGTGCGCGGTGTGCCCGGCGTCCTCGACGATGTGCAGGGTCGAGGCCGGCCACGCAGTGTGCAGATCCCATGCGCTCACCGCGGGGCACACGATGTCGTGGCGGCCCTGCACGATCACGCCGGGGATGTCGGCGATCCGATCTATGTCTCGCAGCAACTGTCCCTCTTCGAGGAATCCGCCGTGGCGAAAATAGTGGTTTTCGATCCGGGCGAAGGCGAGGGCGAAGCGCGCTTCGGCGGTTTCGGCGACCCGATCCGGTTGCGGGAGCAGCGAACTCGTCGCGCCTTCCCAAGTCGACCACGCGATCGCGGCATCGAGTGCGACCTGCGGATCGGGGGAGTGCAGCAGCCGGTGATACACCTCGACGAGGTCGTCATCGCGGTGCTCGACAGGCGCGGGCGCCAGGAATTTCGCCCACTCGGCTGGGTAGACGTTGCCCGCGGCGCCGTTGTAGTACCAGTCGATCTCCTTGCGCCGCAACAAGAAGATGCCACGCAGCACCAATTCGGTCACCCGCTCCGGGTGCGCTTGCGCATAGGCCAGGCCGAGGGTCGAGCCCCACGAACCGCCGAAAACCTGCCAGCGCTCGATCCCCAGATGTCCGCGCAGCAACTCCATGTCGGCGATCAGATTCGGCGTGGTGTTGGCGTCGAGGGAAGCCCCATCGGCGATGTGCGGCATGGACTTTCCGCAGCCGCGCTGATCGAACAGCACGATCTTGTACACCGCCGGGTCGAAGAAACGCCGTTGCAGTGGCCCGGTGCCCCCGCCCGGTCCGCCGTGCACGAACACCACCGGCTTGCCGTCGGGGTTGCCGCTGACCTCCCAGTACACCGACTGGCCGTCGCCGGTATCGAGGAGTCCCTGCTCGACGGGCTCGATCTCGGGGTAGAGGCTGCGCATCAGAACGCCAATCCCGCGGCGAGGGAGGTCAATTCGAGAGCGGTGAGTGCCTCCGTTCGCACCTCGGGGCAGCTCTCGGTGGTCACCCGGTCGATCATCGCCTTGTCGGCGAGGACGTGCCCGTTGATGCCGCCGTTGCGCAGCCCCCAGTCGTGCACCATGGCGTTGAGCGAGATCCTGCCGAGCGTCGGCCCCTGCACCCGGAAGTTCGACAGCTCCGGCCTGATCATGTCGCACAGTTGCGCGGCCGACGACGGGCTGATCGTCAGCGTCCCAGCCGGTGCGGCAGTGGTCGCCGCCGCGGCAGAGGAGGTGGTGCCCGCACTACCGGTGGAAGCCGGTGGCACCCCTCCGCACGCGGTCAGGGTCGCGGCGGCGAGCGCACCCGCGATCAACAGCACAGAACGAGAATTCCAAGGACGTCGCGGCATCGGTACCTCTGCTAGTCGAACAGTGTCGCCATCGAGTCTGCCATCAGCCGCGGACAAGTACCTTTCACACGCGACGGCCGCCCCCTCTCAAGAGCGGCCGCACGGGTCGAACTCAGAAGCTGTGTTCAGGGCCGGGGAAGGTGCCCTGGCGGACTTCTGCGGCGTAAGCGGCTGCGGCGGTGCGGAGCTCGTCGCCCACGTTGCCGAAGCGCTTGACGAATTTAGCGGTCTTGCCGCTGGTGTAGCCGGCCATGTCCTGCCAGACCAGTACCTGGGCGTCGCAGTCGGCGCCGGCGCCGATGCCGACGGTGGGGATGGTCAGCTTGCGGGTGACCTGGCCCGCGATGTCGGCGGGGACCATTTCCATCACCACCGAGAACGCCCCGGCTTCCTGCACGGCGATCGCGTCGGCCACCAGCTGCTCGGCGCCGTCGCCACGCCCCTGGACCCGGAACCCGCCCAGGGTGTTCACGCTCTGCGGCGTGAACCCGATGTGGGCCATCACGGGGATGCCCGCGGAGGTGATCAGCGCGATCTGTTCGGCGACACGTTCGCCGCCCTCGAGCTTCACCGCGTGCGCACCGCCCTCCTTCATGAAGCGGATGGCGGTCGCGAGGGCCTGCTGCGGCGAGGACTCGTAGGTCCCGAACGGCAGATCGGCGATCACCAGCGCGTGCGGTGCGCCGCGCACGACGCCGCGCACGAGCGGGATGAGCTCGTCGATGGTGATCGGAACCGTGGTGTCGTAGCCGTAGACGACATTGGCGGCGGAATCGCCGACCAGGAGTACGGGGATACCGGCCTCCTCGAACAGCCGCGCGGACGAGTAGTCGTAGGCCGTCAGCATCGACCAGCGCTCGCCCTCGGCCTTCATCTGCTGGAGGTGCTGCACGCGGGTCTTGCGGCGTGGTTGCTTGGTGGGGACAGCTTCGGCGGGAGTGGCACCGTAGGCAGGACTCTGCTCATCGGATACGGACATCATCGTCCCTTTCGTCTGGTTCCTCGAGGCCCATACCGGGTCCCCGGGCTTTTCTGACAATCCCAGTGTGCCACCTGCGCCCGCACAGGTTTAAGGCCCGGCGCCGGTGTGATCGGTCACATCGACGATTCGGCTACCGTGAAGCAAGCCCATCCGGGCGCATCGTGTGCGCCGCAGGGCGCGGAAAGGTGGGCCCACCTTGCAGTCAGTTCGGCTCGTCGTGCTCCTCGGCGCTGTCTCTGCGTTGATCGTCACCGGATGCGGCACCGGCGAGGACAGCACACCGCGCGCTGAGCTGCCGCCGCCACCATCGGGTCTGAACACCTTCTACGACCAGCAGATCGGCTGGGGCTCGTGTGAGGACTACGGCAGCCCGGAGGACCGGCTGCCGCCCAAAACCGAGTGCGCGCGGATCACCGTGCCGATCGATTACGCGCGCCCGGACGGTCCTACCGCCCAGATCGCGCTCTCGCGGATCCCGGCCACCGGCAAGAAGGTCGGCTCGCTGCTGATGAACCCGGGCGGTCCCGGCGTCTCCGGTCTCTCGATGGTCGGCGTCGGCAACCGCACCGAACTGGCGGAGAAGTTCGATCGGGTCGGGTTCGATCCGCGCGGTGTCGGCTCGTCGCTGCCCGCGATCGTCTGCCTGACCCCGCAGCAGGCCGATGCCGAACGCGCCGAGCGGCCCACCGACAACACCCCGGCGGGCATCGCCGACGCCGAGGCCGACAACCGCGAATACGCCGACCGGTGCGCCCAGCGCTCGGGTGTCGACCTGCTCGGTCATGTCGGCACCCGCGAGGTGATCCAGGACATGGATGTGATGCGGGCGGTCCTCGGTGACGCGAAGCTGAGCTATCTCGGCTACTCCTACGGCACCCGCCTCGGCTCCGCCTACGCGGAGAAGTTCCCACAGAACGTGCGCGCCCTCGTCCTGGACGGCGCCGTCGACTCCTCACAGGACCCGGTCCAGGAATCGCTGCGCCAAGCGGCGGGCTTCCAAGGCGTGTTCACCGCCTACGCCACCGACTGCGCGAAGAACGCCGACTGCCCCCTCGGCACCGACCCCGCCCAGGCGGTGGCCCGCTTCCGCGAGCTGGTCGGCCCACTCGAACAGACCCCGGCGTCGACCACCGACCCGCGCGGCCTCAGCTACAACGACGCGATCACCGGCGTCCAACAGGCCCTCTACAGCGACGAACTGTGGGAGATCCTCACCCAGGGGCTGTCCGAACTGCGCGGCGGAAACGGCGACACCCTGTTGCAACTGGCCGACATGTACGACGGACGCCGCCAAGACGGCACCTACGCCAACACCCAGGACGCGTTCAACGCGATCCGCTGCGTCGACGATCCCCGCATCACCGATCCCGCGGTGACCGGCCGTCAGGACTCCGAATACCGCAATGCCGCCCCGTTCCTCGACGACGGCAGAGGCACCGGCGCCGCCCCGCTGGAACTGTGCGCCGCCTGGCCGGTGCCCAACACCAGCACCCCGCATCGGGTCTCGGCCCCCGGACTGCCGCCCACCGTCGTGGTGTCCACCACCGACGACCCGGCCACCCCGTATCAAGCCGGTGTCGACCTGGCCGCACAGCTGGGCGCCGACCTGATCACCTTCCGTGGCAATCGACACACCGCGGCTCTCGTCGCGGGTGATCGGTGCCTCGACGACGCGGTGATCAACTACCTCGTCGATCTCGCCACGCCCGCTCCGGGTCTCACATGCTGAGAGCCAGATTTGCTCACCGCGCCCCGTCGTGACCGGTGAGATGTGCGAATGATGTGACGCGATCGCAAACCCGTCTGCGTATGTAACACGGATTTAACGCCGGGTGCTTACGCTCGCCGGTATGGATCGCCAGAAGGAATTCGTGCTGCGGACGCTCGAAGAGCGGGATATCCGCTTCGTCCGTCTCTGGTTCACCGATGTGCTGGGCTACCTCAAGTCCGTCGCCATCGCCCCCGCCGAGCTCGAAGGCGCCTTCGAGGAGGGCATCGGCTTCGACGGCTCGGCCATCGAAGGCTTCGCGCGCGTGTCCGAGGCGGACATGGTCGCGCGGCCCGATCCGTCGACCTTCCAGGTGCTGCCATGGGCCAGTTCCAAGGGCCACCAGCACTCGGCCCGGATGTTCTGCGACATCGCCATGCCCGACGGTTCGCCGTCCTGGGCCGACCCGCGCCACGTGCTGCGCCGTCAGCTGAACAAGGCCGCCGACGCGGGCTTCAGCTGCTACGTGCACCCCGAAATCGAGTTCTTCCTGCTGAAGGACCAGCTCAAGGACGGCTACGAGCCGACCCCGGCCGACAACGGCGGCTTCTTCGACCAGGCCGTGCACGATGCGGCGCCGAACTTCCGCCGCCACGCCATCGACTCGCTGGAATCGATGGGCATCTCGGTCGAGTTCAGCCACCACGAGGGCGCTCCCGGTCAGCAGGAGATCGACCTTCGCTACGCCGACGCGCTCTCGATGGCCGACAACGTGATGACCTTCCGCTACCTGATCAAAGAGGTGGCGATCGACGAGGGTGTGCGCGCGACGTTCATGCCCAAGCCGTTCTCCCAGTACCCCGGCTCGGCCATGCACACCCACATGAGCTTGTTCGAGGGCGAGAACAACGCCTTCGCCGATCCCGACGACCCGAACAACCTCTCGGGCACCGCGCGCTCGTTCATCGCGGGCATCCTCGAGCACGCCCCCGAGATCAGCGCGATCACCAACCAGTGGGTCAACTCCTACAAGCGCCTGATCCACGGCGGTGAAGCACCCACCGCGGCTTCCTGGGGCCGGTCCAACCGGTCGGCGCTGGTGCGTGTGCCGATGTACACCCCGAACAAGTCGTCCTCGCGTCGCGTCGAGATCCGTAGCCCGGATTCGGCCTGCAACCCGTACCTGACCTTCGCGGTGCTGCTGGCCGCCGGTCTGCGCGGCATCGAAAAGGGCTACACCCTGCCCCCCGAGGCCGAAGACGACGTCTGGTCGCTGACCGACGCGGAGCGTCGCGCGATGGGCTTCCGCACCCTGCCCGGCACCCTCGACGAGGCGCTGCAGGCGATGGAGCGCTCGGAACTGGTCGCCGAGACTCTCGGCGAACACGTCTTCGACTTCTTCCTGCGCAACAAGCGCCGCGAATGGGCCGCCTACCGCTCGCAGGTCACCCCCTGGGAGCTGAAGGAATACCTGAGTCTCTAAGCGGTCCATGGTGGTTTTCGGCCGCCTTGATCTGGACTGACCGAAGGGTGCGACGAAGGAGTGCCCGTAGGGAGGGAAGATCAAGGTTCCCAGGCCGAAAACCCGGCGGCGCCAGCCGCTAGAGTTACAGCTATGGTCCGGCCACCGACTGCCCGCTCCGCTGTACCCGGCGTCGGCCGGCTCGGTTTACTCGAACCGACGGCGGCGGCTTCACTGCGCCAGCTCGGCTGGGACAACATCGACGGGGTGTCCGTGCTCTGGGCACTGTCGCGTTCGCCCGATGCCGATCTGGCTCTGTGCACGCTCGTGCGTCTTCGCGAATCTCTCGAAGATGAATGGCCCGAACTGGATTCGGCGATCCGTTCCGATACCACGTTGCGCGGCAGGCTGTTCGGTTTGCTCGGGTCGTCGACGGCGTTCGGCGACCACCTGGTCGCTGTCCCGGCCGCGTGGAAAGTGCTGCGCGAGAACGAGCTTCCCACTCGGGACGAGCTGATCGCCGATCTGCTCGATGCTGTCGACGCGACCCCGGAGACCGGACCGAACGCGGGACCGATGCTGTTCCGCGCCGGCATCGCCGGTCCCGAGGCGGTGGCGTTGTTGCGCAGCAGGTATCGCGATCAGCTGATGCTGCTGGCCGCCGTCGACCTCGCCTCCACCGTCGAGAACGAGCCGGTCCCGCCGTACCTGGTGGTCGGCAAGCACCTGTCGGATCTGGCCGACGCCGCACTCACCGCCGCCCTGTCCGTCGCGGTCGCGCGGGTGTGTAAGAACGGCGAGCTGTCGGTCCGGCTCGCGGTGATCGCGATGGGCAAATGCGGTGCGCGAGAACTGAATTACGTCAGCGATGTCGACGTGGTGTTCGTCGCCGAACCGGCCGACGCCACCGCGACCCGGCTCGCCGCCGAGATGATGAGCGTGGCCGGCTCGGCCTTTTTCGAGGTCGACGCCGCCCTGCGTCCCGAGGGCAAAGCGGGCGCCCTGGTGCGCACCCTCGATTCCCACCTCGCCTACTACAAGCGGTGGGCGCGCACCTGGGAGTTCCAGGCGCTGCTGAAGAACCGGCCGATGACCGGCGACATGGAACTCGGCCACCAGTACCGCGACACCCTGATGCCGATGGTGTGGACCGCCTCCGAACGCCCCGACTTCGTCGCCGACGTCCAGGCGATGCGTCGCCGCGTGGAGGACCTGGTCCCCGCCGACATGCGCGAGCGCGAGCTCAAGCTCGGTGCGGGCAGCCTGCGCGATGTCGAATTCGCCGTGCAGCTACTGCAATTGGTGCACGGCCGGGTCGACGACGCTTTGCATGTCACCAACACCGTCGAGGCGCTGGCCGCTCTCGCCGCGCGCGGCTACGTCGGCCGCGAGGACGCCGCCAACCTCACGGCCTCGTACGAATTCCTGCGTCTGCTCGAACACCGCCTGCAACTGCAGCGGCTCAAGCGCACCCACACCCTGCCCGCCGCCGACGACGAGGAGGGCATGCGCTGGCTCGCCCGCGCCGCCCACATCCGCCCCGACGGCCGCCTGGACGCGGTCGGTGTGCTCGACACCGAGATCCGCCGCAATGCCGTTCGGGTGCGCCGCCTGCACGCCAAACTGTTCTACCGCCCGCTGCTGGACGCGGTCGCCCGGATGGACTCCGACGCCCTGCGCCTGAGCCCCGATGCCGCCGTCCGCCAGCTCGCCGCCCTCGGCTACGGTGCACCGGCCAACGCGCTCGGCCACCTCAAAGCCCTCACCGGCGGCGTCTCGCGCAAAGGTCGTATCCAAGCACTGCTGCTGCCGACCCTGCTCGAATGGCTCGGTGACACACCGAATCCCGACGCGGGCTTGCTCGCGTACCGCAGGGTCTCCGAGGGTCTCGACGACCAGATCTGGTTCCTGCGCGAACTGCGTGACGAAGGCGCCGTCGCCCAGCGCCTGATGATCGTGCTCGGCTCCTCGGAGTACCTGCCCGACCTGCTGATCAACGCGCCCGACACCATCCGCATGTACGCCGACGGGCCCGGTGGTTCGCAGCTGCTCAGCACCAACCCCGAAGACGTCGCGCGCGGCATGCAGACCGCGGCCGCTCGCTATGACGACCCGAAACGCGCTGTCGCGGCAGCACGTTCACTGCGTCGCCACGAACTCGCCCGGGTCGCCTCGGCCGACGTACTCGGCATGCTCGACGTCCCGCAGGTGTGCGCGGCGCTGTCGTCGGTCTGGGTCGCGGTCCTCGAGGCAGCGCTGAGCGCGGTCATTCGCGCCTCGGAGGCCGAACGTGGTGGGCCCGCGCCCGCCGACTTCGCGGTGATCGGCATGGGCAGGCTCGGCGGCATGGAACTGGGCTACGGCTCCGACGCCGATGTGCTGTTCGTTTGTGATCCGCGCCCCGGCGAGGACGAGGCCACCGCCGTGAAGTGGGCCAACGGGATCGCCGAGCAGGTCCAGCGGCTGCTCGGCGCACCGAGTGTCGACCCGCCGTTGCAGGTGGACGCGGGCTTGCGCCCCGAGGGCCGCAACGGGCCCCTGGTTCGCACGCTGGCCGCTTATCAGGCCT
Source organism: Nocardia sp. XZ_19_231 (assembly GCF_015355705.1). Lineage (NCBI taxonomy): Bacteria > Bacillati > Actinomycetota > Actinomycetes > Mycobacteriales > Nocardiaceae > Nocardia > Nocardia sp. XZ_19_231. The sequence continues at coordinate 38,611 of NZ_JACUZI010000006.1, read as the reverse complement.
ACTACGCGCAATGGGCTCAGCCGTGGGAGGTACAGGCGCTGCTGCGCGCCCACCAGGTGGCGGGCGATCAGGATCTGGGCGTGCGCTTCCTGCACGTGATCGACCCGATCCGCTACCCGATCGGTGGGGTGTCGGAGGAATCGGCGCGCGAGATCCGCCGCATCAAGGCCCGCGTCGACGCCGAACGCCTTCCGCGCGGCGCCAATCCGTCCACCCACACCAAACTGGGTCGCGGCGGTCTGGCCGACATCGAATGGACCGTCCAGCTGCTACAGCTGCGCCACGCGCACGAGGTCCCCGCGCTGCACAACACCTCGACCCTGCAGTCGCTCGACGTGATCGAGGCCGAAGGCATCCTCGATTCCGAGGACGTCGCGTTGCTGCGTGAATCCTGGATCACCGCGACCGCCGCTCGCAACGCCCTGGTCCTGGTCAAGGGCAAACCGACCGACCAGCTGCCCGGTCCCGGCAAACTGCTCTCGGCGGTCGCCCGGGTAGCGGGCTGGCCCAACGACGACGGCAGCGAATTCCTCGACACCTACATGCGCATCACCCGGCGCGCGAAGGCGGTCGTCGAGCGCGTGTTCGGGGGATAGTCCGGACATGAAAAAGCCCCGCACCAGTGGTGCGGGGCTTTTTCAGTTCACGCCGAAATCAGATGGCGCGGACGTCCTGGGCCTGCGGGCCCTTCTGGCCCTGGCCGACCTCGAACTCTACGCGCTGTCCCTCTTCGAGGGACTTGAAGCCCGAGCCGCCGATAGCCGAGTAGTGAACGAAGACGTCGGGGCCGCCTCCGTCTTGGGCGATGAAGCCGAAGCCCTTTTCGCCGTTGAACCACTTGACGGTGCCTTGAGTCATGTTTTAAAAGTCTTTTCCGTAGGTGAGCCATGGCGATCACTTGCGATCAGCCCAGTCTCAGCAACCCAGTATGCCATACTCGCCAGCAAACCGCGCATAGCACTTTCTCGCAACGCAATTTGGGCGGAGTTTGCGGTGAAAAACCGGCGTGTCGCGCAGGTCGGCAACCAATGTGAGTGCCCTTTTCCCATCGCGTCGCGGACTGTGCCAATCTGGGCGGTATGGGTGAGACGAACGAGGGGCGCGGTGGCCATGTCGACCTGGCCATGCGAGTCCTCGACGCGCAGGTGGCGTTCACCAAGCAGCAGCTGCGTGAGCCCGCCGGGTTCCTCGAGTTCGTCACCGAGGAGATCGACGGTGCGCTCGACGAGGCCTCGGAGCTGACGCTGGCCGAGGCGGTCACCCGCGAGCAGATCAAGGCGGTCGCGCACAAGTTCGCCGTGCAGGTTCCGGTGGAGGGGGCGATTCCCGAACTCGTCGGCGAGATCGCGACGCGCTTGTACAACCATCGCGCCAACGACGAGATCGAAGTCGGCGAGCTCGTCGACAACCGCCGCTTCGACGAGCTGGTCGACGCCGTCGCCGACCTGGACCTCACCCACCGCCTGGTGCGGCTGGTGCTCGACAGTCCGGTGACCGTCGACGCGTGTGTCGAGGCGGTCCAGCGCGCGGTGGTCACCGCGGTCGACGACGGTTTGCACCCCGAAGGGGGAGGGCTGGTCCGATCGTTGCGCGGCGCGCTGTCGCGGTTGGCCGAACCCGCGATGCCCGCGATCGAGAGCGGCGTCGGCAGGCTCACCCGCACCGGCGCGCGATTCGTGTTGCGCGGCAACAGCAGTGACGTCGACGAGGTGCTGCTCGACAGCGCCCGCGAGACCTGGCGCAAACACACCGGCGACGCGGTCGGTTCGTTCCGTGATCTGGTCTCGGCCACCGATGTCGAAGACATCGTCGTGCTCGTCTTCGAATTCTGGCGCACGTTCCGCGATACCGACTACTTCCGCGCCCTGCTCGACGAGGGCGTCGACCACGTCTTCGACAAATACGGCGACACCCCCCTTGCCGAATTGCTGGCTGAGCTGGGCGTAGGACGCGCGGAGATGCTCGAAGAGGCGCTGCGTTTCGGCCCGCCGGTCCTGGAAACACTCGACGAGCGTGGCTATCTCGACACCGTGCTGCGCCGCAGGCTGGCTCCGTTCTACGCCTCCGACGCCTTCCGGGCCGCTGTGTCCGGGATGGAGTGACCGCACCACTTCCGTTCGGCCGCTGGCATGTCGGGATGTGTCGGTACGATTCGTGCAACGATGGGGCGCTTGTCTGCCACCGGATCTCGATCGAAAGGCTGCCGTGACACGTCTGTCCTCCCTGCTCGACCAGATCGACTCCGGTGCTGTGCTGCTGCCCGAATTCCAGCGTGGCTACGTGTGGAACCGCGACCAGGTGCGTGGACTCATGCGGTCGCTGTACCTGGGGTATCCGGTCGGTGGTTTGCTGGTGTGGGAGACCGGGTCCGACGAGATCGCGGTGCGCGGGTCGACGACCGGCTCGGGGCTGCGCCAGTTGCTACTCGACGGACAGCAGCGCATCACCACCCTCTACGGGATCATGCGCGGGACAGCGCCGTCGTTCTTCGAAGGCGACGAGATCGCGTTCACCGGTCTGCATTTCGATGTCGAGCGTGAGCTGTTCGAATTCCAGGTGCCCGGTCGCGATACCGCGCCGGCCTGGATCGACATCACCGAACTGTTCGCCCAGGGTCCGATGCACTACCTGTCCAGGTTCCCTGACGAGTCGCCGGAAACCCTTGCCCTCTATCTCGATCGGCTGAACAAGGTTCGCGAGGTCGCCAACCGCGAGTTCAATGTCGAGACCATCACCGGATCGGATCGCACGGTCGACGAGGTGGTCGACATCTTCAACCGGGTCAACTCCGGCGGCACCAAGCTGTCCAAGGGCGACCTGGCGCTGGCCACGCTGTGCGCGCAGTGGCCGCAGGCCAGGGGCAACCTGCGCGACCACCTGATCCGCTGGGACAAAGACGGCTACACCTTCACCCTGGACTGGTTGCTGCGCAATGTGATCGCGGTCGGCAACGGGCGCGCGCACTTCGACGCGCTCGGTGATCTCGCGCCCGCGGAATTCGAACAGGCGCTGGTGGACACCACCGAGCAGGTCGACACCTTCCTCGACACCGTGGCGGGCAGGCTCGGACTCGATCACGACCGAGTCCTGATGGGGCGCTACGCGATTCCGGTGATCACCCGGCTGCTGTTTCTCAACGGCGGCCGTTTCGACAACGATCTGCACCGCGACCGGGTGCTGTACTGGTACGTGCACTCGGCGCTGTGGGGCCGGTTCAGCGGCTCCACCGAGACCTTCCTGCAGCAGGACTACGACACGCTCGAGCGCGGCGGCATCGACGCGCTGATCGGCTCGCTGGAACGGCTGCGCGGCGGCTCGCTCGACCTGTGCGCCGACGATTTCGCCGGCGCCACCCGCGGTTCCCGGTTCTATCCGCTGCTGTACATGCTGACCCGCGTCGACGGTTCGCGCGATCTCGGCAGCGGTTCGGAACTCGGCATCGAGCAGTTCGGTCGCACGCCCGTGCAGGTGCACTACCTGTTTCCGAAAACGCTGCTGCGCGATGCCGGTTACGAACGCAACGAGATCAACGCGATCGCCAACTTCTGCTTTCTCAGCCCCGGGTCCGAGGCCGAGTTCGGCGAGCGCGAGCCCGCCGACTACTTCGCCGAGGTGGAGCGCCGCAACCCGGGTGCGCTCGCCTCGCAGTGGATTCCGACCGACCCGTCGCTGTGGCGGGTGGAGAACTATCGCGAGTTCCTGCGCGCACGCCGCAAACTGCTCTCCTCCTCGGCCGATGCCTTCCTCGAAAAGCTGCGCACCGGCAAGCTACACCGCCCGACCCTGCTGACGGTGGGTGTCGCCGGGGTGACCGTCGGCGATCCCGCGGTGGACCAGGTCAACGCGCTCGTCGACGACCTCATCGCCGACGGCTTCGGCTTCCCGCTGCTCGACAGCGAGGTCTCCGACCCGGTCACCGGGCGCGAACTCGCTGTCGCCGAAGCCTTTTGGCCCGAGGGTCTGCAGCCGGGTGTCGGCATGCCGGTGGTGCTCGTGCTCGAACCGTCCAATGCCGACCTCACCCGCTTCGCGCAGCTGGGATACGCGGTGTTCACCTCCGTCGACGCCCTGCGCGGGTACGTCGACAACCTGCGCGTGGAGGCCTCCGGTGATACCTCCGTCGACGGCCCGGTAGGCGACCTGGCCGTACTGGCAGACCGTCTGCCCGCCACCTGGGTCGGCAACTCCGAACAGGTCTGGTTCCGTTTCGCCTGGAATCAGCTGGAGCACGACCGCGCCGACAGCCCCGATTCGCTGCTCGGCACCGAACAGCTCGCCCTGCGCTACATCGCGCTGTGGGCGCTCACCCGCACCTTCTACATCCACGCCTTCGACCAGGGCAACCCGGGCGAATGGCGCTACTACCTCGGCGACGCCATCGGCCCGAGCCCCCTGGTCCCGCGCGCCTGGCTGGCCCAGCGAGCCGTCGAATCCGGTGCGCTGGCCCCCGGCATGCCGCCCGGCGACGAAGACATCGCGATCGCCCTCGTGCACGGCGTCATCGAGACCGTCGAGGAGGTCGCCACCGCCCTGGCCCATATCCTCGGCGGTCCCGGACTCTTCGCGTCCCTGTGGGCGTCGGCGGGCGCGGCCGAACACTACGGCTACCCCCTGTCCAACGACCAGATCAACGACCTGATCAACCAGGTGGTCAACGACCCCGAGTCCCGAAAGATCCAGGCCTACAACTGGATCGAGGCAGGACTGCCGCTCTAGGGTTGCCCGGTCGCGCGCTGGAAGGTCGAGACGAAGTCGGTCAGCGCGGTGCGATCTTCGAGGTCGGCGGGCCGGTAACCGCGATCGGCTTCGACGGTGATCGAGGTGCCCGCGCGCACGGGCAGCTCGTCCCAGCACACCGGCAGCACCGGTAGCTGTACGGTGCGCTCGCCGACGGTCAGGGTGATCGCCGAGGTGTATCTGTTCGCGACGGTCATCAGCGCCTCGACCGCCTGCTCGGTGAGCGGTCCCGCGGCGGCGAATTCTTCGATGTACACGACCTCCACTCTTCAAGACGCTCACAAGGGAGTGACAAGTGGGCCCGCTTAGGGTGGCGCCATGATGCGTAAATGGGTGGAACGAGCGTTGCTCGTCCTGGGGTGGGGCGCGGTGGTCGCGGCGGTGGTCGGGATCGTGTTGCACGTCGTGGACTGGCGTCAGAAGTCGATGGTGTTGTTGGCGTCGGGGGCGATGTGGTTGATGCTCGGTGCGGTCGTGGGGCTGGTGCTGATGCTTCTCGCGCGGGGATGGCGCAGCTCGGGGGCCGCGGTCCTGGTGCTCGCCGGCGCAGCGTGGTTGGTGGTGCCGTCCTACATTCCGGAGGCCAGGGCGGCGCAAGGGCCGGAGCTGGTGGTGATGCAGTCGAATATCCTCTTCGGCAAGGCCGACCCGGACGCCGTGGTCGGTGCGGTGCGTGACAACAACGTCGACGTACTCACCGTCGAGGAATTGACCATCGACTCGATCACGGGTCTGCGCGGGGCCGGACTCGAAGAGCGGCTGCCCTACTTCTACCTGGAACCGGCTCAGTCGGGCGGTGGCGGTACCGGTATCTACAGCCGATACCCGTTGCGCGACACCAAGAAATACGACGGTTTCATCATGAGCAATATCTCCGCGATCATGGAACACCCGCAGCGTGGCCCGATGCCCGTGTTCGCCTTCCATCCGATCCCGCCGAACATCGACTTCGGCGCCTGGTCGGCGGAGATGCGCAAGGTCGACGAAATCCTCGCGGCGACCAGCGCGCCCGCGATCGTCGGCGCGGATTTCAATGCGACACAAGATCATTCGGCCTACCGAGCGCTGCTCGACGGCGCGTTCGCCTCGGCCGCCGACCAGACCGGCGACGGCGTCCTGCTCACCTACCCGGCGGATCGCCGCTGGGGTCCGGTGATCGGGATCGATCACATCCTCGTCGCAGGTGGGGTGGCAGAACAGATCCGCACGCTCACCATCCCCGGCTCCGACCATCGCGCGGTGCTGGCGACGATCCGAATGGACTTGTGACAGTGGTCGTTTAGCATGTGATCGCTCGATCGCGGACCGCAAGGCGTCCGCGTCTTTTCCGGGGAGGACAGCGCATGAGAAGACATCGGTTCGGCGCGACCATGGCAGCTTTGGTGAGCATCGGCATGCTCGTATCCGGTTGCGGCGCGACAACAGTCGCGAGCGACCAGGCGCAGCCGATCATGGACAACCCGTGGGAGGTGGCGGGTGCGGCGTCGTCCACCGGCCCCAGCGGGTCGCGTCCCGGTGTGCCCGACACGGACAAGAAGGCCGACAACGGCGACAACGGCAAGATCGACAAGCTCGCTCTCAACGCCGTCGCCGACATCGAAGAGTACTGGCAGACCGAGTATTCCAAGACTTTCCGGGGCAACTTCAAGCCCGCCTCGAAGTACATCTCGTGGTCGGCGAAAGCGCCGGAGTCGGAGTCGGTGCAGTTCTGCAAGAGCAGCACCTACAAGCTGGTCAACGCCGCCTACTGCCCGCTCGACCACACCATCGGCTGGGACCGCACCGTCCTGCTGCCACTGCTGGTCGACAAGTACAAGGAGATGTCGGTGGTGATGGTGCTCGCCCACGAATACGGGCACGCCATCCAGTCCCAGGCCGACCTGCTGCGCGGGTTCCTCACCGACGCGCTGGTCAAGGAGCAGCAGGCCGACTGCCTGGCCGGTGTGTTCCTTCGCCATGTGGCAGAAGGCAATTCGAAGCATTTCACGCTCAACACCACCGACGGCCTCAATGGCGTGCTCGGCGCCACCGTCGCCGTGCGCGACCGCGACCCCAATGACCCCGACGCCGTCCACGGTTCGGCATTCGAGCGGGTCACCGCGGTGCAAATGGGTTACACCCAGGGCGCCAAGTCCTGCAAAGACATCAACGAGGACGAGATCGAGAAGCGTCGCGCCGGTCTGCCCGTCACCTTCGAAGGCGATGAACGCGACGAGCAGCTTCCGGTGAACAAGGAGACGTTGACCACCTTGGCCGCCCAGCTGGGCAAGTCGATGCCGGTGAAGAACGCGCCGAAGTTCGACTACGCCGGCGTCACCCGCAACTGCTCCTCGACGACCACCACCGAGCCGGTCTCCTACTGCCCGGGTTCGAACACCATCGGCACCGACATTCCGGCCATGGCCAAGCGTGCGGGAGAGGGCTCCAGCACCAAGGAAGAGCCGCTGTCGGCGGTCGTCACCGGCGACTACAACGCGGCGGCGGTGTTCGTGTCCCGCTATGCCCTCGCGGTGCAGCAGGATCGCAAGCTGTCACTGTCGGGTGCCGATTCCGCGGGCCTGCGCACCGCGTGCCTGACGGGCGTGCTGACCACGAAACTCAGTGAGCCGAGCAGTGATCCGCGCCTGTCGGCCGGTGACCTCGACGAGGCGGTCTCGGGCCTGCTCGCCGACGGCCTCGCGGCCTCCGACGTCAACGGCAAGGTGGTGCCGAGCGGATATCAGCGCCTGGAGGCGTTCCGCACCGGCGTCCTCAGCGGCGAACAGGCCTGCTTCAACCAGTTCAAGTAGCTCAGCGCGAAGCGGGCAGTGAACGCAGGGAGCTGAGGGTGTTCGCCACCGCGCGGGCAGCCTCGGCTCCCTTTGTGACGAAGTGATTGGTGTAGTAGTCCACGTGCTCGCTGTGCTCGTGGAAGTGGTGCGGGGTGAGCACCACCGAGAACACCGGCACATCGGTGTCGAGCTGCACGCGCATCAGGCCGTCGATCACCGCGGAGGCGACGAAGTCGTGGCGGTAGATGCCACCGTCGACGACCAGGGCCGCGGCGACGATCGCGTCGTAGCGGCCGGTGCGGGCCAGGCGCTGGGCATGCAGGGGGATCTCGAAGGCTCCGGGGACGTCGAACACCTCGACGACCTCGGGATCGAACCCGAAGCCTGTGTATTCGGCGAGGAAGCCCTCGTGCGCCTTGTTGACGATGGAGCTGTGCCAGCTCGCGCGGATGAAGGCAACGGCGCCGGAAGACGTGGTCATGAGCAGAGTCTACTAGGTCACCCGCGCGGAAACTTACTGACCGGTAACATGAGTTGACAGCCAGTCGGTGACATCGCCGAGCACCTGTTCACGCTCGGGTTCGTTGAACACCTCGTGGTAGAGCCCGGGGTAGCGCAGCACTGTCATGTCGGTCGAGCCCGCGTCACGTTCGAGGAGATCGGCGCTCGACGGTGACGCGATCGCGTCGGCGGTGCCGTGCAGCACCAGCAGCGGCGCGGTGAGCGCGCCGAGGCGCTGTTTCACCAGCGCGGTGTGTTGCAGGATCTCCACCGCGGTGCGCGCGGGCAGCTTGCCGCGGAAGACCAGCGGGTCGTCGTCGTAGGCGCGAACCACTGCGGGATCGCGGCTGATCGTGGACGAATCCAGGGTCAGCACACCGAGATTCGGCGCGAGCCGGGTGAGCAGCGGAGCGGCCAGGCGCTGGATCGGATTGCCGAGCGGGATATCCAGGGGCGGCGCGGACACGATGACGCCCGCCACGTCGAGCGGCCCGCGAGTCGCCAGGTGCAGCACTACCAGGCTGCCCATCGAATGCCCCAGCAGGAACCGGGGGATACCGGGATGGGCGGCGCCCGCGAGACCGAGCAGAGTCGCGACATTGTCGGCGGCGCCCTGCATCGAACCGATATTGGCCGCCGAACCCTCGGACAGGCCGTGCCCGATGTGGTCGAGCGCGTAGACCGCGAAACCCGCGTCGGCCAGCGTGGTGCTGACGTATTCGTAGCGGCCCGAGTGTTCGGCGACGCCGTGTACCAGCACCACCACCGCGCGCGGTGCCGTCTCGGGTTGCCATGCGCGCCAGGCGATCTTGCCGCCGTGCCCCGCGAACTCGCCGGTGTCGGTCGTCATCGTGGCGCTCCTCCTGCTTCGGGCGCCGCGGCGAGCCGCTCGATGAGACGCCGGTTGAACTCGATCAGCCGAGCGTAGTTGAGCCGCGAGATCCGCTCGTCGGTTCCGTGGATCCGTTCCAGATCCGCCGCGTTCACGACGATCGGCGCGAAGTTGCAGCGGGTCGCGGCCAAGCCGTCGTAGTGGCGTGAATCGGTGGCGCCGGGCACGATTCCGGTGGTGGTCACGATTCCGGGCACCACGCTCGAGGCCAGTTCGGCGACCAGGTCGTAAGCCGGGCCAGGCTCGTTGAACCGGGAGGGCTCCGACGCCGGTCCGACGAGGTCGATCGCCACGCCGATATCGCGGATCACCCGGGTGCAGTGCGCCAGCACCGCCGCCACCGAATCACCGGGCAGGATACGGAAATTCACCAGCGCCTCGGCGCTCTGCGGGAGCACATTGGCCTTCACGCCGCCGCTGATCACCGTGGGCGCGGTGGTGGTGCGGACGAGAGCCTCGGTGGTCGGGCCCGCCGCCATGATCCTGGCGACGAGCGGTCCGGTCAGTTTGGCCAGTCCGCGCGTGTCGGTGAGTTCGAGCAGTCTGCGTCGTGGTTCGGGCAGTGCTTCGCGCATGCGGGCGAGCATGTCGCTGATCACCGGCGTCAGCCGTAGCGGCATCGGATGATCCTGGACGCGCGCGACCGCACGTGCCAGCCGTCCCACCGCGGTCTGCTTGCCCGGCATCGAGGAGTGACCGCCGGTCTCGGTGACCGAAAGCCGGACCGTCGCATAGCCTTTCTCGCCGAGCATGATGCTGGCCACCGGCCGGTCGACCCCGTCGGCGACGCCGTCGGTGATCACCCCGCCCTCGTCGAGCAGCAACTCCGCGCGCACGTTCTGCTCGCGCAGGTGCTCGGCCATCCGGACCGCGCCGCCGTCGCCGAAGACCTCTTCGTCGTGACCGAAGGCGAGGAACATGGTGTGGCGCGGGCGAATTCCGGCCGCCAATGCCCCTTCGACCGCCTCCAGGACGGCGAGCACGCGGCTCTTGTCGTCGATCGCGCCACGGCCCCAGATGAATTCGTCGTCGACGACACCGGCGAACGGGGGATGGGTCCAGCGTTGCGCGTCGTCGGCGGGCACTACGTCCTGGTGGGCGAGCAGAATGGCCGACACCGCACCCGGCTCGGCGCCGTCCCAGCGGTAGAGCCTGCTGTGGCCGAAGCTCGTCAAAGCCAGCTCGGCGTGCACGCGGGGGAACGAGGTCTCCAGGTGGGCGGCCAGGCGGACGAACTCCGCGTCGGCGGTGTGTGCGGGATCCTCGGTCGACACCGTCGCGCACTGCAACGCGACGGCCAGCCGCTGCGCGACCTCGTCGTCGACGCCCTCGGTGACAGGGGACATGGCGGTGTTCTCGGTGATCGGGCGCATCTCAGTCATTGTGGCCCGTGGCGAGGCCCTTCGCCCAGCAAAGGCGTCCGAACCGCCGGGATGGTGGCGCGGCGTGATGCGGTCAGACGGTCCGGCGACGCGCCATCTAAGCTGGCACCATGGCAGGAGGCAAGGGCGGCAAGCCGTCGAAGGAAGCCAGGGCCGCGGCTAAAGCGGCCCGTAAGCAGGCATCACGTGAGCGACGCCAGCAGTTGTGGCAGGCGTTCAACATGCAGCGCAAGGAAGACAAGGCGCTGCTGCCGCTGATGATCGGCGCACTCGTCGGCACCACGGTCGTCTTCTTCGGAATCGGCCTGATCTTCGACATGCAGTGGTTCCTGCTGCCGCTGGGTCTGCTGCTGGGTGTGCTGCTGGCATTCATCCTGTTCGGGCGCCGCGTGCAGAAGAACGTGTACCGCAAGGCCGAGGGTCAGGCGGGCGCCGCGGCGTGGGTACTGGAGAACTTGCAGGGCAAGTGGCGGGTCGCCAACGGCGTCGCCGCGACCACCCAGCTCGACGCCGTGCACCGCGTCATCGGCCTGCCCGGAGTGATCTTCGTCGCCGAGGGTTCGCCGCAGCGGGTCAAATCGCTCATTCAGCAGGAGAAGAAGCGCACCGCCCGCCTGGTCGGTGACACCCCCATCTACGAAGTGATCGTCGGCAACGAGGAAGGCCAGACTCCCCTCAAGGAGCTGCAGAAATACCTCACCAAGCTGCCGCGCAACATCGACGTCAAGCGGATCGACCAGATCGAGGGCAGGCTCTCGGCCCTGAGTTCGCGCAGTGGTCCCGCGATGCCGAAGGGCCCGATGCCCCCCGGCGCGAAAATGAAGGGCATGCAGCGCGCGATCCGTCGCCGCTGACCTACTTCCGATCACGAGCCCGTCACCTAGCGAAGGTGACGGGCTCGCGGCGTTCTCAGGCCTCGGGTGAGCGTCCGGTCACCAGCCACAGAACCCGGTCGTAGGCCAGCAGGTGATACCCGACCAGTACCGCCGCCGAGATCAGCGCCAACCGCGGTAGAGCCGCGCCCCACAGCGCCGCGGCCCCGCCGAACAGCACCGCGAACTCCACGCCCAGCCGCACCGGACCCGAGACCGGCACCGGTGCGCCGCCGCTGCGACTCGGATCATCGGGTACCGCGAACGTTCCCCACAGCACCGCCGCGGCGACCGGCAGCACAACGACGAGCAGATATCGCCATGGGGAGTCGAAAGCACGCCAGCCGAACACCCCGAACGAGGCGATGGCGATCAATTCGAGCAGGAAACGGACGGCCAGCAAGGCCGGATTCAGTGACACGGCCCGATCGTATGGCCGTGTGTCGCCATCAGCGGGCCCAACGGCTCAGCGGGCGTTGACCAGCGCCGTCCCGGTGGCCCGGTCGTGCATGCCGCGGCCGTCGGCATCGGTGAACAGCGCGGGCACGATGAACACCAGCAGCACCTGCCTGGCCAGGGCGCGCACGAACCCGACCGCCACCGGTGCGTCGATGCGCAGCACGCGCAGCTTCATGAAGTACTGGCCAGGGGTGAACCCGAACAGCGTCACCGCGGCCACGCCGACCACGAACCACACCAGCAGCGGCACCGACGACGACACGAAACTGCGGGTGATCACCGCCGCGATCCCGACCGCGATGAACCAGTCGATGAACAGCGCGACGACTCGGCGCCAGGTGGGGGCGAGTGACCCCGCTCCTTCGCGCGGCAACCCGTACAGCTCACCGGGGTAGCCGGAGATATCCGAGTCGCCGGGTTCGCCCGGGGACCCGGAGAGCCATGTGCCGGTAATACGCGCCATGGCTCCCAGGATAGAGGCGCGCGATCGGTCGCCCACGACCGCATTAATGGAGGTCACGTGAGCGCGTGATCGCGTGGATGGCAGGATTAGCCTGAAGGTCGCGTCCGGATGGTGGACATCACCAGTCATCCGGCCCGCGTAACACTGGCGAAACACAGCCTTGACTGTTGGGAAACACCGCGTCCTTAGCGTCAGGTCGCGACGAACCCCTTCGTAGCGACTGCGCGCAGGTCGTTCGAAAGGGCCAGCATCGCGACTGGCTGGGAACCGATTCGTAAGGAGAGCAAGTGACGTTCAGCACGGCCGAAGAGGTCATCCAGTACATCAAGGAAGAGGACATCGAATACGTCGATATCCGCTTCTCCGACCTGCCCGGCGTCCAGCAGCACTTCTCGATCCCGGCCAAGGCGTTCACCGCCGACCTGGCGGAAGAGGGTCTGGCGTTCGACGGCTCCTCGGTGCGTGGCTTCCAGTCGATCGACGAGTCGGACATGCTCCTGCTCCCCGACTTCAGCACCGCCCGGATCGACCCGTTCCGTGCCGCGAAGACGCTCAACCTGAACTTCTTCGTGCATGACCCGTTCACCCGTGAGGCGTACTCCCGCGACCCGCGCAACATCGCGCGTAAGGCGGAGGAGTACCTGCGTTCGACCGGTATCGCCGACACCGCGTACTTCGGTGCCGAGGCCGAGTTCTACATCTTCGACGGCATCCGTTACGGCTCGCAGATGAACAGCTCGTTCTACGAGATCGAGTCCGTCTCGGGCTCGTGGAACACCGGCAAGGAGTTCAACCCGGACGGCAGCCGCAACCTCGGCTACAAGGTCCGCAACAAGGGTGGCTACTTCCCCGTCGCACCGTACGACCACTACGTCGACCTGCGCGACGAGATCTCGACCAACCTGCAGAACGCGGGCTTCGAGCTCGAGCGCGGCCACCACGAGGTCGGCACCGCCGGTCAGGCCGAGATCAACTACAAGTTCGGCACGCTGCTCTCGGCGGCTGACGACCTGCAGCTGTTCAAGTACATCGTGAAGAACACCGCGTGGAAGGCCGGCAAGTCGGTCACCTTCATGCCGAAGCCCCTCTTCGGTGACAACGGCTCGGGCATGCACGTGCACCAGTCGCTGTGGAAGGACGGCAAGCCGCTGTTCCACGACGAGGCCGGCTACGGTGGCCTCTCGGATCTGGCGCGTCACTACATCGGCGGCATCCTGCACCACGCCCCGTCGCTGCTGGCGTTCACCAACCCGACCGTGAACTCGTACCACCGTCTGGTGCCGGGCTACGAGGCCCCCATCAACCTGGTGTACTCGCAGCGCAACCGCTCGGCTGCCGTGCGTATCCCGGTGACGGGCAACAACCCGAAGGCCAAGCGCATCGAGTTCCGCGCGCCTGACTCCTCGGGCAACCCGTACCTGGCCTTCGCCGCCATGATGATGGCCGGCCTGGACGGCATCAAGAACAAGATCGAGCCGATGGCGCCGGTCGACAAGGACCTCTACGAGCTCCCGCCGGAGGAGGCCAAGAACATCCCCCAGGCCCCCACCAGCCTGGCCACGGTCATCGATCGCCTCGAGGCGGACCATGACTACCTCACCGAGGGCAACGTCTTCACGCCTGACCTCATCGAGACGTGGATCAACATCAAGCGCGAGCACGAGATCGCCCCGGTCAACCTGCGCCCGCACCCGTACGAGTTCGAGCTCTACTACGACGTGTGATCCTGACCTGCGGGAACGGGCCTGATCGGCCCGTTCCGTACGCAGTAGGTACGCAGGTAAACAGTTTCGAGTCCACCCGCTCAGTGATCACAGACGCGATCACTCGGCGGGTGGACTCGTCTCTACGCTATGAACCACCGAGCGACATGGACGTCACCGTGCGCGTCGAGCAACCGTCCGGCGCAGGCTGCCCTGCCAGACGCTCATCGATCCAACGCAGGACCGCGGGAGTCGCGCTGATCGCGAGACTGACGTGCTCGCTCAATTGGTCCCGCGTATAAGTGATTCGTGCCCCCGATGCGCACCACTGTGCCACCGCCTTGTCGGGTCCCGCGATGGTGACGATCTCGTCGTGCACGGCGTTATAGAAGAACAGCGGCGCGGTCTGCGACGCGGGGCTGAAGTCCAGCTCGGCCAACGACTCTTGTATCTGCTCGATAAGTTGCGAAAAAGGGATCGTCAGGTAGTCGTCCATGCGCAGGAACGCATGCTGAGCCACGTTCGGCGTCACGCATTTGCTGTCCCCCGCGGCCATCAGCGCTTGCCCGGCGGGTGTCAGATATTTGTCGAAGGCCGCCGCCAGACGTGGATCGGCGCGCATCATGCCCGGCAGGAGCGACGGGATGAAACCGGAGAACGGACCGGCATCGAGCGTCCCCATGTAGCTGCCGATGGGCGCTGTCCCTCCACCCATGGCTACGCCGACCAGTCGTATTTCGGGAGCGTAGGTCGGCTGCACGTGCGCGGCCCAGCTGGTGCCGAACGCTCCGCCGGAGTAGCCCATCGCGGCAACCGGAGTATCGGTGCCGGACAGGCCGAGCGGCGCGAATCCCTGGGCCGCGCGCACTCCGTCGAGCGCGGCGTAACCCGGCTGTCTCGGGGTGAACAGCGTCCCCTTCGGCCCCTCCCAGTCGGGTACGGAAATCGCATGACCGGACGACAACATCTGGTCGATCTGAATGAGATCCAGCGAGGAGTCGTACTGGTCGGGCGCTCCTTGCCGGAGCACGTAGGAGGGTGCGCACTGTGGGGCCGAGGCATCCGTGGCAGCCTGATAGGTGATCAATCCTTTGACCTGCCCGGTTCGCGGGCGCAGCACCGTCGTCACGGTTGCCATGGGTCGGCCGTCGGTATCTGTCGTTCGATACAGCAACTGCCAGGCGTCGGCGTCCTGCGCCTGTGGCGTCAGCGAGGCCACCTCGACGGGTCGCGAATTCAGGATGGAGCCCGGTGCCTGCGAGTCCCAGCCCGACGGCGGGGTGTAGAACGGGTCGTTCTGCGGAGTGGTCAGCGGGTCCGCATTACCGACCGCCATGGGAGTACCGGTCAAGCACAACACGGCCGAAACCGCGATCAGAACCGAGCGCAGCTGACCGCGCTTGACCACTGAACGCGTTGCACCACAGGCTGATACGACACTGTCTACCATTCGGACTTCCCTCCCTGGAGGGGACCGCTCCCGCGAATCCCCCTGAAGGCAGCCAGATTACATCCCCTGATCCGGATGAATACCCGAACTGACGACGAAGTTGGTCCCTCGATCAGTTCGCCCGCAGCGAGCGATCTGGCCGAGCTGGTGGCGCGGGCGTTTCGTATATCTACTCGACCGCGAGGCGCATCACGTGCGTCGGGGAACGGATTCTGTCAACGCCGTACGGGCATCGATCAGGTGTTGGGCGAGGTCGCCGCCTTCGTGGAGCCAGACCCGGTACGCGGAGAAGAAGCACGCCATCCCGATTTTCGCCCACAGGGCCGGCCGCACGTCGCTGTCGACAGCGACACCGAGCTGGCGGGCCAGGTGGTGTTCGATGAGCTTTTCCACGGCGGCCTGTTTGGCCAGGTCGCGGGCCTGTAGCGCCGGCGTGCTGGTGATCAGGGCGTCGCGGGTGCGTGCCTGTACGAGTTGTTCGCCGCCGAATCTGCTGATCAGTGGGGTGATGACGACGGCGAGGGTGGTTTCGGGGTGCTCGCCCTCGGGGCGTTCGGCGAGAAGTCGGGTCAGGTCGGCGCGCAGGTCATCGTCTTCGGGGAAGACCAGCTCTTCTTTGCTGGTGAAGTAGCGGTGCAGGGTGCGGGTGCCGACTTCCGCGGCCGCCGCGATCTCGGCGACGGTGACGCCGTCGAAGCCTCGTTCGGCGAACAGGCGGAACGCGGTGTCGACGATGGACTGCCTGGTCCGTTCCCGTTTGAGTTCCCGCAGCGACATCGAGACAGTGTCGCACGACAGCAAAATATGGCAGACTGTGCCATATGACATCAAGTGACAGAACGTTCGTCGTCACCGGCGGCACGAGCGGGCTCGGTTACGAATGCGCCAAGACCCTCGCGCTCGACCCACGCAACACGGTGGTGATCACCGGCCGCGACGCGACTCGGACTCGGGAGCTGGCCGCGACGATCGGTGCGCACGGCATGGCGCTCGACCTGTCCTCGCGATCGTCGGTCGGCGCGTTCGTCGCCGAACTCGGCGCCGCCGACCTGCCACCGCTGGCCGGACTGGTGTGCAACGCGGGCGTGCAGTTCACTCGTCGGACCCTCACCGCAGACGGCATGGAAGCGACCTTCGCCACCAATCACCTCGGCCATCTCGGCCTCATCCTCGATCTGCTCGACCACTTCACCGCACCGGCGCGAATCCTCCTGGTGTCCTCGGGAACCCATGACCCCGACCAGTTCACCGGGATGCCGCACCCACTGCACGCCACCGCCCGCGATCTGGCCTACCCGCTGCCGCCGACCGAATCCGCACAGCGCGACGCCCGCCGCCGCTACACCACCTCGAAGCTGGCGAACCTGCGAATCGCCTACCACCTCGCCCGCGAGTTGGTCCCGCGTGACATCACGGTGAACGCGTTCGACCCAGGTCTGATGCCTGGAACCGGATTGGCCAGGGACGCAAGCGCTTTCCAGCGGCTGGCCTGGAAGACGATCGCCCGCGCCCTCGTCGTACTCCCCGGTGTCCGCACGCCGCAAGGATCCGGCGCGGACCTCGCATGGCTGGCCGCGGCGCCGGCCCGCGAGGGGATCACCGGCCAATATCTGGTGCGGCGCACCCCGGTCCGATCCTCCGCGGCGTCCTACGACGAACCGGAGCAGCGGGCGCTGTATCGAGACAGCCTGGAGTTGCTCACCGAGTTGGATGCGGGCGGCCCGGGCGACACGCCCCGGATAATCGGGGCTGGACGGCGAGGCGGCGACCGGCAATAGTCCGGGGGTGCGATTGGGTGTTGTGGTGGCGCGGGCGGTGGCCGGTGTGGCGTTGGTGCTCGGGATGGCGGCGCCGGTCGCGGCCGAGCCGGTGAATGTGGCGTTCACGTGGACGCAGGAGTATTTCACCGCGCCGGACGGGACTCGGCTGCACGCTGATGTCCTTCGGCCGCCGGGTGTGGCGGCTGACGCACGGACTCCGGTGTTGTTGACGGCTAGTCCGTACCGGGCCCATCTGGCGTACCTGTCCCAGCCTCGGCCCGGTGGTGGGCCGTCGACCGACAACCTGCCGGTCGAGTGGGCGCTACGGGCCGGATATACGTATGTGATCGTCGATCTGCGCGGGTTCGGTGGGTCCAACGGATGCCCGGATTTCGGCGGGCCGGGGGAGCGGTCGGACGTGGCGGCGGCGGTGGAGTGGGCGGCGAGTAGGCCGTGGTCGACGGGTCGGGTCGGCGTGGTCGGCACGTCCTATGAGGGGTGGACCGGGATGATGGCGCTGGCCGCGAAGCCTAAGGGGCTGGCGGCGGTGGCGGCGTTCGAGCCGGTTGTCGATCCGTACTCCTACCTCTACATGCAGGGCACGGCGTGGAAATTCGGTGGAAAACCGTTGACCGAGGACGGGATTCGCCCCGCCGATACCGCGGGCGCGGAACACCTGGCTATCGCTTCGACCCCGGGCCACCCCGACGACGGCGACGAGTACAAAGCCAATGCGATCCAGATGACCCAGGACTGCGCCGCCCGCTACCTCGCCCTCACCACCGACCACAACGCCGCCAACCCGGACTGGCGCGAGCGCGACATGGTCGACGCAGTCCGTGGCAACACCACCCCGATGTTCCTCGGCCAGAGCTTCCTCGACTCCAACACCCGAGCCGACCGCATCATCGACGCATGGGAAGCCAGAGGCCCCGGCGAACATCGCGCCTGGTTCGGCCAATGGGGCCACTCGGACTGCCGGGAAAAGTGCGGCACACCCCAATTCGGCTCGGAGCTCTACGCGTTCCTGGACAAACACGTGGCGGGCGCCGATGTCGAGGTGCCGGGTCCTCCGGTGACCGTCGGCCAGTTCGACGGCGGTTGGCGGGGTGAAACCGTGTGGCCGCCTACGGATTCCCGGCGCGCGTCGGTCGCCTTGCGCACCGGTACCTACAACGATCGCGGTCTGCTGCCTGGCGCGGACCGGGAAATCTGGTCGATCTCGGCGCCGGTCACCGAGCCCGTTCACCTGGCGGGCCGGGCCACCGCGGCGCTGACCCTCTCCGGCCCGTCCGAAGCGACTGTCGCACTGGAGCTTTACGACATCGCACCCGACGGCCGTGCCACGGTTTTCACTCGTGGCATCGCCCCGGTTCGCCCCGAGTCCGAGATCCGGTTGCTCTGGCAGGACGCACGCCTGGCCGCCGGCCACCGCCTCGGCGTCCGGATCACCAACGCGGTCGACGACGTGTGGTCGCACACGCCGACGAACGCACCCGTCACGGTTGCCTCCGCCCGCCTGGAACTGCCCTTGCTCACCACCTCGCGGGAACTGGACCTGCCCGGCGGCGTCCCAATCTGGCACGCACGGTGGCGAACAGAGGAGACCATCGCACTCCAGCCGGAAATGTTGAACGACCCCGCACTTCGCATCGATCTCGCCGCCGAGTGAGTGTGATTCGCCGGCGGCACGGCCGAGTCTCCACGGATGCGGTCGGTCTGGCTAGTGGCTCATCGTCGGGTTGTTCTCCACGTATCGCGTTGCAGCGCTGACCCCTTCGCCTCGCACGACACGCGCAACCAGATCGGGATGGGTCAACTGCGGGTAGTGCCCGGTGTCGGCGATCGTGGTGACAGGCCGATCGGTCGGTTCGATCAGCGGATCGTCCGCACCCACGATGATGTCGACCGGAACCGTGACCCGGGCAAGCTTGGCGGCGAGATCGTCTCGCGAGGAACCCGCGGCGCGCAAGGCCGCGAAGGTGCGCTGGGCGACGCCGGGCCGCCGCAGATTCGCCACGGCGGAGGCGACGGCGGGTCCTTCCGAAATGCCAAGTCGCGCAGCCAATGCCGCAGGGGACATCCGCTTGACGACCTCGGCGGCGATGGGTGAACCCGTGAGCCAGGAGGCCGTCTGCTGCAGGAACGCGGGGGCGATGAGCACGAGTCGTGACACCCGATCGGGATAGCGAAGCGCGAATTCGATGGCAGGCCAGGCACCGAACGAATGACCCACGATGACCGGTCGAGTCCGCACCGGCGTCATCAGTTCCACCATCCAGTCACCGGTCGACTGCGTACTAGCCGCCGAACGTCCCAGCCCGGGGAGATCGGCCGCCAGTACCGGTCCATCCAATTCGCGCACCACCTCGGCCCACGAATCACTGTCGACCGGAATGCCGTGCAGTAGCACATATTCCGGCTCGGCCTGCTCGCCGACCACCCAGGTACCGTCGCGGAATCCGGATTCGGGCGCGGGTGTCACGGTGCCGTTGCGGCTGGCGACGATCCCGTCGGCGTAGGTGCGCAGCAGTTCGCCGACCGGCGGATGAGCGACGCCGAGCCGTCGCGCGACGATATCGCTGTCGCCGGTGTCGTAGCGGTCGCTGCTGATGAAGGACAGCGCTTCGGGATCGGCATGGGTCACCGCCCGTGGCAGTCGACGGACCAGCGCGGTCGGCAACGTGAAGCGCGGCGCGGCGACGTGCAGATGATCGGCGACGAGCCGAATCAGTTCGGGCAGTGCGGGAGTCGCGGCATCCAGCAGCGGATAGGACTTGCCGACCGTATCGGGTTGTGTGGGCAGCCCGACCATGAACCTGGCCACGTAGTCGAGATCGACGACCGGGACGAAGGTATCGGCGGAGCCCGGCAGTGCGGGCAGACGACCCTGCCAGAGATTGTCGATGATGTCGGAGAGCCCGAAATACTGGCCGGGTCCGAGCACCCCGGAGGGATTCGCCATGGTCAGCGGGATGTCGCGGTCGGCCGCGATGCGCCGCAACAGCAGATCGGCCTCGACTTTCGACGCCTCGTACGCGCCGTTGCCGTAGTCCTGCTCGCCGCCGTCCTCGGCGGCGCGATAGCCGGTGATGTGCACGACGCGCCGCAGATCCGGTTGCCTTGCGGCCCATTCCAGTACGTGCACCGCCCCGTCGAGATTGACCCGACGCGCCACCTCCGCATCCAGCCCGAACTGCATCAACGCGGCCGCGTTGTACACATCGCGCACCCCGTTGATGGGGTCGCCCAGCGCGAGATCCGGTTCGGCGATATCGGTGGTGGTGATGGTCAACCCGGCCGTGTCGACGCTCTGTGTGTCGAGCCAGGTCCGCAGCCGATCCTGACTGCCCGCACGCAGCGCGGCGGTGACGGTGTGCCCGGTTCGCAGCAGTTCGGCGACCAACGAGCGGCCGATGAATCCGGCGGCGCCGAAGACGACCGAGTCAGTGTGTGCCATGGTGTCCTACTTTCAGTAGACCGATTTACATATTTTGGAGACATAGGGGCCGGAGTGGAGGCTGGAGGAGTTCAGACCAGAATGTCGATGGTGTCGGCGAGGTGCTGCAGCGGTTGGCGTGAGCGGTGGGTGCGAGCCAGCACAAGTCCGCCTTCGATCAGGGCGAGCGCGACCGTGGTGATCCGTTCGGGTTCGGGATGACCGAATCCGATCAACCGTTCCCGGATCGCCTCTTCCCAGAGTCGATACGTCGCTGAACAAGCCTGCTGCACGGCGTCATTGGTAGACGCGGTATCCAGGGCGACCGCCGCCACCGGGCAACCGATGGTCCAGTCCGACGCTTCCAGCTGATCGCCCAGCAGGTTCATCATCTTTCGCGCGAAATCTCGTGCGTCCGTCGCCTCGATCGTGCGGATGATCCCCGCGATATCGCTACCACTCTCGGCAAGCGCCGCAGCCACCAATTCGTCCTTGCCGCCGGGGAAGTGGAAGTACAGCGACCCCCGCGGCGCCCCGCTCTCCTGCACGATCTGATTGAGCCCGGCGCCGAAGTACCCGTGCGATTCGATCAGTGACCGCGTCGCCCTGATCAACTTGCACCGCGTTTCGGCTCCCTTTTTTCCCACCCATTCAATCTAGACCGATCTACATATTTCTGCAATCGTGGCTAACCCGGCCGGCTGGTTGTCACAACCACAGACTCGACTACGCGTGGCGTGATGCCAGAAGCTCGGCCGCGTCCCCGCACAGGCGGTCGATGACAGTGGCGGCAGGTTCGATATGGGTCACCAAGCCGACGCCCTGGCCCGCGTCCACGGGCGCGAGCTTGGGATCGTCGACCGCGATCGCCGCGCGGAGGCGTTCGGCGTCGGGTAGTTCATCGGCGTCGGGCCGAGCCCACGGGTCGGTGAACTCGTTGCGCAAGACGCGCGCCGGATAGATCGGCGGCCATGGCAGATCGAGTGCCTCGTCGAAAGCGGTGGTGACCGTGGTGCTGCTGGAGTCCGCGGCGAGCATCGCCAGGCGGGCGGATTCGGGCAGCAGCGATTCCTCGGCGGCGGCCAGGCAGGTCCCGAGCCACGCTCCCGCCGCTCCCGCTGCGAGCACGGCAGCGAGAGTGCGCCCGGAGCCGATACCCCCGGCGGCCAGGACCGGCACGGTGGCGATCTCGAGAACTGCGTCGAGCAGCGGCAGCAGGCCCAGCCGGTCGGCGCCGTGACCGCCGCCTTCGCTACCGCGCGCCACGAGAACGTCGATACCCGCATCCTGAGCCCGGTGAGCACCGGGCGCGTCGTACACCTGGGTGACGGCAAGGATGCCCGCATCCTGCACCTTCGGCACCCAGGAGAAATCCGTGCCGAAACTGATCGAGATCAGCCGTGGACGTGCGGCGATCGCGGCTTCGAGCAGGCCGGTTTCGCGGGCGCGCACCCAATCCACGAGCCCGATCCCGTCCGGTGTACCCGCGACAGCCAACTCGCGCCGCAACGCCGCGACCGACCCCGCACTGCCCATCCCGATCATCCCGAGCCCACCCGCCGCGCTGACCGCCGCCGCGAGCCGTCCCCCCGCGGCGCCACCCATCGGCGCGTTCACGACCGGCACGCGCAGACCCAACGATCGAGACCACGGTGTCGACAATGACTGCTCTGGCATCGGTGCACCTTTCGCCATGGCTGTGACACTCACCATCATGGCAGCCGACAGAGGGTCCTCGAGGCGCGTATCTTCGACGGCACTACCGAACGACGAGACGGGGACGCGATGACGATCAGGGATCGCCTCGAACAGATGGTGGTCGAGCCGCCGATGGTGTTCGGCGAGCCGATCGACACGGCCGACGGCACGACCATCATCACCGTCTCGCGCGGTAGTGGTGTCCTGCGCCATGCCCGTCCGGTCGGCGTGTTCGTCGTCCACGAGGGACGTGCGCACTGGACGCCCGCGATGGACGCCAATCGCATCGCTCAATTGGGCGAATGGATCGGCCTGATCACCGCAGTCATTGCGGCACTGGCGATTCTGCGCCGCCCGCCGTGGCCGGATCTGGGTCGCCGGACCCACTGAGCCCGTACAGCGCGAGCGTCTCGAATCGCTGCCACGCCTGCGCGGGTGGGGTCGGCGCGCTCGGCTCGATCACCGTGCCGAGCACGCCGAGCAACCCGCACGACACAAACGCGATCGTGCCCGCGGGCTGCTCGCCGAGAAGCTCACCGACCAGTTCGGCGACACACTGCTGGTAGGCGCGCACGACGGTGGCGGTCGCTTTCGGCCCGATCAGCGGGCCGTACACCTCGGGATACTGTGCGGCGAGATGGAACATCACGCGCAGCGGCACGAGCGGGGATCCTGGCGTGGTGGTACGGACGATCTCGCGGCGCAGGAATTCGGTGCAGCTCACCAGCAGCAGGTCGTCCTTGTCGCGGTAGTGCGCGTAGAACGTGGACCGCCCGACGTCGGCGCGAGCGATGATGTCGCTCACGGTCACCTTGTCGTAGCCGCGCTCGATCATCAGCTCGATCAACGCCTTGTGCAGCGTGTCCCTGGTGCGTCGAACCCGGCGATCAGGGTGCTCGGCCATCGCTTCCTCCTGCACGGTTTCCCCGGATCTGTTCGATAACGGACACCTCGGGCGATTCTGCTCCTGGTGACGCGCGCGGCGGCGTCCGACCATGAACTCATGTCCCGAAATCAGCTTCTCACCCCCATGTTCGTCGACGACGCCGACACGGGCCTCGTCATCGCAGGCCTGCGTCGCTACAACCTGTTCACCTCGGTGTTCTTCCTCGGCAGACACCGTCGTCTGCTCGCCGAATTCGTCACGCGCTCCGGTGCGCACCCAGATGCCCGTGCACTCGATATCGGTTGCGGTCCCGGCAAACTCGTCCGAGCGCTCGGCGATGCGGTCGGACCGAGCGGAGCTGCCGTCGGCGTCGACCCCTCGGCCACTGCGGTCTCGGACAACAGCGGCAGGGATCGCGCCACGCACCATCGGTACGTGGTCGGCCCGGCGCAGGCTCTGCCCCTGCCCGATGCCGAATTCGACGTAGTCACCTGTACTTTCGTCATGCACCATATCCCCGAGTCGCAGCGCGACGCCGCGATCGCCGAGATGTGGCGGGTGTTGCGACCGGGCGGACGACTCCTGCTCGCCGACGCGTCACCGTCACCCCGCATGCGGAAAGTGCTCTCGCTGTTCCTCGGCCGCGGCGGCGATCCGTTCGCCGACGCCGATATCCGCCACTACACCGGTCAGGTCGAGGCGGTCGGCTTCACCGATCTCGCCTACACCCAGAGCCGCGACCAGACGGGCATCCTGACCGCGCTGAAACCGGTCGCCGACGACTGATCTCGGCACCTTGTCGGTGCCCTCGGTTAGGGTCGATGTCGACACGATCACCAATCGAGCACGGGGGTGCGGCATGGAGTTCGATCAGCGCGAAATCGAAGCACGGGAGTTCGCCATCGCGGCACATGGTGATCAGCGCTATGGCGAGCATCCCTACATCACCCATCTCGCGGCCGTTCGTGGTGTCCTCGACGACTTCGGCTACGGCGGTGAACTCGGCCTCGCGGCCTGGCTCCACGACGTCGTCGAAGACACCCCGGTCACGGCCGAGGACGTCGAATCTCGCTTCGGCCGTGAGGTGCTCGACCTGGTCTGGGCGGTCACCGGCATCGGCCCCGACCGCAAGGCGCGAAACCAGAACGCCTACAACAAGATCACTGCACACCCGAGGGCCGTAATCCTCAAACTCGCCGACCGCACCGCCAATGCCGAGGCCAGTCCGCTCGCCAGCAGCTGGATGGGCATGTACCGCACCGAGCACCCCACCTTCAAGGCACACCTCGGCGGACTACTCGCCGACGACCCCACCGTGGCCCGTATGTGGGAACGCCTCGACCGTCGCCTCGACCCCTCCGTGGCCCCGCCCACCGATCAGTGGGTCGATATCGACCAGCTCGTCGCGGCCGGCGAACACGAAAAGGCCGTCGCGGCAGTTCAAGCAGCCTTCGACTGCAATCCCGGCGAAGCGGAGTTGATCCTCGCCGAGCGCGCCTGAAACGCGTCGCTGACGGCGGTGGGCGGGCGCCGCAGCGGTCCGAGCGGGTGTCGACCGCGATCGTGGCCCGCCAAAGCCGAACTCCTACTGGCCATCGCGTCTGAATTTCGTCGTCGCGTGCGGGGTGGTTCATCAGCCTGAATAAGGCCGGGGGTCCGGGGGAGTCGGCCGGTCTACAGCGAGCAGCTGACGGGCAGCGGCGACTGCGAGCTCTTCGTCCAGTTGTTCGTGGCCGGCTTTGCCGCCCCCGCCGGGTCCGCCGTCGTCAGCGATGACACGTCGGGCTGACAGGTGGATCCCGTCGACGCCGGTCCGGAGCAATGCCGGGATGTCGCCGACGGTGATTCCGCCACCCGCCATGACCTGGATCCGCCCTGCCGCGTGATCGACCAGGGCGGCGAGTCCGTCGAGACCCTCGGCGCAGGTTGCTGCCCCAGCGGAGGTGAGCACCCTGGTCATGCCTTCGGCGATCAGCGTGTCCAGCGCGGCCTCGCGGTCGCGGATCTGATCTATCCCACGATGAAAGGTCAGCTCTATGTCGTCGACATCGACACCATCGAGAACACGGCGCAGACCTTCGTCATCGACCTGGTGGGCGGGGGTGAGCGCACCGATCACCAGACCGGATGCGCCGGCCGAAACTGCCGCGCGCGCATCAGCATTCATCACCGCGAGCTCAGCAGCGTCGGAATACACGAAACCGCCGGCCCGGCACCGGATCAACACGTGGACGGGGATCCCGGTTCCCACCACAGCCTCGATCGTCCCGATACTCGGCGTCAGCCCACCCGTACCGCCCAGCGCCGCACATAATTCCACCCGATCCGCCCCGACACGGCGAGCGCCGAGCGCGCCCGCTACATCCTGCACCGCGAACTCGAGCGCGGTCACGTCAGAACGACTGCCAGGCAGGCTTGTTCGCCAGCGCGTACTTGTAGTAGTCCGCCAACTTCAATTTGCTCGCCGCGGCTTCGTCGATCACCACCGTGACGTGGCGATGCCACTGCATGACCGAGGCCGGGCAGAACGCCGACAGCGGCCCCTCGGCGGCGGCGGCGATCGCATCGGCCTTGCCCGCGCCGAGCGCGATCATCACCAGATGTCCGGCCTCGTTGATGGTGCCGAGACCCTGGGTGAGCACGTGATGCGGCACATCCTCCGGTCCGTCGAAAAAGCGCGCGTTGTCCTGGCGGGTCTGCTCGGTGAGCGTCTTCACCCGCGTGCGCGAGGTCAACGCCGACCCGGGTTCGTTGAACCCGATATGTCCGTCGGTGCCGATGCCGAGCAGCTGTACGTCGACCCCACCCGCCGCTGCGATGGCCGCGTCATACCGCCGGCCTTCCCCCGCGACGTCGCCTGCCTCTCCGTTCGGGCTCAGCACCCGGGCGGGGTCGAGGTTCACGTGGTCGACGAACTCCGATCGGATCACCGAGAAGTACGACTGCGGATGCTCTTTCGGCAGCCCCACGTACTCGTCGAGCAGGAAGGCGCTCGCGGTCGAGAAGTCCAGCTCACCCTCGCGATAGCGGCGTGCGAGCTCTTGATAGCTCCCCAGCGGCGACGACCCGGTAGCCAATCCGAGGATCGCGTTGCCGCCTGTCACATAGCCGCCGACGATATCGGCGACCGTGCTCGCCACCTCGTTTTCATCAGCCCGGATCACGATTTCCATCAGATTCCCTCCGTTCCGGCGACGAAAACCCGCCGCGGCCGCAATGACTGGTCGGTGACAAGGATGTCGGCACGTGCACCGACCGTGAGACTGCCGCGTTCGCCCTCGAAGCCGAGTACACGAGCAGGGGTACGTGTCGCGGAGATGACCGCGTCCGACAGCGGTATGCCCGCATCGAGGACGGTCCAGCGCAGCACATCGATGAGTCGTGCCGTGCCGCCCGCGATCGCCCCGGGCGAACCGTCGTCGGTAGCGAGCCGGGCGACACCGTCGTGCACCTGAACATCGAGGGCACCCAGCAGGTAGTCGCCGTCGCTCATGCCCGCCGCCGCCATCGCGTCGGACACCAGCGCGACCTGATCCGGCCCGACGGTGTCGAAGACCATCACCACCGTATCGGGTGCCAAATGCACACCGTCAGCGATCAATTCGACCACCATCTCGCCCCGCCCGGCCGCGGCCAGGCAGGCGGCGACGGGTCCGGGGGAGCGGTGGTGCAGTGCGGGCATCCCGTTGAACAGGTGGGTAGCGGTGATCGGCCCGCCACGAGCATCGGCGATGCGCGCCGCGGTGGTCGCGGCATCGGCATCGGTGTGCCCGAGACTCGGCAGCACATCATGACGGCGCATCGCGGCCAGCAGCTCATCGAAATGCGCGGTCTCGGGAGCCAATGTCATCGACCGCACGGTGCCGCGCGCCGCCGCGTAGATCCGTTCGAACAGCGCAGGGTCGCCGGGGATGATCGCCGCGGGATCCTGTGCGCCACAACGGCTCGCATTGATGAACGGCCCCTCGAGATGCACCCCGAGCAACGCCCCGTCCTCGACGAGATCAGCCAGTATCGCCGCCTGCGCGACCAACACGTCCGGCTGATCCGACACCAAACTCCCCATCAACCCGGTAGTGCCCTGACCTCGATGATGCGCCGCCGCGACCCGAGCACCCCGCGCATCAGCATTCGGAAAACCGAACCCGGCGCCACCGTGGCAGTGCAGGTCGATCAACCCAGGAAGCACAAGATCACTGCTCGGTGCTGGAAGTCGCTCGTAATCAGCATGATTCGCGACAGCGCCGACCCAGGTGATCCGATGGTCATCGAATTCGACGATCCCGTCCGCAATCTCACCCTCGGCTGTCCCTACGAGTCGACCGCGCAGAACCCCCATTACAACCAACCCTTCCGGCCACGCCTGACACCTGAGCGGCTGACAGCTCCCGGGCATCTGGACGAAGTGGCCGCGAATCCGGCCGCCGGAAATGCACGCTCGGTCCGCACGACAATGGCCGACAGCCGGTGCCCCACCGTCTTCGACGACCGACGACGGAAGCCACACACAACAACCGTTTTCACGACCGCCCGATGATCGCCGCGACAACCTCACGCGCCACCTGCGGATTCCGTGCCGCACACGCAGCATCCGCCGCGTCCTGGCACCGCTGCATATCCACCGCGGCCAGCGCCGCCCGCACGGCGGGCAAAGCGGGCACCGACATCGACAAACTCGTCACCCCGAGCCCCACCAACACCGGCGCCAACGTCGGATCCGACGCCGCCTCACCACACACCCCGACCGACTTACCCGCCGCCGCACCGGCAGCACCGACCATCGCGATCAGATCGAGCACCGCGGGCTGCCACGGATCGAGCAGCTGCGCGAGCCCGCCCGCCATCCGATCGACCGCACACGTGTACTGGCTCAGGTCGTTCGTCCCGATGCTCACGAAGTCGAGATGCGCGAGCAGATCGGCGGCGCGCAACGCGGCCGCCGGGATCTCGATCATCGCCCCGACCTTCGTCAACCCGGATTCCCGTGCCAGCGCGGCGAATCCGGCAGCCTCGTCCGCGGTCGCGACCATGGGCGCCATCACCCACAGATCGGCCCCGGTCGCCTCGCCCGCACGGGCAAGAGCCGTGAGCTGCGTGGCAAGCGTCTCCGGGAACACCGTGCCGATCCGTAACCCACGCACGCCGAGCGCCGGATTCTCCTCGCTGCCGAGATCGAGAAACGGCAGCGGCTTGTCCGACCCGGCATCGAGAGTCCGCACCACCACTCGCCGTCCGGCGAACTGTTCGAGAACCGCAGTGTAGGAAGCGGTCTGCTCGTCCAGCGACGGCGCGGACGCCTTCCCGAGGTACATGAACTCGGTACGGAACAGCCCCACGCCCTCACTGTCGACCGGGCCCGCCTTCACCGCGTCGTCGACAGTGCCGATATTCACCAGCAGATGCACCGGCGTCCCGTCAGCGGTGTGGCCCGGCCCGCTGGCCGCCGCGATCCGCGCCTTGTCCGCGGCGGCCTGCTCGACAGCGGCCTGCTGATGCTCAGGACTGGGATCGATCACGACCTCGCCGGTCGTACCGTCGAGCAGCACCGGTACACCATCGACGAGCCGATCGGTGTCGGGACAGCTCACCACCGCGGGCAAGGCGAGCGACTTCGCGAGAATGGCCGTATGGCTGGTCGGCCCGCCCTCGGTGGTGAGCAACCCGACCACATCACTGTCACCCAGCATCGCCGTATCGGCAGGTGCGAGATCCCGCGCGACCAGCACGAACGGATACCCCGGTTCCGGAATACCCGGCATCGGCCGCCCGAGCAGCACCGCGACAGTGCGTCCACCGATATCGCGCAGATCGGTCGCCCGCTCCGCCATGTACCCGCCGAGCGCTTCCAGCTTCGCGCAGAATCCCTCGAACGCCAGGTGCACCGCGTGTGCCGTCGGCATCCCGGCCTCGAGTTCCTTCTGCGTGGCGGCGACGATGCCGGGATCACGGGCCATCGTCGCCGACATCGAAAGGATCTCCGCCGCAACACCGGTCACCCGCGTCGCCCGCGCGGCCATCTCGTCGGAGACGACGCCGAGCGCGTCCTTGACCCGTGCCAGCTCCTCGGCGGGCGAGCCGCCGACAGGATCGTGCGCCGAGGTCTCGAACTGCGCTCCGAACCGCAACCACGGCGCGCACACCACGCCCGGACTCACTCCGAGCCCACGGATCACTCGTTCCGGCATCAGCCAGCGTCCAGGTCGGAGGCGATGAGCTCGGCCAACTGGTCCAAGACCTCGTCGGCACCCTCGGCGTGCAGGGTCACCTCGGCCCCGTGGTCGGCGCCCAGTGTCATCACCGCGAGCACGCTGGCCGCGTCGACCGGTTCGCCACCTCCCACCGAAATCCGCACCGGCACCCCCGCGGCCTGCACGGCCCTGGTGAGTTTCGCGGCAGGCCGCGCGTGCAGCCCCACCTCGGATCCGACGATGACGGTGCGGATGCTCATGGCTTCACTCACCTTCCAGTTTCTTGTTCAACTTCGTTTCGACTTCGGCGACCGATGGCGCATCGGTTCGAGTATCGCCCGTGGCGGTCAGAGCGGCCTGCGCCTCCACCGCGGCCGTGTCGGGCACGCCGGCCTCGACGTCGGTTTCCGCCTCGCGACCGGGGGTCCGCAGGTTCCACTTCTTGATCACGAAGCTGAACAGCGCGTAGTAGATCACCGCGTAGCCGAGCCCGATCGGGATCAGCAGCCACGCGTCGGTCGCCTTGCCGAAGTTCAGCAGATAGTCGATCGCGCCGGCGGAGAACGTGAATCCGTCATGGATGCCGAGCGCGTTCACCAGCGCCATCGACGTGCCCGTCAAGATCGCGTGCACCACATACAGTGGCCACGCCACGAACATGAACGAAAACTCCAGCGGCTCGGTGATGCCGGTGACGAACGCGGTCAGACCGGTCGACAGCATGATGCCGCCGACCAGCTTCTTCTGCGACGGCCGCGCATTGCGCCAAATGGCAAGTGCGGCAGCGGGAAGCGCGAACATCATGATCGGGAAGAAGCCCGTCATGAACGTGCCCGCGGTCGGATCACCGGCGAAGAAGCGGTTGAGGTCGCCGCGCACGACCTGGCCGGAGGCATCGTTGTAATCGCCGACGAGGAACCAGACCGTGGAGTTCAGGATGTGGTGCAGACCGGTCGGGATGAGAAGGCGGTTGGCCGTGCCGTAGATGCCGCCACCGACGATCGAGTTGTCCGCGACGGCCTCACCCACCCAGGTGAGCGCGGAGTTGAACGCCGGGTACAGAAACGCCATGCCGACGCCGACGATCAGGCCGGTGAACGCGGTCAGGATCGGGACCAGCCGCCTGCCGTTGAAGAAGCCGAGGAAATCGGGCAGCTTCGTACGATAGAACCGCTGCCACAGGATGGCCGACAGCAGACCCATCACGATGCCGGCGAGGACGCCGTAGTTGATCAACGCCTGCGCGCCCTTGGGGTCGGTCTTTCCTGCGAGCACGATCGGTGACATCGCGTCGAAGACGCCGTTGATCACCATGTAACCGACCACCGCGGCCAGCGCCGTCGACCCATCGGCCTTCTTGGCCCAGCCGATCGCGATACCGACGGCGAAGATCAGCGGCAGCCAGGTGAACACGGCCTGCCCGGCTGCCGAGATGACCGAAGCGGCGCTTTCCAGCGCGGAGAAGCGGCCGAGGAGATCGTCCTGGCCGATGCGCAGCAGGATGCCCGCCGCGGGGAGCACAGCGATCGGCAGCATGAGGCTGCGACCGAGGCGCTGCAATCCCGCGAACACCTTCGATTCTTGTTTGGGTGTGTCGGTTACGGCAGTCATGTCGACCTTCTTCGTGCCGGCTTCCCGGCGGTCTCGGCGAGGGAGGACCGGCTTGCCCGCCGATCCGGGTTAACTGTTGTGAACCGGTGTACCCGACGGGTACTGTCCGGTCATAACCAGTTGCCAGTTTGACCAGGTGAAGGTCGGATGTCAACCGCTGAATATGACGTGGCGCACATTCGAGACTCCCATACTGGTACCGGCAACCACCGTGGAAAGGGAGAACACATGTCCAAAGCGGAAGCGATCGTTGCGGGCCTCGGCGGCGCCGACAACATCGTCGAGATCGAGGCCTGTATCACCCGGTTGCGCACCGAGGTGAAGGACGGAAGCAAGGTCGACGAGGCCGCGCTCAAGGCCGCGGGGGCGCACGGTGTGCTCAAGTCGGGCTCGGTCGTGCAGGTCGTCGTCGGCCCCGAAGCCGACACCTTGGCCGACGACATCGAGGACATCCTTTGAGCATCCCGGTCCTCGCCCCGCTCCCCGGCGCGGTCGTTGCCCTGTCCGAGGTCCCCGATCAGGTCTTCGCCGAACAAATCGTCGGCTCCGGCGTCGCCCTGGACCCCGACCGCACCCGCGGCCCACTGACGGTGACGGCCCCCATCGCAGGCAAGATCCTCAAACTCCACCCCCACGCCTTCGTGATCCTCGGCCAAGGCGTCGGCGTCCTGGTCCACCTGGGTATCGACACGGTGAAACTCAAAGGCGAAGGCTTCGAACTCCTTGCCGCAGAAGGCGACACGGTAGAAGCAGGCGCCCCCATCGTCACCTTCGACCCGACGAAAACCGCCGCCACCGGCTACTCGATCATCTGCCCTGTCGTAGTCATGGACTCAGCGAAGAACTCCGTCCACACCGACACCATCGGCACCACCTTGGAATCCGGCGCCCTTTTGTTCGATTCGCCGTAGGGTGCGTGGCTGTACACCGGCGAATCAGCGAGGTTCACACCCCAATCCGTTACCGTCGCGGTCGAGCCCGTACTCATCGGGCCCGATCACGCGAACGGGCCCCGTGTAGACCGGCCCATCACCGACACCCTCGCAGTCCACGTCGCTGACGATCGGGACACAAGGGTCATAGGACGAGTGACAGTCGTGACCCGGTGCTGCACGGAACTGGCTCGATTCGCTGTTGCGAAGTACGTCGGTGATCGGTTCAGCGGTGGCTGACGGCGACATCGCGATGGCGATAGCTACGGCAGCGCAACTTGCTGATCCGAGTAATTGCTCTGTTCTCATGACTGGTCCGATCATTCGAAGCCCTTCGGCCATTGTCTCGCTAACACTCCGCAACGGATAGGCTGGAGATCGAATCGTTGGGCGGATGAACCGTTGGTCTCGGCGGCGCGTAATCCGTATCAACGAGTCGATGCCGATTCGTGTCGCATCAACAGGAGGACGACCGGTGAGTGGAGCGGATCAGACCAGTGAGCAGTTCGCCGACCGGTTGTTCGGGGCCGCACTCGGGGCGATCGACATTCTCGCGGTGCATCTCGGGGATCGGCTCGGCTGGTATCGGGCGTTGGCCGAGGGTGGTCCCGCGGATGCGGGTGAGTTGATAGCGCGGGCGGGTGGGGATCGCCGGTATGCGCAGGAGTGGCTCGAGCAGCAGGCGGCGACCGAGATTCTGACGGTGACCGCGGACGGGCGGTTCGCGCTGCCTACTGGCGCTGCGGAAGTTCTCACCGACCCGAACAGTCTCAATTACCTTGCGCCACTTGCTCGTATGCTGGCGGGCGCCGCCGCCCAGATGCCCGCGCTCGTGCGCGCTTACCGCGACGGTGGTGGCGTCGGCTGGTCCGAATACGGCGCCGACATGCGCGAATCCCAGTCGGACATGAACCGGCCCTGGTTCGAACAACGTCTCGCCACCGATCTGTCTGCGGTCCCTGACATCCACGCGCTGCTTTCACGCCCGAATGCCAAGGCGGCCGACATCGGCTCCGGCGGCGGTTGGTCCGCGATCGCCCTTGCCCGCGCCTACCCCGAGCTGGCGGTAGACGGCTACGACATCGACCAACCCTCGGTGCGGATGGCCACCGACAACGCCGCCGAGCTCGGCAATCGCGTCCGCTTCCACCACGCCGACGCCGCCACCGACCTCCCCGGATCCACCTACGACGCGCTGTTCGCCTTCGAATGCCTGCACGACATGCCGCACCCCGTCGAGGTGCTGACCTCGATGCGCAAAGCCCTGCGTCCGGGTGGGTCGGTGATCATCATGGATGAGGCCGTCGCCCCGGAATTCACCGCACCCGCGAGCGATATCGACCGCCTGATGTACGGGTTCAGCCTGCTGGTCTGCCTACCCGACGGCATGGCACATCCCGGCTCAGCCGGCACCGGCACGGTCATGCGCTCGGCGAAGCTGGGGGAGTATGCTGAGAAGGCCGGTTTCACCGCCGTCGACGTCCTCCCGATCGAGGACTTCGGATTCTGGCGCTTCTACCGGCTCACGGTCTGATCGACCAACTGCTCGGTCTCGACCGTCCAGCGCCTTGCGAGGTCGTCGAAATACCGCTGGCTGCTCCACAATCGGTAGTTGCCGATCACGTAGACCCGCCGCCGTGCCCGCGACACCGCCGTATTGAGCACATTCGGATTCGTCGCCGCCCACCGTCGCGACCCACCCGCGGCAGGTGATGTTCCCAGGATCAGCACCACTACCTCGGCCGAACTGCCGTGCATCGCATGGACAGTGCTCACCTGCCGCTCCGCGAACTCCGCACCGAGCACCTCACGCGCGACCTCCTGCGCGCCCCCGGCGACATCGCGGAACGGGCTGACCACGCGGATATCGGCCGCGGCCACCCCGTCCTCGGTCAACCGCGCGAGCAGCGCGGCCAGCGCATCACCTTCACCGGGAATCCAATTACCCTCGGCCCGTGCGGATCTCACATCGATCCACCGATCGTGCCCGGGGAACTCCGGCCGATCCGGGGTGGCGAACACCAGCAGATCATCGTCGTAGGCAATGTGATGTGTGAGCTCGAAAATCGGCCTGTCACTGCGCCGATGGACCCGCAACGGCGTACCGACCCACACCTGCGCGACCGAATCCGAGGGCATCAGCCACGTCCCGAACCGCGCCCCACGATCAGCTGCCTGGCGCACCGACGCCTGATCCGGCATCCACTCCGCATCGAGTCCGTACTGCTGCACCAATGCTTCCTGCGCCGAAGTGGGCAGCACGCCAACAGGTCCCAACTGCCGGTGATCACCGACGATTACCGCACGCCGAGCCCGCCACAACCCACCGGCCACCGACTGCGGCGCGGCCTGCCCGGCATCGTCGACGAACAACCATCCGAGCGCCTCGGGACCGAGCCCGGCGAACAGTCGAGGCAGCGCGGTGAAGGTCGTCGTGATCATCGGCACCGCGAAGAACAGCGTCTGCCACGCCGCCGCAACGGTTTCCGGCTTCGGCGCGACCGCGAGCTCACCACGGATCAACGCGATGGCGACGATCAGATTGTCGCGAATCCGCGGCGCCGCGTTGAGCAGGAACGCGCGATGCAACTTCAACGCAGACAGGAACAACTCACGCCGTGCGCTCGCGTACTGTTCGTCCGCCCAGGGATTGCACAGCTGGAACTGCTCGTCGTCACCCGCGACATCGCCGAACGGGATTGTGCGCGACCAGTTCTCGCGCCCACGCTCGATGATGTCGAGCGCCGCCGCCCGTCGCTCGGTTAACTCGATGTGCTCGCGAATGAGCGTGCGTCCGTTCTCGGCCGCCCCCGCCCACTGTTCGCGTGTGTATTCGACCTCGGTCTGGCGCCGCCGCATGTCCGCCTCGGCGATATGTCGTTCGCGCAGCAACTCATTGCTGCGCGCACTCCACCGCCGCCCCGCCCGAAACCCTGTCGACAGCGATGCCACGAACCCAGGCTTGCGCCCACCGTGCTCGGTGAGGAACTTGCCTGCCCGATGATGCGCGGCCTGGGCGGCCCGCAGATGTTCGGTCGCCAGCTGATGACGCTCCCGCCAATGTGCGTGTGCGTCATCGGCATTGGTGATCTCGACCGCCGTCGACTGCAACCCCGCGTTCATCGTGGGCAGGTCGGCAACCGCATCGGCGACGTTCTGCCGGTCTTGCGCGAGCCTGCGCACTTCGGCGCGACGAGTGGTGAAGTCGCGCACCGCGGTCGGCCAATCCGGAATCGAATCCGGATCGGCCTCGGCCTGTTTGAGGATGTCGAGCATCCCACCGTTGGGTGCCCCGGTCTTCCGCTCGGCGGCGAACCGATCCCCGAACCAGAACTGTTCGGCGAATGTTCGTCGCGTTCCGCCCAGTGCCGCGGCGATCAACCCCCACGCGGGTGCACCGCCGACGAGTTCGGCCAGGTCGGTGAAGTGATTGAGCTCGCCGTCGATCGCGCCACGATGCTGGACCTCGGCGACCACGTCGGCCGCGGTGGCATCGCTGCCCGTCGCGAGCACCACTTCGAACCCGGTCACGCTGTTCGCCAACCGGTGCGCGCCCACCGTGTAGTTCTTCGCCACCTGGACCTGCTCGGTGATCCCCGCGAACACCGCCATCGGATCGTCGAATGCCGCCAGCTGCGCGGCCCGCTCGACCAGAATCCCGGCCAGCAGGTCTCGCAGCATCGTCGTCGTCCCGGTTCCGGGCGCGCCGTGCACTGCGAAAATCCCGGCACCATCACGCAATTCGGACAGCGCGCGGTCGACCGCGAACTGCTGACCCGACACCAGCGGGTCGCCGGGCCAGCGACCGTCCGGCACGAGTTGGGGAAGCAGTCCTTCGACCACTGCGTCCTGTCGTCGACGCACATCGATCCGGTCGTCGACAGCCAGCCCTTCCGCCGCCATGAGGTAGCTCCGCAGCGCAGCGCCGATATCGCCGCGTTCCACCGCCTTCGCGAGTTCGGCCAGGTCGGGACCCAGCCCGCTGTTCAGCCGATCCTCGGCGGCATCGCTGTCGGCGTCACGCGCCGCGACCTGGACGCACGCCACCCGCACGCCACCGGCCCGCAATTCCGATCGAATGCCCAACGCGGCACACAGTTCGCCGGTGAATATTTGGAGGTCGCGCCCGGTCAACCGGGGAGCCTCGGCGATATCCTCGTCGTCGGCGGTGTCGAACCGTTCGGCGAAGGCCAACGCCGACATCCCGGCAAGCCCGGGCGAGATGACCCCATCCGCCCCCGCCGCCATCACCGAAGCCGCCACCCCACGGCCTGCCACATCCAGCGCACGCCACCGCGGCGCCGGACCCATCTGTTCGTTGTCGGACTGCGTGTCTCGCGTGAGCGTGTCGAGCGCGGCAGTGAATGCCGCCGAGTCGTGGTCGAACCCGTCGGCCCAGCCGACATCGTCGGGCCCCGGCGCTCGCAACCGATTCACGGCCCACGCCAACCCCGACAAGGTCGCCGAGCCCCCGACAACCACTCCGCTGTCGGTCAGCGTCACCGCGAAAGCCGCTGTGGTCCCGGCTCGTCGAGCGTCGGCCTCGAGCTGATCCTCGCCGAAAGTTCGCACCAGCGATTCCCGCGCGCGCCCCAGCTGGAACAACCCGCCGTACACGACGAACTGCCACACCCGCCCGGTCTTCAACGGGGGCAGCGCGGCAAGATTTTCCCACGGCGCGCGTTCATCCGCCGCGAGATCGACCACCAGTCCGTCGGTCTCGACGTCCGGTACAAGCTGTGGACCGAACAACTCCACGGTCTGCCAGAAACGCACGAGCCGCGCCGCGTGCTCGGAACCGCCCACGATGCACCCCAATCCGGTCGGCGATCATTGCAGACAACCCCGATCACGGTACGCGATCAGGATTCCTCTGGCACGCCACCCCGACGGTCGCGTCGGCCGTGGCGAGACCATCGGCGCTGGTCCTACCGTCGCGGCAAGCACCCCGCCGCCCGCAGCACGGTGATGTCGATGAAGATGTTCTCCTTCGGTTCCGATTCCGCCACAGCAGAACCCGCCCCAACAACCGTCCCGGCCACCACGGCCACCGTGATCGCAGCTGCCTTGACGATTCCCACCCGTTCTCCTCGATCAGCGCCGTACACGCCGACGAACAAGGTTGACCGCCCTGAGCGCCCGGAAGCTTCCACCGCCCGCTCGGAAAACCCTTTGACCCGTGTACCTTCGGCCGCGCACGCTGGAATAATGGACGACTTAGCCCACGCCGCAGACCTGT
Organism: Nocardia sp. XZ_19_231; assembly: GCF_015355705.1. Taxonomy (NCBI): domain Bacteria; kingdom Bacillati; phylum Actinomycetota; class Actinomycetes; order Mycobacteriales; family Nocardiaceae; genus Nocardia; species Nocardia sp. XZ_19_231. Next base: position 1,628 of record NZ_JACUZI010000006.1, on the reverse strand, counting down.
TCGTGCTCGGTGAGCTCAACGGTGCAGACCTGTCCATGGCCGCTGCCGAGGCACTCGCGCGTGGACTCGAGAGTCCGGCACTGGTCGAGCTCGCGTGCCTGCACCGAACGGATTGTGGTGGAGCCGCCGAACTGTTCCGCGTCGCCATGGCCGAACTGGACGTCGTGACCGACTGGCGGGCGAGGGAAGTAGATGTCCGGCTCCGGCTGGCCCGAGATCACGCGACAGCTCTGCTAGCCGACGAGGGCGCGTTGGCCTCTCACCTCGGTGGGATCACAGTGCAACTCCTGGAGCTCGCTGGATACCCGGATCCGCCCGCACCGGAATTGGAAGACCTCGCCAGAGAGTTCGAGGTGCTGTCCGAGTACCTGGAGTTCGTCGACCCGGCGACGATCCGAGAGCAGATTCGACAGGGGTGCCGCAACCTACTGGCGGGCCCGCCTTACGCGCTGGTGAACGCGCACATAAGCCCTCGGCCTCCCGAGCGGCAGCCGGCACGACCTCCGAGATGGCGCCGATTCGTAGCCTCGCTGCGGTCCAGGCGCGCGATCAGCGCAGAATCATCTCCGCCACGGCCTTCGGTGCTGCCAGCCATTCACGAACGTTGTTGCGTACCTCGGTGATCTGCCTGCACTCGCAATAGGCAACCACCCCGTCGGCCTCGATCCCCGCTGCCCGGCACAGCGCCACCGCACGGGGGAGATGCTGATACTGGCTCACGATGATCGCCCGCTCGATGCCGAACATCGACCTCGCCCGCTCACAGGTCTCCCGTGTGGAAAGCCCAGCACGATCCGACCGGACAATGGCCGGATCGATACCGTGGTCGAGTAGATAGCGCGTCATCGACGCGATCTCGTCGCCCGACGTGCCGCCGGCATCCCCGGACAGCAGAATCTCCTCAGCCTTGCCCGCCTCGACCAACTCGATCGCCACATCGAGACGTCCCCTCAGGTAGGCCATCGGAGTTCCGTCCGGCCCCACTTTGGCACCCGGGACGATCACGACAGGTGCACTGGGCGCGGCCGCCACATCACTTCTATGGCCGGACGACAAAGTCCACATAGCGATGTTCGCCCCAGCCGTCACCAACATCAGCCCACCCGCCGCGACAAGTCCGGTCTTCGCGATGCGACGCAACCGCCGTCGCTTCACGCTATGTTCCTCCGTCATGCGGCCTTTCATACATGAACACTGCGAAAATATCCCCTGACTAGGGGATTTGACATTGCAATTGTCGGCACGTAACTTTATTCGAGTCAGAGCGACACGGACACCGACTCAGCCGCCCAGCGGCCGGGACACGAGGTAGTACGATGAGCGCCTGACTGATTGCGTGTTCAGCAGAACTCGGATCGGATTTGCTTCCGGCCGGTTGGTTGAGCTAAGTTTGAACCCTTGCCTCACCGAAACCCCGACGACATGTTGTTGGTAGAAGTGTGTGCGTGTGTTCTTTGAGAACTCAATAGTGTGTCGATGAATGTCAGTGCCAATAATAATTTATTGGTTCCAATCTTTCATGTACCCCCCGGTCGTGGGAGGTTGGACATTGAACAACAGCGAATCTTTTTTGCTGGTGTTCGGATTTGCTAGGTTTTCGGACTCTAGTTAGATAATTTTGATTCGCT